>NZ_JBCNNP010000030.1:0-47534 GCF_039594315.1 Pantoea sp.
TTTTTCCAGTGAATCAGCGGTATCTTCCGCATAAATGACGTAAAGCACGATGGGATACTCCCGTTAGACTTGCCGAAATTGCGTGACACGTTAAGTGATCGTTAATCAGAGTGCAAACGAAAGATAATTCCGCTGTCATTCGGCGCAATTAGCGCTAAAAAAGGCCATTTCTGCCGTGGCTTACACATCGCTTATTGAAACTGATTGCTATTTGCATTTAAAATCTGCGCTTCACTCAATGAACATGAATGATATGACCACGTTGACTACGCCTTTACCTACACGTACCCCCATTGCTGTAATTTTATCCGTGGTACTTCACGGTTCGTTGATCGCTGGCATCCTCTATGCATCGTTTCATCAGGTGATTGAAGTTCCCAAAGCCTCGCAGCCAATCAGTGTTTCGATGGTGGCACCGGAAGTGCAGCCGGAACCGGCTCCGGCGCAAGTCACGCCGCCGCCTCCACAACCTGAACCGGAACCAGAAGTCGCACCAGAGCCGCCAAAAGCCGAGCCAGTGCCGATCCCCACGCCGGAACCTAAGCCCAAACCGAAACCTAAGCCGAAGCCAAAGGTGGAGAAAAAGCCGGAGCCTAAGCCGCGTCAGGAAGTGAAGCCGCAGGAAAATCCGTTTAAGCAAGATGCGCCGACCACGCAATCGCGGCCTACCACTGCGCCGAAAACCAATCCTGCGCCAACGCCAACCGTCTCCGATGGCCCAAAAGCGATGAGCGTCAGTAAGCCAGGCTATCCAACGCGCGCCTTAGCGTTGCGTGTAGAGGGGAATGTGCGGGTTAAATTTGATGTCGATAGCGATGGACGCGTCGATAACATTGAAATTCTGTCAGCCAAGCCAGCCAACATGTTTGAACGTGACGTGAAACTGGCGATGAAGAAATGGCGCTATCAGCCAGGGCGTCCGGGGAAAGGGTTGACCATGAATATCGTGTTCCGCATCAATGGCGGCGCGAATATCGAATAAGTACGGTTAATCGGCAAAGAAAAAGCGGTCATTTGACCGCTTTTTTTATCACTATAAATCGCTCAAATTGCTTCTACCTGCGGGTAACGGACGCGATTGTCCGCTGTTGTCGACGGCAACATAGACGAACACCGCTTCGGTAGCGCAGTAAGTTTGACCGATGGGTTCGGACGAGACTTTTTTGATCCACACTTCAACGTTAATGGTCATCGAACTGTTGCCGGTGCGAATGCAGCGCGCATAACAGCTCACCACATCACCAACCGCTACCGGTTTGAGGAACGTCATGCCGTCAACGCGCACGGTCACGACACGACCTTCAGCGATCTCTTTAGCTTTGATTGCGCCGCCCATGTCCATCTGCGACATCAACCAACCACCAAAGATATCACCATTGGCATTGGTATCCGCTGGCATCGCCAGGGTTCGCAATACCATTTCGCCTTGCGGCGACTTATGTTTTTCGTCCATTGCTCAGTTCTTCTGCAGGTGAAGAGAAGCCCGACGTTGCCGGGCGAAGAGGCATTATTTTTGTTCTTGTTGCGGCATCTGTCGCCAGATATACACGCCGCTCAACAGGGTAAACAGTAGGGTCAGGCCGGTCAGACCGAACACTTTAAAGTTAACCCAAAATTCCTGTGATAACCAAAACGCAACATAAATATTCGCTAAGCCGCAGGCGAGGAAGAAAATCGCCCAAGCGATGTTGAGATTGCGCCACACGCCTGAAGGCAGTTGCAGCTCTTTACCCAACATGGTTTGAATCAGTGGCTGTTTCATAAACCATTGGCTGTAAAGCAGCGCCAGAGCAAACAACGAATAGATCACCGTGACCTTCCATTTGATAAATTCATCATTGTGGAAAACCAGTGTTAAGGTGCCAAACACGGCCACAAGCACGAAGGTGAAAATGGTCATCTTTTCCAGCTTGCGGTACAGCACCCAGCTGACGACTAACGCCAAGCCTGTCGCCACAATCAAGGCGCCAGAAGCGACAAAGATGTCGTACAGCTTGTAGAAGATGAAGAAAACCACCAGGGGAAGAAAATCGAGTAACTGCTTCATAGCGTTTCCAATTAGGGCAGGAGCGTTCAGTTAAGGCGCCGCGTAAAGCGCCATAACGATTAACGTAACAGCATATACAGCCGGTACAAATAAATAACCAGAATAGCGGAGACCAGATTGCCCAGCGCATTCAACACCACGGAGGCAATATTCGCCGGCAGCACCGTCAGTGACGAGAAAAAGAACATCAATACGATCTTCGCTAACAGCCACAGCAGAATCGCGGGTGCAATCACCTTAATATTCTTCCAGGCAAGACGCATACTGGCGCGCATGGCGCCGATCACGCCGAGCTTTTCATTGGCCAGAATCACCGGCGCTAATGAAAATACGATCGCCAGCAACACACCCGGTACCATCAATACCATAAAGCCTAATTGCACCAGCAAGGTGATCAAAAAGGTTTGCAGCAGCAATTTCGGCAGCAACGGCGCAGACGCACCAATGGCGCGTAAGGCGCTGACGCGTTGGCCGCCCGATACCATCGGGATCAGGCACAGCATGCCGCCCAGCAGCAGCGTATTGCCAATTAAGGCTGCGAAGGTACCCGCCGCAGAAGCGCGCAGCAGAATGCGTTGTTGCTCTGGCGACATGTTCTGTACCAGTTCAAACAGCGAGGATGCGCTGTCATCTGACTGGCTCAACAGTGATAACTGGTCTTCACCGGGGGTTAAAGCATGGCCGACGATCACAGTAATGAACGAGGTCAGCAACGCCATCAGCAAAATAGTCACCAGCTGATGACGTAAAAAATTTCCTGTGTCACGGTATAACGAGCTTGCCGTGATAGACATGTAAACTCCTTGAAAGAACCGGGTTAATTAACCCGGCGATTGTACATGTTCTACTGGCGTGCTGGCACCCGCATTGCAATAACTTTCTGTCATGGAAGGTAAAGAAGGGTGAAAAAGCGCAGGAAGACCGTAGCGTGCACGCGCGCGATCGCAGGCTTCGTTATGCACGCCATTTTCACCCGACATGGAAAATTCGCGACACGGTGAGGGCCGTTGCTGATAAATGCCGCAAGAAACGCAGCCGCCAACTTCACCTTGCAGCGCGATACAGTGCGGCTGGCGCTGGTTAGTGCCGCGCATATTGCGCATCAGCAAGCCTAGCTGCTCGGTCAATTCAACGGGCACAGCACCGCCGCCATCTACGGCTTCGGCCCAGTAAAAAGAAACGCGGAAGTTAGCGCAGCATGCGCCGCAGGTCATACAAGGGTTAAGTGAATCGCTCATCTGATTACCCGCCACTCCTAAGACATCGAACCAAAATCACATTGGGAAAAATAAAATAATCACGGCGAAAAACTTTGGCAAGTGGACTTTTAAGACAACGCGCAAAGCCAAAATTGATCTGAATCAATTCATTGTTTTTTAAGTGATTAATTTGAATTGATGCAGATGATCTTTTACTGAAAAAGGGTTAGATATTGTGCCGCAATCCACATTGAGACCCTATTTTGGCAAAGGAGTGATTATGAAACTGGCAAAATGCGCACTGCTCATCGCGTTGGCGATCCCACAATTGGCGTTGGCTCATGAAGCGGGTGATTTCTTTATGCGCGCGGGCAGCGCCACCGTACGTCCAACCGAAGGCTCTGACAATGTGCTGGGTATGGGCGGCTTCAGTGTCAGTAACGACACGCAGCTGGGTTTAACCTTTACCTATATGGCCACCGACAATATTGGCGTTGAGTTGCTAGCTGCCACACCGTTCCGCCACAAAGTTGGGCTGGGGGCAACCGGCAATCTGGCAACGGTGCGTCAATTACCACCAACCTTGATGGCGCAATACTACTTCTTCGATAGCAAAAGCAAGGTACGTCCGTATGTCGGCGTCGGCATCAACTACACCACTTTCTATGATGCCAAGTTCAACCAAACTGGACAGGATGCGGGCTTAACCGATCTGAGTGTAAAAGATTCGTGGGGCATGGCGGGTCAGGTAGGTATGGATTATCAAATCAACCGTGATTGGATGCTGAACGCCTCGCTGTGGTACATGGACATTGACACCACCGTGAAATTTAAAGCGGGTGGTGAGCAGCAAAACATCAACACGCGTATCGATCCGTGGGTATTCTTCTTCGGCGCGGGTTATCGTTTCTAATCGGCAAGCGGAAATGAAGCGGGCGACCAGATGGTCGCCCGTTGTGTTATTTGATCTGCATGTTGTTCACAACAGATTTCACGCCAGCCACGCTGCGGGTGACTTCAACCGCGCGATTAGCCATTTGTGGTGAGCTAACAAAACCACTTAGCTGAACTTTACCTTTGAAGGTTTCGACATTGATTTCAGTCGATTTCAGCGATTCATCATGCAACAACTGCGCCTTCACTTTGGTGGTCACGACAGTATCGTCGATATAACCGCCGGTTCCTTCCTGAGTTGATGTCGGTGCACAAGCGCTAAGCGTTAACGCGACCACCGCAGCCATCAAAAATCCTGCAACGACTTTGAACAATTTCATTGGTTATCTCCCTGTCTTAAATAAAGTTTCGCCGCTTCATGGCGGCGCTATTAATTGTGGTCTGGCTTAGCAAAATCGGCAAATCATCCAGTGCAAAAAAATAGGAATAAGGGGACTTTTACCACTTATTGATCCAATTGCGTTTTTCCTTATCCCGCTAAGCTGATGGCGCAGGGCAAAAAAATGACTTCTACACCATAAAACACGCCGGTCTGTGCCTAAGCATAGATATTGCAGGGAACATAAATAATGAAAAAACGTGCCATTTTAGTCATCGCCACGGTTGGCTATTTGTCATATCTCCAGTTATTTGCGACACAAACGCTTCCTTTGCCGAGTGCGCAGGCGGAATCAATAATTAATCCGCACTTAGGCACGCTTTGCAAAGCTGCGGCGGCAATCAGTTTTGGTCGCAATTTTAAGATCATGCAATTAGATAAAGTTGATGAGCAGGGCGTTGCCTGGGTGCATTACCTGCGGCCGTCGGATCAATCGCGCTGGGCAATTCGTTGTCGCTTACAGGACAATCGGGTGATTTGGATGTCGGATAATCCAGACAGTACCGGACGCTGGCGTGACGGGCCGGATGATGAAGTGCTGACCTGGCGCATCAGCAATGACAAGCTCAGCATGAAACTGGCGTATCCAGACGGATCCGGGGAACAGCAGACGTTCAGATTGGAATAGGGAAGAGAAAGACCTTATCCGCACATGCAGATAAGGTCTTTTGGTATTAGCGGGTTGCCGCTTTCAGATTGCTGACGAAGGCTTTTAGCTCGCTCAGCAGCGTGGCCGGATCGTTCTGGTTACGCTCAATAATTTTCACAATCGCCGAACCCGAAATCGCTCCGGCGGCACCAGCGGAAATCGCATCCTTCACTTGGCCTGGCTCGGAAATACCAAAGCCTTGCAACGGAGGTGCGGCATTGAATTCACGTAGCTTGTTGATCAGGTGATGCAAAGGCTGGCTGGCGCGATTTTCAGAACCGGTTACGCCAGCGCGCGACAGCAAATAAGTGTAGCCACGGCCGTGTGAAGCGATTTCGCGTAACAGGTTATCATCCGCATTTGGCGGGCAGATAAAGATCGGCGCCACATTATGACGCATTGCCGCCTGACGGAATGGCGCTGACTCTTCCACCGGGACATCAGCAACCAGCACCGAATCCACGCCCACTTTTTCGCACTGCGCGTAAAAGTTATCGATGCCTTTGCTGAACACCAGGTTGGCGTACATCAGCAAACCAATAGGCAGGTCAGGATATTTCTGGCGCACGGTTGCCAGGATTTCGAAGCATTGCGCAACCGTCGTACCGGCAGCAAACGCACGCAGCGTGGCGCCTTGAATCGTTGGGCCATCAGCCAGCGGATCGGAAAACGGGATGCCGAGTTCCAGGGCATCTGCGCCGCCTTCCACCAGCGTGTCGATGATTTTTAGCGACAGCTCAGGAGAGGGATCGCCGAGCGTCACGAAGGGAACAAATGCGCCTTCTTTCTGCGCCGACAGACGTTGAAACAGCTGATTATAACGTTCCATCAGATCTCTCCCTTGGCTTTCAAAATATCGTGAACAGTGAAAATGTCTTTGTCGCCGCGACCCGAAAGATTGACCACCAGCAGTTGCTCTTTCTCCGGGTTCTCGCGGATCATTTTCAACGCGTGTGCCAGCGCATGGGATGATTCCAGCGCAGGGATGATACCTTCTGAACGGCACAGTTCTTTGAAGGCGTCGAGCGCTTCATCATCGGTAATCGACACATATTCTGCGCGGCCAATGCTGTTCAAATGCGCATGCTGAGGGCCAACGGAAGGGAAATCGAGTCCAGCAGAAATAGAGTAGGATTCTTCAATCTGACCTTCTTCGGTTTGCATCATCGGCGCTTTCATACCGAAGTAGATGCCAACGCGACCGTGTTTCAGTGGCGCGCCATGTTCACCGCTTTCGATACCGTGACCCGCTGGCTCTACACCAATCAGACCCACGCTGGTTTCATCGATAAAGTCAGCAAACATACCGATCGCATTAGAACCGCCGCCAACACAAGCCAATACTGCATCGGGCAAACGACCTTCACGCTCCAGAATCTGGGCTTTAGTCTCTTCACCAATCATGCGCTGGAATTCACGCACAATGGTCGGGAACGGATGCGGGCCGGCTGCGGTGCCGAGCATATAGTGCGCGGTTTCGTAGCTGCCAGACCAGTCGCGCAGCGCTTCATTACACGCATCTTTCAGCGTGGCGGAACCGCTGTGCACCGGAATCACTTCTGCACCCATCAAACGCATACGGAACACGTTTGGCGATTGGCGTTCTACATCTTTCGCACCCATATAAATGCGGCATTTCATGCCGAGCAGAGCGCACGCCAGAGCGGAGGCTACGCCGTGCTGTCCCGCACCGGTTTCGGCGATAATTTCATTCTTGCCCATACGCTTTGCCAGCAAAGCCTGGCCGAGCACCTGGTTAGTTTTGTGCGCGCCGCCGTGCAGCAAATCTTCACGCTTCAGATACAGGCGAGTTTTCGTGCCTTTGGTGAGGTTTTGGCACAGCGTCAAGGCGGTTGGACGTCCGGCGTAGTTTTTCAGCAAATCGGTAAATTCAGCCTGAAATTCAGGATCGCGTTGTGCTTCAACGAAGGCGCTTTCTAACTGGCGCAGCGCTGGCATCAGGATTTGCGGCACATATTGACCGCCAAACTCGCCAAAATAGGGATTCAATAACGTGGTCATTTTCTCATCTTCCTTCTTCGGCCCGCACGCAGGCGGGCAAGCGAAATTAATAAGCGCGCAGCGTGCGGAATACCGCCGCGACTTTGCTGGCATCTTTAATGCCGGGCGCAGACTCTACGCCGGAGTTGAAATCGAGTCCGGCGCAGCCCAGTTGTGCGGCTTCCACGCAGTTATCTGCGCTCAAGCCACCTGCCAGCAACACATTGCTCAGATCCTGGCCTTGCAGCAGTGACCAATCAAAACGCTGGCCGGTGCCGCCTTGGCCGTTATCAAATACATAACGATCAACATTCGGCCAATCGCGGGCTGGAAGGTTACTGCTGATGCTCAGCGCCTTCCAAATTTTCACCTCTTCAGGCAAGGCGTTGCGCAGTTCTGCGGCGAACGCTTGATCTTCATCACCGTGCAACTGCACCGCGGAAAGTTTCAGCAAAGTGGCTTGCGTGACAATGTCACTTATTGAGTTGTTGCGGAATACGCCGACATACTTCAACGGGGCGGCGTCAATCACGCTTTGCGCTTGTTCAGTCGATACTTTACGAGGTGAGCCATCGGCGAAAATCACTCCGCCATAAATCGCACCTGCTTCGTAGGCCGCACGCGCATCTTCAGCGCGAGTCAGGCCGCAAACCTTGTTATCGCCCAGCAGCACACGACGCACGCCAGCGCTAAGATCGGCTTCTTCCATCAGCGCGGAGCCAATCAGGAAACCGTTAGCGAAATGGCTTAACTCACGCACTTGAGCGTAATTATGAATACCGGATTCGCTGATCACCGTGACGCCATGTCCCAGACGTGGTGCCAGTTGGCGCGTACGGTTCAGGTCGATTGACAAGTCGCGAAGGTCGCGATTGTTGATGCCGACCACTTTGGCTTCCAAAGCAATCGCGCGCTCGAGTTCTTCTTCATTACTCACTTCGGTCAGCACGCCCATTTTCAGGCTGTGTGCTACGGCGGCAAGTTGGCGATATTGTTCATCGTCCAGCACTGACAGCATCAGCAGGATGGCATCCGCCTGATAGTGGCGCGCCAGGTAAATTTGGTAAGGGTCGATGATAAAGTCTTTGCACAGCACCGGCTGAGTAATCGCCGCGCTGACAATCGGCAGAAACGCAAAATCACCCTGGAAATATTTCTCGTCGGTCAACACCGACACCGCAGAAGCGTGGTGGCGATACACGCCCGCGATGGTGGCAGGATCGAAATCTTCGCGGATCAGCCCTTTAGAAGGTGAAGCCTTTTTACATTCCAGGATGAACACGGTGCGGGAGCCGCGCAGCGCATCATAAAAGTGGCGTGCTGCAGGCTGCAACTCGTTTTGAAAGGTCGCCAGCGGCTGCTGTGCTTTGCGCGCTTCAACCCAAACCGCTTTGTCTTGTACGATTTTTTCTAAAACAGTGCCCTTAATACTCATCTCATCCTCTCGCTGCCAGAGCGACAACACGCTCATAAGCCTGACCGCTGCGAATGGCAGCAATGGCGCGCTGTGCGTTGTCGCGCAAATCTTCATTTCCGAATACTTTCAGCAACATTGCGACATTCACCGCAACGGCCTGCTCATGGGCGGGCTGGCCTTTACCCTGGAGTAAACGGGTCAAAATGTCACGATTTTCTTCCGGTGTGCCGCCGGCTAACGCTTCTTTATCGTGGAAGCCAAAACCGAAATCTTCTGGGGTCAATTGGTAGCCGGTAATTTCACCGTCACGCAGTTCAGCCACTTGCGTTGGACTGTGCAGCGCCACTTCATCCATGCCGCCGCCATGCACCACAGCCGCACGCTGATAACCCAGCACTTTCAGCGTTTGCGCAATCGGTAACACCAGTTCTGGACTGTAAACGCCAATCACTGCTAAAGGAGGGCGCGCCGGATTAATCAACGGGCCAAGCACGTTAAAAAGTGTGCGCGTTTTCAACTGCTGGCGTACCGGCATCGCGTGACGAAATCCGCTGTGATATTGCGGTGCAAACAGGAAGCAGACGTTGAGATCGTCCAGTGCCTTGCGCGCTTGTTCTGCCGGCATATCAAGATTAATACCGAATGCAGCCAGTAGATCGGAGGAACCGGATTTGCTGGAAACGCTACGGTTGCCATGTTTGGCGACTTTCAAGCCGCAGGTTGCAGCCACAAATGCGCTGGCAGTCGAGATATTAATGCTGTTGCTGCCGTCGCCGCCGGTACCGACAATGTCGGCAAACGTATAATCAGGACGCGGGAACGGTTTAGCATCTTCCAGCAGCGCCGAAGCGGCACCGGCGATCTCTTCCGGGCGCTCGCCGCGTACTTTCATGGCAATTAGCGCTGCGGCTAACTGCGTTGGCTCTAATTGGCCGGTAATAATCGCGCTAAACAGCTGATGGCTTTCGCTCTGGCTCAGCGTTTGTGACTGATAAAGTTTTTCCAAAATAGCTTGCATCATAATCTCCCTATTATTTCGCCAAAGCCCAGGCCAACGTCTGCTCTAACAAGCGCGCGCCTTGGGTGGTGAGAATCGATTCGGGGTGGAACTGGAAGCCACAGACGCGGTCGGCATCGTGGCGCACCGCCATCACCATACCGTTGTAGCTGGCGTTAACTGTTAATTCGGCTGGTGTATTGCTACCGACTAATGAGTGATAGCGCGCGACCGGCAGCGGGTTGCTGAGTCCTGCAAACATGCCTTCGCCATCGTGGGTAATAGAAGAGGCTTTGCCGTGCAGGATTTCACCCGCTTGACCAACATGGCCACCGTAAGCTTCTACAATCGCCTGATGTCCGAGACAAATACCGATAATCGGCAGACGTCCGCGCAAGGTTTGCAGTAATACCGGCATGCAACCGGCATCTTTCGGTGCACCTGGACCTGGAGACAGCATCAGAATCGGATTTTCCATCTGTTGCAGACGTTCAATCAGTACCTCTGCTGGCACGTTGTTGCGATAAATCACCACGTTGTGACCAAAGGTACGCAGCTGATCAACGAGGTTATAAGTAAAGGAGTCGATGTTATCGAGCAGCAGGATATCGGCCATCAGAAAATCTCCTTGCAATGATGGGCTGTTGCGATGGCACGCAATACCGCGCGCGCTTTATTGCGGCTCTCGTCCGCCTCTGCCTGAGGTTGGGAATCCAGCACTACACCGGCTCCGGCTTGAACGGTGGCAACGCCGTCTTCCACATAGGCGGAGCGGATCACAATGCAGGTATCCAGGTCGCCGCTGGCGGTGAAGTAGCCGACGGCACCGCCGTAGCTGCCGCGACGAGTGCCTTCTTTCTCGGCAATCAGCTGCATGGCGCGGACTTTTGGCGCGCCGCTCAATGTGCCCATGTTCATGCAGGCGCGATAGGCGTGCAGCACATCAAGATCTTCACGCAGCGAACCAACCACGCGTGAAACCAGATGCATGACGAAGGAGTAACGATCGACTTTGGTCAGATCGGCAACGTAGCGGCTGCCAGGAACACAGATGCGCGCCAAATCGTTACGCGCTAAATCCACTAACATCAAATGTTCGGCCATCTCTTTATGATCGGTACGCATTTCCAGTTCGATGCGGCTGTCGAGATCGCGATCCAGCGATCCATCTGCATGACGTCCACGCGGACGGGTGCCAGCAATCGGGTAGATCTCAATCTGGCGCGAGGTAGCATCATATTTCAGTGAGCTTTCTGGCGAAGCACCAAACAGCGCGAATTCCTGATCCTGCATGAAGAACATATAAGGACTTGGATTGCTATGCTTCAGCGTGTCGTAAGCGGCCAGTGGAGAAGGGCACGGCAGCGAGAAACGGCGTGATGGCACCACCTGGAAGATTTCACCGACGCGAATCGCTTCCTGCATCTCACGCACTACGTTGCAATACTCCTCATCGCTTTGGCTGGTGCTCAGCGTCATATGTTCAACGCGCTGCACGGGTAAGGCTGGTGCAGCTTGCGTCATTTGACCGCGCAACTGTTCGATGCGCCCTTGCAGGCGTTGGAACTCGCTGGTGGACGGCGTGAATAAGCTGGCTTGCAGACGTGCGCTGCGTTGCTGATGGTCGATCACCAGTAACGTTTCGGCCAGATAGAAGCAGTAATCCGGGCAACGCTGATCGTTACGCAACTGCGGTAAATCTTCGAAGCCGGCGACTAAATCGTAGGCGAACAGACCACCGAGCAGCATCGCTTCGCGTTCTTCTTCTGGACTATTGACCAGCTGCGGAATCAGGCGCAGTGCATCAAACACAGACAGCGCTTTCAAGCGTGAGTCTTCATCCTGCAAATCGTGTGTTGGGGTGAAATGCAACTCACGACCATCGGGACGCACTTCAATGCGCACATCAGTTGGCAGCGCTTCATCTAATAATGGCAACAAAGCGCGGCCATTTTCGGAGAGTGCGTTGATGGTGACAACGTTGCCTAGCGCGCTGATGCGCAATGCGCTATCCACGATTAACAGGCTTTTGAGGTTTTTTTTGCTATCGATATCGGCGGATTCGAGCAGCAAGGTTGCTGGACGTGCGCCGCAAATTTGATGAAACACTGCGGCCGGATCTTCGCGGTAGGGCGCGGTACCGGTAATCAACTTCAATGTAGGTTTCGCATTAGCCATTATAAATTCTCTAAATTTCGCTCAAAAAAAAGCCCGCTCGGTGGCGGGCTTAGGTATCTGCACAGCGGTTACGCAAATTGTGCACGACGACGTCGCCCGTTCAAGGGATCATCGCGCCACCAACCATTTAAATGCGTACCCAAAATAGCCATGATTAAATACCCGTTACGTGTGAACTTGTGTACTAGTTAACTGGTTCGGGCGAAAAAAGTCAATACCCTTTTTCAGCCAGGGACAAAATCGTTATCATGCCTGCCGGTTTATGCAGTTGCTGGAGTTATCTTGTCGGACATTGCTCGTTTTCCCCTTTACGATTTACACAGTCATACGTTGGCTTCTGACGGTTTGTTGACGCCAACTGCGTTGGTGCAGCGCGCGGTAGAGATGAAAGTTGGCGTGCTGGCCATTACCGATCACGACACGGTTGCGGGCGTGGCAGAAGCGCAGGCCGCCGTGGTCGCACAGGATTTGCCGATTCGCGTGCTGGCGGGTTTAGAAGCGTCAACGCTGTGGGAAAATCACGAAATCCATATTGTTGGGCTAAAGGTGGATTGCCAGCATCCCAGCTTAACCGCGTTCCTCGCGCAGCAATATCACTGTCGTCTTGATCGTGCACATCAGATTGCAGAGCGTCTGGAGCGAGCACGCGTGCCGGATGCACTAGCGGGCGCGCAGCGTCTAGCGCAAGGCGGCATGATCACTCGCGGCCATTTTGCACGTTATTTGGTGGAGATTGGCAAAGCCGATAATTTGGCGCAGGTATTCAAGAATTATCTGGCGCGGGGGAAAACCGGCTATGTGCCGCCGCAATGGTGTACAATTAAACAAGCCATTGATGCCATTCATCATTCTGGCGGCTATGCGGTATTAGCGCATCCGGGCCGTTATGGTTTGTCGGCGAAATGGCTCAAGCGACTGATTGCGCATTTTGCTGAAGCGGGCGGTGACGCGATGGAAGTGGCGCAGTGTCAACAAGCGCCCAACGAACGTACCCAATTGGCAACCTACGCACGCGATAACCAACTGGCGGGGTCGCAAGGATCTGATTTCCACCAACCTTGTCCGTGGATAGAGCTGGGACGCAAATTATGGCTGCCGGGCGGCGTTGAACCCATTTGGGAACGCTTTCCTGCGCTGGCGCCCAGCGTTACTGTTGCAGACAAGTGATATGAGGTTTTTATGAGTCAATATTTTCACATTCATCCTGAGAATCCGCAGCCGCGTTTAGTTAATCAAGCCGTTGATTATCTGAATAAAGGCAGCGTGATTGTCTATCCAACCGATTCCGGTTATGCGCTGGGCTGTCGATTGGAAGAGAAGAATGCCATGGAGCGCATTTGCCGCATCCGTCAATTAGATGGCAATCATAATTTCACTTTGATGTGCCGCGATTTGTCAGAACTTTCGACCTATGCGCAGGTGGATAACTCGGCATTTCGTATCCTTAAAAACAATACGCCGGGTAACTACACCTTTATTCTCAAAGCGACCAAGGAAGTGCCGCGTCGTTTGATGAATGACAAACGCAAAACCATCGGTTTGCGTGTGCCGTCCAATCCGGTGGCGCTGGCGATACTTGAGCGTCTGAATGAGCCGATGATGTCGACTTCATTGATGCTGCCGGGCAACGACTTTACCGAATCCGATCCAGAAGAAATTCAACACAGCATTGGCAAGCTGGTGGATCTGATCATCGATGGCGGCACGCTAGGTCAGCAGCCAACCACCGTTATCGATCTCACCAGCGATGCGCCATTAGTGGTGCGTGAAGGCGTGGGTGATACGCGTCCTTTCCAGTGATCAAACATGGTTGGGCGTTGCGTCTGGCGCCTGACCTATATTTGCTTCCAACCATTTTTTGAAATCACCGTACGGAATATACAGCGAGACATCTTTTAAGATGATTTTCTTGCTGCGCACGTTTTCTATTTCATGGCTGTAACCAACAATCACACCACCAATAGTTTGGTCAGCATTATATACCGCGCCACCGGACATTCCTTGCACTACGCCAGCATTTGATGCCATCGCCATGCACGGTTTCTTATTCCATTTATTGGTGATTGCGGTACGCGCTAAATTAACGCCGCTGGATTCTACTGGCATAGCGGAAATAAAGCTGTAACCGTACATCTTAATGGGTTCGCCTACTGCACCACTGCGGAATTTAGCCAAGGTTTCCGGGCTATTTTTGTGGTAGATAATGGCGACGTCGCAATAAGGGTGATATGCCTTCACTCGTTGCACCGCTGTTTTCGCAACGTGTGCAGCCGTAAGGCTATATTCAGGCGTAAGCGGAATGGTTGTGCCGAGGATACCCAAACCCAGCACCGTCGGGATGCCTGTCACGCTCATATCAACGTGTTGCATCGCAGTACGACTGTACTCAGTGTGGCCCACAGAACAACCGCTCAGTGCCAGCGATGCAAGCGCAGGCCAAAGCAGAGTGGTTTTCATATTCAGTGATCTTCATTAAAGCATGTCAGTAAAATCCCTGGTGAAGACTTTCGACATGCGAATTAAATTCATTCCGTAAATGAATAAACGCATCATATCCCGTGCGCGCCGGTTTATATTATCAGTGAAATTGCACAGTGATCGTTAATGGCTTGTTATGAGAACGAATATAAATGGTAAATTAAAGCTATGTTATTATGGCGTCTCACTGGATTTCAGGCTTAAATTTTACACAGTTTTTTCATCAGAACAATTCATCATATTTAATATTAATCAAAAAATACAAAAATACAGACTTAATCCAACCTGTAGCGCCAATAAGCTATTAATTTAAATTTGTTGGCGTGATGAGGCTTATTTAACTCGGTTGATTGGAGTTTTATGCTGTTTTGCCGTTTATGTTTAGATTTAATGTTTGGGATTATCCTTAAGTTCAACCAGCTCTGCTGCCCGCAAAGTTGTGAGGTGCGCTAATGTGTCAGGGCGTTAAAGTGGGATGCGTTTGCAGGTGAACAGGGATGTCGGCAAACAATTTCAATTCAGTCACTTGGCAGATGAGTACGGCAAGCTTTTATAAGCAAAGTATCAGTAATATGAATGTTTAGGGTGCTGGCCCTAAATGGTCACTTTTCAGCAGGCCATCTATTATCGGCAGCAAAGGAAAAGGTGTTAACAAAACTTGCATTAGTGTAAAATCCCGGGCCGTCTGTGATGGCATGAGCGATGCACAACGGTAACAGATTCTGATATGGGAGTTGGTAATCCCTGTATCGCACCCCTTCATTACCACGACGCCTGGGAAGGCGACAATGAGGCTCCATGAGCGAAAAATTACAGAAAGTATTAGCGCGCGCCGGTCACGGTTCGCGTCGCGAAATCGAAACTATGATTTCGGCCGGACGCGTCAGCGTTGACGGCAAACTGGCGACGCTGGGCGATCGCGTCGAAAGTGACAAATCCCTGAAAATCCGTATTGATGGTCATCTGGTTTCGATCGCTGAATCAGCGACAGAAGTGTGCCGCGTGTTGGCGTATTACAAACCAGAAGGCGAACTGTGCACCCGTAACGATCCGGAAGGGCGTCCAACGGTGTTTGACCGCTTGCCGCGCCTGCGTGGTTCACGCTGGATTGCCGTTGGCCGTTTGGATGTTAATACCTGCGGTTTGATGTTGTTCACCACCGATGGCGAGCTGGCAAATCGTTTAATGCACCCAAGTCGTGAAGTTGAACGCGAATATGCGGTTCGCGTGTTTGGTGAAGTGGACGACGATAAAATCCGTCAACTCAGCAAAGGCGTACAGTTGGAAGATGGCCCTGCGTCATTCAAAACCATCAAGTTTGCCGGTGGCGAAGGCATAAACCAGTGGTACAACGTCACCTTGACCGAAGGACGTAACCGCGAAGTGCGTCGTCTTTGGGAAGCAGTGGGCGTGCAGGTTAGCCGTTTAATGCGCGTGCGTTATGGTGATATTCAACTACCAAAAGGTCTGCCACGCGGCGGCTGGATGGAGATGGAATTACCGGCAGTCAACTACCTGCGCACCCTGGTCAGCATGCCGGAAGAGACAGTAACGAAAGTCGCCGTCGAGAAAGATCGCCGTCGTACTAAAGCGAATCAAATCCGTCGTGCCGTGAAACGTCATGGCGTGACCAGCAACAGTCCGCGTCGCAACAGCAGCAAACGCGGTTCTTGATGCAAAAACTGACGCCGCATCATGCGGCGTCAGCATTTACCAATCAATGCCTTGTTGTGCCTGAATTCCTGCGTCAAAAGCATGTTTTACCGGGCGCATTTCCGTGACGGTATCCGCCATATCCAGCAAGGTTCGATGACATCCGCGACCAGTAATGATGACCGTTTGCTGCGCAGGACGTTGTTGTAAAGCCTGCACCAACTCAGCCAAATCAAGATAATCCATGCTGACCATGTAAGTGATCTCATCAAGAATCACTAAGTCAATGCTGCTATCTGCCAACATTCGGCGCGCTTGTTGCCAAACTTGCTGACAAGCCGCGGTATCGGTTTCGCGGTTTTGTGTATCCCAGGTAAATCCGGTGGACATCACCTGGAATTCAACTCCATGTTGCTCGAGTAAATTGCGTTCCCCGTTCGGCCATTCACCTTTAATAAACTGTACTGCGGCAACTTTTTTGCCGTGTCCGCAAGCGCGTAGCGCAGTGCCAAAAGCGGCAGTCGTTTTACCTTTGCCGTTGCCGGTGAACACCAGCAAAATGCCACGCGTTTCGGTAGCGGCGGCGATGCGGGCATCGACCTGTTCTTTCAGGCGCTGTTGCCGTTGTTGATGACGATCGCTCATGCTGTCGCCGGTCCCGCTTTGCGGCCCGGTTGGGCATCAAAGCTGGTGCCGGTTTTGCGGCGGCTATCATCACCCATTAAATAAAGGTAGAGCGGCATCAAATCAGCGGGCGTTTTGAGCAAATTCGCGTCTTCTTCCGGGAAGGCGCTGGCGCGCATTTTGGTGCGCGTGCCGCCAGGATTAATGCAGTTCACGCGCAGATGACGATTTTTATATTCATCGGCCAACACCTGCATCATGCCTTCAGTGGCAAACTTCGATACCGCATAGGCACCCCAGCCTGCACGTCCGGTGCGGCCAACGCTGGAGGTGGTAAATACCAGCGAACCCGCGTCAGATTTCAGCAGCAACGGCAGCAACGCCTGAGTTAAATAGAAAGTGGCATCGAGGTTAATCTGCATCACATCACGCCAGATTTTAGGATCGAGCTCTTCCAACGGTACGATTTCGCCGAGAATGCCGGCGTTGTGTAATACGCCATCCAGACGCGGCACCAACGCGGCAACCTGATCCGCCAGTTGTTGGCAACTTTCCGGTGTGGCTTCGGCCAGATCCAACAGCAGCGAAGAGGCCGGTTGTTTATTCAATTGATTTATAGCGTGCTCGGTTTGTTGCAATGTGGTGGCATTGCGACCAAGTAAAATAACGCGGGCGCCATAGCGCGCATAGGTCAATGCGGCTTCACGGCCAATGCCGTCTGAAGCGCCCGTGACGAGAATGATGCGATTTTCCAGCAGATCGCTTTTCGGTTGATAATGCACAGCGATGTCCTTTGCGTGGGTCAGAAGGTTTTGGGCTTTATGCCTTAAATCGCCGCCAGGTGCAATCATCCGGCCTCGCATTCTGTGCCGCTTGCGGGCATTTCAGGCGACGACAGCGGACAAAGCAGGTAAACTTAGGCCAGTTGTAATTCACTGTTTAATAAGGCGGCAGAATGGATTTTTTCTCCAGTTACGGATTATTTCTCGCGAAAGCCGTTACCGTGGTGGTGGCGATCGCAGCGATTGTATTGATTGTGCTCAACGCCGCGATGCGCAAACGTCATAGCGGTGGCCAGCTGCGCTTAACGCATCTTGATGATGATTATCGTGAGATGAAGGAAGATTTGCAGCTCGCCAAGATGAAGCCGCAGGCGCAAAAGGTCTGGCTCAAACAGCATAAAAAAGAAGAGAAACAAAAAGCCAAAATTGATAAGCGCAATGCCAAAGCGGGCGTCAGTGAAGCGGTTAAACCTACGCTGTATGTGCTGGAATTTAAGGGCAGCATGGATGCCAGTGAAGTGACTTCATTGCGCGAAGAGATTTCCGCAGTGCTGGCGGTGGCGGTGCCGGGTGATGAAGTACTGTTGAGATTGGAAAGTCCTGGCGGCGTGGTGCACGGTTACGGTTTGGCTGCGTCACAATTGCAACGCTTGCGTGATGCGGGTCTGCAATTGACCGCGGTAGTCGATAAAGTGGCAGCCAGCGGCGGATACATGATGGCCTGCGTGGCGGATCGCATTGTTGCCGCGCCGTTTTCTATTATTGGTTCGATCGGCGTTGTCGCGCAGATTCCAAACTTCAACCGCTTGCTGAAGCGTAACGATATTGACGTTGAGCTGCATACGGCGGGTCAATACAAACGCACCTTGACGCTGTTTGGCGAAAACACTGATGAAGGTCGTGAGAAGTTCCAGGAAGATCTCAACGAAACGCATCAGCTTTTCAAAGATTTCGTTCAACAAATGCGCCCGTCGCTTGATTTGAGCAAAGTGGCAACCGGCGAGCATTGGTATGGCCGTCAGGCATTGGATTTAGGCTTGATTGATGAGATCGGCACCAGCGATGCGTTGATTATCAAACATATGGATCGCTTTACCGTGCTCGGCGTCCATTACGCACGTAAACGTAAAATGATGGATCGCTTTACTAACAGCGCCAGTGTGGCGGCTGAGCGGCTGATTCTGAAAATGTGGCAACGCGGCGAGAAGCCGCTGCTGTAACCGAGCCCGGCAATTGCCGGGCTTTTTTATGCCAGATGATATTGAGCGGAGAGTTCAACCGCGAGGTGTTTAAACACGTTAAACACGGTAGTGGTTTTGCTGGTCGGTAAACCTTGATCATCGAGGAAATAGGGACCACGAAACACCAAAACTTCACCTTGCTGAATCACATCATTCGCTTCTAATCCGACAAAATAATCGTCGTGTTGCGTGATTATCTGATTGGCTATTTCCAGTAACGCCTGGCGTGAAATAGATTCCTTTGGCAATGACATTTTTCACCTCTTTTTTGACAGCCATTTTTCTCCTTCTATATTACTTGCCAGTAAGCGCGTTCAGCAAATCAGCATTGCGTCATAAAACTGGCGCAAAATTAGGCAGAATGCTAATTAAGTTGCGTAACGGATTTTATCAGGTAGAGTGTGGGCGATTCAGCTTTCAGGGAGATCACACCCGGATGTGTGATACTGTCAGATGGAAAACTCGCTCCTAATCATAAAGTTGCAGAAGTCGACGCAATCTGACCTGAGATTATCCCTGCTGCCTTGAAATGCGAAATGCCGGCAGCAATATTAAACCCATTGGGTTTTGGGACCTCCAATTCTCTCCCGTTTATCAGGACGTTTCATTTAGGTAAAGGTACATATGGGTAAAGCACTCGTAATCGTTGAGTCCCCGGCAAAGGCCAAAACAATCAATAAATACCTCGGTAATGATTACGTGGTGAAATCCAGCGTCGGTCATATCCGTGATTTGCCGACCAGCGGTTCAACTGCCCGTAAAAGTGCCGAAGGGGAAAAGCCGAAAACTGGCAAAAAGGTTAAGAAAGATGAGAAAGCCGCATTAGTCAGCCGCATGGGTGTGGATCCCTGGCATGGCTGGGAAGCGGATTATCAAATTTTGCCGGGCAAAGAAAAAGTTGTCGCTGAGCTGAAAAACCTCGCTGCCGATGCTGACCACATCTATCTCGCAACCGACCTTGACCGCGAAGGGGAAGCCATTGCCTGGCACCTGCGGGAAGTGATCGGCGGCGATGACAAACGCTTTAGCCGCGTGGTGTTTAACGAAATCACCAAGAATGCGATTCGTCAGGCGTTTGAAAAGCCGGGCGAGCTGAATATTGAACGTGTTAATGCGCAGCAAGCGCGTCGCTTCATGGACCGCGTGGTCGGCTACATGGTTTCGCCGCTGCTGTGGAAGAAAATTGCCCGTGGTCTGTCTGCCGGACGTGTTCAGTCGGTGGCGGTGCGTTTGGTGGTTGAGCGCGAACACGAAATCAAAGCTTTCGTACCCGAAGAGTATTGGGAAATCGATGCCGATTTCGCGACGCCGAAGGGCGCTGACTTAGCGATGCAAGTCACGCACCAGAATGATAAAGCGTTCCGCCCGGTTAACGGTGAGCAAACTCACGCGGCGGTCGCCATTCTGCAGAAAGCACGCTATGAAGTGTTGGATCGTGAAGACAAACCGACCAGCAGCAAGCCTTCCGCACCGTTTATTACCTCAACCTTGCAGCAGGCAGCTAGCACCCGTCTTGGCTTCGGCGTGAAGAAGACCATGATGATGGCGCAGCGTCTGTATGAAGCCGGTCACATCACTTATATGCGTACCGACTCCACCAACCTGAGCCAGGATGCAGTGGCGATGGCGCGTGGTTATGTTGAGAACAGCTTTGGCAAAAAATATCTGCCAGACGCACCAAACACGTATGCCAGCAAAGAAAATTCACAGGAAGCGCACGAAGCAATTCGTCCTTCTGACGTGAATGTGGTGGCTGAGCAATTAAAGGATATGGAAGCGGATGCGCAGAAACTGTATCAGCTAATTTGGCGTCAGTTTGTCGCTTGCCAAATGGTACCCGCGCAATACGACTCCACCACGCTGACCGTTGGCGCGGCTGAATTCAAACTGAAAGCTAAAGGCCGTACGCTACGTTTTGATGGTTGGACGCGTGTAATGCCAGCGCTGCGTAAAAATGATGAAGATCTGACGCTGCCGCCGGTAGATGTTGGTGATGTTCTCGACTTGAAAGATTTGATGCCAAGCCAGCACTTCACCAAGCCGCCAGCGCGTTTCAGCGAAGCGTCATTGGTGCGTGAACTGGAAAAACGTGGCATTGGTCGTCCATCGACCTACGCGTCGATTATTTCTACCATTCAGGATCGTGGTTATGTGCGCGTTGAAAACCGCCGTTTCTACGCTGAGAAAATGGGTGAAATCGTTACCGATCGTCTGGAATCGAATTTCCGTGAGCTGATGAACTATGACTTCACTGCGCGCATGGAAAATAGCCTCGATCAGGTAGCGAATAACGAAGCCGAATGGAAAGCGGTGCTTGACTCCTTCTTCAGTGATTTCAGTCAGCAGTTAGACCACGCTGAGAAAGATCCGGAAGAGGGCGGCATGCAGCCGAACCAGATGGTGCTAACCTCGATCGATTGCCCAACCTGTAGTCGTCCGATGGGTATTCGTACCGCCAGCACCGGCGTATTCCTCGGTTGTTCTGGTTACGCGTTGCCGCCAAAAGAGCGTTGCAAGCAGACCATCAACCTGATTCCGGAAAACGAAGTGCTGAATGTATTGGAAGGCGATGATGCCGAAACCAACGCGTTGCGTGCGCGTCGTCGTTGCCAGAAGTGTGGCACTGCGATGGATAGTTATCTGATCGATAATCAGCGCAAACTGCACGTTTGTGGTAACAATCCAGAGTGCGACGGCTACGAAATCGAGCAGGGCGAATTCCGTATTAAAGGTTATGACGGCCCGATCGTTGAATGCGAGAAGTGTGGTTCAGAAATGCACCTGAAAATGGGACGTTTCGGTAAGTACATGGCGTGTACCAACGACGAGTGCAAAAATACCCGTAAAATTTTGCGTAATGGCGATGTTGCGCCGCCGAAAGAAGATCCGGTGCCGCTGCCAGAATTGCCATGCGAAAAATCAGATGCTTACTTTGTGTTGCGTGACGGCGCAGCAGGCGTGTTCCTTGCAGCGAATACCTTCCCGAAATCGCGTGAAACGCGCGCACCGCTGGTGGAAGAGCTGCAACGCTTTGCCGATCGTCTGCCAGAGAAGTTGAAATATCTGTCGGAAGCGCCGGCTCAAGACCCGGAAGGGAATAAAACCATGGTGCGCTTCAGCCGTAAGGCCAAACAGCAATATGTGTCTTCGGAAAAAGACGGCAAAGCGACTGGCTGGTCGATGTTCTACATTGACGGCAAATGGCAGGAAGCGAAGAAGTAATTCCCCAAGGCCAGCGTCTGCTGGCCTTTCTCCTTTCCTTATAGCTAATCGTTCTACATTCTTCCCTTAACTGATATAGTAGTTATAGATTCTTTTCGTTTCGCTCACTCGCTTTCCCTCATTTGCCGCAATCAAGGCGGAAACACGCCTGCTGGGAATGCACCTCTGACGCTACCAGGAAGCTATAACTATGAAATTGCAGCAGTTGCGTTACATCGTCGAAGTGGTCAATCACAACCTCAACGTCTCTTCCACTGCGGAAGGTTTATATACCTCGCAGCCTGGCATCAGTAAGCAGGTGCGTATGTTGGAAGACGAGCTGGGCGTGCAAATCTTTGCCCGCAGCGGTAAACATCTCACGCAAGTGACGCCAGCAGGCGAAGAGATCATCCGCATTGCGCGTGAAGTGTTATCGAAAGTGGATGCGATCAAATCGGTTGCGGGTGAACATACCTGGCCAGATAAAGGTTCGCTGTATGTCGCCACCACGCACACACAAGCGCGCTACGCGCTGCCAGGTGTGATTAAAGGCTTTATCGAACGTTATCCTCGCGTTTCATTGCATATGCATCAAGGCTCGCCGACGCAAATCGCTGAGGCAGTTTCGAAAGGCAATGCGGATTTCGCGATTGCGACCGAAGCGCTGCACCTTTATGACGATCTGATCATGCTGCCGTGCTATCACTGGAATCGTGCGATTGTGGTTACGCCAGACCATCCGTTGGCGGGCAAATCGAATGTGACGATTGAAGAGCTGGCTGATTTCCCATTAGTGACCTACACATTCGGTTTCACCGGGCGCTCTGAGCTCGATACCGCATTTAACCGCGCAGGATTAACGCCACGTATTGTCTTTACCGCGACGGATGCTGATGTCATTAAGACTTATGTGCGTTTAGGATTGGGCGTTGGCGTGATTGCCAGCATGGCGGTGGACCCGATCGCTGACCCCGATTTAGTGCGGATTGAAGCATCAGAAATCTTTACGAATAGTACGACCAAGATTGGCTTTAGACGCAGCACCTTCCTGCGCAGCTATATGTATGATTTCATTCAACGTTTCGCACCTCACCTCACGCGTGATGTGGTGGATGCGGCGGTCGCATTGCGCTCCAATGAAGACATCGAAGCGATGTTCCGCGATATCAAATTACCCTTCAAATAATTTCCTAACTCATTATTTTGCCAAGGTGTCCAGTGGGCACCTTTGGAATCTCATAGCGCTTAGCGCCACGCGTATCTCAAAAAATTTCATTATTTTTATGTAAATGAAACATGGGTCACATGTTTTTTCATTGTTAGTTCTTAAATGCGAATCAGTACACAATTTTTACGATGTCACTTTGCAGCTCGCCAGGAATATTCCCATACTCCAGTTAAGAGTTGATGGAGAACGCCTTTTTAACTGGGTTAAAAAATTAAACTCAAATTTAGATTGGATCTAATTTGTGATTAACCCAAATTTACAATGTAACTATTTAATTAATAGTTATCATGGCAATTAAATTTATCTCATCAATCTTTGGCGTTTTGATAAATACCGTTAATCGTTGTGCTCAATAAAAATAACTGGATTTTCGGACTTAACAAGTTTAGGATTCGTCCTAAATCTTAATCGTTGTCATCAATCGTTTTATTGAGAGTGATTATCAAAAACTATGAACACGAGAATAACTGTACAGCCGGATTTCCGGACTAAAAGCACCAAAGTTGAGCGTACTGGCAACACCCGTCGCAAAGCTTGGTTGACCGTCTTCGCTGCTTCAGCACTGTTCTGGGTAGTGGTGGCATTAATGATTTGGCGTATGTGGGGTTAAGCCATGTGGGCAAATACACTCAGCCGTAAACATCCGGTTTCAGCGCGTCAGTCGCAAACGCCTGCGTGCAAACCGAAAGACGTTGCGGTGACTGAACAACAAGTCACAATTCCTACTTCGTGGGAACTGAGTGAGAATCAACGCAACTTTATTGAATCATTCATGGATCCGAAGTCGAAATAACGCAGCCTGCGTTCTGTTTCTATATATAGCTATTTTAAGTCCCTCATTTTACCGGATTATCCGGTGGGCAAGTTAAAAGCCCGTCCTTTAACACTCAGCATTAAAAAAAACGGTGTCATCAGTACAACGCTGACGACGGTGGACTTTTTTTGCCCGGCATCCGGGAGGGAGTGAATCATGAACATCAATACCACCACTTTATCTTGGTTTAGCGTATATACCTTTTCGCTGGCTTTTTGGGCTGCGGCATTTTGGGCAATGATGTAAAGCTATAACGCAAATTCACCTTATTTATATTGATGCCCTGACAAATGTCGGGGCATTTTTCATTGTATTTTAATGTGTCATTTCGTGTTGTTATCAAAACGTTAACGAAAATGTGGTCTATCTTTAGTTAAACCTTGCAGTCACTGAGGTTTAAAAGAGATCACCTTACATGGAGGCGCTATGTCGTTAACGTTACGCGAGCAGAGTCAGGACACGCTGGATGTTCGGGCAAAAAAATATCATTACTACAGCCTGCCGAAAGCAGCCCAGCAACTGGGCAATATTGATCGCTTGCCGAAATCAATGAAAGTCCTGCTTGAGAACCTATTGCGTTGGCAAGATGGTGATTCTGTCACGCTCGAGGATATTGAGGCGCTGGTGGCTTGGCAGAAAGATGCGCATGCAGATCGTGAAATCGCCTATCGCCCAGCGCGTGTATTAATGCAGGATTTTACCGGCGTGCCGGCGGTTGTCGATTTGGCCGCAATGCGCGAAGCGGTAAAACGTTTGGGCGGCAATGTCGCCAAAGTGAATCCGTTATCACCCGTCGACTTAGTTATTGACCACTCAGTTACGGTTGATCACTTTGGCGATGAACAGGCATTTGATGAAAACGTGCGTTTAGAAATGGAACGCAACCACGAACGTTACGTTTTTTTGCGTTGGGGGCAAAAAGCCTTTAACCGCTTCCGCGTGGTGCCGCCCGGCACCGGCATTTGTCATCAGGTTAATCTTGAATATCTGGGTAAATCAGTCTGGCACGAAAATCAAAATGGCGATGAATTTGCCTATCCCGATACGTTAGTCGGCACCGATTCGCACACCACCATGATTAACGCGCTGGGTGTATTAGGGTGGGGCGTTGGCGGCATTGAAGCGGAAGCAGCAATGTTGGGCCAGCCGGTTTCGATGCTTATTCCTGATGTGGTTGGATTTAAACTCACCGGTAAACTGCGTCCCGGCATCACAGCCACCGATTTAGTGTTAACTGTAACGCAGATGCTACGCAAACACGGTGTGGTCGGTAAGTTTGTTGAGTTCTATGGCGATGGTTTGGCCGATTTGCCGCTCGCCGACCGCGCGACCATTGCCAACATGGCGCCAGAATACGGCGCGACTTGCGGCTTCTTCCCGATTGATGAAGTCACGCTGAGCTATATGACGTTGACCGGTCGTGAAGCCGAACAAGTTGAACTGGTTGAGGCCTACGCCAAACAACAAGGCATGTGGCGTAATGCCGGTGACGAACCGGTGTTTACCAGTTCACTCGCGCTGGATATGGGCGATGTGGAATCCAGCCTTGCTGGACCAAAACGTCCGCAAGATCGCGTCTCATTGCAAAATGTGCCAACCGCCTTCAATGCCAGCAACGAGTTGGAAGTGAACCAGGCGCAGAAACCGCATAAAACTGTCAATTATCGCGACAGCGAAACCGGCGACACCTATCAACTTGATGATGGTGCGGTAGTGATCTCCGCTATTACTTCTTGTACCAATACCTCGAACCCGAGCGTATTGATGGCTGCAGGTTTACTGGCGAAGAAAGCGGTTGAGCGTGGCTTGCAGCGCAAACCGTGGGTGAAAGCCTCACTGGCTCCCGGCTCCAAAGTGGTGTCCGATTATCTGGCCGTGGCGCAATTAACGCCATATTTGGATGAGTTAGGTTTCAACCTGGTTGGCTACGGTTGCACAACGTGTATTGGTAACTCAGGCCCATTGCCGGATGAAATCGAGAGCGCGATTAAAGAGGGCGATCTGACGGTAGCCGCTGTGCTTTCCGGTAACCGTAATTTTGAAGGCCGCATTCACCCGTTAATTAAAACCAACTGGTTAGCTTCACCGCCGTTGGTGGTAGCTTATGCTTTATCCGGCAACATGAAGATCAACTTGCAGAGTGAGCCGATCGGACAGGATCGTCAGGGCAACGATGTGTTCTTAAAAGACATTTGGCCATCGCCGGAAGAGATCGCCGAAGCGGTACAGAAAGTCACCAGCGACATGTTCCATAAGGAATACGCTGAGGTCTTTGATGGTACGCCGGAATGGCAACAGATTAAAGTCAGTGAAGCCGCAACCTACGATTGGGATGGCGATTCCACCTACATTCGCCTGTCACCGTTCTTCGATGACATGGAAAAAGCCCCTAAGCCGGTGCAAGACATCAAAGGCGCGCGCATTCTGGCCATGTTGGGCGATTCCGTCACTACCGACCACATTTCTCCCGCGGGTAGTATTAAAGCTGAAAGTCCGGCAGGACGCTATTTGTTGTCGCACGGGGTTGAGCGTACCGATTTCAACTCCTACGGTTCACGTCGTGGTAACCATGAAGTGATGATGCGCGGCACCTTCGCAAACATTCGCATTCGCAATGAAATGGTGCCGGGCGTGGAGGGCGGTTACACCAAACATTTCCCGAGCAACGAACAATTGGCTATTTACGATGCGGCGATGAAGTATCAGCAAGATGGCGTGCCGCTGGCGGTGATTGCCGGCAAAGAGTACGGATCGGGCTCGAGTCGTGACTGGGCGGCCAAAGGCCCAAGACTGCAAGGCGTACGGGTAGTGATCTCCGAATCCTTCGAGCGTATTCACCGTTCAAATCTGATTGGTATGGGGATCTTACCGCTTGAATTCCCGGCTGGCGTCACGCGCAAAACGCTGCAACTGACCGGTGAAGAGACTATCGATGTGGCGAATTTGTCACAGCTCAATCCCGGCTGCACCGTTCCTGTGACGCTGACGCGTGCAGATGGCAGTAAAGAGACGTTGGAAACGCGTTGCCGTATCGATACCGGAAACGAACTGACGTATTATCAGAACGACGGTATTTTGCATTATGTGATACGCAATATGCTGAATTAAAAGGAAAAGCCGGGGTTGCCCGGCTTTTTTATGCTTACGATTTGGGTAACAAATGTCCCATCTTCTCAGCTTTGGTATCGAGATAATGTGCGTTTTTCGGGTTACGCCCGACAATCAACGGCACGCGCTCAACGATATTGATGCCCGCTTCGCTGAGAATCTCAACTTTGCGTGGATTGTTCGTCAGCAAGCGCACTTCATTGACGCCCAACAGTTTGAACATATCCGCACACAAGGTGAAATCACGTTCATCTGCGGCAAAACCTAGCTGATGGTTCGCTTCAACCGTGTCGTAGCCTTTATCTTGCAAAGCATACGCGCGGATTTTATTCAGCAATCCAATGTTGCGACCTTCCTGACGATGGTACATCAGGATGCCGCGTCCTTCTTCAGCGATGGCGGTTAACGCGGCTTCCAATTGGAAACCACAGTCGCAGCGCAAGCTGAACAGGGCATCGCCGGTTAAACATTCGGAATGGACGCGCGCCAGCACCGGATTGTGATCGCTAATATCACCATAAACCAGCGCGACATGGTCGTGGCCGGTTGCCAGTTCTTCAAAACCAACCATCAGGAAATCTCCCCATGGCGTGGGCAGTTTGGCTTCTGCTACCCGTTTAAGCTGCATGTGACTCTCCAGAACCTTCAGAGGATGCGCTATCATCATGATAACGCACGGGCCCACGTGGCCCGATGAAACTTACGCTATTGTGCCACAACCCGAACTCGCGCCGTTAATCGGTCAGAGTGATTGTAGTGATAAAGCACAATTATCCAAGCCGCAATGGGTATGTTATTCTTTTTTCAGCTAAAGTTATGCAAGACCCGCGCGAATAGGCGGATCTAAAAGGAAGCGCATGCTAAAAATCATTCAACGCACCACCTTTGGGGCGTTTTTATTGTTGTTAATGCCGTTGGGTGTTTGGATATCGGGTTGGCAATGGCAGCCCGGCGAAAGTGGAACTGTGCTGCGGGTACTGTTTTGGATGACGGAAACCGTCACTAGCCCGTGGGGTATTCTCACCAGTGTCATTCTTAGCGCCTTGATGCTGTGGTGTTTACGCTTCCGGCTTAAACCTGCCATTTTGCTCATCCTGATAATGAACGGCGCCATCCTCGCTGGTCAGTACACCAAAACCTCAATAAAAGAACATGTGCAGGAACCGCGACCTTATGTCATTTGGCTGGAAAAAAGTCATGGCATTAATGGTGATGAGTTTTATCAATTACATCGCCAACAGCGCAGCGAAATGGTTTCAACTTTGCTGGCGAACGATACTCAATTGCCGATGTGGTTAAAAAAACATTGGGCTTTCGAAACTGGATTCGCCTTTCCCTCTGGACACACCATGTTCGCCGCCAGTTGGGCGCTCTTGGCGATGGGATTGCTCTGGCCGCGACGTCATATTGCCACAGTGGCAATATTATTCGTCTGGGCGACGGCAGTGATGGGCAGTCGTCTTGTTTTAGGCATGCATTGGCCGCGAGATCTGGTGGTGGCAACCTTGATTTCCTGGCTGCTGGTGACCGTGGCAACCTTGCTGGCACAGCGGTTTTGCGGTCCATTAACATTGCCGCCGGAAGAGCATCAAGAGATTGCGCAACGTGATGATGGATTGTAATTCGGCTATTTGTCCCCATATGATTGATTACGCATACAGAAAAATGCGCTAACTGATGCGGCGATAAGCAGCATCGACGGCGCTTTTTTGGCATACTTCTATTGGATAACCTTTCGACAGGACGCATTGTGAAATATTTGCTTATTTTTCTCGTGGTTTTGGTCATTTTTATCATCTCCGTCACACTCGGAGCGCATAACGACCAAATGATCACCTTTAACTATCTGCTCGCGCAGGGCGAATTCCGGATTTCAACATTGCTGGCAAGCCTGTTTGGTGCTGGATTCCTATTGGGATGGGCAATTTGCGGCCTGTTCTGGTTACGCTTACGTGTTTCGCTTGCCAATGCGCAGCGAAAGCTTAAACGTATACAGGCGCAAAATGAGCAATCAACTGCGGTAACGACTTCAACTACTGTTAGTCGTCGGGATTAATTTTCGATGCTTGAACTGCTGTTTCTGCTTCTTCCTGTTGCTGCGGCGTATGGCTGGTACATGGGCCGTCGTAGCGCCCATCAGGACAAACAACAAGAAGCGAATCGCCTGTCGCGCGAGTATGTGACCGGCGTTAACTTCCTGCTATCAAACCAGCAAGACAAAGCGGTTGAACTCTTTCTCGACATGTTGAAAGAGGACAGTGGCACGGTTGAAGCACATCTCACGCTTGGCAACCTGTTCCGTTCGCGCGGCGAGGTTGATCGCGCCATTCGCATTCACCAATCTTTGATGGAAAGCGCCTCGCTCAGTTACGAGCAGCGTTTACTGGCGGTGCAGCAGTTGGGCCGCGATTACATGGCCGCAGGTTTATACGATCGCGCAGAAGACATGTTCGGTCAGCTGGTCGATGAAACAGATTTCCGCATTAGTGCGCTGCAACAACTGTTGCTGATTCATCAGGCGACCAGCGATTGGCAAAAAGCCATCGAAGTGGCCGAAAAGTTGGTTAAGCTCGGCAAAGATAAGCAGAAGGGCGAAATTGCCCATTTCTACTGCGAGTTAGCGTTACAGGCCTTAAGCAGCGACGATCTCGATCGCGCGATGAATTTGTTGAAAAAAGGCGAATCTGCCGATCAGCAGAGTGCACGCGTTTCGATCATGATGGGCCGCATTTTTATGGAGCAGGGCGAGTATGTGAAAGCGGCTAACCGGCTACAACGCGTGCTTGAGCAGGATAAGGAGCTGGTCAGTGAAACCTTGCCGATGCTGGAAACCTGTTATCAACGGTTGAACCAACCTGAAAATTGGGCGCAATTCTTACAGCGCTGCGTCGATGAAAATACCGGTGCTGCGGCCGAACTGTATCTTTCCGATATCCTCGAACAGCAGCAGGGGCCAGAAGCGGCGCAGCTGTACATCAATCGCCAACTGCAACGCCATCCCACCATGCGTGTGTTCCATCGTTTGATGGATTTCCACTTACACGAAGCGGAAGATGGTCGCGCGAAAGAGAGTTTGATGGTGTTGCGTGACATGGTTGGCGAACAGATTCGTACTAAACCACGTTATCGCTGCCAAAAATGTGGCTTTACTGCACATGCACTTTACTGGCATTGCCCATCTTGCCGAGCCTGGTCTTCAGTCAAACCGATTCGCGGACTCGACGGCCAATAACCAACGGCCGATTTATTTTCGCGCTTTGATGCTTATTAGTTACAACATGCTAGTGGTTTTATCTTTCATCAAAGCTTTGACATCGTGCAGCTAGCAGTCAAACAGGCAATTGACGGCAGGAGTTGGATTGTCGTTGCTGCCTCGCGCAGGTAGAATGCTTGCCGTTTGTCCATCGCGCCTGCGGGTGCCAGTCACAGAGGAAACGTTATGCCTGTAACCACTTCACCTATTCTGGTGGCACTCGACTATCATGATCTCAACAGTGCACTGCAATTCGTTGATCGCATTGATCCCAGCCAGTGCCGCCTGAAAGTGGGCAAAGAAATGTTCACGCTGTTTGGTCCAAGCGTGGTCAAGACCTTGCAGGATCGCGGTTTCGACGTGTTCCTCGACCTCAAATTCCATGACATCCCTAACACCACTGCGCATGCCGTGGCGGCAGCGGCGGATCTGGGTGTGTGGATGGTAAACGTTCATGCCAGCGGCGGGGCGCGCATGATGAACGCAGCGCGCGAAGCGCTAGTGCCATTCGGTAAAGATGCACCGTTGCTGATTGCGGTGACCGTGCTGACCAGTATGGATGTAGATGATCTCAAAGGTTTAGGCATTACGCTGTCACCGGCTCAGCAGGCAGAACGTCTGGCACGCCTCACTCACGATTGTGGTCTGAATGGCGTAGTTTGCTCGGCACAAGAAGCGGCGCACTTCAAGCAAGTGATTGGTCAGGACTTCGCTCTGGTTACGCCGGGTATCCGCCCGGCAGGCAGCGATGCCGGCGATCAGCGCCGCATCATGACACCACAGCAAGCAAAACAGGCCGGCGTGGATTATATGGTGATCGGGCGTCCAATAACGCAATCCGCCGATCCCGCTGCGACACTGCATCAAATCCTGCAAAGTTTACAGGAGGCTTAATGGCTAAGGACAACCGTCTGGTGTATTCGACCGAAACGGGTCGCATCATTACAGAAGAAGAGAAAACGCCACGACCAAAAGGCGATGGCATTGTGCGCATTCAGCGCCAGACCAGCGGCCGCAAAGGCAAAGGCGTCTGCCTGATTACTGGTATCGATGTTGATGATAATGAACTGGATAAACTGGCCGCAGAATTGAAGAAAAAATGCGGTTGCGGTGGTTCAGTGAAAGAGGGCGTGATTGAGATTCAGGGCGACAAGCGCGATCTCATTAAAACGCTGCTGGAAGCCAAAGGCATGAAGGTCAAGCTGGCTGGCGGATAAAAATTCGGGCCACATGATGTGGCCCGATGTTATGTAGATGCGCTGCGTAGCCCGTATTATTTTTTTACTTGCTGACCTGATGGCCGATAATGCCGCCGACGGCTGCGCCGCCCACTGTTCCCAGCCCGCTACCGTTTGTCAGAATTGAACCACCGATAGCACCCGCACCGGCACCAATTGCCGTATTGCGGTCGCGTTTCGACCAATTCGAGCAGCCACTCAAAGCCACAACTAAAGTGGTAGCCAATAATGCCGCCGTTAAACGTTTCATTGTTGTCGTCATTTACTTCTCCTTGATTGTTAACACAGAGGTAACCTTATAAGTATAGATGTTACGCTCACCTCGTCAGGGTAAAACGGTCCTAAACTGCGAGTCTGCAATCCACATCTTGTTTCTCTGTTCAAGCCGTACAAACCACACAAATTCTCAGCCTTAGCCACTTTCCGCAGCCTTTACAGCCAATCACTCCATAACGCTTTTAGCGCCTGCTCCGCACAATTCAGCTATCACAGTTTGCTGGAGAAAAATCATGCTGGAAGCGTTAAAGCAGCAGGTATTAGAAGCCAACCTCGATCTGCCGAGTTATAACCTGGTTACCTTTACCTGGGGCAATGTCAGTGCTATCGATCGTGAACAAGGTTTGGTGGTTATTAAGCCATCGGGCGTGAAGTACCAGCATATGCAACGTGACGATATGGTGGTGGTGGCTTTGGAAAGCGGTGAAGTCATCGAAGGTGAGATGCGTCCGTCATCGGATACGGCCACGCATCGCGCGCTCTATCAGGCTTGGCCTGAGATTGGCGGCATCGTGCATACCCATTCACGCCATGCCACCATTTGGGCGCAAGCGGGGCGCGAAATCCAGGCTTTAGGCACCACGCACGCGGATGATTTTTACGGCACCATTCCGTGCACACGGGCCATGCAGCGGGAAGAGATCGAGCAGGATTACGAGTGGAACACCGGGCAAGTGATTATCGAAACCTTTGCGCAACGCAGTATTTCACCGATGGCGATCCCTGCGGCATTGGTCAACTCGCACGGTCCATTTGCCTGGGGAAAAGATGCCGAGGCCGCCGTTCATAGCGCTGTGGTATTAGAGGAAGTGGCGTACATGGCGCTGCACAGCGAACAACTGCGCCAGGAATTGCCGCCTATCTCGCAAACGCTGTTGGATCTACACTATCTGCGCAAGCACGGAAAAAATGCCTGGTACGGGCAAAAGTAATATCACCACCATTTATTCAAAACCTGTTAAGCGATCTCATGTTGCTGTAGGTCAACGCGCCGCTATTAAGTAAGCCTGCTAATGCTTCCCCGGCCTTGTGTCGGGGATATCTCTGGATTTTGCTTTATAAATCAATCTCTCATTTGGTCTGGCCTCACTCTGGATTACGCTGATGTTGCGTTCAACGCACTACATAAACATAAACAGAGGATGAGACAATGACAGTAATTAACCAACCAACATGCAGACTGTTCACCGAAGTTGGACAAACCACACAGCTCGCCGCTTATTACGAAGAGGGTCGCCACACCATGTGGATGATGCTGCGTGCGCAACCGCGCCCGAGTTTCAACCACGAATTAATTGAGGAGATCATGAATCTGAGCTATTCAGCGCAGCGTTCCGGTCTGCAAATTGATTTCTGGGTGACGGGATCGTTAGTGCCGCAAATGTTCAACGCAGGCGGCGATTTGCGTTTCTTTGTCGAATGCATTCGTAACAACCGTCGTGAGGCGTTGCGAGCTTATGCGCGTGCCTGTGTCGATTGCATCCACTCTGCGGCACGCGGGTTTGATACTGGCGCGGTGACGTTAGCGATGATTGAGGGCAGTGCGCTGGGCGGCGGCTTTGAAGCGGCGCTGGCGCATCACTTCATTCTGGCGCAGAACAGCGCACGCATGGGATTCCCCGAAATTGCCTTTAACTTGTTCCCCGGCATGGGCGGTTATTCATTGGTGGCGCGTCGGTCTGGCATGAAGCTGGCCGAAGAGCTGATTATTGAAGGCGAATCACACAGCGCGGAGTGGTATGAAACACGTGGTTTGGTCGACAAAGTGTTCCAGCCAGGTGATGGATATCGTACTACGCGTACCTTTATCGATACCTTACGTCCGAAGTTAAACGGTGTACGCGCCATGCTGAAAGCGCGTCAACGCGTGCTGCAACTGTCGCGTGCTGAGTTGATGGACATCACGGAAGATTGGGTAGATTACGCCTTCACGTTGGAACCGAAAGACATTGCTTACATGGAACGTCTGGTGCAACTACAAAACCGTCATAGCGCCTCCTTGCGCAAAGCCGGGTAGTTGTAACCAGCGTTAGACGCGGGCAGGATGCTTAGCCAGCCAATGCCCGAGCTCTTCTGCGGGCATTGGTTTTGCATAAAGATAGCCTTGACGCCCATCGACACCGTTGGCCATAACAAATTTCTCTTCAGCTTTGGTTTCAATGCCCTCGGCGATCACCTGCAACTTAAGGGCTTTGGCAACCGCGACAATCGCACGGACCAGCGACTGCGCAACAGGTTGCTTATTGATATTACGCACAAAACTCTGATCCAGTTTAATGGCATCGATAGGGACGCGCGCCAACTGGGAAAGCGAAGAGTAGCCGGTACCAAAATCATCGAGATGCACTTGCGCGCCCAACTCCTGAAACTGCTTCATCAGTCTTAGCGCACCAGCTTCATTCTCGATCAGGCAACTTTCCGTCAGTTCGATATCAATCGGACAATCAGTGAGGCCCGCTTCACTTAACGCATGTTTTAAATCGGTATAAATACTTTGGTCGATCAGTTGCTTAGCTGAAACATTCACCGCCACGCGCAGGTAAATGCCTTCGCGCCGCCATTTAATGATTTGTTGCAGCACATTGAGCATCACCCAACGACCCAGCGGCACGATCAAACCCGACTCTTCAGCATAAGAAATAAAATCACCCGGCGGCACCAGGCCACGCTCCGGTGAGTTCCAGCGCACCAACGCTTCAGCACTCAGCACTTCGCCTTCGGCATTGAGTTTGGGTTGATAATGCACCACCAGATGTTCGAGTTCGAGCGCTTTACGCAGGTTGGTATCGAGCCATAAATACTCAAACACGCGCTGATTCATCTCGTTAGCGAACACGCAGAATTTGCCGCGACCATTCTCTTTGGCGTGATACATCGCGGTATCGGCATTACGGATCAGGCTTTCACGATCTTCGCCGTGCAGCGGGGCGAGGGCGATACCAATCGAGCAGCCGCTGTAGACCTCAATCAAACCAATGCGGAACGGCTGACGCAGACGTTCCAGAATGCGTGACGCCATCGCTTCTAACGCCGCCTGGCTGGTGTGTTCCGCCAGCACCACAAATTCATCGCCGCCGAGTCGCGCCAGCGTTTGGTCTTTGCCAAGACAGCTCAGGATCGCCAGCGACACCGCTTGCAGCAGCTGATCGCCGAACATGTGGCCGTAAGCGTCGTTGACCTTCTTAAAATTATCTAAATCGAGATAAACCACGCCGGTTTGACTGCCATTCGCCAACTCCAGTGCCAGACTAATCTGCTGATGAATGGCATTGCGATTGGGTAAACCGGTCACGGTATCAGTATTGGCTAAGACGCGGAGACGTTCCTGAGCCCGACGCTCTTCTGTGATGTCCGTTCCAGAACAGATGAGGAAAATTTCATTTTTCCCGCTACCGCTGTGCACAAACTTATTACGAAACAGAAACAGTCGCTGACCTTTGCGGGTTTTAACCCAGCGCTCAACTTCATAAGAACTGCCTTCGCGGAAAAATCCTGAGATGTTGCGGCGTGAGGCTTGCGCTTCCTGTTTGGTCATAAAAAGCTGAAACACATTCCGGCCAATCACTTCCTGCTCTTTCAAGCCGGTGTACTCTTCGCTTAAGCGATTGAATCGTTGGATATTACCGCGTTGATCAAGGATGACGATCACCGAATTGGCTTCAGAAACCACTTGTTCAGCGAAAGATAAACCCAGCGTTAAATCGCGCGCGACAGCCGAAGTATCGCCCCAGGCCGATGACGTGCCTGCCCAGGTAGATTGATTGACTTTACGACCGACAAAATGCATCGGTACAGGCTCGCCATGCAGTGACAGCGTGAGGTTGATGCTCGAAGTGATAACCGTCATGGCGCGCAATAAACTGGCCTGCGCGGGCGTCAACGGGATCGCCATATTGGTGTTCGCGTTTTCGTCTTCGGCAAAATGCAGAGCATCACTATCTGAAGTTAAACGCCAATGAGGGCTAGTTGTGCCAAACAACGTGTACAACAGTGTTTGCCCTTGTTCATCGGTCATGGAAACTTCCTCCGGGGGAATGCTCAGCGGGCGGTATCTCATTATTTTAGCAACAGTATTCAACCTCTTGAGCCAGCACAAGATGCAAACCAAATATATTTTTGTTTTTATTAAAGAATGGCACGAAAAAGCCCCGATAAACGGGGCGGGAGAATTTTAGCAGGGGCACTTTCCAAGTTTGCCTGGCTGGCTGGGAAAACGCGCGTCGAGACAATGTCGATGAAAAGCGCGCTCATCCATTGGCACGATGTCTGGGTGGTGCTCACGCATATGCTTCAGATAAGTTTGATAGTCGTGCACGCCAACCATTAAGCGAAAACTTTGCTGTAAACCGCGCCACAATCGTTGCCAACGATTAAGACTTTGCCCATCCGTTGCGGGTGCAATCGGTAAGCAGTGCTGAATCTGCCACGCGCCTGCCGGTTTTCTCCAGTGGAAAATGGACTTAGACATTTCGCACCTCTTTGCGTAGTGAGATCTCGGATTCGTGAGTGGTGGGGACATGGCTATTGAGCGCACGACGAATCACAAAGAAGGCGGCAACCAGCATGGTTACGGCCACCAGCATAAAGAAGGCGCACAGGGCCGCGTTAATTTGATTGCTAAACACGATGGTTTGCATATCCGCCACGGTTTTCGCCGGAGCAATGATCATGCCGTCATCAATGCCTTTGCGGAACTTGTTGGCTTGCGCAAGGAAACCAATCGACGGCTTCTCATGGAAAATTTTCTGCCAACCGGCGGTCATCGAGGTAATGAACAACCAGGCAGTTGGTAAAATCGTCACCCATGCGTAACGCTGTTTTTTCATCTTGAACAGCACCACGGTACCCAGAATCAACGCCATTGACGCCAACATCTGGTTGCCGATACCAAACAGCGGCCACAGCGTATTAATACCGCCCAGCGGATCAACCACGCCTTGATAGACGAAGAATCCCCAACCGGCGACGGCAACCGTGGTGCCCGCCATATTGCCCAGCCAGGAGCGGTTATTCGCCATCGAAGGCACCACGGTGCCGACCAGATCCTGCACCATAAAACGACAGGCGCGGGTACCGGCATCCACGGCGGTGAGAATAAACAGCGCTTCGAACAGAATGGCGAAGTGATACCAGAACGCCATCATCACCCGGCTGTTAAACACTTCAGTAATGATGTGCGCCATACCGACGGCGAAGGTTGGTGCGCCACCGGCCCGCGATAGAATGGTGCTCTCGCCGACATCACGCGCAATGCCACTCAGCATCTCTGGTGTCACCACAAAGCCCCAACCGTTGATCACCTGTGAAGCGCTCTCCACCGTGGTACCGATCAGTGCAGCCGGTGAATTCATCGCGAAGTAAACGCCCGGATCGAGTACCGAGGCGCAAATCAACGCCATGATGGCGACGAAAGATTCCATCAGCATTGCGCCATAGCCGATAAAGCGAATATGGCTTTCACGCTCCACCAGTTTCGGCGTGGTGCCGCTGGAAACCAGCGCGTGGAAGCCTGAAATCGCCCCGCAGGCAATGGTGATAAACAGGAACGGGAACAGTGCGCCAGAGAAGACCGGGCCGGTTCCGTCGATGAATTTGGTTACCGCAGGCATCTTCAGTTCAGGCATGGCAAAAAGAATGCCGACCGCCAACCCAATGATGACGCCGATTTTCAGGAAGGTGGAAAGATAATCACGCGGCGCCAGCAGCAGCCACACCGGCAGTGAAGAGGCGACAAAGCCATAAATCACTAACACCCACGTCAGCTCGGTGCCTTTCAGGGTGAAAAGCGGTCCCCAATAGGGATCGGCTGCGACATCGCCGCCGTAAATGATCGCTGCCATCATCAGCACAAAGCCAATAATCGACACTTCAGCGATTTTTCCCGGACGCAGGAAGCGCATATACACGCCCATAAACAGCGCAATGGGAATGGTGGCAGCGATAGTGAACAAGCCCCACGGACTGTTGGCTAGCGCTTTAACCACCACCAACGCCAGCGCTGAGAGGATGATAATCATCACGCCAAGCGCGCCCAGCATGGTAACCACGCCGGCGAACGATCCCAGCTCCTGACGCGCCATTTCCCCCAGCGAACGACCGTCGCGGCGGGTAGAAATAAACAGAATCAGGAAATCCTGCACCGCGCCAGCAAACATCACGCCGACCAGAATCCAAATGGTGCCGGGCAAAAAGCCCATCTGCGCCGCAAGGATCGGGCCAACCAGCGGACCCGCACCGGCAATCGCGGCAAAGTGGTGACCGAACAGCACCCATTTGTTGGTGGGCACATAATCCAGCCCGTCACTCAGGCGCTCGGCTGGCGTGCGGCGGCGATCGTCTAATTCGAAAATACGTTTAGAAATAAATAGGCTATAGAAACGATAAGCGATGCTGTAGCAAGCCACCGAGGCAATCACCAGCCAAACGGCGTTGACGTGTTCGCCACGACTTAGCGCCAACATGGCAAATGCGCCCGCGCCAATTAACGCCACTGCTAACCAGATGGCGCCGGTTCTGACGTTGTTCATGAGTTAACTCCTTGTAGGGACCGGGAAAACAAGCGATCGGATACAACAAGTTAAAAGTAATGTAATGAATTGTTAACGAAAGATGATCGAGTAAGAAGTGTGAAGCAGAAGGCAAATTTAACATTTGCTAAAACGGCGGGGGAGAAATGCGGGATAACGGCTGTTATCCCGCAGGATTTCATGCTCAGGCGGCGGGACGTGCCACCACACTACGCGTTTCCATGCGCACTTCGGCGATGGTCACATCAATGATGTCGGTCACGCGGTAAGCCACTTCACCTTTAATCTGCACGGTGCCGCTATCTTGCGAGCACACCAGCTCATCACGTACAGCGTGAATGAACGGGGCAGGGATAAAGGCAACGGCGCCATTTTCCTGCAAGCGCACGCGCATACCGCCACGCGAAACATCGATTATCTCCGCGCTGAACTTGCGATCGGTACCCGCAAATGGCGCGAGGAAGCGCGCGTACAGCCAATCACCGACATCACGTTCTGCCATGCGGTTGAGGCGACGACGTTCACTCATGATGGTCGTCAACTCGTCCTGCGGACGCGCAATGCTGTCGCCACGCACAATTGCTTTCAGCAGGCGATGGTTGATCATGTCGCCGAACTTACGAATTGGCGAAGTCCAGGTGGCGTAGGCTTCAAGGCCAAGACCAAAGTGCGGGCCCGGTTCAGTGCCCACTTCAGCAAATGACTGGAAGCGACGAATGCGGCTGTCGAGATATTGCGTTGGTTGCGCATCAAGTTCACGACGCAACTGACGGAAACCTTCCAACGTAGTAATCGCCTGCGGATCAACGGTGATGCCGTGACCGGCCAGCACGCCAGCCGCTTGCTCAGCATTCGCCAGATCAAAACCGGTATGCAGGTTATAGATACCAAAGCCCAGCTTCTCTTGCAGCACGTTGGCCGCGCAGACGTTAGCCAGAATCATCGCTTCTTCCACGATACGGTTGGCGATGCGGCGCGGCTCGGAAATGATATCCAGCACTTCGCCTTTCTCGCCCAACACAAAGCGGTAATCAGGGCGATCTTTGAATACCAGCGCATGGGTTTGACGCCATTCGCTGCGCGCCAGGCACAACTGATTTAGCAGACGAATTTGCTGCGCAATTTCGTCGTTTTCAGGCTGCCAGCTGCCGGTGTTTTCCAGCCAATCTGACACTTCGTCATACACCAGCTTGGCTTTCGACTCGATCCACGCGGCAAAGAACTGCGCATTTTCGAGGCTGCCATCTTTCAACACGGTCACGCGGCAAGCCAGCGCAGGGCGGCGTTCGTTCGGACGCAGTGAGCACACATTGTCGGAAAGCTCGCGCGGCAACATTGGAATGTTGAAGCCTGGCAAATAGTTGGTGAAAGCACGTTTGGACGCCAGGGTGTCGAGTTCGCTGCCTTCCGCCACGTAAGCGGTAGGATCGGCGATGGCGATAATCAGCGACAGATTGCCGTCGGTACTTTCTTCCACATACAACGCATCATCCATATCCTGGGTGCTGGCGCTGTCGATGGTGACGAAATTCAACGCGGTCAGATCTTCACGCGTTAGGTTTTCATCGAGCATCTCGCCAAAGCCGACATCCGGCGCCTGGCGCTCAAGGTTATGGCGTGACAACGTGACCCACCACGGCGCGAGGTGATCGTCCGCCGTGACAATAAATTCGGTCAGTTCAGCATAAAAACCGCGATCGCCTTTCAACGGATGGCGACGCATTTCTGCTACCGCCCAATCGCCGGTTTGGAAATCGTGGGTTACGCTGCGTTCTGCACGGCATTGAATCGCGTCTTTCAGCAACGGATGATCGGGCACAATTGACAGACGATCGTCTTTCTTCTGCACGCGGCCAACAAAGCGGCTGAGGAACGGCTCAATAAGGGTTTCCGGCTCGGCACTCTCGCGGTCTTTATCGGTGTGGATCACGGCAGAAATGCGGTCGCCGTGCATCACTTTCTTCATTTGTGGTGGCGGAATGAAGTAGCTTTTTTGAGCATCAACTTCAAGGAAGCCAAAGCCTTTTTCCGTACCTTTAACAACACCTTCAACGCGCGGGGTCTGGGCGTGAAGCTTCTCTTTAAGCTGCGCGAGCAGCGGATTATCCTGGAACATAATTTATATAGTTTCGTGGCCTAAGAGCGGCTGACAGTTTTACGCGAATCGGGTGCGCGCGGCAAGGCCAAAACAGGCGAAAAAGCCGCTTTACGCGGCTTTTTACCTTCTGATAACGCGTCGATTAGGCGATGCGTTGAGACGGAACGGCGGCAGTCAATGCCAGCTTCACCGGCACTGATTTCGAGGTTGGCGTGCCGCTGCCGTCACCAAAGCTGGAAAGCGGTACCAGCGGGTTGGTTTCCGGATAATAGGCGGCGAGGTTGCCACGCGGAATGTTGTACGGCACCAACTTGAAACCGCTGACGCGACGGGTTAAGCCGTCATTCCACAACGTTTCGATATCCACCAATTGCCCTTCGCTGAAGCCGAGTGATTCCATATCGTCCGGATGAATAAACACCACTTCGCGCTGACCGTACACGCCGCGATAACGGTCATCGAGGCCGTAAATCGTGGTGTTGTATTGATCATGAGAACGCAATGTTTGCAGGGTAAACGGCACCGCGACATCGCCTAACTGTGGGAACAGCGAAGTCGGCAAGGCTGCTGCACTGAACTCGGCTAACTTGCTTGGCGTATTGAAGCGCAATTCCGCGGCCGCGCTGCCAAGGTAGAAGCCGCCCGGCAGATCGCATTTGTTATTGAAATCAGCAAAGCCGGGAATGGTGGCGGCGATGTGATCGCGAATCAGATCGTAATTGCCCGCCATTGCTAACCAGTCGATTTTGTGGCTGCCTAAGGTGGCATGCGCGATACCGGCAACAATCGCGGTTTCTGATCTCTGCGTTTCGGCCAACGGGATACCCACGCCTTCTGAAGCGTGCACCATGCTGAACGAGTCTTCAACGGTGATGAACTGATTACCGCTTGCCTGGCGATCGCGTTCGGTGCGGCCCAAGGTTGGCAAAATCAAACCTTCGTGGCCCGGCACCAAGTGGCTGCGATTGAGCTTGGTGCTGATGTGCACGGTCAAACCGCAATGCTGCAACGCTTCTTCAGTCACCGGTGAATCCGGCGCTGCAGCAGCCAGATTGCCGCCGAGCGCGATCAGCACTTTGACTTCATCACGCAGCATCGCATTCAGCGCTTCAACGGTGTTATGACCGTGTGCGCGTGGTGGTTCAAAATCGAAATGTGCGCCGAGTGCATCGAGGAATGGCTTATTCGGCTTCTCATCAATGCCCATGGTGCGGTTGCCCTGCACGTTACTGTGGCCGCGCACAGGACACAAACCGGCACCTTTCTTGCCGAGCTGACCAAACAGCAATTGCAGATTGGTAATTTCGCGCACGGTATCAACCGAATGCTTGTGTTGAGTAATGCCCATTGCCCAGGTGATGATCACGCGCTCAGCGCTTTGGTAAATCGCCGCCGCTTCACGGATTTGCGCTTCACTCAGCCCCGATTGACGCACGATATCGTCCCAGCGCGTGTTATCGACCGCGGCGAGATACGCTTCCAATCCGTGCGTATTGGCATCAATAAATGCCTGATCGAAGATGCCTTTTTCACCGGCCGCCAGACGTTCACGCTGCACTTCCAACAGGGTTTTCACCATGCCGCGAATCGCCGCCATGTCGCCGCCGAGATTCGGCTGGTAATAGGCCGAGCTAATGGTGCCTGCCATTGAAGTCACCACTTCCAGCGGTTTTTGCGGATCGGCAAAACGCTCAAGCCCACGTTCACGCAAGGTATTGAAGGTGACGATCTTCGCACCGTGATCGGCGGCGTGACGCAGGCTGTGCAGCATGCGTGGATGGTTGGTACCCGGATTCTGACCGAAGACGAAAATCGCATCCGCGTGGTCAAAATCGTCCAAACGGATAGTGCCTTTACCCACGCCAATGCTGCGCTTCAGGCCGGTGCCGCTGGCTTCGTGGCACATGTTGGAGCAATCCGGGAAGTTGTTGGTGCCCATCACGCGACCAAACAGTTGATACAACCACGAAGCTTCGTTGCTGGCGCGTCCGGAGGTATACAACTCCATTTGATTAGGATGATCCATCGCCTGCAAATGGCGGGCGATCAGCGCAAAGGCGTCATCCCAGCTAATCGGTTCGTAGTGATCGGTAGCGCTGTTATAGCGCATCGGATGGGTCAAGCGGCCTTGATATTCAAGGAAGTAATCACTTTGCTGGTAAAGGGTGCTCACGCTGTGCTGGGCAAAAAATGCGGGCTCAACCACACGACGCGTGGCTTCCCACGTCACCGCTTTGGCGCCGTTTTCACAGAAGCTGAAGGTGCTTTTATTGTCATCGCCCCAGGCGCAACCGGGGCAGTCAAAGCCGCGCGCTTTGTTCATGCGCATTAAGTTGCGCATATTTTTCAGTGCCGCTTTGCTATCAAGGACGAAACGGGTGGTGGCTTCCAAAGAACCCCAGCCGCCCGCAGCAGCGCGATAGGGTTGAATCTTACGTTTAAATTTCATGGTCGCAGGCTTATTTGTTTATGAATTGTTATCAGAATATGTCTTCTGTTAGCGGGAAGTGTGCGACTCAGCTTAAAAGTTGTCTAATTGATTGGTTTAATGGTGCGATAGGCGGTGTTTATCGCGTAAAGGCTTAAATTCGTGACCTAAGTCAAACTTTCCCGGCTGCGCTGGCGCGCTGATTACGTGCCAAAGAGATAACTGGCTAATAATTGCTCTTTCCATCATGAAAAGGGCACGCAGCATGAAGAATCTGGCAAGCCAAATTCACGCATTCGGCAAGGCTTTGATGATGCCGATTTCGGTTATCGCTGCGGCAGGCATCTTTCTTGGGCTGGCCGCGGCGATGCAAAATCCCGCGATTACCGGCGATGCCTTCGCCAGCATGCAAGTGCCGCAACTGATCATTGGGTTTATCCGTAAAGTCGCCGGTGCACTGTTTGCCAATTTGCCGCTGTTCTTTGCCGTTGCCAGCGCCATTGGCCTGGCGAAAGCCGAAAAACCTACCGCCGCGTTTGCTGCGGTGATTGGCTATATTGCGATGAATGTCGGGATCAGCACCACGTTGGCATCGAAAGGCTTAACCGCTGCCACCACCACGCCGGAAGCGTTGCAGAAAGCGGGAATGGACCAAACTACGGCGATGATGACCTCGGCGGAATACATCGACATGCTGGGCATCTTTACCTACAACATGAGCGTGCTCGGCGGTGTGATTGCTGGGCTGATCACCGTGCTGCTGCATAACCGTTTTTATACCCAACAGTTGCCCACGGCGATCAGCTTCTTCGGCGGACGGCGTTTTGTGCCGATTGTCACCGTGGTGCTGCTGCCTTTAGTCGGCGTGTTGCTGGCCTTGATTTGGCCCACCATCGGCGAAGGGATTGCGTGGGTCGGTTTGATGATTGGTCAAAGTGGCCAATACGGCGCGTTTTTGCTCGGCACCAGCGAACGCCTGCTGATTCCCACCGGTTTGCACCACATCCTCAACGAAACGGTGCGATTTACGCCGATTGGCGGCATGGCAACGGTCGATGGGCAAAGCATTGTCGGCGCGCTGAATATCTTTAATACATCTCTGACGCATCCTGGCGCTATCCCCGATGACACCGTGCGCGGTGCCACGCAGTTCCTGGCGCAAGGTAAAATCCCGGTGATGATGTTTGGTTTACCGGCGGCGGCGCTGGCGATTTATCATACCGCGCGGCCCGAACATAAACAGCGGGTCAAAGCGCTGGTGCTGGCGGGCGCGTTGACCTCGTTCACCACCGGCATCACCGAACCGTTGGAGTTCTGCTTCATCTTCGTTTCGCCGGTGTTGTACATCCTGCATGCGCTATTGACCGGCTTGTCATTTATGTTGATGTCGATGCTGCATCTGATGATCGGTAACGTACAAGGCGGCGCGATCGATTTGGTGGTGTTCGGTATTCTTGGTGGCAGCAAAACTCATTGGTGGTGGACGATTGCGCTGGGCGTGATTTATGTGCCGATTTATTACTACGGCTTTCGTTGGGTGATTACGCGTATGCGGGTAGAAACGCCGGGCCGCGAATCGGATGACGAACATAAACCTGAGCAAGTGACGGCGGATGAACGCACCAAAGTGATCATCAGCGGCCTTGGCGGCGAAGCCAATATCGAGGATGTCGATTGCTGCTTCACACGCTTGCGCGTGCGCGTTAAAGCGATGAATGAAGTGGTCGATCAAACTTTGCTAACCACCGGCGCTAACGGCATTAATCGGGTCAGTGAGCACGATGTGCAGGTGATTTACGGCCCGCAGGTCGAGAAAATTTCTCATCAAGTGAAGATCGCGTTAGGCATGGCGTAACACCGTGCCGCTGTGCGACATGCTACACTGCGCTTTTCCAGCCAATTCTGATTTCCATGGACATCAAACAGTTAATTTATCTGGTCAATCTTGAACGCGAAAGCCACTTTGGCCGCGCCGCCGAGGCCAGTTTTGTCAGCCAGCCGACGCTGTCAATGCGCCTGAAAAATCTTGAGCGTGAATTGGGGCTGTCGCTGATTAATCGCAGCAACAACTTTGACGGTTTCACGCCAGAAGGCGAGCGTGTATTGACGTGGGCGCGTGAGATTGTCTCGGTGTATCAGGGATTGAAGCTGGAAGTCGAATCGCTCAAGCACGGCGTCAATGGCACCTTGCGACTTGGCGTGATGCCGCAATGCAGCGTGGCGCTGCCGGCGTTATTGAAAGCGGTGCAAGCGCGTTATCCGCAACTTGATTATCGCGTTTCGGCGATGAGCGCCGATCAACTGTTGGAAGCGCTGAACAGTCATACCGTTGATGGCGGCATTGGTTTCTTTGAGTTGACGTCATTACGCGAACTCCACTTCCAGACTGCGTTGCTTAAAGATCCCGGCGTCGAGGCGATCTTTAATCCAGCACATTTCCCGGCTTTGCTGGATCAGGAAACGCTTTCTCTCAATACGCTTGCCGCACAACCGCTGTGCCTGGCTGAGCCCACGCGCTATTTTCGCCGCTATCTGGATGGTCAACTGCGTGAAACCGGCGTGGTACCGCGCGTGATCGTCGAAAGCGCCTCGATTATGCAACTGCTGCAAAGTGCGCAGGTCGGATTAGGCGTTATGGTGTCGCCGCGCGGACATTTGTTGCCGGAGTTGTTGCAGAATCTGGCGCAGCGACCGATTGATATTGCGCCGATGGGGCGACAAGCCGCGTTAGTGGTTGCCGAGCCGGGCAAAGCATCGCCGCTGGCTCAGCATTTCTTTGATGAAGCGCGTCGGCATCTGCCCGACTAACGCGTTTCGCCTAATGCCATTAGCAGGCGATCTTGCCAGTTGGCGAACGCCACCGCTTGCAGCAGCGTAAACAGACGTTCGCTGCCCCAACCGGCATTCAGCAGCGGCTGCAAATGGGCGGCGCTGAAGCGATCGGGTTGGCGCGTTAACTGCAAGCTCAATGCAATCATCGAGGACGTTTCGCTCGCGCCGTTTAAGTCCTGTAACAACGCTTCGCGCCATGGTCCTGCAAATTGTGCAAATTGGCGGCGACAACCCAATGCGCGTGCGCTAGCAGCCTGAGCCAAGACTTCGTCTTCGTGGAAATGCTCGTTCAAGCGTTGCTTCAAGGTGGTGAAGCCATACAGCGCCGGTGCATCGTGCACCAACAACCAAATCGCCTCATCCAAACCGTCGATGCCCTGGCAAAACGTCACGGCTGCCAGCTGTTCGGCGCTGGCATAGCGCAACTCCACCGGCTTCAACGCGGGTTGCCATGAGTCGTTGCTGGCGAACAGTGCGGCGCTGGCATCGGGCGGCGGGGTAACGCCGGGGATCCAACGCACCGGCACGCCCATCATCGCTTGCAATGACGCCACCACGCGCGATTGATAACTGACAAAGCCAATCAATTGGTTGAGCGTGACGATATCCGGTTCAGTCAATCCCACCGCATCCAACGCACTGATGCTGTGCGCCGTAATCAATTCCGGCTGCATGGCTAATTGCCGCGCATATTGGGTGATTTGCGTCAGGCGATTGTTACTTTCACGCGAAGAGTCGGGGCCGGGCAGTGGATTGAGTCGCGCGGAGTAGTGATTACACAAGCGCTGAACGCCCGCGACTTGCGCCACTGTCAGCGCGGTGCTGAGACGATCGTAAAGCGTTAAGGTGTGCGTCAAGCTGGTGGTCAGCGCATCCGGGAACAGAATCTGGCTGAGATCGCGTGCGGCCAACAAAGCCGGCTGAAAACGCGATAGCAGCGGCTGGAGCGCGCTGGCTTCTTGCTGTAAACCCAGCAAAAAGCGATCTTCGATATGGGCGGCTTCCGGGACTAACGGCGCGGTGGCGGTGTTATTCGGGCGAGTCTGGCTTTCATAAAACCAGTGGTCATGGCCGGGAGAACGGCGTTGTTCCATGGTCATTCCTTTCGCTAAAAACGGACTTGCTGTGCAGCGTGCGAATCTGAAAAGCAGGCGGACAACAAAGGGCTAGCTTATCGTCGCTGAACGGCGGTCCACGGCAAAAGAATGATGAGGAATAATTAATAGCTTACGAGTATAAGGCGTGGGTTTTTAAAAGCGGGTCACCATAAATGGCGACCCTATAAAACTTATTTCAGTTCCAGCTCGTTCATTGCGGCAATGCTGAAGCCGCCATCAACGTGAACCACTTCACCGGTGATACCACCCGCGAGGTCAGAGCACAGGAACGCGGCTGAGTTGCCCACGTCTTCGATGGTCACAGTACGACGAATTGGGGTAACCGCTTCGCAGTGCGCCAGCATCTTACGGAAATCTTTGATACCTGAAGCTGCCAGCGTACGGATTGGACCGGCAGACACGGCGTTAACACGCGTACCTTCTGGACCCATCGCGTTCGCCATGTAGCGTACGTTTGCTTCCAGAGACGCTTTCGCCAGACCCATCACGTTGTAGTTCGGGATCGCGCGCTCTGCACCCAGGTAAGACAGGGTCAGCAGGGCGGAGTTCGGGTTCAGCATCGCACGGCACTCTTTCGCCATCGCCACAAAGCTGTATGCGCTGATGTCGTGAGCGATTTTGAAGCCTTCACGGGTAACGGCGTTCACGTAGTCGCCATCCAGCTGATCGCCAGGTGCGAAACCGATTGAGTGAACGAAACCGTCAAATTTCGGCCAGGTTTTTGCCAGTTCGGTGAACAGCGCAGTGATGCTCTCGTCTTCAGCCACATCGCATGGCAGAACAATGTCTGAACCCAGATCTTTAGCAAACTCTT
>NZ_JBCNNP010000031.1:0-46981 GCF_039594315.1 Pantoea sp.
TTCAATATTGTTGTCAATCCAGTCGATCAAATCGTGAATAAATGCGGTGGTCATCATCTCGTTTTCTCCGGTCGCCGTTGCGAACAGTATCAGTATCAGTTGCAATTACACTTTAAGGTTGAACGACTATGCCATTTAATGCAAGTTTTATTATTGCATTAAATGCCGCACTGCGCGTAGGGGCTTTGATCCTCGTGCAACGCAATGATCAAAACCGCACATAAAGTGTATCAGATATTCTTGCAGATGCAGTTTGAGCAAGCCTACACTCGTGGCGTTTTAATGCAATCATAAAAGTTGCAGATTTTTCGTACGTCTCCTTTCTTTTTCACCAAAGCGGAATAACAACAATGCATCTGCAAACATATACGGTTCAATGGGCGGTAAGCCTGTCAGGAGTGATGTTGCTGGGAAGCCTGCTGGCCGGTTGCGATCGCGGTGTGGCGCAAAACGCCCCGCCGCCACCGCCCGAAGTGAGTGTCGCGCAGGTGGTAGAGCAGAAAGTCAGCCAATGGGATAGCTTTAATGGCCGTTTCGAAGCGGTGCAAAGCGTCCAGCTGCGTCCGCGTGTTTCCGGCTATATCGATCAAGTTAACTATCGCGAAGGCGATGAAGTGAAAAAAGGCCAGGTGCTGTTCACTATCGATGACCGCACCTATCGCGCCACGCTGGAGCAGGCGCAAGCCGAACTGGCTAACGCACGCAGCCAGGCTTCATTGGCGCGCAGCGAATCGGCGCGTACCGATAAGCTGATCGGCACCAACGTGGTGTCGCGCGAAGAGTGGGAACAGCGTCGTTCGGCGGCCAATCAGGCGCAGGCTAATGTGCTTTCCGCGCAAGCGGCGGTGGATATGGCGCAGCTCAACCTCGATTTCACCCGCGTGACCGCGCCAATTGAAGGTCGTGCCAGCCGCGCAATGATCACCACCGGTAACCTGGTGACCGCCGGCGATAGCGCCAGCGTGCTGACTACCTTGGTGTCGCAGGATCGTATGTACGTCTATTTCGACGTCGATGAAGCCACTTACCTGCACTATCAGGCAATGGCACGCAAAGGCGAAAACCGTGGCTCGCTGCCGGTGGAAGTAGCATTGACCGGCGAACAAGGTTTCCCGCATCGCGGCACCGTCGATTTCCTCGATAACCAACTGACCGCCAGCACCGGCACCATTCGCATGCGTGCTTCCCTGGATAATCAGCAACGTCAATTCACACCGGGCTTGTTTGCGCGCGTGCGTTTGCCGGGCAGCGCCGATTTCACCGCGCTGTTAATCGATGATAAAGCGGTGCTGACCGATCAGGATCGTAAATACGTTTACGTGGTTGATGCGCAAGGTAAAGCCCAGCGTCGCGATATTCAGGCCGGTGATTTGGCCAACGGCCTGCGCATTGTGCAGCAAGGGCTGAAACCTGGTGACAAGGTGATCGTTAACGGCTTGCAGAAAGTCTTTATGCCTGGCATGCCGGTGACCGCTCAACCGGTAGCGATGCGCTCCGCTCAATAACTTCGAGACTGCCTTTTATGGATTTCTCCCGCTTTTTTATCGACCGACCGATCTTCGCGGCGGTGCTGTCGATTTTGATCTTTACCACCGGATTGATCGCCATTCCGCTGCTGCCGATCAGTGAGTATCCCAACGTGGTGCCACCGAGCGTGCAGGTACGCGCGGAATATCCCGGTGCCAACCCCAAAGTGATTGCAGATTCCGTGGCGACGCCGCTGGAAGAAGCGATCAACGGGGTGGAAAACATGATGTACATGAAATCTGTCGCCGGTTCCGATGGCGTGCTGGTCACTACCGTGACCTTCCGTCCAGGCACCGATCCGGATCAGGCGCAGGTTCAGGTACAGAACCGCGTGGCGCAAGCCGAAGCGCGTTTGCCGGAAGAAGTGCGCCAACTGGGCCTCACCACGCAGAAGATGTCGCCGACATTAACGCTGGTGGTGCACATGTTTTCGCCGCACGGCAAGTACGATTCTCTGTATCTGCGTAACTACGCCACCTTGAAAGTGAAGGATGAACTGGCGCGCCTGCCGGGCGTCGGGCAGATTCAGATCTTCGGTGCCGGTGAATACGCCATGCGCGTGTGGCTCGATCCGAATAAGGTCGCGGCGCGCGGTTTGACTGCTTCTGATGTGGTTAGCGCGATGCAAGAGCAGAACGTGCAGGTTTCTGCCGGTCAGCTTGGTGCGGAACCGCTGAAGAAACAGAGCGATTTCCTGCTGTCGATTAATACCCAAGGCCGCCTGGAAAGCGAAGAACAGTTCGGCAATATCATTCTGAAAACCGCTGACGACGGCACCTTGGTGCGCCTGCGTGACGTGGCGCGCATCGAGATGGGTTCCGGCAGTTATGCGTTACGTTCGCAGCTCAACAATAAAGATGCGGTCGGCATCGGTATCTTCCAGGCACCGGGCGCCAACGCGATTGATTTGTCGAATGCGGTTCGCGACAAAATGGCCGAGCTGGCAACCCGCTTCCCGGACGATGTGCAGTGGGCAGCGCCGTACGATCCAACGGTGTTTGTGCGCGACTCGATCCGCGCCGTCGTGCAAACGCTGTTTGAGGCGATTGTGCTGGTGGTGTTGGTGGTGATTCTGTTCCTGCAAACCTGGCGCGCCTCGATCATTCCGTTACTGGCAGTACCGGTTTCGGTGGTGGGTACCTTTAGCATCCTTTATCTGCTGGGCTTCTCGCTCAATACCTTGAGTTTGTTTGGCCTGGTGTTGGCAATCGGCATCGTGGTGGATGATGCCATCGTGGTGGTGGAGAACGTCGAGCGTAACATTGAGCAAGGCTTGTCACCGACCGCGGCGGCGCATCAGGCGATGCGCGAAGTGTCGGGACCGATTATCGCTATCGCCTTGGTGTTGTGTGCGGTGTTCGTGCCGATGGCATTCCTTTCAGGTGTAACCGGTCAGTTCTACAAGCAGTTCGCGGTGACGATCGCCATTTCTACAGTGATTTCGGCAATTAACTCGCTGACCTTGTCACCGGCGCTGGCGGCGCTGCTGCTGAAGCCACATGACGCAGCGAAAGATATGCCGACGCGCATTATTGATCGCTTGCTCGGCTGGCTGTTCCGCCCGTTCAACCGCTTCTTCCAGCGCAGTTCAGACGGCTATGAATCGCTGGTTGGCAAAACCTTGCGTCGTCGTGGCGCGGTATTCGGGGTTTACGTGCTGCTGCTGGCGGGCGCGGGCTTTATGTTCCACACCGTGCCGGGCGGCTTTATCCCCACGCAGGATAAGTTGTATCTGATTGGTGGTGTAAAAATGCCGGAAGGTTCTTCGCTGGCGCGTACCGATGAAGTGATTCGTAAGATGAGCGAAATCGGCATGAACACCGAAGGCGTGGCCTATTCTGTTGCCTTCCCTGGCCTGAATGCCTTGCAGTTCACCAATACGCCAAATACCGGCACTGTATTCTTTGGCTTGAAGCCGTTTAATGAACGCACGCGTACGGCGGCGGAAATTAACGCCGAAATCAACGCCAAGATATCCAAGATTCAGCAAGGCTTTGGTTTCTCGATCATGCCTCCGCCGATTTTGGGTCTGGGACAAGGTTCTGGTTATTCGTTGTATGTGCAGGATCGCGCTGGATTAGGTTACGGAGCACTGCAAACCGCCATCAACACCATGACCGGCGCGGTATTGCAGACGCCAGGCATGATGTTCCCAATCTCCTCTTATCAAGCCAACGTACCGCAGTTGGATGTGCAGGTGGACCGCGACAAAGCCAAAGCGCAAGGCGTGTCGTTGACCGATCTGTTCAGCACGCTGCAAACCTACTTGGGATCGTCGTATGTCAATGATTTCAATAAATTTGGTCGTACCTGGCGTGTAATGGCGCAGGCGGATGGCGAGTTCCGCGATAGCGTGCAGGACATTGGTAATCTGCGTACCCGCAACGATCGTGGCGAAATGGTGCCGATTGGCAGCATGGTGAATATCACCACCACTTACGGCCCCGATCCGGTGATCCGCTACAACGGCTATCCGGCAGCAGATTTGATTGGTGATGCCGATCCGCGCGTGCTCTCTTCAGCGCAGGCAATGCAGAAGCTGGAAGCGATGTCGAGCCAGGTGCTGCCAAACGGCATGAACATCGAATGGACCGATCTGAGCTATCAGCAATCCACCCAGGGCAATACCGCGCTGATTGTGTTCCCGGTGGCGGTGCTGTTGGCGTTCCTGGTACTGGCGGCGCTGTATGAAAGCTGGACGCTGCCGCTGGCGGTGATCCTGATTGTGCCAGTGACCATGTTGTCTGCGCTGGTTGGTGTGTGGCTGACCGGCGGCGATAACAACGTGTTTGTGCAGGTTGGTCTGGTAGTGTTGATGGGGCTGGCCTGTAAGAACGCGATTCTTATCGTCGAGTTTGCGCGTGAACTGGAGATGCAGGGCCGCAGCATTGTCGATGCGGCGCTGGAAGCCTGTCGCCTGCGTTTACGTCCGATCGTCATGACCTCGATCGCCTTTATCGCCGGTACCATTCCGCTGATTCTCGGCGAAGGTGCAGGTGCGGAAGTGCGCGGCGTCACCGGGATTACCGTGTTCTCCGGGATGCTTGGCGTAACGCTGTTCGGGCTGTTCCTGACGCCGGTGTTCTATGTGACCTTGCGTAAGCTGGTGACGCGCAAACAGCCGCAAGCGGAAGTGCAGACCGCATAACGGTTAGCGTTGAAGTGAACCATCCGGGCCACTGTGCCCGGATTTTTTATGCGCTGAATTTGGGCAATAAAAAAGGTCGCCGTGATGGCGACCTTCGGGGATGCGGGGAGATTATCGACCTTTTTTGCACAGATCGGCGAGTTCGAGATCCGGCAGTTCTTCGCAGTTGCTGGTGTCGTTATGCTTTAGTTCAGCCAGCGCATCCGCTACGGTGCGGGTTTCCAGTACCTTCAGCGACGCTTCTTCGGCCTCTTCTGCAATTGATTTAAAATACCAACACAGGTTGGCACTCACTAAACAACGCGGTGCCACATCGGGACGTGAGGCCCAGAGCTTTTTGTCTTCAATCACAGAAGTATAAATGTCACGCAGCGTAATCTCGGCAGCCGGGCGACCTAAGTGGATCGAGCCGGTGCGACCAAGCGTTGAGACGATAATGCCGTCTCGCGTGAGCGGAACCATAAGTTTCCGAATGAAACTGGGATTCGCTTCAAGACCGTACGCCAAAATGGCACTGGTCGAGCGTTTACCCAATTGCTCCGCCATCGCTACGCTCAAGACCATCTGCAAAGCTGTCGGGAAGCGGTAATCAAGCATTTCAATTTCCTGAGTTGCGGGCTATTTCGTTGTTTTTATGCCGCGAATGTGTGTAATGAATAAGCAATAAATATAACAAACACTGTTGCTTTTTAGAAGCCGACCACTGTGATCAAGGCACGTATTCATCATTTGATCCGGCATAAGCGCACAGGCTGCTTAGTTTATCACTGCCCTTTCTGGCTGCGGCAATTTCTGCTTCAGCGCCACCACCAGCAGCACGTTAATCAACGCCAACACGCACAGTAACCACAAGGTGGCGTTAGCGCCGAGATGCTGAAACACGTAACCGCCAACCAGCGGCGTTAACGCCTGGCCGATTAACGCGGGACGTGCCATGCGTCCTACCACAATCGCGTAGGCTTCTGGTTTGACCATCACCAGCGGTAAAGTTCCGCGCACTATCGCGCGCAAGCCATTTCCGGCACCGTACAACACCATACTCAGCACCGCAAATTGCGGAAAAATCGCCAGCAGCAACAAGCCAAGCGCCACCAATCCCACCGAACAGAAGGTGGTCCAGATTGGGTGACCGCGCTTAAAGGCGATATCAACAATGCGCGAGCCAACCTGGCATGGGCCGAGAATCGCACTGATGGCCAACGCCGAAGCCAACGTATGGCCGCTGGCTTGCAGCAAGGTAATTAACTGCACGGATATTGCCGTCATGATCACCGAGGCGAGAGTGAAAATGCTGCACAACAACCAGAACAGCGTGGGCGCAATTTCATTTCCATTGCTGTTGGGAACGGTTTTACTGGCGGTAAGGCGACGTTCCGGTGCCGGTAGCGCATACAAGTAAGCCGGTAAAACCGATAAACACAGCAATCCGGCGATAGCAAAACAAGCGCCACGCCAATCCAGCCAATGAATTAGCAGCGCCGTACCCGGCCAGACTAACGTGGTACAAAATCCCGAAATTAGCGTGATGCCGGTAATCGCCCCGCGCGCCTGGCCGCCATACAACGTGCCGAGCGTGGCAAACAGCGCATCGTACAATCCCATCGCCATGCCAATGCCGATAATAAGCCAGGCAAATAGAAACAGCGGCAGATTGTGACTTAATCCCATGATCACCAAGCCCAGCGCCATCACCGCCCCGCTCGCGGCCAGCAACACGCGGCCATAGGAGCGGGATATCAAGCGGCCGCTCAGCGGTGCCAGCAATCCGGAAATCAACATGCCGAGCGACAGTGCGCCGTACACCCATTGCTGCGACCAACCAGTGTCCGCCACGATAGGATTGGCCATCACTGCCATCAGATAGAATGATCCGCCCCATGAAAGGATTTGAACCAGTCCGAGCGTGATGATGGCGGGAACGGGAGGCTTAGGATGCGACGTCACAACAATATTCCGTTAGCAGGCAAAGCATTGTTATAACACGTTAATCCAGCAGGAAAAATGCCGACGTTTCCTGCTTAACGATTTCTTCGCACACAGCTGGCAGATTGGCACCACAGCCAGTACACTATTCAGTATGTTGTAACTATGAGGGCATTTTTATGGCGCGTTATGATTTGGTGGCCGATCTCCATGATTGCGTGAATGCGCTGGAGCGAGCATTAGCGGCGTTACGTCAGCAAGTAGAAGATCAGCCATTGCTGATCGCGCGCGTGTTCAGCTTGCCGGAAATCGAGAAAGGCCATGAACATGACGAAATTGAACGCATCGCGGTGACTCAGCATCTGGGTAAAACCGCACGCGAAATGGCGCTGACGCACTATTGCCGGCTGTTTATGCAGCATCAGTCAGAAAAACTCAGTACCAAAGCGGCGGTACGTTTACCTGGCGCGATTTGCATCGAAGCGGATGAGATTATGCATGAGCGCATTACGCAGCAAATGAATGAGATCAATACCTTGAAGCAGCGGCTTGAACAGTTGATTACCGTGGATTCAGGTCTGCCAAGCGAGGCGCGCTTTGAGTTTGTCCACCAGCATCTGCGCGGATTAATAACGCTGAACGCCTATCGCAGCGTCACGTTACTCAATTCGCCAGACAGTCTGCGCTTCGGCTGGGCGAACAAAAACATCATAAAGAACGTCACGCGCGATGCGGTGATTGAGCAACTGGAGCGCAGTCTGAAAGCCAATCGCGCGCAGGCACCGTGGACGCGTGAACAGTGGGCGGAGAAAGTGCAGCAAGAGTTGGAGGCGATTCTTTCGTTACCGGCTAATGCCAAATTAAAAATTAAGCGTCCGGTAAAAGTGCAGCCGATTGCCCGTGTGTGGCGCGCCAGCGAGAAAAAGCAGGTGCAACTGGCGTGCCCTTCTCCACTGCTGGTGTTGTGCCGCGATCGCACGCAAGTGCCGATATTGGGTGAATTGATCAATTACGATGCCGATAACGTCGCGCATCGCCATAAACCGCTGGCGGAACCGCTGCATCTGATTATTCCGCGCATGCATTTGTGGAGCGATCGATTGGCGTAAAAAAGGCCAGCATTGCTGGCCTGAGAGGCTGGACAGTGATTACTGCTTCATACTGCCAACCATATCTTGCGGGCGTACCCACTCATCGAACTGTTCTTCGGTGAGATAACCCAATTTCAGCGCCGAGCCTTTCAGCGTCAGTCCTTCTTTATGCGCTTTCTTAGCGATTTCAGCCGCTTTGTCGTAGCCGATGTGGGTATTTAGCGCGGTAACTAACATCAGCGATTCGTTGAGCAACTGATCGATGCGCTCGCGTACCGGCTCGATGCCAATCGCGCAATGATGATTGAAGCTGTCCATGCCGTCGGCCAGCAGACGCACCGATTGCAGGAAGTTATGGATCACCATCGGACGGAACACGTTGAGTTCAAAGTTGCCGGATGCACCGCCAATATTAACCGCCACATCATTGCCCATCACCTGGCAGCACAGCATAGTTAAGGCTTCGCATTGGGTTGGATTGACTTTGCCTGGCATGATCGAACTGCCCGGTTCGTTTTCCGGGATCGCCAGTTCGCCGATGCCGCAGCGCGGACCGGACGCCAGCCAGCGCACATCGTTGGCAATTTTCATCAACGAAGCCGCTAAACCTTTCAGCGCGCCGTGCGCATGCACCAAGGCATCGCAGGTCGCCAACGCTTCGAATTTATTCGGCGCGGTAACAAATGGCTGTTTGGTAAGATCGGCCAACGCTTTGGCGACACGTACCGCGTATTCCGGATGAGTATTCAGACCGGTTCCGACCGCCGTACCGCCCAATGCCAACTCGGCCACATGCGGAATACTGTTTTCAATGTGTTTGAGGTTGTGCTCGAGCATTGCCACCCAACCGGAGATTTCCTGGCCGAGCGTTAGTGGCGTGGCATCTTGCAAGTGGGTACGACCAATTTTGACGATATCTTTGAAAGCCTCGGATTTCTCGCTCAGCGTCTTTTTCAACACCTGAATTTGCGGAAGCAGTTGCTCGCGCACCGCGATGACCGCTGCCACGTGCATTGCGGTGGGGAACACATCGTTGGAGCTTTGGCTTTTATTTACATCATCATTGGGATGCACTAAACGCGACATGCCGCGCTCGCCGCCTAAAATTTCACTGGCGCGGTTGGCCAACACTTCATTCATGTTCATGTTGGTTTGCGTGCCGGAACCGGTTTGCCAGATGGCCAGCGGAAACTCATCACTGTGCTTGTCAGCCAACACTTCGTCAGCGGCTTTAAGGATCGCTTGTGCACGATCGGCGGGCAGTAAGCCCAGATCCTGATTAACCTGCGCCGCCGCGCGTTTGGTCAACGCCAACGCGTGTACCAATGCCACCGGCATCTTCTCGGTTGAGATTTTGAAATGTTCCAGCGAACGCTGGGTTTGTGCGCCCCACAACTTATCTGCCGGTACGTCGATCGGTCCCATTGAGTCTTTTTCAATGCGATTGGCTGCCATGACTACGTCTCCTTAGCTCAGATTTTGAGATTTCCGCTCTAAACGCCTTCCCGCGACGCTACAGAGCGAGCAAGATTGTCACATACAAGAATTTAACATTATGCGAGCCTATCGCCTTTATTGCACTTGTTCGTGTATTTTCTATGGCACTTTCTGCTTTAATAAGCCTAATTACTTACGGTTACTAAGGGCAAATGATGCAAAAATTGAACAATTCGCTGCAAAATTACGCTTGGGGCAGCAAAACTGCGCTGACAGAGCTTTATGGCATTGAAAATCCACAAGGATTACCGATGGCCGAGCTGTGGATGGGCGCTCATCCGAAAAGCCCTTCAACCGTCGAAATCAACGGTGAGATCCGTTCCCTGCGCGATGTGATCAATGCTGGCCAGCCCGCCATCTTGGGCAAAGCCGTTGCCGAGCGTTTTGGCGAACTGCCGTTTCTGTTCAAAGTGCTGTGCGCCGATCAAGCGCTATCGATTCAGGTGCATCCAAGCAAAGCCGCAGCCGAGGAAGGCTTCGCGCGCGAAAATGCTGCGGGCATTCCGCTAAGCGCCGCTGAACGTAACTATAAAGATGCCAACCACAAACCAGAATTGGTGTATGCCTTAACACCATTCCAGGCGATGAACGGTTTCCGCGAGCTGCATGAGATCGTCTCACTGCTGGAACCGGTGGCCGGCGCGCATCCGCAAATCGCCCACTTCCTGGAAAATGCTGATGAAGCCAACCTGGCTAAGTTGTTCTCTACCCTGTTATCGCTGAAGGATGAAGCCAAATCGCGCGCTATCGGCGTGTTGAAGTCCGCGCTAAATTCCCGCGAAGGTGAACCTTGGCAGACCATTAAAATGATCGCCGCTGACTATCCCGATGACAGTGGCCTGTTCTCTCCGCTGCTGCTCAACGTGATTACGCTGCAACCAGGTGAAGCGATGTTCCTGTTTGCCGAAACGCCGCACGCCTACTTGAAAGGTGTGGCGCTGGAAGTGATGGCGAACTCAGACAACGTGCTGCGCGCGGGACTAACGCCGAAGTTTATTGATATTCCGGAACTGATGGCCAACCTGAAATTCCACGCCAAACCGGCGGCAACCTTGCTCACCCAGCCGCAGCGTGACGGCGAAAATTTGATCTTCCCGATCCCGGTTGATGATTTTGCCTTTGCGATTCATGCACTTTCAGCGGTGCCACAAGCGCTGGCGCAAAATAGCGCTGCCCTGCTGTTCTGTATTGAAGGCCAGGCGATCATTGAGAAGTCAGGTCAGCAGTTGGTACTGAAGCCGGGTGAATCTTGCTTTATCGCGGCCAACGAGTCGCCAGTCAACGCTGCCGGTACCGGACGACTGGCGCGCGTCTACAATACGCTGGACTGAACCGGCTGACGCTTGCAGCATTAACTGCTATTCTTTCAAACTATTAATTTAAAACGCCTGCGGGCGTTTTTCTTCACCCGTCGCGCACCGACCAGCGGCGTGCGGACGCAAGGATAAGGACGACACAGCGATGAAAAAGACCAAGGTTGCCGTAGGTGTGATTGTGGCGCTCGGCGTGATTTGGACTGGTGCTTCATGGTTTACCGGTAAGCAACTGGAAAGCCATATGGATGAGATGTTGCAGAATGCCAATGCGCAGCTGAATGCCTATGCGCCGAACAGCCGCTTGACGTTGAGCTATCAGGATTATCAGCGTGGCGTATTCAGCAGCAAAACCAAATTGGTGGTGCAAGCCAGTTCGCAAACCAATGACAATCCGCTGTTAAAACCGGGTCAAAGCATCGTTCTGAACGAAACCATTGATCACGGCCCGTTCCCGTTTGCGCAGTTAAAACGCGGCATCCTGATCCCTAGCATGGCATCAGTGCACAGCGAACTGGAAAACACCGATGCGGTGAAGAAACTGTTTGAGCTGACCGACGGCAAATCGCTGGTGACCGCGGATACGCGCGTGGGCTACAACGGCGCGACCGCGACGGCGCTCAACTTGCTGGCGGTGGATTACAACAATGCGCAAACCGGCGATCGCCTGGCGACCAATGGCGGCACGTTGAACATCAGCGCCGACAATAAAGGCGATAAAGTCAGCCTCGATGGTGATTTCTCCAGCATTGCGGTCACCAGCAAGAATCAGGTTGATATGCCAGTGCTGTTTACCCTCAACGGCCTAAAACTGAGCGGCGATACGCATCTCAGTCCGGAAGGCGTGCGCGTCGGCGATCAATCGATTTCACTCGATAAACTCAATGCCAGCATCAACGGCCAGGAAGGTTTATCGCTAGAGAACCTGAAAACCACCTCTTCGTTTGATAACAAAGACGGCAAGATTGGCGGCCAGTTGGATGTCAATGCCGACAAAATCACCCTGCAAAAACAGCCGTTTGGTCAGGCTAAGCTAGCAATGAAATTTGCCCAGTTTGATGCGCAAGCGGTGAAAGCCTTCTCGGATACTTACAACACGCAAATGCAGGATTTGCTCAATCAACCGGGCGTGGCGGAAGATCCGATTCGTTATCAAGCCAGCGTGCAAACCATCCTGCGTAATAACTTGCCGACGCTGCTGAAAGGCTCGCCAACGCTGAGCATTGCACCGCTGAGCTGGAAAAATGACAAAGGTGAAAGCACCTTCAACCTGAATGTCGGCTTCAACGATCCGACCACCGTCACCGGTGAAGCCCAGAATTTAGGCGCCGCAGTGGATCGCGTGCTGAAAAGCCTCGATGGCAAGCTGACGATCAATATGCCGATGGCGACCGAAACCATGCGCAATGTGGGTCTGGCAGAAGGTTATCAGGGCGATGACGCGCAGAAATTGGCAGATCAGCAGGTGAAAGGTTTGGCAGCGATGGGCCAAATGTTCCGTCTGACCCAGCAGCAGAATGACAACATCGTCACCAGCCTGCAATACGGTAACGGCCAGGTCACCATGAATGGCGATAAGATGACGCTGGAGCAGTTCCTGTCACGCTATATGCTGGGCGCACCGACCAGCGAAGGCATGCCGGAGTAATCTTTTTAGATTGGAGGCCCGTTGGGCCTCCATTACACTTCACCGCGAATCAATTGTGGCGGCACGATAAGGCTTTGAACCTCTCCTTCCGGCTGTGCCAACCGTTGTAACATCCGCTCCGCTGCCCGCCTTCCCACATCACGCGCTTCGCTACTGACAAACGTCATGGTGGGATCGTGCAGTTCACGTTGTGGATCGTCATTAAAACCCACCAACGCCAATTGCTGGGTGTAATAACTGTCAACCGCGCCTTCGCCAAAGGTGCGTCCACATCGCAGTGCACCAAAATAGCAGCCAAGCGCGGTACTGCCGTTGTGCGCCAGAATCGCGGTGATGCCGGGATGCTGACGCAGCAACTCCAGCGTTAAGGCTGCCACACTTTGCTGGCGATCATCACATTCAATAATCCAGTCAGCGCGAAACGGTAAACCGTACTGCAACAACGTCGCGCAATAGCCGCCGATGCGTTCAGCTCGTGTCAATGACGATCCCAACCCGCCCATCCACGCAATGCGCTGATGTCCCTGGCGGATCAAATATTCCGTCGCCATGCGTGCCGCCTGACTGTTGTCAGGACGTAAAGAGTCAACGTTATCCAGACTGCTGGCACGCGAAGCGCACACCAAGGCGATCTGCTGTTCTTGCGCCTGTGGTACCAGCGTTTCGGCCTGCGCCACCGCGCCGCCCAAGACAATGCCATCCGCGCCCTGCGCCACCAGCGTGTCATAGCAGCGCTTAAGATGCTGACCATGTTGACCGCTTTGCGTCAACACCAACACTTTGCCTTGCTGTTCTAATACTTCGCTCAGTCCAGCGGTCATCGCCGCATAAAACGGTTGACTGAGATCGCGCACGATTAAGCCGATTACGCCGCTTTCGCCGCCGCGCAAGATGGAAGCAGAGCGATTACGCACATAACCGAGTTGCTCAATCGCCTGATTGACACGTGTCGCCGTGGCAGGCGAAATACGCCCTTTTCCGGAGAGCACCAACGATACGGTAGAGACCGAAACCCCGGCGACCACGGCCACATCATGAATAGTGGTTTTCTGCTGGGACATAGTGTTCCATTACCGACGTCCAGATACGAAGTGATAAAACGTTACACTGATTTCGACAAAAATAAAGTCTGCGATTAGTCACTCTTTGTGACTATAGCCACAAAACGTATTGATAAAACGTTTTATCATCCTTGACCACATTGAACCCTTTCACTTTTATCGCCAGGAGTACCTATGTCCGCCAGCCGCCCCAAAATGTCACTTTGGGAGTTTTTCCAAAGTCTGGGCAAAACCTTTATGTTGCCCGTCGCTCTGCTGTCGTTCTGCGGCATTCTGTTAGGGATTGGTAGCTCACTCAGCAGCCACGACGTGTTAACGCTGATTCCGATGCTCGATCAGCCGTTCCTGCAATACCTGTTTATCTGGCTGGCGAAGATCGGTTCATTTGCCTTCAGCTATTTGCCGGTGATGTTCGCGATTGCCATTCCGCTGGGTATGGCGCGTGAGAACAAAGGTGTGGCGGCGTTTGCCGGTTTTGTCGGTTACGCGGTACTGAATCTCAGCATCAACTTCTGGCTCAACATCAATGGCATTCTGCCGACCACCGATGCCGCAGTGCTGAAAGCCAACAACGTACAAAACATCCTTGGTATTCAGTCGATCGATACCGGTATTCTCGGTGCGGTGATTGTTGGCATCGTGGTGTTCTGGTTGCATGAACGCTTCCATAACATTCGCTTGCCGGATGCATTGGCGTTCTTCGGCGGTACGCGCTTTGTGCCCATCGTGACCGCGATGGCGATGGGAGTGCTCGGTTTAGTCGTACCGCTGATTTGGCCTTTCTTTGCGCGTGCGATTACCGGCCTTGGCTGGGTGATCAACAGCGCCGGTGAGTTTGGTCCGATGATCTTTGGTACTGGTGAACGTCTGTTGCTGCCCTTTGGTTTGCAGCACATTCTGGTGGCGATCATTCGCTTTACCGATGCGGGCGGCACTATGGATGTGTGTGGCAAAAGCGTCAGCGGCGCATTGACTATCTTCCAGGCGCAGTTAGCGTGTGCGGATACCCACGGCTTTGCTGAGAGCGCTACGCGTTTCCTGTCGCAAGGTAAAATGCCAGCCTTCCTCGGTGGTTTACCTGGCGCGGCATTAGCGATGTATCACTGCGCGCGCCCAGAAAACCGTCATAAAATTAAAGGCCTGCTGATTTCTGGCGTTGTGGCCTGTGTGGTCGGTGGCACCACGGAACCGCTGGAATTCCTGTTCCTGTTTGTTGCGCCAGTGCTGTATCTCATTCACGCCATTCTGACCGGTTTGGGCTTTACCGTGATGGCAATGCTAGGCGTCACCATCGGTAACACCGACGGCAACGTCATCGACTTCTTCGTCTTCGGCGTGCTGCACGGCTTGTCGACCAAATGGTATTGGGTACCGGTGATCGCCGCGGTATGGTTCGTCGGCTACTACGCCATCTTCCGTTTCGCCATCAGCCACTTCAACATCAAAACACCAGGCCGCGAAGTCGAAACCAACAGCGTTGCCCAGCAAGTAAATCGCGCCAACATCGGCAAATCAGGCTTCGATACGCCAGCTATTTTGGCGGCCTTGGGCGGCATCGAAAACATCGCGTCGCTGGATAATTGCTTGACGCGTCTGCGTTTGACCGTGGTCGATATGAGCAAAGTCGATGACGCGGCCTTGAAAGCCAACGGCGCAATCGGCGTGGTGCACGTTAATGCCACTAACCTGCAAGTGGTGATGGGCCCGCAGGTTCAGTCGGTGAAAGATGAGATGGCGCACCTGATGAGCGCAACGGTGTAATGATGCAGGATTTCGATTTCAATCAAGTGGTTGATCGTCACGGCAGTTGGTGCACACAGTGGGATTTCGTCGCCGACCGCTTTGGCGTGGCGGATTTGCTGCCCTTCACCATTTCCGACATGGATTTCGCCACGTCGCCTTGCATCGTTGAGGCATTACAGCAGCGGCTTGATCATGGCGTTTTTGGTTATAGCCGTTGGCAGCATGATGATTTTATCTCGGCGATTCAGCATTGGATGCGCAGCCGCTTTGCTACGGAAGTCGCTTCTGAATCAGTGGTATACGGTCCATCGGTGATTTATATGGTTGCGCAGTTGTTGCGCCACTGGACGCAAGCTGACGACGAAGTGTTAATTCACACACCCGCCTATGATGCGTTCTACAACACCATTAACGGCAATCAACGCAAGGTGTTGGAATTACCGTTACAACGTCACGGAAATGCATGGCTTTGTGATATGGCGCAACTGGAAACGTTGCTGGCTCGCCCGCGTTGCAAAGTGATGTTGCTGTGTAGCCCACACAATCCAACTGGCAAAGTGTGGCAAGTGCAGGAATTACGTCAGATGGCGGCGTTGTGCAAACAGCACGGTGTGAAGGTGATCAGCGATGAGATCCATATGGATATGGTGCTGAGTGACGCTCAACATACGCCGTGGAGCCAGGTGGCTGAAAACGATTGGGCGCTGTTTACCTCAGCATCTAAAAGCTTCAACATCCCGGCGCTGACTGGCGCATGGGGCATCATTCCTGACCAAGCAGATCGTCAAGCCTGGTTCCATGCATTGAAAAAGCAGGATGGCTTATCTTCGCCTGCGGTGATGGCGGTGGCGGCGACCATTGCCGCTTATCGCGATGGCGCGCCTTGGCTGGATGCATTACGCCAATATCTAAGCGCTAACATGCAGCACATCGCGCAACGATTGAATGCTGAATTTCCAACGCTGAATTGGCAGCCGCCCGCGGCAACCTATCTGGCGTGGATCGATCTCAATCCTTTGGGCATTGATGAACAGGCGCTGCAACACTGTCTGATTCAGCAGCACAAAGTGGCGATCATGCCAGGTTCCACATATGGTGCCGCCAGCCGCGGCTATCTGCGCCTCAATGCCGGATGCCCACGCAGTAAACTGGACGATGGATTAGATCGTCTGATTGCCGCTTTGAAATCGTTCTAAACGGTGACGGATGCTGATTAATTCAGCATCCGTTTTCGCGTTTGCGCAAATAACTGGCGCAGTTGCGCAAGATGTTTTTATAATCCTCTGCACTTTACGAAACTTAAGCGAGTGCGACATGATTGATCCTAAACTCCCCCTTACCGACATTCACCGCCACCTTGATGGCAACATCCGCGCACAAACCATTCTTGATTTAGGTCGCCAGTTCAACCTCGCGCTGCCCGCTCATTCGCTCGAAGACTTACGTCCGCATGTGCAAGTCACCGCCAATGAACCCGATCTGGTGAGCTTCCTGCAAAAACTCGATTGGGGCGTGAAAGTACTGGGCGATTTGGATGCCTGTCGTCGTATTGCGCTGGAAAACGTCGAAGATGCGGCGCGGGCGGGCATTCATTATGCCGAACTGCGCTTCTCGCCAGGCTATATGGCGATGACACATAAATTGCCGATAGCCGGTGTAGTTGAAGCGGTGATTGATGGCGTGCACGCCGGTATTCAGCAATACGGCGTTGACGTGCGCTTGACCGGGATTATGAGCCGTACCTTTGGTGAAGAAGCCTGTTTGCGTGAACTGGAAGGATTGCTCGCCCATCGCGATGGCATCACGGCGGTCGATTTGGCCGGCGATGAACTCGGTTTTCCGGGCAGTGAATTCCTCAGCCACTTCAATCGCGCGCGTGACGCCGGTTTCCGCATTACCGTGCATGCTGGTGAAGCCGCAGGCCCGGAAAGCATCTGGCAGGCGATTCGCGAGTTGGGTGCAGAACGTATTGGTCACGGCGTTAAGGCGATTGAAGATCGCGCGCTGATGGATTTCCTCGCTGAACAGCGCATTGGTATTGAATCCTGCCTGACCTCTAACATTCAGACCAGCACGGTTTCATCGCTCGCCAGCCATCCGCTGCAAGCGTTCCTGCAACACGGCATTCTCGCCACCATCAACACTGACGATCCGGCGGTTCAGGGCGTGGAATTGGCGCATGAATATGAAGTGGCGGCACCGCTTGCTGGATTGAGCCAGGAACAGATGCGTCAGGCGCAGGATAACGGCGTCACCATCGCGTTCCTGAGCGATGCGGAAAAAGCCGCGCTGCGTGCGCGAGTAGCTGCCTAAAAAAACGGTACGCATTTGCGTACCGTTTAACGTAGGGTCGCCATTTTTGGCGACCTCTATGTGATTACTTCAGTGACATGGTTTGGCGCTTCTCGGCGGACTGCAAGCCCAACTCGATCAACTCCATCACCTGAATCGCCTCTTCGGCTTCAACTGGATTAGCGCCGGTTCCAGCAATCGCATCACGAATCGCCGCATAGTACGCCGGATAATTACCCGGTAGCGTCAGCAGTTCTTTCTCCACCATCACATCGCCTTCCGCCAGCGTCAGCGTGCCGTTGCGCATGTCATAGCCCCAATCTTCCTGCGGTGGACGTTCGCCAGCTTTCAGGCGATCTTCCTGCGGATCGAGACCGTATTTAACGTAGCTGCCACGCGTGCCGTGCACGATATAGCGTGCCGATTCTGCCGCTACCAACATGCTGGCGTGCAACACCACGCGACGGGTTGGATAGGTCAACACCGCATGAAAATAGTCGGTGGTTTGCGCGCCTGGACGCAGTTCAGCCATATCAACATTGATCGCCACTGGCGTGCCAAAAAGCTGCAAAGCCTGATCCAGCACGTGCGGGCCGAGATCAAACCAAATGCCGCTGCCCGCGCCTTTCATTTCACGCCAGCGCTGACGCACTTCCGGGCGGAAACGGTCAAAGTGGGATTCGAAATAGCGCACTTCACCCAACGTACCGTCGTTCAGTAAGCTTTTTAGAGTAAGGAAATCGCTGTCCCAGCGACGGTTATGGAACACCGAAAGCATCAAACCTTTGCTTTTCGCCAACGCATCCAACTCACGCGCTTGTGACAACGTCACGGTGAACGGCTTATCGACCACCACATGTTTACCGGCATTCAGCGCCGCTTTCGCCAGCGGGAAGTGGGTGTCATTCGGGGTAGGAATAACAATCAGTTGCAGTGTCGGGTCATCCAGCAGCGCTTGTGGATCCGAAACCACCTGCACTGAAGGCCAGTCCGCATGCACTTTGCTGGCATCGCTACTTGAGATCGCCGCCAGCTCAACATCCGGCGTGCCGGCGATCAAGGGTGCATGAAAGGTTTTGCTGGCAAAACCGTAGCCAATCAGGCCGACACGTAATTTATCGCTCATTCTCATTCCTCTTGTTCGTTACCAGACTGATTTAAGACGAATCAGTCTATAAGAACAAGGCGGAATCACCTGAAAACTCAGGAAATAGCACTCCGTGCGGATTGCCAGCTTTCGTGCGCCACTAAAGCATCCTGCGCATCCTGGCTGCGACGGCGGAAGTCGCTGGGGCTGACGCCGACGCGTTTCCGGAACACGCGTGAGAAATAGAGCTGGTCGTCATAGCCCACTTCGCGGCCGACCGAGGCGATGGGTTCTTGCGTGGTTTGCAGCAATAGCTTGGCGCGGATCACCCGTTGATCCTCGCGCCAGCGCAGTAAATTGATGCCCATTTGCTCGCGGAACAGATGCGCTAAGCGCGATGGCGATAAACACACGTGGCGCGCCACCTCTTCAATTTTCACCTCGCCCGCAAGATGGTTGGTGATGTACTGACAGGCTTCGATCACCCGCGGATCGCGAATTTGCTGATGACTGCGCGGATCTTCCTCTACTGCGCGTAGCAGCAGGCGCTCAAGTAAATTCATCGCCAACTCTTCGGCAAAGCGGCGACCGGAATTGTGGGTTTGTTCAATGCTGGCAAACAGGCGATCAAACTCGCCGCGCTGGGTTTCGGACAAACGCAAACGCCCAACGCCCTGCCGTTCATCCTGCCACTGCAACCAATCGGTCCAGTAAGCACGCGGACGGAAATAGACCCAGCGATGAAACCAGCATGGGCTATCGGGCGCGCGGCCATAATAGTGCGGGGTTTTCGGTTGAAACAGCAGCAGATCGCCGGGTTCGCAATCAAACGCCGATTCGCCATCAAATACCCTTCCCTGGCCTTTGATGGTCAGATTGAGGATGTAGCCTTTCATGCCGTGCGGGCGATCGACAAAGAAATCCAGCGCATCATGGGCGTTAATTGGCGTCAGTCCCGCCACCAGCCAGGCGTTAAACGGATAACCAGGCAATAACGGATTCTGCTGCTCATTTGGCGGTTCGCGATGGTACATAGTGCCCTCACTTTCGCGTGCAATACGTTCAGCGGGCCAGCACGGACCCGCTTACGGTAGATAATTAGGCGGCTTTATTTTTCTGTTTGTAGCGGTCAAAAATCACCGCCGCTAACAGTATCAAACCGCGCACCACATACTGTGAGAATGGCGAGATATTCAATAAATTCATCGCATTCTCAACCGTGCCGAGAATCAACACACCTGCGACTACATACGAAATTTTGCCGATGCCGCCTTTCAGCGACACGCCGCCCAACACGCAAGCGGAAATCACGATCAACTCGTAACCCAACGAGGTCATCGGCTGGCCGCTGGTCATGCGCGAAGCCAAGATAATCCCCGCTGCCGCTGAGACCAAACCGGACAAAATAAAGATGATGATGCGGGTGCGTACCACTGGCACACCGGCCAGCCGCGCGGCTTCTTCGTTACCGCCAATCGCCAGCGTGTTGCGGCCAAACGTGGTTTTGTTCAGCAGGAAACCAAACAGCACCATGGTGGCGATAGTTAGCCAAATCGGCGCCGGCACGCCGAGCCAGTTGGCGTAACCCAGCGTGAAGAAGCGCTCATCTTCAATGCCAACCGCTTTACCATCGGAGAAGATATACGCCAGTCCGCGCACAATCTGCATGGTGGCGAGCGTGGTGATTAACGCGTTGATTTTCAGGCGGGCGATAACAAAGCCATTGATAAAGCCGGTTACCATGCCGAGCACTAAACCGGCGGCGACGCCAATCCACAGGCTTTCAGTCATGTTGATCACCACCGCGGTGACCACGCCCGCGCAGGCGATAACCGACGCCACCGACAAGTCGAAATCGCCGGAAGCCAAGCAGAACAGCATGCCGCACGCCACCATGCCGGACATCGACATCGCCAGCCCAAGCCCTTTCATATTGATAATCGAACCAAAGTTCGGCACGAAGATGGCACAGACGATAAACAGCAGCGCGAACACCACCAGCATGCCGAAGTTGTCCCAAATGCGTCCTAATTGCAGCCCATTGCGCTGCACAGGCGGCGTATTGGAAGTGGTAGATGAAGCCATTGTTGCTCTCCTTTACATCAGGCCACGGCGGCCGCTTGAGTAGTTTTCGGCATCGCCAGGCTCAGCGTCAGCTGCTCTGTGGCCGTGTCATGTGTCAGCTCGCCAGCGATTTCGCCTTCACGCATCACCAAAATGCGATCGGCCAGGCCCATCACTTCGGGCAGATCGCTGGAGGCGAACAGCACCGCGATGCCCTTTTTCGCCAGCGCGTAAATCAGGTTGTAGATTTCGTGCTTCGCGCCCACATCAATGCCGCGCGTGGGTTCATCCAGCAAAATCACGTGCATCTCTTCCGACAGCCAGCGTCCGAGAATCGCTTTCTGCTGATTGCCACCGGAAAGGTTCATGATCAGCTGCTGCGGTCCGGGTGTTTTGATATTGAGTGAACGAATGTGGATGTCGGCGTTTTTCGCCTCCCAACCCGGTTTAATCAGGCATCCGGCGGTGAGATTGTGGCGACGCGCGCTGATGTTGATGTTGTCGCGCACCGAGTGCACCGGAATGATGCCTTCGGATTTCCGGTCTTCCGGGCACAACATGATGCCAGCGCGAATGGCATCGATTGGCTGGCGGATGTTGAGCTTTTTGCCATCCAGCGTCACGCTGCCTGCTCGTAACTTAGTGGCACCAAACAGCCCTTTCATCAGTTCGCTGCGCCCGGCACCGACGAGACCAAACAGGCCGACAATCTCTCCGGCGCGCACCGTCAACGAAATCGGCATGCGCACGCCCTTCGCTTCCACCTTGTCGAGCTGCAAGCGCACCGGGCCAAGATCGCGCGGCGCATAACCGTAGATGTCGCCCAGGTTGCGGCCAACCATCGCCTGCACCAAATCGTCGTGATGAGTGTTCTTCATGTCAGTGAAGGTGCGCACGTAGCGACCATCTTTAAACACCGTAATCGCATCGCTGAGGGCGAAAATCTCTTCCATTCGATGCGAGACGTACAGCACCGTGCGGCCTTGCGCGCGCAGCTGGCGAATCACGCGGAACAGGTGTTCAATTTCACGCGCCGACAGCGAACTGGTGGGCTCATCGAATGCGATGATGCGGGCGTTGCGCGCCAGCGCTTTGGCGATCTCCACCATTTGCCATTGACCGAGCGACAGGTACTTCAGCGGCATGTCGGGATCGATATCCATGCCGAGATTTTTTAGCTGTAAACCGGCTTCATAGCGCAGCAATTTGCGATTAACTAACCCGCGTTTATGCGGTAACTGGCCGAGATAGATGTTCTCCGCCACGCTCATTTCCGGCACCAAATGCAGTTCCTGATAAATGATCGCCACGCCGGCATCCAGCGCATCAACGGTATTGTTGAAGCTTTTGGCCTGGCCTTTAATGCGGATCTCGCCAGCGCTCGGCTGATAACTGCCGCTGAGGATTTTCAACAGCGTCGATTTACCGGCGCCGTTTTCGCCCATCAAGGCATGTACTTCGCCTGCGCGGCATGAGAATGAGATGTCCTGCAACGCTTTCACGCCAGGAAAGGTTTTGCTGATGCCATGAAACGACAGAAAAGCTGGATCAGTGTTCATGGAGACTCCTGAGTTTATAGCCTCACCAACTCGTAGCGGCGCAATTTATTGCGCGTTGTTAAACCCCGCGCGATAAATCGCGCCGCTACGGAAGGTGCATGATTCAAATTGGATGCGGCGTATTACTTCAGCCCTTTCTTATCCAACTCGGCTTTGAAGTTATCGCGGGTAATCAGCACCACATCGGTCACTTCGGTGAACTTCGGCGGCTCTTGATCTTTGGTCACCCAGTTGTAAAGCATCTGGCTGCTTTTATAGCCATGCACGTCCGGGCTTGGCAGCAGCGAACCGTAGAAACCGGTAGCAGAACCTTTCGACAGTTCACTCACCGCATCCACGCCGTTGATGCCGATACCAATCACGTCTGGCGCTTTAAAGCCTTGCCCTTCAGTGGCGCGCACGCCGCCAAGCACGGTGTTGTCATTCATGCCGAGAATCAGCCAGTGTTTAACTTCCGGATGTTGCACCAGCAGCGAGTTACCGGCGTCAAACGCGCCCGGAATATCGTTGGATTTGGTGGGCACTTGGTAGATTTGCTTCTCCGGGAAGCCCGCCGCTTTCAGCGCGTCCATCGAACCGCTGGTGCGACGACGTGCGGTATCGAGTTCATTAGCGGTGATCGCCATCACGCCGGTTTCTTTCACATCCCAACCGCGTTTCTGCATCTCTTTGTAGAGTTCCTGGCCCTGACGTTCACCGATTTTGGTCGCCGCCATCATCACCAACGGCACGGTGTCCATTGGCTTACCTTTGGCGGTGACGAACTGATCGTCCACGGCGATCACTTTCAAGCCGTAGCCACGTGCTTTGGCCACAATCGCTGAACCCAGTTTGGGATCGGGCGTACAGATGACGAAGCCTTTGGCACCGCTTGCGGCAAGACTATCAATGGCGTTAAGGGTTTTCTCACCATCGGGCACGGCGATTTTGATCACTTCAAAGCCCAAATCCTTGCCGGCTTTATCGGCGAATTTCCACTCGGTTTGGAACCAGGGTTCTTCCGGTTGTTTGACGAGAAAACCGAGTTTCATGGTCTCGGCGATAGCGGATTGTGACATAACCGCAGCAAGACCTACCGCCGCCAGCGTTTTAGTGAATTTATGCATGATGCTCTCCGGCACAATGGTGTTTTTAGCTGTAATTAACGAATCGGTGTAAACGCTACCATTCAAAATTCGTAATCGGACACTTCACAAAATCAGCGCGTTAGCTCAAAGGTTGTACAAGGGCTGTGCAAACGCTGGGCTAGTTGTAGCGGGAAAAGCGCAGAAAAATGTAGAGCGGTATCACATCCCAAAACGATGACAAAAACGTCCATATATTCAGCGAATTTAACCAGTCGTTAACTTTTGCTGCCGATCACACATCCACGTCGATGACAGAAAAGTGCATATTCTCAGCCGACGATGACTAACCGCTTTGGCCGCCCCATTCCAGGATGGAATCAGATAACTCACACAGGAGAATCCCGATGAGTGCGGGCGCCATAACAATTGGGCTGGATTTTGGCAGTGACTCGGTGCGTGCTCTGGCCGTCGAGTGCCACAGTGGTAAAGAGCTGGAAAAAGCAGTAGTGAATTATGCGCGCTGGGCCAACGGGGAGTTTTGCGACGCGCACGCCAACCGCTTTCGTCATCATCCGCAGGACTATATCGATGCGCTGGAGCAAGCGATTGTCAGCGTGGTCAACGCCTTAACGCCGCAGCAACGCGCTGCCGTAGTGGGCATTGGTGTGGACTCTACCGGCTCCACGCCAGCACCGATTGATCGCGACGGCAATGTGCTGGCATTGCGACCGGAGTTCGCCAGCAACCCCAATGCGATGTTCGTGCTGTGGAAAGATCACACCGCGATTGAAGAAGCCGAAGAGATCAATCAGTTGTGCCGTAGTGGTCGTTTCAACGATTACACCCGCTATATCGGCGGTGTGTATTCGTCGGAGTGGTTCTGGGCCAAGATATTGCACGTTTCGCGCGCCGATGCTGCGGTGCGTGAAGCGGCAGTGTCTTGGGTGGAACTGTGTGATTGGGTGCCCGCGCTACTCAGCGGCACTACCGCACCAGCGCAATTGCGGCGTGGACGCTGCGCCGCGGGACACAAATCGCTGTGGCATCCGGAATGGAACGGCTTACCGCCCGCTGAATTCTTGCATGCGCTGGATCCGCTGTTAGTCGAACAGCTTGATGTGCCGTTGTTCAAGGAGACCTGGACCGCCGATGTGCCGGTGGGCACCTTAAGCAAAGCCTGGGCACAGCGCCTGGGACTTTCCGAGCAGGTGATCCTCTCCGGCGGGGCTTTTGATTGCCACATGGGCGCGGTCGGTGCCGGTGCGCAACCTTACACGTTGGTTAAAGTGATCGGCACCTCGACCTGCGACATCCTGATCGCCGATAGCGAAACCGTTGGCGACCGGGCGATTGCCGGTATTTGCGGCCAGGTCGACGGCAGCGTGGTACCGGGTGCGATTGGTTGCGAGGCCGGTCAATCGGCGTTCGGCGACATTTATGCCTGGTTCAGCCGCTTACTCGGTTGGCCGCTACAACAGGCCGCGCAGCACCATCCAGAACTCCAGCCTCAGCTCGAAAAACTACAAAAAGATCTGATTCGTCACCTCACCGAAGCCTGGGCCGCCAATCCGCAACTCGATCACCTGCCGGTGGTGTTGGACTGGTTTAACGGTCGCCGCACGCCGCACGCCAATCAGCGCTTAAAAGGCGTGATCACCGATCTCAATCTCGGTACCGATGCGCCGGCACTGTTTGGCGGTCTGATCGCCGCCACCGCCTTCGGCGCACGCGCGATTATGGAGTGCTTCGAACAGCAACAGATTCCGGTGCAAAGCATCCTGACGCTCGGCGGCATCGCACGTAAATCTCCCGCCATCATGCAGGCGTGCTGCGATGTGATGAACCGCCCGCTGGATATCGTCGCCTCTGACGAATGTTGTGCGCTGGGAGCGGCGATATTTGCCGCGGTTGCCGCCAAGGTTTATGCCGATGTGCCTGCGGCGCAGCAGGTTATGGCCAGCCCGATTGATGTCACGCTGCAACCCAACGCCGATCGCGTTGCGGTATATCAGCAACTTTATCAACGTTATCAAAACTGGTGCCAGGCAGCGGAACCGCAATATGCCGCGCGCACCACATCCGCTAAGTAAAGGAGAAGTTTATGCAACAGCACGTGTGGTTTGTTATCGGGACTCAGCATCTTTACGGAGCGGAAACGTTGCGTCAGGTGGAGCAGCACGCTCGCCAGGTGATGGAAGGATTGAATCAGGCTGGCACATTGCCGGTGCCGTTGGTACTGAAGCCACTGGTGAAATCACCGGACGAAGCGTTAGCGCTGTGCCGCGAGGCCAATCATGATAATCAATGCGTTGGCATTATTACCTGGCTGCACACCTTCTCGCCCGCCAAGATGTGGATTGGTGGTTTGAGTATCCTGAATAAACCGTTGCTGCAATTCCATACCCAATTCAACGCGGAGATCCCGTGGGACAGCATGGATATGGACTTTATGAACCTCAACCAAACCGCGCACGGCGGACGCGAGTTCGGCTTTATCGGCGCGCGTATGGGTTTGCAGCACAGTGTGGTGACCGGTCACTGGCAGGATAAAACCAGCCAACAACGTATCGGTCGCTGGATCAATGCCGCGTTGGCGAAACAAGCCAGCCAGCAACTTAAAGTGGCGCGCTTCGGCGACAACATGCGCGAAGTGGCGGTCACTGAAGGCGATAAAGTCGCGGCGCAAATCCAGTTTGGCTATGCAGTGAATGGTTGGGGCGTGGGCGATTTAGTTGAAGTGGTGAACAGCATCAGCGATGGCGACGTCAATGCACTGATCGACGAATACGAAAGCCAGTATCGCTTTAGTGACGCTGCGGCGGCGAATGGCGAAAAACGCCAGAACGTGCTGGATGCCGCACGCATAGAGTTGGGTTTGAAACGCTTCCTCGACGCCGAAGGCTGCAAAGCGTTCACCACCAACTTCCAAACGCTGCACGGCATGACGCAGTTGCCAGGTTTGGCGGTACAGCGCTTGATGGGACAAGGTTACGGCTTTGCCGGTGAAGGCGACTGGAAAACCGCGGCGCTGCTGCACATCCTTAAAGTGCAGGCGGGAACGCGTCCCGGTGGCACGTCATTTATGGAGGATTACACCTATCATTTCTCGCCGGGCAACGATTTGGTGCTGGGTTCACACATGCTGGAAGTGTGTCCTTCAATCGCCAAAGAAGAGAAGCCGCTGATTGATGTGCAGTTCCTCGGCATTGGCGCGAAGGCCGATCCGGCACGCATGATTTTCTCCACGCCAGCCGGGCGCGCAGTCAATGCCAGCGTCATCGACATGGGCGATCGCTTCCGTTTACTGGTAAATGTGGTGGATGCGATCGAACAGCCGAAGCCGTTGCCTAAACTGCCGGTGGCGCGTGCACTGTGGCGCGCTCAGCCTTCGCTGGCCACCGCTTCCGAAGCATGGATTCTGGCCGGTGGCGCGCACCATACGGTGTTCAGCCAGGCGTTGGATTTGGATGATATGTATTTATACGGCGAGTTGAACGGTATTGAAGTGTTGGTGATTGATGAGGAGACCAAATTGCCGGCGTTTAAAGATGCGCTGCGTTGGAATGAAGCGTATTACCGTTTAGCGCGTTGATTGAGTCCTCTGCGAATTTCCCCTCATCCTAGCCTTCTCCCGCTCGCGGGAGAAGGAACCGTTCGGTAAATGTTTCCGCTTTACAACTCTACTTAAACTGTTCTTTTAAACGGCGCCGATCGGCTCCCTCTCCCGCCTGCGGGAGAGGGTTGGGGTGAGGGACATTATGACGCGATACGTTTAACCGGCGCATTCTGCTGGCGATCCCACATCACGGTCAGCAAACGTTGCAGTGCGATAAAGGCAAACAACAGAATGCCGATAGCGATTTTGGTCCACCACGAACTGAGCGTGCCGTCGAAGTTGATCCAGGTTTGAATCAAGCCCTGAATCAACACGCCGAATAGCGTACCCAACACCGTGCCGACGCCGCCCGACAGCAGCGTGCCACCGATCACTACCGACGCAATCGCATCCAACTCCACGCCTAATCCTGCCAGCGCATAACCCGCCGAGGTATAGATCGAGAACACAATCCCGGCCAGCGTCGCCAATGTCGTCGACAACATGTAAATCTTAATGGTGGTGGCGCGGGTCGAAACGCCCATCAGCTGTGCCGACGTCAAACTGCCGCCAATCGCATACACCTGATTACCAAAACGCGTGCGGTGCGCCAGGATAATGCCGCCAATCACCACCACCAGCATAATCACCGCCAGCAAGCTCAAGCGCCCGCCGCCGGGGATTTTCCATGCCAGGCTCGACAACGTGGTGTACAACGGGTGATCGATAGGAATCGAGTTTTCTGACACCAGATAGCTACAGCCGCGCAGGAAGAACATCCCTGCCAGCGTAATGATAAACGCCGGGATTTTCAGCGCGTCGATCAGCCAACCCATCATGGCGCCGAACAACGCGCCCATCGCCAGCACGATAGCAAACGCCAGAATCGGATCGAGATGGTAATCGCCAATCGCGCGCGCCAAAAACACGCCGCTAAAGGCGATCACCGCGCCGACGGACAAATCAATGCCGCCGGACAAAATCACAAAGGTCATGCCGACCGCAATAATGCCGAGGAACGCGTTGTCGGTCAGAATGTTGCAAATCACGCGCGTGGAGGCAAAGCCGGGAAACTGGCTCAGGCAAAACAGATAACCGGCGATAAACACCAGCAGCGTGATCATCAAAGGCAAATGACGCTTAATCATTTCGGACGTCTCCGTTTCAGCATGGCGATAAAGCGCGGCGATTGCAGCAACAGCACGCACATCACCACCACCGCTTTGACTACCTGATTCAATTCCGGCTGGAAGCCGGACAACAGAATGCCGGTGTTCATCGATTGAATAATCAGCGCGCCAATCAGCGACAGCACCAGATTAAAGCGTCCGCCCATCAGCGATGCGCCACCAATTACCACCGCCAGAATCGCATCCAGCTCCAACCACAAACCGGCGTTGTTGGCATCGGCCCCGCGAATATCCGCTGCCACGATCAAACCCGCCACCGCTGCACACACACCGCTGATCGCGTAGGTTGACATCACCACCAGCCAGCCGTTGACGCCGGCATTACGCGCCGCACGCAGGTTGATGCCGACCGCTTCGATAAACAGCCCCAGCGCGGTTTTGCGCGTTAGCAGCCAGACCGCCAGCGCCACCAATAAGGTAATCCACACCGGCACCGGCAACAGCCACAACGAACCGCTACCGAACCACGCCAGGCTGTCACTGTTGAAGGTGACAATTTGGCCTTGGGTGATCAGTTGTGCCACGCCGCGCCCCGCCACCATCAGAATCAAGGTGGCGACAAACGGCTGGATTTTCAGCAGCGCCACCAGCACGCCATTCCATAAACCGCAGGCCAAACCGGTTCCCAGCGTGACCAGAATAATGAATGGCAAGCTGTGGCCCGCCACGGTCAAGGTTGCCGCCGTCGCACCGGCAATCGCCATTACCGCGCCCACCGAAAGATCGATGCCGCCGGTGGCAATCACCAGCGTCATGCCAACCGCCAACAGCGCCACCGGTGCGGCGCGATTGAGGATGTCAATCGGGCTGCCGAACAAGCGTCCATCCTGGATGTGAATGGCAAAAAAGTTATTCGCCACCAGGCTATCGACCAGCAGCACCAAAATCAGCGCCACAATTTGCGGCATGCCGGGCGGCAACTTCGGTTTACGTCGTTCGGGTTTGTCGTGTGTCATAGGGGATTCAAGCATGTTGTGCTCCTCCATCGGCGATGGCATTCACAATCGACGCCACCGACAGTTGCTCCAGCGGGATTTCGGCCACCTGTTTCAGATCGCGCATGATCAACACGCGATCGGCATAGCCCACCAGCTCTTCGAGTTCAGAGGAGATAACCAGCAGCGCCAATCCATCGGCGCACAAGGTTTCAATTAAGCGAATGATCTCGGCGTGCGCGCCCACGTCAATGCCGCGCGTCGGCTCATCGAGGATCAGGAATTGCGGTTTAGTCACCAGCCAGCGCGACAGCAACACTTTCTGCTGATTGCCGCCGGAAAGCAGCTCCACCGGTTGCTCAGCGTGTGGCGTGCGAATGCCCAAACTTTTGATAAAGCGTTCGGCAATTATCTGCTGTTCACGCCGTTTGATCGGTCGCAGCCAGCCGCGCTGCGCCTGCAAAGCCAAGATGATGTTTTCACGCACTGAGGCGCCGCCAATAATGCCGTCGGTTTTACGATCTTCCGGACAGAAACCCATGCCCAAACGCGAGGCTTTAGCGGGTGTGCGAATATGCTGCACTCTGCCTTTAATCGTGGCGGTGCCGCGATCGGCGCGGCGAATGCCAAACAGCACTTCCGCAGTTTCGGTGCGACCCGATCCCAGCAATCCGGCCAATCCCACCACTTCACCCGGACGCACTTGCAGGCTAAACGGTTCGATGGTGCCTTTCTTGCCGTAATCCTCAAACGAGACGATCGGCTGATTACTGCGCAGCGTGCTGCCCTGACGTTTCAATGCCGTTTCCAGCAGTTCGCGGCCCAACATCAATTTGATCAATTCAATTTGTGGCAAGGTAGCGGTATCGCGCGTGGCGATAAACTGGCCGTTACGCAATACGGTAATGCGGTCGGTGATGCGGTATACCTGGTCGAGAAAATGGGTGACAAAAATCAGGCTCATCCCTTTGGCCTTGAGCTGCGCCATCAGGGTAAACAGCATTTCTACTTCATTGGCATCGAGGCTGGCGGTTGGTTCATCGAGAATCAAAACCTGCGCCGAGAGATCCACCGCGCGGCAAATCGCGATGATCTGCTGCATCGCCACCGAGTAATGTCCCAATGGACGCGTCACATCCAGTGCGAAGCCATAATTACGCATTAACACATCAGCATCGCGTACCATGCGTTTGCGGTCGATCATGCCAAACCGTCGCGGTTCACGGCCGATGTACAAGTTATCCGCCACCGACATATTTGGCAGCAGATTGACTTCCTGATACACCGTGCCGATGCCCATTTCCTGCGCATCGGCGGTGTTATGCGGCGCAATCGCCTTGCCATTCAACGTCACGGTGCCAGCGTCACGGGTGTAAACGCCGGTTAGGACTTTAATTAAGGTGGATTTTCCCGCGCCGTTTTCGCCCAGCAGCGCCATGATCTCGCCCTTGCGGATGCTGAACGAGACGTTATCCAGCGCTTTTACGCCGGGAAAGCCTTTGCTGACGCCACTGATGGTCAGCAGTGCGGTTTCATCAGAGGTGCTCATCAGGTTCTACCTCGCCTTACGTCATGAAAAACCGCCCCGAAGGGCGGTTGCGGGGATCAGTAACCCATGCCTTTTTTAGTATCGAGCTGCGCCTGTGCGGAATCAGGCAGATACAGTTTCGATTCGGTTTTGATGATTTTTGGCGGCATGGTGCCGTCTTTCTTGAATTTCTCCAGCGCGTCAAATGCCGGACCCGCCATGTTTGGCGTTAATTCCACATTGGCGTTGGCTTCACCGGCCAGCATCGCTTTGTAAATATCCGGCACGCCGTCAATGGAACCGGTCAGGATATCTTTACCCGGCTTGAGGCCCGCTTCTTTGATCGCCTGAATCGCACCGATCGCCATGTCATCGTTATGCGCGTAAACCATGCAGATATTTTTGCCGTTGTTCTCCGCTTTGATGAAGCTCTCCATCACCTCTTTACCTTTGCTGCGGGTAAAGTCGCCAGACTGCGAACGGATCACTTTGATGTTGTTGTGTCCGGCGATGGCTTCGGCAAAGCCTTTCTTACGGTCAATCGCCACGCTGGCGCCGACAGTACCTTGCAGTTCGACTACGTTACATTTCTTATCGGCGACGGTTTTCACCAGCCAGTCACCAATCAACTTGCCTTCCAGCACGTTATCCGCCGTGACCACCGCCATATACAGCGATTTGTCTTTCACCACGATGGCGCGATCAAGCAGGAACACCGGGATCTTGGCGTCTTTGGCTTCTTCCAGTACCGGCTCCCAACCCGTTTGCACTACCGGCGCGATGAAGATGGCATCAACACCTTGCGCAATGAAGGAGCGTACGGCTTTGATTTGGTTCTCTTGTTTCTGCTGACCATCGGCGATTTTCAGGGTGATGCCACGCTTTTGCGCTTCACTTTTCGCCACATTGGTTTCCGCTGAACGCCAGCCAGATTCCGAGCCAACCTGTGAGAAGCCCACCGTCATATCAGCCGCCAGCACCGAGGTACTGAGCGCTGAACTCACCATGGCGGTCAAGAGTAAACGTTTCCACATAATTTCATTCCTCTGAAGGGAGTGTGTTGTAGGGGTACAAAACGCGAATTAAGCCTGGCGTAAAAGCCACGAAACAAGCGCGACATAGTTCACAAATCAGAGTGATTTAAAGGAGTTACGCGAACCTGCAAGGCATGCATGCCCATCACGTTATGGACAAATCGCCTGCATAATGTGTTGATTGAGGTTAAATAAATGTAATAAACAGAATCGGTTATGTTTACTGCTACTGGAAACGATTACAGCGGATGCGTAAAGAATGGTTACTGCTTGAGCAGGCAATCAATTATTGGATTTGTGATAGTTCGCACACAATGCGATCTGGGGTTTCATGCTGTGTTCACTAATTTGACTACCAGGCGGGAATAATTAACGTAAATTCACGCTGCGTTAATCAATAAATAGCGTTTAGATGAATAAAAATAGCGGCGAAGAATATGCGTAATAAGCGTGTGAGTTTTTCTCACACACCTAACAAAACCGGGGCTGAATTTGCCTTAGCACGCACCAAAAAGATGCGTTTTCATGCATGAAAGGCGGAAAAAATCTCCGTTGATGAGCGAATTAGCACTTGTTGTCTGATTTTTGCGTTTTTTTAACTGCCGTGTATGGACTCTGGCTTCTTGCTCCCTATACTTGGGCACTTCCGAGTACTCTATTTTTAAATGGCAATCATGACTGCGTTAGATTACCTGATGAAATTCCGCAAAGTGAATAATCTCGATAGTCTGGAAAAACTCTACGACCATCTTAATTATTCGCTGACTGATGATAATGAGATTATCAATATGTATCGCGCTGCCGACCATCGCCGTGCCGAATTGGTTTCCGGCGGACGTTTATACGACCTGGGTCGTGTGCCAAAAACCGTATGGCGCTACGTGATCTAATTGATTTCCCCTCTCATCATCTGCGCTTCTGCGTTGTCCATATCGGGCGTGCCCCGTTTGGACATGATACGCTCTGCATCGCCCTCTTGCTTTGAAACAGGATTCTTAACATGACCGAACAGGTGAACCCGCCGCGTATTGCTGGCTGGCTGCTGCTGCCACTGGCGTGGCTGATCATGACAATGCTGACCAGCGCGTTGGTGGTGGCGATGTATTTAAGCCCGCTGTTTGATACTGAATTGCGTGCCACGCTGTTCTCTCATGGCGGCATGCTGTTAACGCAATGGTCCATCTCGTTGCTGACCGCATCGGTTGTATGGCTGTACAGCATTTGGGTGTGCTGGATTTTCTGTAAACGTTCGCGTCGCTTACCGCGCCATTACATTTTGTGGTTGTTGATGACCATCCTGCTGGCATTGAAAACCTTCGCCTTCACGCCGGTGGCAGATGGCAAAGCGATTCAGACCTTGCTGCTGTCGTTGTTGGCTGCGGCGGTGTTTGTGCCCTATTTAAAGCGCTCGCAGCGCGTGAAACAGACGTTTATCCAGCCATAGTGACGCGAGTTTCGTCAGCAATTTAATTCTGAGTGCTCTCAACCACCACACAAACCGCGTGAAGGTTGAGATGCAGCTCTCAATTCCGGATAATAGACGCCTTTCGGCTTTCCAGGTTAAATAATGACCGACTATCTACTTCTCTTTGTTGGCACTGTGCTGGTGAACAACTTCGTGTTGGTAAAATTCCTCGGCCTCTGTCCCTTTATGGGCGTGTCAAAAAAATTGGAAACGGCCATTGGCATGGGACTTGCCACCACATTCGTGATCACGCTGGCGGCGATTTGTGCCTGGCTGGTGAATCACCTGATTTTAGTGCCGCTCGATCTGGTTTATCTGCGCACCCTCGCCTACATCCTGGTGATCGCGGTGGTAGTGCAGTTCACCGAAATGGTAGTACGCAAAACCAGCCCGTCGCTGTATCGCCTGCTGGGTATCTTCTTGCCGCTGATCACCACCAACTGTGCGGTGTTGGGCGTGCCGTTGCTGAGCGTTAACCTCAATCACACCTTCCTGCAAGCGGCAGTATTTGGCTTCAGTGCATCACTCGGTTTCTCGTTGGTGATGGTGCTGTTCGCCGGTATGCGCGAACGTTTGGTGCTGGCCAATGTGCCTGCCCCGTTCAAAGGTAACTCGATTGCCTTGATCACCGCTGGTTTGATGGCGTTAGCGTTTATGGGCTTCACCGGGCTGGTGAAATTCTAATGACCGCGATTTGGATTGCCATTGGCGCGATAGCCGTATTGGGCCTGTTGTTTGGCGCACTGCTCGGTTACGCCTCGCGTCGCTTCGAAGTGGAAGAAGATCCCATCGTTGAGCAGATCGACGAGATTTTGCCGCAGAGCCAATGTGGTCAATGCGGTTACCCCGGCTGCCGTCCGTATGCCGATGCTGTGGGTAATAACGGCGAAGCGATTAACAAATGTGCGCCCGGCGGCGAGCAAACTATGCTCAAGCTGGCGGCGCTGCTCAACGTCGAACCGCAACCGCTGGATGGCGGCGCGGAAGTGCTGGAACCGATACGTACCGTGGCGTGGATCGATGAAGCCAACTGCATCGGTTGCACCAAATGTATTCAGACTTGCCCGGTCGATGCGATTGTCGGTGCCACGCGCGCCATGCACACCGTGCTGAGCGACGTATGTACCGGCTGCGATCTGTGCGTTGCCCCTTGCCCGACCGACTGCATTGAGATGCGTCCGGTTGCCACCACCACGGCCAACTGGAAGTGGAATCTCGACACCATTCCTGTACGGGTGATCCCGGTAGAAACCCATGCTTAATTTGTTCAACCTGTTCCGCAAAGAGAAACTGTGGGATTTTCAGGGCGGCATTCATCCGCCGGAAATGAAAACACAGTCCAACGGCACGCCGCTAAGCCAGTTGCCGCTGCCTGAACGCTTTATTATTCCGCTAAAACAGCACATTGGTCATGAAGGTGAAATCTGCGTTGCGCCTGGCGATAAAGTGCTGCGCGGCCAGCCGCTGACCTTTGGCGGAGGACGCATGCTGCCGGTGCACGCGCCGACCTCTGGCACCATCGAAGATATCGCCCCGCACATGACGGCGCACCCTTCTGGCTTGTCGGAACTGTGTATTTTCCTGCGCGCCGATGGCGAAGATCGCTGGACCACACTGGATCCGCAACCTGATTACCGTGCGTTGACGCGTGAGGATGCAGTCAAACGTATTCACGATGCCGGAATTGCCGGTTTAGGCGGTGCGGGCTTCCCTACCGCCACTAAACTGCGCGGCGGATTGCGCGGCGTGAAAACACTGATCATTAATGCCGCCGAGTGTGAACCCTATATCACCGCCGACGACCGCCTGATGCAGGATTGCGCGGCTGAAGTGCTGGAAGGCTGCCGCATCCTCGCTTGGGTGTTACAGGCCGAACGCGTGTTGATTGGCGTTGAAGACAACAAACCTGAGGCGATTGCCGCACTGAAACAAGCACTGGGCGGCGATCGTGAGCTGCAAATCCGCGTCATCCCGACCAAGTATCCCTCCGGCGGCGCAAAGCAGCTGACGCAAATCCTCACCGGCCTGGAAGTGCCGCACGGTGGACGCTCTACCGACATCGGCGTTTTGATGCAAAACGTCGGCACCGCGTGGGCGGTGAAACGCGCAATTGTCGATGGCGAACCGATCACCGAACGTGTGGTGACCTTAACTGGCGCAGCGCTGGCACGACCGCGCAACGTTTGGGGACGTCTCGGCACGCCAATCAGCCATCTGCTGCAACACGCCGGTTTTACCCCGGGATCGCGCCAGATGGTGATTATGGGCGGCCCGCTAATGGGCTTCACCTTGCCATCGCTAAACGTGCCGCTGGTGAAAATCTCCAACTGCATTTTGGCCCCGTCAGCGAGCGAAATGGGCAGCGATCAGGAAGAGCAATCCTGCATTCGTTGCAGCGCCTGCGCAGATGCTTGTCCGGCAAAACTGTTGCCGCAGCAGCTGTTCTGGTACAGCCAGGGCGGCGATCACGATAAAGCCCGTGCGCACAATATCGGTGACTGCATCGAGTGCGGCGCCTGCGCCTATGTTTGTCCGAGCAACATTCCGCTGGTGCAATATTATCGCCAGGAGAAGGCGGAACTGCGCGCCATCGATCTGGAAGCGAAACGCACCGCCGAAGCCAAAGCGCGTTTCGAAGCGCGTCAGGCGCGTTTAGAACGCGAAAAACTGGCGCGTGAAGCGCGCCATGAACAAGCGAAACAGCGCTCTGCACGCAGCGATCAAGGTGAGCTTGATGCTGCCGTCGCGCGCGCCAAAGCACGTAAAGAAAAAAAACCGGAACAAGAAGCCGCTGAACGTGAAGCACGCCATGCGCAAGCGTTAGCGCAGCAGGCTGAGAAACAAGCGGAAACCCAGGCGTTAAGCCGCCAATCAGGCGATCCACGTAAAGCGGCGGTGGAAGCCGCGATTGCCCGCGCCAAAGCGAAAAAAGCTTCCGCAACGACGCCAGTAGAAGTGGCAAGTGACGCGGCAACCGCGGAAGTCGATCCGCGCAAAGCTGCGGTTGAAGCGGCGATTGCGCGCGCTAAAGCCAAAAAAGCCGCTGCCGCGCAACCGATTGAAGCGGCGCCAGCCGAGCCGGAAGCAGAAGTAGCGAAAGCCGATGTGGATCCGCGCAAAGCCGCGGTGGAAGCGGCGATTGCCCGCGCCAAAGCCAAGAAAGCCGCTGCCGCGCAACCGGTTGAAGCGGCGCCAGCCGAGCCGGAAACAGAAGCAACCAAAGCCGACGTTGATCCGCGTAAAGCTGCCGTCGAGGCGGCGATTGCCCGCGCTAAAGCCAAAAAAGCCGCTGCCGCCGCGCAGCAGGCTGAAACAGTATCGCCTGACGTGGAGGCCGCTGCCTCTCCTGACTCCGCCGACCCACGTAAAGCAGCGATTGCCGCTGCGGTCGCCCGTGCCAAAGCGCGTAAAGCGCAGCAGCAGCCTTCGAACACTGAGGAATAAATGGCTTTTCGTATCGCAAGTTCTCCCTTTACCCACAACCGTCGCAGCACCGGCAATATCATGCTGTTGGTGGTGTTGGCCGCGCTGCCAGGCATGGCGGCACAATGGTATTTCTTTGGCGTCGGGTTTCTGATTCAGGTATTGCTGGCCATCGCCACCGCATGGGCCACCGAAGGCGCGATTCTGCGTCTGCGCAAAGCACCGGTGGTGCCAACGTTATCCGATAACTCCGCCCTGCTCACTGCGCTGCTGCTCGGCATTAGCCTGCCGCCGTTAGCACCGTGGTGGTTAGTGGTGTTGGGTACCCTTTTCGCCATCGTGATTGCCAAGCAGCTTTATGGTGGTTTGGGGCAAAACCCATTCAATCCGGCGATGGTCGGCTACGTGGTGTTGCTGATCTCCTTCCCGGTGCAGATGACCAGTTGGCTGCCGCCCGATAGTTTGCAGGCGATCAAACCGGGCCTGATGGATTCCCTCAGCATGATCTTCACTCATCACACGTTGGCGGGTGAAACCATGCAGCAGTTGCAACTCAGCGTGGACGGCATCAGCCAGGCAACACCGCTGGATAACTTCAAAACCGGTCTGCGTGCTGGACACAGCGCCGATCAGCTACTGGCGGAACCGATTTACACCGGCGTATTGGCGGGATTGGGCTGGCAGTGGATTAACCTCGGCTATCTGTTAGGCGGCATGCTGCTGCTGGCGAAAAATGCCATTCGCTGGCACATTCCGGTGAGTTTTCTCGTCTCGCTGGCGTTCTGCGCCACGCTCGGCTGGCTGTTCTCGCCTGAGTCGCTGAATACCCCGATGATCCACCTGTTCTCCGGTGCCACCATGCTCGGTGCGTTCTTTATTGCCACCGATCCGGTCACCGCCTCGACCACCAATCGTGGTCGTCTGATTTATGGTGCGTTGATTGGTTTACTGGTGTGGCTGATTCGCAGCTTTGGCGGCTATCCCGATGGTGTGGCATTTGCGGTGTTGCTGGCCAACATTTGTGTTCCGCTGATTGATTACTACACCCAGCCGCGCGTTTACGGCCATCGCAAGGATTCAAGATGATTGACGCTATTCGTAAAAATGCCGTCACGCTTGCCGCCTTCGCGGTGATCACCACCGGCGTCACAGCGGTGGTGAACTATGTCACTAAACCGACGGTTGAACATCAAACGGCGCTCCAACAGAAAAACCTGCTGGATCAGGTGGTGCCGACCGATCTGTATGACAATCACATCCAGCAAGAGTGTTATCTGGTTACCGATGCGGTCGCGCTGGGCAACAGCAAACCACATCATCTCTATCTGGCGCGCAAAGGCGATCAGCCGGTTGCTGCCGCGCTTGAGACCACCGCGCCAGACGGCTATTCTGGTGCGATTCAAATGTTGGTCGGTGCCGATTTCCACGGCAAAGTTTTGGGCGTACGCGTGGTGGAACATCATGAAACGCCAGGCCTGGGCGATAAGATCGAACTGCGCATTTCTGACTGGATCAACAGCTTTAATGGCAAAGTGATTCATGGCGCAGAAGATAAGAATTTTGCCGTAAAAAAAGACGGCGGTGAATTCGATCAATTCACCGGCGCAACCATTACGCCGCGTGCGGTGGTGAATGCCACCAAACGTACCGCGCTGCTGATTGAAACACTGCCAGCGAAGCTCGCTTCGCTGCCTGAATGTGGAGATGCAAATGAGTGAAGCGAAGAACCTGCTGGTCGGCGGCCTGTGGAAAAATAACTCCGCGCTGGTGCAGTTGCTCGGCTTATGCCCGCTGCTGGCGGTAACCTCAACCGCGACCAATGCCCTCGGTTTAGGCCTGGCCACCACGCTGGTATTGACTATCACCAACAGCGCCATTTCCGCTTCGCGCCGTTGGGTACCGTCGGAAATTCGTATTCCAATTTACGTGATGATCATCGCTTCGGTGGTGAGTTGCGTGCAGATGCTGATCAACGCGTATGCTTACGGTTTGTATCAGTCATTAGGCATCTTCATCCCGCTGATTGTGACCAACTGCATCGTGGTGGGCCGCGCCGAAGCGGTGGCATCAAAGAGCAGCATTCCCCTCTCCGCACTGGATGGTTTTGCCATCGGCATGGGCGCGACCTGCGCCATGGTGACGTTGGGATCGATTCGCGAACTGATTGGCAGCGGCACGCTGTTTAACGGTGCGGATCAACTGCTCGGCCCGTGGGCCAAAGCGCTGCGTATCGAAGTGGTGCATTTCGATTCCCCAATGCTGTTGGCAATGCTGCCGCCGGGCGCGTTCATTGGCCTCGGCATGCTGCTGGCGGCGAAATATCTGATTGATCAGAAAATGAAACAGCGCGCGGCGAATCGTGCTGCTGCGCCAGAAGCTGAGCCGCAAGGTGCAACCGGGAAAGCGTTGTGAATAAAGAGAAACGCGCGCAAATTCTCACGCGCCTGCGCGATGAAAATCCGCATCCCACCACCGAACTGAATTTCAGCTCACCGTTTGAATTGCTGATTGCGGTGCTGCTGTCGGCACAGGCCACGGATGTCAGCGTCAATAAAGCCACTGCCAAGCTCTATCCGGTCGCCAACACGCCCGCATCCGTGCTGGCGTTGGGCGTTGATGGCGTGAAGGAATACATCAAAACTATCGGCTTGTTTAACAGCAAAGCCGAAAACGTGATTAAAACTTGCCGCATTCTGCTGGAACAGCACGGCGGCGAAGTCCCGGAAGATCGTGCAGCGCTAGAAGCCTTGCCGGGCGTGGGACGCAAAACCGCTAATGTGGTGCTGAATACCGCTTTTGGCTGGCCGACTATCGCGGTGGATACGCACATTTTCCGCGTCAGCAATCGTACCCGCTTTGCGCCGGGCAAGAATGTCGAAGAAGTCGAAGAGAAATTGCTGAAAGTAGTGCCTGCCGCGTTCAAAGTCGATTGCCACCATTGGTTGATCCTGCACGGTCGCTATACCTGCGTGGCGCGTAAGCCTCGCTGCGGTTCTTGCTTGATCGAAGATTTGTGTGAATTCGACGCCAAAACCGAACTCTGAGTCGCTGCCGATAAACGATAACCTTGCGCTCGTTTATCGGCAGTTTGGCGATCCGCTCAGCGTGCTCGCGCTGGTATCTCCCTCTTTATTACCCTGCGCGCCGGAAAAGCTGCGCGTTGCCATGCAATTTGCTCCGATCAACGCCTCCGATCTGATCCCCATAACTGGCGCCTATCGCCATCGTGTGCAGCCACCGCTGATCGCCGGTTATGAAGGTGTTGGCACGGTGATTTCTGCGCCGCCTGCTTTTGCCTATTTATTAGGGCAGCGCGTGTTGCCGCTGCGCAGTGGCGGAACCTGGCAGCGTTATATCGATTGCGCTCCGTTGCTGGCAATCCCCGTTCCGGCAGATATCAGCAGCTCGCTGGCGGCGCGCGCCTATATCAATCCCATTGCAGCATGGTTGATGCTGAAAAAGTGGTCGCCGAAGAATAAACGTGTGCTGATCACCGCAGGCGGTTCTGCCTGTGCTCTGTTACTGGCGCAATGGGCGCGGCAAATGGGTGCAGATTCCGTGACGGCGATTCACCGTGCGCCTGCGCATACCAAACGGTTGCAGGCGTTGGGCATTGATACATTGCTGGAGACGCAGCGTGATGCGGTTACTGCCGCTGCGCAACGCTGTGATCTGGTGTTTGATGCGGTGGGCGGCGAAATCGGCCAATTGCTGTGGCAGTCGCTGCCGCTAGAGGCGCAGTTTGTTGCCTATGGCGTGTTGAGCGGTAAACCGCTGCAGGTGACGGCGGCGCGTCCGGCGCTGCATTGGTTTCACGTGCGGCATTCACTCGCGGATTTAGCGCATCAGGATTGGCAGCAATGGTTTACCGAATTGTGGCCGCTGTTGCGCAGCAGTGAATGTGGTGAGGTGGAGATTTTTCCTATAGCGCAATGGCAGGAGGCGATTCGCTGTTATCAGCAATCGGGGCGTGCGCGTAAGCCACTGTTGCAATTGAGCGGGATGTGAAAACCAGGTCACCATAAATGGCGACCCGACAGATTAGCCTTTTGCAGCCTGTAACCACGCCACCACCAGCGGTGATAAGCGGTTTTGCAACGCGGCGCGTTCAGACTGGAACAGCGTGGCGACAAAGAACGGATGATCGCTCAATTCAATACCACGCACATCACCCTCCAGATCCCATGAGGTGATCTGCAAATTCTGCGTGGCCAGCGCCGTGCTGAATTCCGGGTTAACACCAAAATTGCAGTGATAGCCTTCATCACTCTCCAGTGCACCGTAAGCTTGCGCAATGCGCGACTTCGGCTGGAAGGTCACCGTGCCCCGCTGTTCCACCAGCGAACAAGCCAATGGCGCAATCACCCAGCGCCCACCGCTATCGGTTTCGGCATGTCCCGCATCTTCCCAACCCAGCACGTTGCGTGCGTACTCAACAATCGCGTATTGGAAGCCACCGCACGAACCTAAAAACGGTTTACCGCTTTCGCGCGCCCAACGAATCGCGGCGAATACGCCCTCATCATTAAGGTACGGGCTGCCCGGCACCAGCCAAATCGCATCATAATCGGCAAGATTGAGCTGATCGAGTTCGGGTGTCGCGATCCAATCGGCATTGACGGTGAGGGATAAGGTTTTAGCGGCAAGTTGCACGGCGGGAGGAATGGCCTGATGCGCAACGGCATTGGCACGGTAATCGCCTATCAGGGCGACACGAATCGACTGCGTCATGATTACGTCCTTTCAGGGAAAAAAGGAGGTTACAGCAAAGTAGTCTGGCTGTCTAAAGCACTTGAATGACCTATTTTTGCTGTTTTAAACGCGACTAACTTTGACAAAATCCGCACATTTATCTGGCTAAACTCGCGGTTTATCGCGCTAATCTTCGCCACTTGTCAGCCACGCAATCGATTACTTCTTTTACGGTTTTAATTAATTCGTGGTTATGTGCGCAAGATCAACAAATTAGCGTTCTGGAAGCTTTTGACTGCTTATTGTGCTCAGCAATCAAGCTAATATGCTTAATAAGTGGACATGTGACAGCCTATTTTCTGCTTAATTGCTGTTCATCGGTGTAATATGCTGCTAAATAACCATTTCGCAGTTTATATCAGGAAAACCGCCTTCCAGATCTCCAATTAACATCTTTATCCTGATATAATGCCACTAAGCAAGATTTAACACTGATTAACAACTTCGTAAGACGGCATTAACCCTACCTACTGCAAGTATTTCAGCGTGCAGAAAATTCTTGCCCTGATGCGCTAATTCAGCCAAATTAGTCGCCGTTTTTCCTTTCTAATAACAATGTTGCGCGGGATTACCCAGCCCGACGCAGACTTAATTCCTGTCACAAAACAGGCTATGTATAAACTGAGGTACACGTGTCAACTGCAAACAAACACACTGACGGGGCGCCAAGCCTCAACGCTTTTAAGCAACCAAAAGCGTTCTATCTGATCTTCTCCATCGAGTTATGGGAACGTTTCGGTTTCTATGGCCTGCAAGCCATCATGGCGGTTTATCTGGTGAAACAACTGGGGATGTCCGAAGCGGATTCCATCACCCTGTTCACCTCATTCAGCGCCCTGGTTTACGGTTTGGTGGCGATCGGCGGCTGGCTCGGCGATAAAGTGCTGGGCACCAAGCGCGTCATCGTGCTCGGCGTGATCGTGCTGGCACTGGGCTATGCGTTGATTGCCTTCTCAGGCCATGATGTTTCGATGGTGTATATCGGCATGGCGACCATCGCCGTCGGTAGCGGCTTGTTCAAAGCTAACCCGTCTTCCTTACTGTCGACTTGCTATGAGAAAGATGATTCGCGCCTCGACGGTGCATTCACCATGTTCTACATGTCGATCAACATCGGTTCACTGTTCTCAATGATGCTGACACCGTGGCTGGCCGCGAAATATGGCTGGGGCGCGGCGTTCTCGCTGTCAGTGGTCGGTTTGGTGATCACCCTGTTGAACTTCCTGTTCTGCCAACGTTTGGTGAAAAACTACGGTTCCAAACCTGACTTCGCTCCGCTGCAAGTCGGCAAATTGCTGATGACGCTGGTTGGCGTGGTGGTATTGGTAGCATTGGCGGCTTGGTTGCTGCATCACCAGAGCATTGCACGTATCACCTTGGGCGTGATTGCCGCCGGCATCGTGCTGATCTTCGCTAAAGAAGCGTTCGCCCTGAAAGGCGCGGCACGTCGTAAAATGATCGTGGCTTTCTTGCTGATGGTCGAAGCGATTGTGTTCTTCGTGCTGTATATGCAGATGCCAACTTCACTCAACTTCTTTGCCATCCGCAACGTTGAGCACGCGATTCTAGGTATCACCTTTGAGCCAGAGCAGTTCCAGGCATTGAACCCATTCTGGATCATGCTGGCCAGCCCGCTGTTGGCGGCGGTGTACAACAAATTAGGCGACAAGCTGCCGATGCCGCACAAATTTGCCATCGGTATGGTGCTGTGTTCAGCGGCGTTCCTGGTGCTGCCGTTCGGTGCTAAGTTCGCGAATGACGCGGGTATCGTTTCCGTTAACTGGCTGATCATCAGCTATGCACTGCAAAGTATCGGTGAGTTGATGATTTCTGGCCTCGGCCTGGCGATGGTGGCGCAGCTGGTGCCTCAGCGTCTGATGGGCTTCATCATGGGTTCATGGTTCCTGACCACGGCTGGCGCAGCGATGATCGCCGGTAAAGTGGCGAATCTGATGGCGGTGCCAGACAACGTTACCGATCCACACGCTTCACTGGCAGTTTACAGCCAGGTGTTCCAGCAGATCGGGATTGCTACCGGTGTGATTGCGATTCTGATGTTGATCACCGCGCCATTGCTGAACCGCATGACGCAGGATGATGTGCAACCTGAACTGAAACGCGCCAGCGCCAATCAGTAATCAAAACAAGCCGGGCGAGTCCCGGCTTTTTTCTGCCCGCTTTTACATTTGCTTTAACCTTTTCTGCTGTCCACTCTTCGCTTTTGCCTTAGTTAACTTCATGATAGCCGCTCACGGTTAATCAAGCGGGAACTCGCATGGACAGGTTCGATGAGCTGCAAGTGTTCGTCGCAGTGATTCAGCAAGGCAGTTTGGCTGGCGCGGCACGAGTATTACAGCGTTCACCGCCGGTGATCACTCGCACGCTCAATACGCTGGAAAGCCGTCTCGCCACCACTTTGATTGAACGCACCACGCGTCAATTAGCCCCCACCGAAGCGGGCTGGCAGCTCTTTGAGCATGCGCAGCGCGTATTACACGATTATCAACGCGCTATCGATAGCGCGCACCACAGCGGCCTGTATGGCCTGCTGCGTATTACCGCGCCGGTATTGTTTGGCCGACGCCACGTGATGCCGTTGGTCAACGCCTTCCTGCAACAGCATGCTGAAATACAAATTGAAGTAGTGCTGAGCGATAGCTATCAGGATTTGATTGAAAATGGGCTCGACATTGCGTTACGGATTGGCGAGTTGCAGGATTCGTCGATGGTGGCGCGGCAAGTCGGTAGCGTGCGATCAACACTGGTTGCCAGCCACGCATATTTGCAGCGCGCGGGATCGCCGACGCATCCTGCAGAACTCGCCCAGCACGCTTTAGTCGCCAATCTTCGCCACACTCGCGAGTGGCGCTTTGCCCAGGATTTACGGGTGCGTATCACCCCGCGCTTGCGCGTTAATGACGTTGAAGGACAGCTTGAGGCATTACGCGACGCGCACGGCATTGGGCGTTTGTTGTCGTATCAAGTGCTCGACGATATTCAGCAGGGCAAATTAGTGCGTTTGCTGCCGGAATGGGAACCCGCGGCTTTGCCAGTACAGTTGGTGACGCAACGGGTGAAGAATATGACGCCAAAGGTCAGACAGTTTTGGGATTTCGCTCTCGAAAAACTGCCGTTACTGCCCTGCTTTACTGAATAAATTCTGAACGGTTACCGCAAAACTGATCGCGGTCACTGGCAAAAATGACGGGCAGACTTATGCTGCTTCGATCGCTACAACACTTAAGGAGAAGCTATGATGAAACTCTATTGCAAGCCCGGTGCCTGTTCGCTGTCACCGCATATTGTCGCGCTTGAATGTGGGTTGGACTTTACCCAAGTGAATGTCGATTTGCAGAAAAAATTGACTGAGCAAGGGGAAGATTACTGGCAGATCAACCCGAAAGGACAAGTCCCAGCACTGCAGTTTGATGATGGCAGCCTGCTGACTGAAGGCGTAGCGATTGTGCAATATCTGGCGGATCTTAAGCCGGACCGCAATCTGCTGGCACCAACCGGAAGTTTGACGCGCTATCACACCATCGAGTGGTTGAGCTTTGTCAGCAGCGAATTACATAAAGGCTTTAGCCCGCTGTTCCGTCAGGATACGCCGGAAGAGTACAAAACCACCGCGCGCGGGTTGTTGCAGAAGAAGTATCAAATCGTCAATGACGCCTTGCAGGACAAACAGTGGTTGCTGGGGCTGCGCTTTACCGTGGCGGATGCGTATCTGTTTGTGGTGACGCGTTGGGCCAAAGCCATCAAGCTGGATCTAACAGGTTTGGATGCGCTGGAAGCCTGGTTTGATCGTGTGTCAGAACGCCCGGCGGTGCAAGCGGCGTTGAAAGCGGAAGGCTTGGTGTAATTGAGGACTGCGCTCAGGGCTGAAACATTCTTGCCCGCGTGATGGTCGCCATGAATAGCGACCAGGATTGCAGGTGCGTATCAATACGCACCTGACGATTTACAGCTTCTCGGCAGCAAAGTGCTGCGTTGGCTTAGCAATTGCATCCTGCGCCGCTACCAACTGCAATTCGTACTCGCCCATTTCATGGGTTTTCAGCATCACTTCATATACCGCGGCGGTGATGTGCTCCAGCGCATCTTGCAGCGATTTACCGTGCAGCAAATCAACCAGCAGCAATCCGCTGGTTAAATCACCCACGCCGACTGGTTGACGCACGCCAAAGTCCACCAGCGGACGACTGATATGCCAGCACTCATCAGCGGTCACCAGCAGCATCTCGAAGCGATCGCTACGACGTCCGGCACGCGCCAGATGTTTCACCAACACCACTTTTGGCCCTTTGGCAATCAGATCGCGCGCGGCAACCACGGCCTGCTCAATATTGGCAACCTCATGGCCGCTGAGCATTTCCAGCTCCAGCAAATTCGGCGCGATGATATCGCTGGCCGGTAACGCCAATTTACAATGGAATTCCGCCACGCCCGGCGCCACGATGCAGCCTTTTTCTGGATGCCCCATCACCGGATCGCAGAAGAACCACGCATTCGGGTTGGCTTCTTTTACCAGACGCACGATTTCAAGAATCTGCTCGCCCTGTTCTGCCGATCCCAAATAGCCACTCAACACCGCATCGCAGGTCTTCAAACGATCCACGGCCGCGATACCTTTCACGATATCGGTCAAATGCGTGGCAGGCATCACCGTGCCAGTCCAGTGACCGTACTGCGTATGGTTGGAAAATTGCACGGTATTCAGCGGCCAAACGTTTGCGCCCATACGACGCATTGGAAATTCGGCGGCGCTGTTACCGGCATGTCCGTAAACAACGTGAGATTGAATCGCGAGAATATTTTTCATTGTTAACCTGTACTGATTGCCCTGAACTGCCTTGCCATAAAAAAGGGCCGGAAACCGGCCCTGAACGCTTACTGCCAGTTAATCAGGCAGTAATGTTTTTTACCACGACGCAACAAGGTGAAGCGTCCGAACAATTTATCGCTATCGCTAAAACGGTATTCCGCATCAGACTGTTTTTCGCCATTCAGCGAGACGGCGTTAGAACCGATCATGGTACGAGCCTGACCGCGTGATGGCACCAGTTCAGCTGCCACCAGCGCTTGTTGCAGATCGTCTTCAGCGTTCAGATTGATCACCGGCATACCGTCCTGCGCCAGTTGCTCGAAGTCTGCTTCCGTCATCTCGCTCAGGCTGCCTGAGAACAGGCTGTCGGTGATGCGCTTGGCGGCAGTTAAACCTGCATCGCCGTGCACCAAACGTGTAACCTGTTCTGCCAGCACATACTGGGCGCGTGGCGCTTTACCGCTGTTTTTGTCTTCTTCTTCCAGCGCATTGATCTCTTCAATGCTCATAAAGGTGAAGAACTTCAGGAAGCGGTAAACATCGGCATCCGCCGTGTTGATCCAGAATTGATAGAACTTGTACGGGCTGGTTTTCTTCGCATCCAGCCATACCGCGCCACCTTCGGTTTTACCGAATTTGGTGCCGTCCGATTTAGTGATCAATGGAACGGTTAAGCCCCACGCTTGCTGCTGATGCAGACGACGCGTTAGATCGATACCTGAAGTGATGTTGCCCCACTGATCGGAACCACCGATTTGCAGCACCACATCGTGACGCTTATTCAGCTCGGCAAAGTCGTAGCCTTGCAGCAGGTTGTAAGAGAACTCGGTGTAAGAGATCCCCTGATCTTCACGATTCAGACGTTGCTTCACCGCTTCACGGTTGATCATCTGGTTTACCGAGAAGTGCTTGCCGATATCGCGCAGGAAAGTCAGCACGTTCATACCGCCAAACCAATCGTAGTTGTTCGCAGCGATGGCGCTGTTGTCACCACAATCGAAGCTGAGGAACGGTGCTACCTGACCGCGGATCTTTTCGACCCACTCACCGACCGTTTCCGTGGTGTTAAGTTTACGTTCTGCTGCTTTAAAGCTGGGATCGCCAATCAGACCGGTGGCACCACCCACCAGCGCGACCGGCTTGTGTCCGGCATCCTGAAAACGTTTCAGGCAGAGCAGCGGCACCAGATGGCCCAAATGCAAGCTATCAGCGGT
>NZ_JBCNNP010000032.1:0-46917 GCF_039594315.1 Pantoea sp.
GGCTGATACTGGCATATTATGACCGGGAAGAAAGACGTATTATCCGAATAGACTGAGCACAAATGTGTTACCTATGTGCCCGGTCTGATCTGTTACCTATGTGCCCGGTCGTACCTTTATGGTGACCACCCTCAATCACGCTGCATTTATGCGAGTGAGATCGCGATTTTAAGTCAAATTTCGCGACCAATCTGCTATTTAAATTTTCGCTTCACGGTCACGCTTTGCTACTCTCAGAAACCGGTTGTCTATTAATCCAGGAGGAGAAACTCGTGACCCATTATGGAAAAGCGCTACTGGTAACGGCATTTTTTGCCCTCACCGCTTGCCAGTCCGCCAGCAAACCCGACGCCACTGCGGCGACCAGCCACGATTCGGAAACCGATCAGTGCGGCGCGTCGCAATACCAAAACTACGTTGGCCAGCCGTTGTCCACGCTCGATAGCAAACGCTTTGCGGTGCCGGTGCGCGCCATTCCGTGGAACTCTGCGGTGACCATGGATTTCAATCTGCGTCGGATTAATTTCGCGGCAGATCAAAGCGGTAAAATTTCGCGCGTTTACTGCGGATAACACGAAACAGACACAGCATTGTCATCGCGCTGTCACAGCGCCGGGCGAGGATAATCACGCACTACGGAGATTTCCTCGTCACTCTCGAATATGCAATGCTCGTCTTGTTTCTTCCCGCTTCGGCGGGAATTTTTTTATCTTTCGGCCAGCAAGACCGATTGAGGAGTGATGATGAGAAAGTCCAACAAATTACTGCTATTAGCGTTGTTGCTCAGCCCATTGGCTCAAGCGTCCAGCGAAGCGGCGTGGCAGCAAAACGATAAAAACATGCAGCAAAATTGCCTGAAGGCCAGCGGCCTGAAGAGCGTCAAAGTGGTGGGTAAGCCGATTCAGTATGACGACAGCGTAGGATTTGATGCGCTGCTGCTGGAAGGGCGCTATCCGCAAAAGCACATGAAGAATCAGGTCGGACGCGAACTCTGCCTGTATCAACGTCAAAGCGGCAAAGCCTTTGTCAGCGAAGCCGACCATCTGCGAGCGGTAAAATAAGCGCCAGGGCCGCTACTTTTGCGGCCCGGACTCCAGTAATTGCGCCAGCAGATTGCGATAACTTTGCAACTGCTGCTCATCGCCAACAAACTCCAGTTTATTAATCACCCGCGCAATGATCGCTTTGCTGGTGGCGGGCTGTCCGTCGTCCATCAGCTCGCGCATGATTGCCGCCAGTAAATCGCTCTCATGCGGTGCATGCCAGGCGGGGCTGTTGAAGTAGTCGGTAATCGCCCGACTGGCGCTGTTTGGCTGGGTTCTCATAGCTGACCTCCGCAGAGACAACAATGCACGCCGCCGGATAGTGGCAGCAGGGAGAAATAAAGGTTAAGCATGCAGACTGTCCAGAACGGACAGCGCGTCGCCAGCCATGACTGGTGGTTTTTTAAACATAGATGCGCCGTGGAAACTTGTCAGTAACGAGTAGACATATTTTTTCACGTTTGCCCCGCGTCGCGATGCGCTTATCTTGCGGCAATCAATGTTTCAGCACATAAAGACACTAGAAAAGTGGGTTCTTGCATGATTTGCTGTGAGCAGAATCACGCTCGGCAGCGTAAAACTGCGTTTTTGGTGCCATGCCATGTTTTGCCGTCCAGCAATGTTACGAGGTTGTTAGACTAAACCCTTGTTTCATTCTTCCGATGCACACGCCCATGTTACGCTCCATCGAGTCCTGGAAAGTTAATCTGATATCTGTCTGGTTTGGCTGCTTTTTTACCGGCCTCGCCATTAGTCAGATCATCCCCTTCCTGCCGTTATATGTTGAAGAACTCGGTATCCGTGGCGGCAACGCATTAAGCGTTTGGTCAGGTCTCACCTTTAGCGTCACCTTCATCGTATCCGCCGCCGTCGCGCCGTTATGGGGCAGCCTTGCCGACCGCAAAGGGCGCAAATTGATGCTGCTGCGCGCTTCATTCGGCATGGGCGCGGTGATTCTGTTGCAGGCGTTTGTTACCCAAGCGTGGCAGTTGCTGTTGCTGCGCGCGCTGATGGGATTAACCTCCGGCTACATCCCCAACGCAATGGCGCTGGTTGCCGCGCAGGTGCCGCGTGAACGCAGCGGCTGGGCGCTCAGCTGTGTGTCAACCGGACAAATTGGCGGTGTGATTCTCGGCCCAATGATTGGCGGATTGCTAGCCGACTGGCTCGGATTGCGCATGGTGTTTATCGTCACCGCCGCGTTACTGATGGTGAGTTTCCTGGTCACCTTGTTCCTGATTAAAGAGACCGGTTATACGCCGGTGAGTAAGCAGGACAAGATGAGCGGGCGCGAGGTATTTCGCAGTCTCGATAACCCGCGTTTGATGGTGGTGCTGTTTATCACCACCATGGTGATTCAGATGTGCAACGGCTCGGTGAATCCGATTCTGACGCTATTTGTACGCGAACTGGCGCCGAATGCGCAGAACATCGCGTTCCTCAGCGGCGTGATTGCCGCGCTGCCGGGCGTATCCGCGTTGATTGCCGCGCCGCGTTTGGGGAAATTGGGCGATCGCATTGGGACGCAACGTATCCTGATCGCCACCATGATTATGTCTCTGGTGCTGCTGGTAGCGATGTCGTTCGTCACCAGCGCTACGCAGTTGGGTGTGCTGCGCTTCCTGCTGGGTTTTGCCGATGGCGCGATGATGCCGGCGGTGCAAACGCTGCTGGTGCGCCATTCACGCGATAACGTCACCGGACGCATCTTTGGTTACAACCAATCGTTCATGTATTTGGGCAATGTGGCGGGGCCATTATTGGGCGCGGCGGTTTCGGCGGCGACCGGCTATCGTTGGGTATTCTTCGCCACCGCGATGGTGGTGCTGATTAACGTATTTTTGCTGCGCCGCTTCTACCGTCGGCCAAAAACCACGCTGACTCCGCCGGTGAGCCAGCGTGAAATGGCCGAGCAAACTACTGAAGCAGCGTCAGCGCGTAGTGCCAGCGCTGCTGAGAAAGCAAAAACTCCGGGCTAACGCTCGGACTCCACGAATCATCGCCGCCGACGCCCATATGGAAGCCGTCGAGGTGCAGCCAGCAGCCTTCCTCCGGCTGCAACAAGTGGCGATGCGAGGTTTCGCGCAATTGCTCAAGGCTGTAGCGGCTGAGTGAAAAGGCGAAATCGCCACCAATCAGCCAATCGCCGCTGCGTAACTGACGCGTGCCATAACGCAGACCATTTTCCCCGGGAAACACATAGGCGGTGCTGAGCGCCGCCAGCGGCAGTTGCCAGCGTGAGAACTGCGCTGCCAGTTGGCGATCCGGGTAATTTTCGTGCGGCCCCAATCCCAACCAGCTCACTTGTTCAGGGGTATTTTTCAACTGGCAGCGCAGCCCAATGCGCGCTGGCGGCGGCAAGCCGGGCGCTTGTTGCACATCAACGCTAACTGACAACTCACCGCTGGCGCTGATCTGGTAACGTTTGTGGCTGGTAAACGCCAGTTGACCGTTAGCGCGCCATTCATGCCAGGTTTCAATCAGTACGCTGTGTTTCAGGCTGTCGGCCTGCATATCCACCAACACCGCTTCCAACTCGTTATAACCGGCGCGTTTCCAGCGCTCAACCCACGCGTTAGGATCGACGTTGGCGGCTTCGCTGGTGCCGATATCGTTATCAATCGGCGCACGCACAAAGCACTCTTGCAGCGGCGACAGCAGCGTTTCTTCATCATCGACAAACCATTGCACCAACTCGCCGCTGCGACGGGAGAAGTGCCAGCGTTGCTGCGGCAGCACCACGGCGACCAGATTGTGATTGGCGATCAATTCTGGCGCGCTGGCGCTGATTTCCGGCAGGCGCGTGGCGATTGCGGCGGGCAGCGGCCATTGATCCCACGCGACACGCGCATTGGCTTCTGACCACGGCGTGGCCGCAATTTGATATACCGCCAGATTGAGCCAGGCATGCGCTAGCAGGTTTTCGGTCACCGGCAATGAAATGTGTTGGCTGCCTTGCGCAGCGAGATCCAGCGGCATTTCACCTTCGGCGATGGTTGCGCCAGCTTGTTCAACCGACCAGCGCAGCACTTCGTTATCGCTGCGGCGGAACAGGTATTCACTGGTGACGGTAAAGCTAAACGGATGGTTCGCATCCGGCTGGAACTGGAAGAATTGCTGCGCACGCTGCGCTTCAAACAGCGCCGGATGCGGTGAACGATCGGCAAATACCAGGCCGTTCATGCAGAACTGACGATCGTTAGGCGTATCGCCAAAATCGCCGCCGTAGGCTTGCCAGGCCGTACCATTGTCGTCATAGCGCGTCAGGCTTTGATCAACCCAATCCCAGACGAAACCGCCTTGCAGGCGCGGGAATTGACGGAAAGCTTGCCAGTATTTGGCGAAGCCGCCAAAGCTGTTGCCCATCGCATGCGCGTATTCACACAGAATCAGCGGACGCGTTTCGCCCGGCAAGCCAATCCACTTTTTCAGCGACCATTTTGGTACTGCCGGGAAGGGCTGATCCTGATCGACGCGCGCGTACATCGGGCAAACGATGTCAGTTGCCGCCGTATCCGCGCCGCCACCTTCGTACTGCACTGGGCGCGTGGCATCGCTGCTTTTCACCCATTGATAAAGCGCATCATGGGTGCTGCCGTGGCCGGATTCGTTGCCCAGCGACCAGAGGATAATGCAGGCGTGATTACGGTCGCGCTGCACCATGCGCGTAACGCGCTCGCTGTAAGCGGCGAACCAGCGCGGATCGCTGGATAATCGGTTCATCGGCTGCATGCCGTGGGTTTCGATATTGGCTTCATCGACCACATACAAGCCGTATTCATCGCACAACCGATACCACAACGGATGATTGGGATAGTGTGCGCAACGTACCGCGTTAAAGTTGTGGCGCTTCATCAACTCAATGTCGCGGCGCATGCTGGCTTCATCCACCACCTGGCCGTTTTCCGGGTGATGTTCATGGCGGTTAGCGCCGCGAATCAGCAGCGGCTTGCTGTTGACGCACAGTTGGCCGTTCTCAATGCTAACGCGGCGGAAACCGACGTCGTAGGCTTCGGCTTCAATCAGCGTGCCGTGTTCATCGAGCAGTGAAACTACCGCACGATACAGATGCGGCGTTTCGGCGCTCCATAATAACGGCTGCTGCACCGGCACAATAATTAAACCGCGTTCAGGATAATGACCGCGTTCATCAATAATCGCGCTACCGGGTGCTTGTTGTTGCTCGCCAATCAACTTATCGCCGAGCCATAAACTGACGCGTAAGCGGCATTGTGCCAGTTGATGTGCTTCGGCCTGAATCTTAACGCTGACGCGCAAATCACCACGGATGTATTCCGGGCTGAGCGCGGTTTCAATCTGCAAATCGGCGAGTTGCGTAAGTGGCTTATGCAGCAAGGTCACATCGCGGAAAATGCCGCTCATGCGCCACATATCCTGATCTTCCAAATAGCTGCCATCGCTCCAGCGCAGCACCATCACCGCCAGGCGGTTTTGTCCTGGCTGCAACGCTGCGCTGAGATCGAATTCGGCCGGTAAACGGCTATCTTGCGAGTAACCGATCCATTGTCCGTTGCACCATAAGAAGAAGGCAGAATTGACGCCATCAAAGATGATGCGTGTCTGGCCCTGATTTAGCCAATTTTCATTCACTCTGAATGTGAGCGAATAACATCCGGTGGGGTTTTCTTTGGGTACCAAAGGTGGCGTGACTGGAATCGGATACTGCACGTTGGTGTAAATCGGCGCATCGTAACCATGCAATTGCCAGTTGGCGGGCACCGGTAGTGCATGTGCGCCAGGCAGATCCTGTAGTAGCCAGCTTTGCGGTACCGCTTCCGGCTGAGTGAAATAGCTGAAAGTCCATTGACCATTGAGTGAGATGCGCGAAGGCGAAGGGCGATCATCACGCGCGCTGATCTCATCGCGCCAACTGGCAAACGGAGGATGCGCATCCAATCGATTCAGGCTGGTGATCACCGGATTTTCCCAATCACGGCGTGCCAGAATTTCACTGAGGGAAACAGCGGATAAGGTCATGATCAGATCTCAATAATTGTAATGCGCTCACATTGCGTGAATTTAGCGCAACAGTAAAGGGATTAGCGATGATTTTGCGAGGTGAGTCCGCCTGGTAATTGACCGGAACTGTGATGTTTTTGCCATGGCAGTACCCGCGAATTGTTAAGCGTGGTGAGCGGAGATGAATAGCGGCGCGATGCGGAGAATTCTGTATTGTCGCGCCCGATGCGGCCTCATACACTCAGCCCGATTTCACCCTTCTGAGGTTATTATGGTTCGTATTATGAAACTCGCCGCGGTCGTGGCATTGGTTAGCGCATTGAGCGGTTGCATCTTCCCACCTCCAGGCGGCGGTGGCGGCTGGGGTGGCGGACACGGCGGCGGACCGGGTCGTGGATTCTCGGAACCACGCTAATTTAGTGCCAATTTAAATTAATTTCTAATAAGCGAAACGTTTCAACAAACACTATTTGTCATCAGTGAAACGTTTCGCCGTTACATATTGAATTTGCATCGCTTTTAATGCGCTGCGGTTATTGCTAATTTTTCCATTTAACACTTAAAAATCCTTGTTGTTTTATTCTGCTCAATGCTAACGTCTGTTTTTCTTCTCTCTATTGAGCTTGTCGCATGAAAAACCTGATTGCGGAACTCCTTCTAAAGCTGGCAGAAAAAGAAGAAGAGTCTAAAGAATTAGTGGTTCAGGTTGAGGCGTTAGAAATCGTGTTAACCGCGATGCTGCGCAAACTGAATCCGGAACAATTCCATGAAATCGCTGCGGGTATTAAATTGGCGATGCCGCCGGTGGCACCGGCTGCGGAAACGCCTGATACCACATTATTGCGTAATTACGTTGAAAGACTGCTCGACCACCCGCGCGTTTAGTCAGCTTGGTCCTGTTTTTACAGGAAAATGTCGTTATGGAGTTCTCGCATTTGCTTATTCCGTGCCATGCTTAGTAAGCAATAATGCTAAGGAGAATCCGGTAATGAAATCGTGTCTTTTGGCAATAATGGCCGCAGGCCTGCTGATTGCAGGCGGAGCCAGTGCAGCAGAGAAAACCGCTCAGCAGGAAAAAATGACCATGTGTAACCAGAGCGCCGGTACACAAAATCTGAAAGGTGATGCGCGTAAAAGCTTCATGAGTGACTGTCTGAAAAAAGACAGCAAAATGGGCAGCATGACGCCGCAGCAAATGAAGATGAAAACCTGCAACGCCGATGCAGCGGATAAAAAACTCGCTGGCGATGCACGTAAAACCTTTATGAGTTCCTGTCTGAAGAAAAGTTAATTGAATTAACCGCTGACGTTTAACATGTAATAAGGGTTCATGTTTATCATGAACCCTTTTTTTATGCGGATATTAACTCACAGTTTTTTGTAGGGCCGCCATTTATGGTGACCAATATAAACCCGCATGAAATTTAAATATGCAGGTATTCAATTTTACTTATCACGTCAGAATAAAAACGCATACCAGGATATCCATCACATTCCGCGGCTAAAAACACTGGCAGGATGCATTAGTCCTAAATGATGACTAATTAAATAATCGCCAATTTCCCCGCGAAGCCGGACCGTTCGTTGGACAGCCTTTACCTGTGGAGTCTGCTATGAATGTGCTTGATTATGCTGTGATGGCGCTTTATGCGCTGATGATTGTGGCTATAACCCTGTGGGCGATGCGCAAGGTGGGCAGCACGCGCGATTTCTTTGCCGCAGGCGGCAAAATGCCGTGGTGGCTTTCTGGCGTGTCGCATCACATGTCGGGCTACAGTGCGGCGGTGTTCGTCGCCTACGCGGCGGTGGCGTACAACATGGGCATCACCATCTATTTTTGGTGGGCGTTCCCGATTGCCATCGCGGTGCTGATTGGTTCGCGTTTGTTCGCGCCGCGTTGGGCGCGCTTGCGCATCTACATGAATATCGAATCACCGATGGAATACCTCGCCACACGCTACAACTTGCCGACGCAAATGGTACTGGCGTGGAGCGGCGTGCTGCTGAAAACCTTTGACGTAGGCGCAAAATGGGCGGCGATTGCGGTGATCATCAACGTGTTTACCGGGCTTGATCCGCTGGTTGGCATTTGCCTATCGGGCGCACTCAGCCTGTTTTACACCGTAATGGGCGGTTTGTGGGCCGATGCCTGCAACGACTTCGGTCAGTTCGTGGTGCAGTTTGTCGCGGCGATTGTAATGGTGGCGGCGGTGGCAATGCATCTGGGCGGTTTTGGCGAACTGTTCACGATCTGGCAGCGCTTGCCCGAAACGCATACGCAGATCATTCAACAGCCGTATTCGCTCGGCTTTATCCTCGCCTATTTCGTTATCTATACCTTGAGCTATAACGGTGGCACCTGGAATCTGGCGCAACGTTTCATCGCCGCGCCTGCGGGCCGTGATGCACGCAAAGCGGCGCTGCTGTCTGCCGCGTTGTACCTGATCTGGCCGCTGATTCTGTTCTGGCCAATGTGGGCGGCGCCGCTGCTGTTTCCCAATCTCAGCGATCCGTCGCGCTCCTACTCAATGATGGCGATGGAACTGCTGCCGAATGGTTTGGTCGGACTGGTGCTGGTGGCGATGTTTACGCACACGCTATCGATGACGTCATCGGACGCTAATGCCATCACTGCCGTGGTGACGCGCGATATCCTGCCAGGCATGCTGCCCAAACGTTTTCAGCGCGGCAAAAGTTCGCTGCTAGTGGCACGACTGACGGCGTTTCTGTTCATCATCACCACGTTGATCATTGCCATGAACGCCAGTCGTTTTGGCGGCGTGCTGTCGCTGCTGATCATCTGGTTCGGTGGCTTAGTCGGCCCCATCTCGATTCCGATGTTGTTGGGCCTGCTGCCCGCTTTCCGTCGCAGCGGCAGCGCCGCCGCGCTGGTGAGTTGGGCGGTCGGCGTCGCCACCTTCTTCTGTGTGAAATTCTTGCTCACCGATGTCAGCACCGCTACGCAGGTCGCCGCGCCGGTGATGTCATCGCTGGTGCTGTTTGTGTTGATGGGTTGGCTACGCCGCGCGCCGGTGCGCCCGGAAGTCGATCAATTGCTCAATGCACTTAATCAGGATCACGATGCGCCCGCGCAAGCCAGTTGGGCGCAGAAAAACAATGCTTCTCAGGAGGGATAACATGACGCTATTACAACAAGGATCGCGTGACCGTTTGCAGGTGCAACGTTATGCCAGTCGCCAGGCGCTTGGTGAGGCCGCGGCACAGGATGCCGCCACTCATTTGCGTCAATTGCTCAGCCAACAAGCGGTGGTACGGATGGTGTTTGCGGCTGCACCGTCGCAAAACGAATTCCTAGCCGCGTTGGCAGCTGCGCCCGATATCGATTGGTCGCGCATTCACGCTTTTCATATGGATGAATATATCGGTTTAGCCAACCACGCGCCGCAGCGTTTCAGTCAGTTTCTGCGCCAGCATTTGTTTGATTTAGTACAGCCGGGCGAAGTGCATTTGATTCCATCTGACGGCGATCCGGCGGCGATCTGTGAGGAATACAGCCAAAAGCTCAACGCCGCGCCGATTGATGTGGTGTGTCTCGGCATTGGTGAAAACGGACATCTGGCGTTTAACGATCCGCCAGTCGCAGATTTCAACGATCCCTTGAGCGTTAAAGTGGTGGAACTGGATGACGCGTGTCGTCAGCAGCAGGTCAACGATGGCTGCTTTGCGACCTTCGACGCGGTGCCCACGCATGCAGTGACGTTAACCCTTCCCGCATTGCTGCGCGGTACGCGGCTGTTCTGCATGGTGCCGGGCGCGACGAAACGGGCGGCTGTTCACGCCACGCTGCACGATGATATCTCCACCGCCTGTCCGGCGACCTGTTTGCGCCAGCATCCAAGCTGCACGTTATACACCGACAGCGATGCGTGCCCGGAGGTGGAACTTGACTGATTCCCTGCTGCGTGGCCGCGATTACCGCACGCTGCAACCGATTGAGTTGCAGATGCAGGACGGCCTGATCATGGATATTCGTCCACTGGACACTCTGGATGACGACACCATCCTCGCGCCAGGTTTAGTGGATCTGCAAATCAACGGCTTTCAGGGCGTGGATTTCAACCATTTTCCGTTTAGCGAAGAAGACGTGTTACGCGCCACGCGTGCGCTGTGGCAGCAAGGTGTCACCAGTTATCTGCCAACGGTGATCACTGCACAACCCACGTTGATCGCGCAAGCAATGCAGCGCTTGGCCAGCGCGTGTGAACATCATCCGGATGTGGCGAATGCGGTGCCGGGTTTCCACCTCGAAGGACCGTTTTTATCGCCGGAAGACGGGCCGCGCGGCGCGCATCCGCGTGAGGCGATCTGCGCGCCGGACATTGCTTTATTTGACGGCTGGCAGCAGGCGGCGCAGCAGCATATTCGTTTGCTGACCTTGTCGCCGGAGTGGGAGCACAGCAACGAATTGATCAAACATTGTGTGGCGCAGCAGGTGCGCGTGGCGATTGGTCATACCTCAGCAACAGCGCAGCAGATTCATACCGCGGTGGAAGCCGGTGCGACGCTCTCGACCCATTTGGGCAATGGTGCGCATCTGCAACTGCCGCGCCATCCTAATTACATCTGGCAGCAACTGGCGGAAGATGCGTTGGCGGCGACGCTGATTGCCGATGGCGACCATTTGCCGCCGGAAGTGTTGAAAGTGTTCCTGCGCGCCAAAGGTGAGCAGGCGCTGCTGGTCAGCGACGTCACCGCGTTTGCCGGGCAGCCGCCGGGCATTTATGACACCGCAATCGGCGGTCGCGTACAGCTCAGCGCCAGCGGACGGCTGAGTATGGCCGATGCGCCGCAATTGTTGGCCGGTTCGGCGCGCGGATTGCTGGAAGGTGTCAACTTCCTGCTGCGTCAGCAACTAGCCACGTTGTCACAAGCGATTGAGATGGCATCGCTGCGGCCCGCACGTCAGATTGGCTTGCCACAACAGCAAGGATTAGCCTGTGGCGCGCCCGCCGATGTGCTGCTGCTGAAAGTGCAGCCTGACGGCAGTGTTGCGCTGCGTGGCTGTGTGAAGCTGGGCAAGCGGGTGGCCTAAGCAGATTATCTTCTCTGTTTAAACAGTTAGTTATCTACCGCTACGCTTTGTTGTTGCCGACATTCCATCACGATTTGCCAGGCTTACTGTTTGTAGGGAATTGCTGTTTACCTCACAACCACAAGAATGGAGGCCAATCGTGAGCTATCAAACTGTCGTGGAACTCAAGGCGCTGGCGCAGCGCAAACCCACCAAAGTCACCGTCGGCGAGACCGATATGGTGCTGATTCGTGATGGCGAGCGCGTGCAGGCGCTACAGGCCAAATGTCCGCATGCGGGTGCGCCGTTAGAGCAGGGCGCGGTGTGCGGCGACAAACTGGTGTGTCCGTGGCACAAGGCGGTGTTTCAACTGCAAGACGGGAAGATGTGCGAGCCGTTGGCGCTGGCAAATTTAAAGCGTTATCCGGTGCGTATCGAACAGGGCAAAGTGCTGATCAATCCGCAGGCGATGTCGCCGGCCAGCGCGCCATCCGCGCAAGGCAAAACGCCGGTCTGCGTGATTTTAGGTGCGGGCGCAGCGGGCAGTGCAGCGATCTGGACGCTGCGTGACAGCGGCTTTAGCGGTCACATTGTGTTGATCGAACGCGAATCAGCAGCGCCTTACGATCGCACCGCGCTAAGTAAGTTTGTGCCGTCGGGAAAAATGGCGATCGATGACGTGCCGAAGCTGCTCAAGCCTGAGTTGCTGGCAACGGTGGAACGCTTACAAGGCGAGGTTGAGCAACTTAAAGCGCACGAACAGACGTTGCTGCTGAAAGGTGGCAAAGCGCTGAAATTCGACCAACTGCTGATTGCCAGCGGCGGCGTGCCGCAACCGTTGAATATCCCCGGCAAAGAGTTAGGCGGAGTGCATATGCTGCGCTCGCTTGATCAAGCCGATGCGTTGCTAAAAGAAGTCGATGAAAGCGAACGCCTGGTGATCATCGGCAACAGCTTTATCGGCATGGAAATGGCCGGTTCGTTGCGTAATCGTGATGTCGATGTCACGGTGATTGCGCGTCATCCGTTGCCGTTTGCCAAACAGTTTGGCGAAGAGATCGGCCAGTACTTTTACGATCTGCATCGCAGCAACGGCGTGAAATTTGTTGAAGGCGAACCGGTGGCGCTGGAAGGCGAGGGTAAGGTCAATGCGGTGCGGCTAAAAAGTGGCAAGCAGATTGAGGCCAGTTTGGTGCTGTTTGCCACTGGCGTCGCGCCAGCCACCTCGTTTATTCATGATCTACCGTTGGAAGAGGATGGCAGTTTGCTCACCGATAGCCAGTTGCGTGTCGCTGATAACATTTGGGTGGCCGGTGATATCGCGACTTATCCTTCGGTGCGGGGGCCGCAGCGCATTGAGCACTATCGTGTGGCGCACCAGCAAGGGCGCATCGCGGCATTGAATATGCTGGGCAAAACGCAGTTGTATGATCGTGTGCCGTTCTTTTGGACCGCGCATTACGGCACGCGCTATGAGTATTTAGGCCATGCGGAGCAGTGGGATGATTACCGCTTGCTGGGATCGTTGCAGGATAAGCAGTTTATGGCGTTTTATCTGCGCGAAGGGATGATTGCGGCGGTGTGTTCGGCGGGATGGTACACGCTGACGGCAGCGCTGATAGAGGAGATGCAGCAGCCAATGACGTTGGCGCAGGGGATGGCGTTGTATGAGGCGTATCAAGGGTAGGTGCGGGTTAGTTTGTGCGCGCTGTCCCTCATCCCAACCTTCTCCCGCAAGCGGGAGAAGGTGCTGATCGAGCGCTTAGGCGGAATGGTGCTTCACCTAATCATTCCCTCTCCCGCGCGCGGGAGAGGGTTAGGGTGAGGGGCAAACCGCACAGATCTACTGCTTACTCAGTGCCTCGGACTTCGCCATACACTGCTGCATGGCGTTAATCACTGCCGCGCGGAAGCCTTGCTCTTCCAGCACTTTCACCGCTTCAATGGTGGTGCCGCCTGGCGAGCACACCATATCTTTCAGTTCGCCGGGATGCTTGCCGGTTTCCAACACCATCTGCGCTGAACCTTTCACCGCTTGAGCGGCGAATTGATAGGCCTGCGCACGTGGCATGCCGCCAAGTACCGCTGCATCGGCCATTGCTTCAATAAACATAAACACATACGCCGGTGCTGAACCGCTCACGCCGACCACCGCGTGAATCAGATACTCATTCACCACCGCCGCTTTACCAAAGCTTTCGAAAATACCTACCACTTCATCAACTTCATGCGCTTCAACCAGCACGTTTGGCGTGATTGACGTCATGCCTTCATTCACCAGCGACGGCGTGTTTGGCATTACGCGGATGATTTTACGGTCGTGGCCCAACACCGCAGCCAGCGAGTCCAGCGTCACACCGGCGGCAATCGACACCACCAACACATCTTTCTTCAGCTGTCCGGCCAAATCTTTCAGCACTTTGAGAATCACATTCGGTTTCACCGCGCCAAACAGGATATCGACTTCACGCGCGAGGCTTTCAACACTGTCCGCCGCCGTCACACCATATTGCTGCGCCATCGCCTGATTAGTGGCCGGTTTGCGGTCGAACACCCAGATATTGGCCGGGGCGATCTGCCCGCTGTTAACCAATCCGCTGATGATGGCTTTAGCCATATTGCCGCAACCGACAAACCCGATTTTTTTCTCCAGCATCGCTTAATCCTCTACGTGGTCCATTTTTCTGTGGGGGTAAGCTTACGTCAGCAGCGATTAATAACAAGGCGGGCGATACGCAAAAAAAGTTGCCATTCCGCGCCAGACCGGCAAGATCAGCGGCATTGCCTGTGAAAAAAGGATTCATCATGTCGATTTGGGTTGATGCCGACGCCTGTCCCAATGTCATCAAAGAAGTGCTGTATCGCGCTGCCGAACGCACCAAAGTCACCGTCACGTTCGTGGCGAATCAACCGTTGCGCGTGCCGCCGTCGCCGTGGCTGAAAACCTTGCAGGTTGCTGCGGGCTTTGATGTGGCCGACAACGAGATTGTGAAGCGCGTGCAGCCCGGCGAATTGGTGATTACCGGTGATATTCCCCTGGCGGCAGAAGTGCTGGAGAAAGGGGCGGCGGCGTTGAATCCGCGCGGAGAACGTTACACGCCAGATACCATTCGTCAGCGCTTAACCATGCGTGATTTTATGGAAACCCTGCGCGCCAGCGGGATTCAGAGCGGCGGCCCGTCGACCTTAAGCCAACGTGACCGCCAACTGTTTGCTAACGAACTGGATAAGTGGCTACGTCAGCGCTAATCAGACGAAGCTGTCATCATCATCGAAGTCGCCGCCACTGCCAAAGTCGCCGAAATCGTTGTTATCCGCCAGGTTGTTATCCCAGCCCGAATTGTTGTCCAGAAACGCATTGTTGCTGTCGTTGCCGTTGAAGGTGTCGAGGCTGTTGTCCACCTGCGGCAGTGCCGGTTCGTTGATGATATTCACGATCTCTTCCGGCTGCGAATGATGGAACATGCTGGTCAGCATATCTGCCATCACCACGCCACCCGCCACACCGACCGCAGTTTGCAACGCGCCGCCGAGGAAACCGGTGCCGCGCGGTGGTGCCGCGTATTGCTGCTGAGGCGGCGGTGCATATTGCTGCTGCGGTTGCGGCGGCGCGCTGCCCCACGGCTGCTGCTGTTGCTGTGACGACGCCGGGCGCGAACCGCCACCAAACAGGCTCGACAGAAAACCGCCGCTGCTCTGTTGCGGCGCTTGTTGCTGCGCCTGCGCCAGACGATTCTCTAAATCCGTTACCTGCGCATTGAGTTTTTTCAGTGCCGCTTCCTGAATCAAAATCGCCTGCGACATGTAATAAGGCGCGCCGGGCTGATTCTGTAAATGCTGTTTGATCAACTGTTCTGCGCCCGCATCGCGCGGGCCACTTTGCGTCTCAGCCTGTTTCAATCGGCTGAACAGGTTTTCAATCAGTTGTTGTTCTTCGCTTTGCATGGGGAACCCTCCGTTTAAGGTATGCCTCATATATGAGGGCGCGGGTCAGGAAAGTAAATCAATGACCTGGTAAGGAAATGTTGCCCGCTCTTACATTTAGGCGGATGCACGATTCACGCATTGTTTTTCGTTGCATAATCAAACAAGTAGCCTGAGACCATGCTGAAATACGCGTAAATCGTGCCTCGCAGGTGGCTGATAAAATAAAATCCAGGTATTATGCGACGCATTATTGACCTGATGACGTTGCCCGTGCGGCACATTACGGCGGAGGATGAGCCTGGATGTCATTACCCATCTATCTGATCGGCGCACGCGGTTGCGGTAAAACCACTGTTGGCCAGGCGCTGTCGCAAGCGCTGGGCTATGCCTTTAACGATACCGATCACTACTTACAGCTCACCACCCAACGCAGCGTGGCGGACATTGTCGCGTCTGAAGGTTGGGATAGCTTCCGCGCCCGCGAAACCGAATCGCTGCGTGCCGTCACCGCGCCCAACACCGTGATTGCCACCGGCGGCGGCATGGTATTGGCGGAAGTGAATCGTCGCTTTATGCGCGAGCACGGGCAGGTGATTTGGTTGAATGCGCCGTCAACGGTGTTGGCCGAGCGTTTGGAACATCAACCCGAAGCGGCGCAGCGCCCAACCTTAACGGGCCGCCCGATTGCCGAAGAGATGGGCGATATTCTGCGCGAGCGTGCGCATCTGTATCGTCAAACCGCGCATCATGAAGTCAACGCCATGCAATCGCCCGATCGCGTGGTCGAGCAAATTCTGCAATCGCTGTCACTCGCCCGCGCCAGTTAACGCCTCAGATTCGTCCCTGTTTTTTGCAGCGATCCTCAGTTGTCTATACTTAACGGTAGGCAGAGGATCACTGCTGCCTGTGGACAATTGCGATAAGAGGGAAAACGATGCCAACTAAACCACCGTATCCGCGTGAAGCGCGAATTGTTACCGTTGAGAAAGGCCCTGCAGGCAATACCGTCACCTGGTATGAATTACGCGCTGACCATCCCAAACCTGATTCGTTAATTAGCGAACATAAAACGCAAGCTGAAGCGCAGGACGCGAAAGAGCGCTACGAAGATATCAAAAAAGACTAATTCGGCTGGCAAGGATGCTAGCGCCCAATTAATTACCTCCCGTTGCTAAACATTATTTTTACCCTCAGTAAAATCACGCTTTCATCGGTATAAATCTGCATACCTTCCTGCTGAATAAATCCCGCGCCTGATAACGTCATTCATTTCCCGCTTAGTACCGAATTTTATGCTGCCTTAAAACACACCAGTTTTGTCCGGCTCAAAATTTGCACTTGACCGCAAAAGCTTAGCGTTTTACTTTCGGGTTATTGATATAGGAACTCAGTTCCACATAGTGAAACCAACACCATGACCACACTCGAAAATGCCGCCGCTGTATTGAAGCTGTTCCAGCGCTTAGGCGTGACGCAAGGCCATCCTGGCTTAACGTTTACCGAGGTGGTGGATGCATTGGGCTTGCCGAAAAGTACGGTTTCTCGCCTGCTGGCGACCATGGAAAGTGAAGGATTGCTTGAGCGTGACGCGGAAAGCCGCTGCTTCCAAATTGGACGCGTGCTGCTTTCTGTGGCCGGTCATTATCTATCGACACCTTTAGTTGATAGCGCGTCGGCGCCAATGGCGCGTTTGGCGGCTAGCAGCGGTTGCATGGGCTATATCTCGGTGATTGATGGTGATGATGTGCTGGTGATGCGCATGTATCACGGGCGCTTCTTCACCCAATTGGTGACGCCGCCGGGTACGCGCGTTTCACTTCCCGGCACCTCAACCGGACGCGTGTTGTTAGCGCAGCTCAGCGATGATCAAGTTCGCGAGCGTTTTGCCAGCAATTGGCAGGCGGCTTCGGCGAACTCGCCGCTGAGCGTCGATGCATTATGTGATGAATTAGCGGTGATTCGACAGCAGGGCTGGGCACTGGCGCGCAATGAGACGCTGCCGGGCATCAGTTCCATCGCGGTCGCGGTGACCAACAAGCATCGTGGTGAAAGCGCCGCGTTGTGTCTCTCGTTTTTATCGCAAGAAGCGGCGCCCGGCTACCCGGAAGCACTGCTCAGCGAACTGCGTGCAACGGCCGCATTGATGGCCGAAAAATACGGCGCATAACCTTATTTTCGATTTAAAGGCGTTTATTCGCGCCACACCGGGGAAATAGCAGGTCTACGGACCTGCTTATTTCAATAATCAGGGAACGATTTATAAAAAGCATTGGTGTCCCGCGTGTCGGGCATTAAATGTCTATGCGTTTTCTACAGGGTGAAAATACGGGGATCTTATGCGTCAAAATAATCCAATAAAAAGTGTTGGCGTGGCCTTAATGTTGGTGCTGCTCTCAGTAGCCGGTGCCATTATTGGGGTTCAGCTTATTACCACTATTGGGGTTACACCCAATACCTCTATTATCGGCGCGCTATTTGCCATGCTTCTGGCGCGTATTCCACTGCAATGGTTCCGCCGCTATCGCTCAATCGAAGTGCAGAACCTCGCGCAAACCGCCATCTCCTCCGCCACCTTCGGTGCTGCCAACAGTTTGTTGATGCCGATTGCGGTGCCGTGGGCGCTGGGCGAGCCACAATTGGTGCTGCCGCTGTTTGTGGGCGTGAGCGCCGCCATGCTGCTCGATGCTTACTTACTCTATCGCTTGTTCGATACGCGTGTATTCCCGGCCAGCAATGCGTGGCCACCGGGCGTTGCCGCCGCTGAAGCGATCAAGGCTGGTGACAAAGGCGGCCGTCAAGCGTGGTTGCTGGTGGTCGGTATTGTCGGTGGTATCGCCGGTTCGATGCTGAAGATTCCGATGTCGGCCTTTGGTACGGCGTTCATCGGTAATATCTGGGCGCTGAGCATGCTCGGTATTGGCTTCTTGTTGCGTGCTTACGCGCAACCGGTTGCTGGTATTGATATCAATGCACTTTATATTCCGCACGGAGTGATGGTCGGTGCCGGTTTAGTGGCGTTGATTCAGGTGGCTCAGGTGATCATCAGCCGTCGCAAAGATCAAATCAACGTCAGTCGTCCCGACAGCGATGTGAAGCGCTCGTTGGGCTTCGGCACCGTGGGTTACATCGTTATTTCGACGTTACTGGCACTGGCGGGCGGCTTGTGGAGCCAGATGGGCTTGCCGATGCTGGTGCTGTTCATCATTTACGCCGCGTTTGCTGCCTTTGTTCATGAACTGATCGTCGGGATTGCCGCGATGCATTCCGGCTGGTTCCCGGCGTTTGCCGTGGCGCTGATCACCCTGATTCTCGGTATTCTGCTCGGTTTCCCGCCGTTGGCGCTGTGCCTGTTGTGTGGCTTTACCGCGGCGACCGGCCCGGCGTTTGCCGACATGGGTTACGACCTGAAAGCTGGCTTCATCCTGCGTGGCAACGGCGCTGATTTGCAGCAAGAGTTGTGGGGACGCCGCATCCAGCTGATCGCCGCGATGATTGCTTTTGTTATCTGTATTCCGGTGGTGTGGTACGCGCACAACCTGTTCTTTGCGGAGAACTTGTTGCCGCCAGTGGCTCGTGTGTATGCCAAAACCATTCAAGCCGGTGCTGAACCGGGAATCGCCGGGAACCTGCTGATGTGGGCGATTCCGGGCGCGATTATCCAATTTATCGGTGGGCCAAAACGCCAGCTTGGCGTGCTGTTGGCGACCGGTTTGCTGATTAACAACGCCGCTGCCGGTTGGGCGGTGATGGTCGGTATCGCACTGCGCATCATCATCTTGCGCGTATGGGGCGAGCGTGGACGTTCACCGATGGAGGTGATGGCCGCAGGGTTTATTGCGGGCGACGCGCTGTACAGCTTCTTCCATTCACTTTTCGCCAGTAGCACCAAGAAATAATCCAGGGAATTCATTATGAGCTTACAGCAGACATTGCAGGTGTTTGAGTTACTCGATAGCGCCTATATCGACGGTCAACAAGTGGTGGATCTATTCGCCGCTTATCCCGGCGTGACCGCCAGCACCAAACGTGTCACCGGGCCGAAAGGGCGTACCGATTTCGTGCGTATCGATATTCCAGGTTCGCAGGGCAAGAGCAAAGGTGGCAACGCGCCGACGCTGGGCATTATTGGTCGCCTTGGCGGTATCGGCGCGCGTCCAACGCGTATTGGCATGGTGTCTGACGCCGATGGCGCGGTCGCCGCAGTCAGCAGCGCACTGAAGCTGGCGCAGATGCAGACCAAAGGCGACGTGCTGGCCGGTGACGTGATCATCACCACCCATATCTGCCCAGATGCACCAACGCGTCCGCATGAGCCGGTGGATTTCATGGATTCGCCATGTGACGACATCACTATGAATGACAACGAAGTGATTGCTGGCGTCGATGCGATTCTGTCGATCGATACCACCAAAGGTAACCGCATTCTCAATCACAAAGGCTACGCGCTGTCGCCAACGGTGAAAGAGGGCTACATCCTGCGTGTTTCTGAAGATTTGCTGCGCATTATGGAGATGACCAGCGGCCAGCCAGCGGTGACGTTCCCGATCACCACGCAAGACATCACGCCATACGGCAACGGTGTTTATCACCTCAACAGCATCCTGCAACCATCAACGGCCACTGATGTGCCGGTGGTTGGCGTGGCGATTTGCGCCGAATCGGTGGTGCCAGGTTGCGGCACCGGCGCCAGCCATGAAGTGGATATTGCATTAGCGGTGAAGTTTGCGGTGGAAGTGGCAAAAGAGTTCGGGCGCGAAACTTGTCAGTTCTATGACCAGCAAGAGTACGCTCTGCTGCTATCTTTGTATGGTAGTCTCAGCCACTTGCGCAACCGGAAAGCCTAACGATGAACACGTCCCTGGTTACTCTTACGATTGGTCAATCTCCGCGCAGCGACATCTTGCCGCTGCTGGAAGAACATCTTCCCGCTGAGCAAGTTGCGCACGCGGGTTTACTCGACGGCCTGACGCTGGCCGAGGTTGAGCAGCATTATGCGCCCGCGGCGGGTGATAAGGTGCTGGTATCGCGTATGACCACTGGCGAGCAAGTGCGCTTGTCGGGGCCAAAAGTGGAGCAGGGACTGCAACGTAAAATCATCGAGCTGGAGCAGCAGGGTTACGACACCATTCTGCTGCTGTGCACCGGCGAATTTGGCGCGCTGAAATCGCAATCCGCCTTGCTGCTGGAGCCTGATCGCATCATTCCTCCACTGGTGAAGGCGATTGTGCAGGACCATAAAATCGGCATCGTGGTGCCGGTGGAAGAGCAGATTGCCGAGCAGGCCAGCAAATGGCGTCATCTCAGCACGCCGCCGTGCTTTGCGGTCGCCAGCCCGTATCTGGCCGAGCATGCCGATCTGGTCGAAGCCGGATTATCCTTGCAGGAGCAAGGCGCGGATGTGGTGGTGCTGGATTGCATTGGTTATCACCAGAAACACCGTGATTTCTTGCAGAAAATGCTGGGCATTCCGGTACTGCTGTCGAACGTGCTGGTGGCGAAGCTTGCGGCAGAATTGATCGTCTAATGCGGATGGATCACAACTTGCGATGTGCGGCGCTAATTCGCGTGACAGATCAGCGAGTTCCTTAGTAATCTGCCAGTCACGATAATGTGCTGTGAGGAAGTAATATGCTCAATACGAGTGAGTATTTCGACGGAAAAGTGAAGTCCATTGGTTTCGACAGCGTCACCATTGGCCGTGCCAGCGTAGGCGTGATGGCGGAAGGTGAATACACCTTTGGCACCAATCAGCCAGAAGAGATGACGGTTGTCAGCGGCGCATTGAAAGTGCTGCTGCCGGGCGAAACCGAATGGAAATGGTACGAAGCCGGTTCCTCGTTTAACGTACCAGGCCAGAGCGAATTCCACCTGCAAGTGGCAGAACCCTCTTCTTATCTGTGCCGCTACCTATAAGCACACGTTCGCGAAATAACGTCTGAAACCGGCCATTCCAATTTTGGGGGCCGGTTTTTTTATGGACGAACAACAGGTGCGCATTAATGCGCACCCTACGATATCCCAGCCGGTTGGTCGTAGGGTCGCCATTTATGGTGACCTCAATCACCCGTTAACGCTTGGCTTCGCCGCCTAACGCTTCCACCAGATTGCTGATCAGCGCGGCCAGTTCGCTGGTCATCAGAATGAAATCGGCATCGAAACGCTGGGCGAAATCATCGCGATCGATATCGTCATTCTGCTCACGCAGCGTGTCGCTGAACTTCAGGCGTTTGACTGAAGCATCGTCAGCGATCACCAACTGAATACGTTCCTGCCAATCCAGCGCCAGTTTGGTCACCACTTTGCCGGCTTCGATATGAGTGGCGATTTCGTCAGAGATCAGATCCTGCTTCTTACAGCGAATCACGCCGCCATCTTCCAGCATCGCTTTCAGCTCGGCTTCTTCCATCAAGGCAAAACCAGCAGGCAATTCACCGGAACGCACCCATTCGGTCAAGGTCAGTTCGATGGGATTCTCCAGCGTCAGTGGCACCACCGGCAGCGAACCGATGCTTTTACGCAGCAGCGCCAGCGTATCTTCGGCTTTCTTGGCGCTGGCACAATCTACGATGATCAGATTGTTGACGGTATCGATCCACATGAAAGTTTGGCTGAAACGACTAAAGGCGCGCGGCAGCAAGCTGTGTAGCACTTCATCTTTCAGCGAATCTTTCTCGGTCTTCTTCAGCTTACGGCTCTGTTCGGCTTCCAGCTTGTCGATCTTCGCTTCCAGCGCCTGTTTCACCACTGGCGATGGCAGAATTTTTTGCTCAGTGCGCGCACAAATCACAATTTGACCGTTGATTTCATGCGTCAGCGCTTCACCGCGATTGCCCATCGGTGAAACCCAGCCGGTTTTTGCCATATCCTGGCTGCCACACGGGGAAAAGGTGAAGGCGTCGAGCTGTTTTTCCAGTTCGTCTGCGGACAGTGGAATGTCACGATTCAGACGATAAACCATCATATTTTTAAACCACAACATCGGGATTCCTTACCGTGGGTGCGATCGGGCGCACAAGTCTCAAAGTCAGCGCGCATGATAGCGAAACATCGGATTGGTTTCATTGCCTTTCCCGATTCAGCCTTCTACTGTATTTGTCACCACAACGAATAATGAGGAATAAATCGTGCGCATTGGAATTGATTTAGGCGGCACCAAAATTGAAGTGATTGCCCTGTCCGACCAAGGGGAAGAGCTGTTTCGTCACCGCATCAACACGCCGCGTGATGACTATGCTGCCACGGTTCAGGCGATTGTCGATTTAGTGCTGCTGGCGGAAGAGAAAACCGGCCAAAAGGGCACGGTGGGCATCGGCATTCCTGGCACTATTTCGCCTTACACACAGCGGGTAAAGAATGCCAACTCAACCTGGCTCAACGGTCAGCCGCTGGATAAAGATTTGGCGCAGGCGCTGAATCGTGAAGTGCGTATCGCCAACGACGCGAATTGTTTGGCGGTTTCCGAAGCGGTGGATGGCGCGGGCGCGGGCAAACCGGTGGTGTTTGCGGTGATTATCGGCACTGGTTCGGGCGCGGGTGTGGCGATTGGCGGCGAGTCGCGTATCGGTGGCAACGGCAACGCCGGTGAGTGGGGCCACAATCCGCTGCCGTGGATGGATGAAGATGAGCTGCGTCATCGCGCTGAAGTGCCGTGTTATTGCGGTTTACAAGGTTGTATCGAGACCTTTGTATCGGGCACCGGATTCGCCATTGATTATCAGCGTCTGAGCGGCAAAGCGTTAAAAGGCGCGGAGATCATTAAGCTGATTGAGCAGCAAGATCCGGTAGCGGAGCTGGCGATGAATCGCTATGAAATGCGTCTGGCGAAGTCGCTGGCGCAGGTGGTGAATCTGCTCGATCCCGATGTGATCGTGCTCGGCGGCGGGATGAGCAATAACGATCGCCTGTATCAAACCGTGCCCGCATTGATGAAGCAGTGGGTGTTTGGTCGCGAGTGTGAAACGCCGGTGCTGAAGGCGGTACACGGTGATTCCAGCGGCGTACGCGGCGCGGCGTGGTTGTGGCCGTTAAAGGATTGATTGTGCGCGTTGTCCCTCACCCCAACCCTCTCCCGCAGGCGGGAGAGGGAGCAGATCGCAGCCACAATTAACATCAGCATTCACATGTGGCAGCGTCTCCTTCCCCCCACTTGTGGGGGAAGGCCGGGATGGGGGACAGCGGGCACTAACCGAATCATTCACCCACTAACATCGAATCCTGCGGTGCGTTATCACGCTGGGATTTGGTTGCCAGGAAGTAAACGTAACCCACCGCCATAATCGCCACGAACAACCCGCCAATTACCGGGTTGAACCACAGCATCGCCACCAGGCACACCAAAGACAGCACCAGCGCAATGCCCGGTACAATCGGATAGCCCGGCGCGCGGAAGCTGCGTTCCATTTCTGGCGCGCTGCGACGCAGTTTGAACAGGCTCAGCATGCTCATCAGATACATCACAATCGCGCCGAACACCGCCATGGTGATCATCGCCGCCGTCAACGTCATGCCTTGCAGATTTATAATGCCGTCGCTGTAAATCGCCGCGATACCAATCACGCCACCAGCAATAATCGCGCGATGTGGCGTTTGGAAGCGAGACAGTTTTGCCAGACTTTGCGGCAAATAGCCGGCGCGGGCGAGGGCGAAGAACTGGCGCGAATAGCCGAGGATAATGCCGTGGAAACTGGCGATCAGACCAAACAGGCCAATCCACACCAGCATATGCATCCAGTTGGAGTTCTCACCCACGATCATCTTCATTGCCTGCGGCAGCGGATCGTTGATGTCCGACAACTTGCGCCAATCGCCAGCGCCACCGGCCAGCAACATCACGCCGATTGCCAGTACCACTAAGGTCATGATGCCGGTGATATAGGCTTTCGGGATGGTGCGTTTCGGATCTTTGGCCTCTTCGGCGGCCATCGCCGCGCCTTCAATGGCGAGGAAGAACCAGATGGCGAACGGGATCGCGGCGAAGATGCCAGACAGCGCCGGCATGCCGAAGTGATCGCTACCGGCCCAACCGTTGGCGGCGAAGTTGGCAATGCTGAAGCCTGGCGATACCACGCCCATAAACACCAGCAGCTCCAATACCGCCAGCACCGTGACCACCAATTCGAACATCGCCGCCAGTTTCACGCCGAGGATATTCAGCGTCATAAACACCAGATAAGCGCCAACCGCGGCGGTTTTCGGATTGAGATCGGGATATTGCACATTGAGGTACGCGCCAATTGCCATGGCAATCGCTGGAGGAGCGAAGACAAACTCAATCAGCGTCGCCAGGCCTGCAATCAAGCCGCCGGTTTCACCGAACGCGCGGCGGCTATAAGCAAACGGACCACCGGCATGCGGGATGGCGGTGGTCAGTTCGGTAAAGCTGAAAATAAAACAGGTGTACATGGCGGCGATCATCGCGGTGGTAATCAAAAATCCCAGCGTGCCCGCCACGCCCCAGCCATAACTCCAGCCAAAATATTCGCCAGAAATCACTAATCCAACCGCAATGCCCCACAAATGCAGGGTGCCCAGTGTGGGTTTGAGCTTATTGGTCATCGTCTTCTCCCCGTCGTCATTGTTGGTGCGGCAGCTTCACCGCGCTTTTTTATCTTTGCGCTACAGTGAAGTGATAATGCCGCTGCCCGGCGCGGGAAAACTTGACGCGCGCGCAGTGAGTTTTGTCCTCCACGGTCAACTCTCAGGCAAGAAAAGTGCCAGATGCACGCTGCGGTCAACTTAGGGTTGTCTGCGGTCAAGCAGACAAGGCGAGCTCATCCCATGCTGATAACACTTGATTGATGCTGGAGACCGATGAATGAGTGCCGAACAATCCGATACCTTAACCGACGCCGCAATCACCCAGCTGGCGCATCAGGCATTGGCCTACTATCCCGCTGCGCTGCGTGGCGACTTAAAACTGTTATGCCGCTCTGAAAATGCCACTTTCTTATTGCAGGCGGCGGGCACACGTTATGCGCTGCGTCTACATCGTCCCAACTATCACAGCAAAGCTGACATCGAAAGCGAGCTGATGTGGCTGGATGCGCTGCGCGATATTGGCATTATGGTGCCGCAAGCCATCCCCGCCAGCGCCGGTGAAACGGTGCTGACCTTGCCAATGACCGATGGCGGCGAGCGCTATGCGGTGCTGTTCCACTGGATCGAAGGCGACATGCCGACCACCGATGTCGATCCCAAAGCGTTTCAGCAGCTGGGCCACATCACCGCGCGCCTGCATCAACACAGCCGCAGTTGGCAGAAGCCAGCGGGTTTCCAACGCATTATCTGGGATCATCACACCATGGTCAGCGATCGCAGCCACTGGGGACGCTGGCAGGATGCGCCGAACCTCAATCCTGCCGATCACGGCATCGTGGCGGAAGCGGTGGCGCGCGTCGGTCAGGAGCTGCAAGGCTTCGGCAAAGATGCCAATCGTTATGGGTTGATCCACGCCGATCTGCGTTTGACCAACTTGCTGCTGCACAAAGGCGAAACGCGAGTGATCGATTTCGATGACTGCGGAATGGGCTGGTACCTGCACGATCTCGCCGCCGCGATCAGTTTTGTTGAGCATCATCCGCGCGCCGCTGAATGGGTGGATAACTGGATCCTCGGTTACGAAAAAGTGGCGCACATCAGCGACGAAGAGATGGCGCTGGTGCCAACGTTATTGATCCAGCGTCGCATTCAAATGACGGCGTGGATGGGATCGCATGCGGAAACCGAAATGGCGCTGAGTCTTGGCCCGCGTTGGGCCGATCATTCGGTGCGCTTGTGTCGTCGCTATCTGGAAACCAATCAGCTGCCGGTTGGCGTTTGATGCACCAGCAGTGATCAGTGCTGCGCTGATGCGGCGCAATAGCGGTCGCCAATCATGGCGACCGCACGTAAAAACCCGCGGATTACTCGCCTGGTACGAAAATTGCTGGAATCTTCACACTGTTTCACTCGCGCCCAATTGTGAGGTTCCAATGCAATCACTCATGACTCCCACTGACGCCTTCAGCGCCTTATCAGTCAGCGCCAGCAATCGCGGCGTGCTCGCGGCGGCGGCCACCGGGCTAAGCGCATTTATCACCGACAAAGGTGGCGATGTCGATCGCATCTTTGGCATCAGCGGCATCAACTCAGAGCTGCTCGCCAGCCCAACGCTCAGCCTGGGATTGGTGAACTACTGTCGCGTGATGGAAGAAGCGGCGCGTCATTCGGGTTTTGATAACTTCGGTTTGCATTACGGCAAGCAGTTCAAACCGCAGTCATTAGGCTTGATTGGTTACATCGGCCTGTGTTCGCCCACGCTGGAACAGGCGCTGCATAACGTGGTGAATGCCTTTCCGTGGCATCAGCACGACACCTTGACACGGCTGGTGGATAAGGGTGAATGCTGGCGGCTGGATTATCAGGTGCGTCACGGCGCAATCCTCTCGCGGCGTCAGGATGCGGAGCTGACGCTGGGCATGTTCCTCAATATCATTCGTCACGTGGCCGGTAAAAACTGGGCGCCGCGTGAAGTGCATTTCGAACATCCGCGTCCGGAGCAGTGGCATGAACACTGCAAAGTGTTTGATGCGCCAGTGTGGTTCGATCAACCGTTCAACTCATTGCTAATCCCCAAACGCGATCTGCTGCGATCGATGCCGGAACAGGATCCGATGCTGCTGATGGTGATGCAGGATGCGATTCGCCGCCTCAACAGTTCAACCAGCTTGCAAAGCGTGGTCGAACAGGCGCGTTCGCAGGTCAATTTGTCGCTGATGCAGGGCGAGCCGGTGCTGGAAGAGATTGCGGAAAAAATGGGGCTATCGAGCTGGTCGCTGCAACGGCGACTGCGCGAGGAAGGCATTAGCTTCACCGCGCTGGTGGATAAAGTGCGCTGCGAGATGGCGACCTATTATCTGCAACAGAAGCAACTGCCGATCTCGGAAATGGCGCTGCTGCTTGGCTATTCCGAAGTCAGCGCCTTTTCGCGTGCATTCCGTCGCTGGTTTGGCATCAGCCCGCGCCAGTGGCGTCAGGATGGGCTGGCGAGCTAGGCGCGAAACCAAACCACGCCGGTTGAGCACGATCGGGCGGCGGCGGTAAATCTTTGCTTTGTCCAATCAATTGCCAGGCGCGCAGGCACAGCGTTTCATCGCCTTGCGTCTGCGTTACCGCGAAACGCCCGCTGTTTTGCCACTCCAATCGCACCAAACATTGCTGACCCGCATATCTTTTCGCATCGTTGAAATGCTGGTTCAACTGATGCTGCATTTCATCAGCCCATTTGCAGGATGCGCTGCCCGGCTCGCTCTGCGGCTGACACAGATTGGCGATGCTATCTTGTTGCTTTGGCTGCGAATGTTGGCAGGCGCTGAGCGCCGATATAATGATTAACCCGCCGAATAATCCCGCCATTCTATTAATTAAATTCATTAATGTGCCTGTATTTCCGCTAAAGATCCTATGCCTCATTGCCGACAGTCTACAGACCGGCTCAACCAATGCTATGGCATTACTCTGACTGTCGGCAGAACCAGAATTTGCCGCAACCTCGCGGCTTTATCCCCTTTTGATTCATGGATTCGAAATGCAGAAAAAATATGCTTTTGCGGCACTCTCCTTGTTAAGCGCGGCGCTGCTCAGCGGCTGCGCGACCGAATCGTCGCGCGCCATTGAAGCGCCACAGGTGCGCGCGGCCAGCCAGCCCGCGTATCAGGGCGTGCGCAGCCCGATTGCGGTCGGCCAGTTTGATAACCGTTCGTCGTACATGAACGGCATTTTCTCCGATGGTGTCGATCGTCTGGGCAATCAGTCGAAAACCATTCTCGTCACGCATTTGCAGCAGACCAATCGTTTCAACGTGCTGGATCGCAGCAACTTGAAAGAGCTGGAGCAGGAAGCGGGCTTCAAAAAGAGCCAGCAGAACATCAAAGGCGCCACCTATATCATCACCGGCGATATCACCGAGTTTGGTCGTAAAGAAGTTGGCGATCAGCAGCTGTGGGGCATTCTTGGTCGCGGCAAGAGCCAGGTCGCTTACGCCAAAGTGAATTTGAATGTGGTGGATGTCACCACCTCAGAAGTGGTGTACAGCGCACAGGGCGCGGGCGAATACCAGTTATCTGCACGTGAAATTATTGGTTTCGGCGGCACCACCAGCTACGACTCAACGCTGAACGGCAAAGTGATGGATCTGGCGATCCGTGAAGCGGTCGATCATTTAGTCGATGGCATTAACAGCGGCGCGTGGCGCCCAGCGAAATAAGGATATTACGCATGAAATTATTACCGTTGAGTGCGGCGCTGATCGCCGCGAGCCTATTAGCGGGTTGTGCGCCAAAAGGGCCAGAGCCGATCTATTACTGGGGCGATTACCAGCAGCAGATCTACAGCTACTACAAAAAAGATTCCGATCCGCAAAAACAGATCGAAGCGCTGAATCTCGATATCGAAAAAGCCAAAGCGGTGAACAAGCCAGTGGCGCCGGGTCTGCACGCCCAGTTGGGGCTGCTGTATGCCAAAACCGGCGCAAGCGATAAAGCCTTTAGCCAGTTTGCCACCGAAAAGCAGCTGTTCCCTGAATCTGCGCCCTACATGGACTTTCTGATGAAGAAAAAGCAAGGAGTTGCCCAATGAAAAAGTGGATTGCTGCATGCAGCGTGTTGACTGCGCTGCTGCTCACCGGTTGTGCGCACAAAAAACCTTACGATTACAGCGCATTCCGCGCCAGTAAGCCGGCTTCCATTCTGGTGTTGCCTGCGGATAACCGCTCGCCGGATGTTAATGCTGCTAACAGCTTCACCTCGCTGGTGACGCAACCGCTGGCAGAAGCAGGTTATTACGTGTTCCCGGTGGCGGTGGTGGATGAAACTTTCCAGCAGAACGGATTAACCAACGGCCATGAAATTCAAGCCGTCAGCCCGCAGCGCCTGCACGATATCTTCCATGCCGACAGCGCGCTGTACATTTCGGTGACCGATTACGGCAGCAGCTATCAGGTGATCCAGAGCGTGACCACAGTATCGGCTAACGCACGGTTGGTGGATCTGCGCAGCGGCAAAGAGTTGTGGCAGGGCATTGCTACGGCAAACGATGCCGAAGGTGGCAACAACAATAGTGGCGGCATTATTGGCATGTTGGTGTCGGCGGCGATTAAGCAGATTGCCAGCAATGTCAGCGACAAATCGCACACCATCGCCGGTGTCACCAGCGCGCGTCTGTTAGCGCAGAACGAGCAGGGCGGTTTACTGAGCGGCCCGCGTTATAAATTGGCGAGTACGCGTTAAGTTAAAATACAGTGAATGGTAGCGGCGCGATTTATCGCGCCGCTAAGGAATCATTCCCCCGGCAACTCCAGTTTGCTGTAGCCTAAACCGTTCATCTTGCGCACTCTGATCTGCACCGGAATGCGCTCTTTCATCGCTTCCACATGACTGATGACGCCGATGGTTTTGCCGCTGGCATTCAAGGCATCCAGCGCATCCAGCGCGGTATCCAGCGTTTCGGCATCCAGCGTGCCAAAGCCTTCATCAAGGAACAGCGATTCGATACGCGTTTTGTGGCTGACCAAATCCGATAACGCCAGCGCCAGCGCCAGACTGACAAGGAAGCTCTCGCCGCCGGACAAGGTACGCGTATCGCGGGTGGCATCTGCCTGCCAGGTATCCACCACTTCCAGTTCTAGCTCGTCACTGACGCGGCGTTGCAGTAAGTAGCGGCCGTGCAAACGATCCAACTGGCGATTGGCCAGCCACACCAAATGGTCGAGCGTCAAACCTTGTGCAAAGCGACGGAATTTATCGCCTTTGGCTGAGCCGATCAGGTCGTTCAGCCGACCTAACTGCGTCAACGTTGCATCATCTTCGGCGATCTGCGTGAGTAACGCTTGCTGCTGCTGTCGCTGCTGGGCATCGCTGTGCAACTGCTGCTGCGCTTCACCTTGCTGGCGTGCATTGTCGCGCAACGCGATGCGCAGTTGCTCCAGTTGCTGTTGCAGGTTGGCGGCGCTTTCATCACTCAACGCCGCCGGACGCTGCTGCTGATGCGCCGCTAAACGTTGCGCAAGCTGTTCGTGCAAGGTGATTTGCTGCTGGCGCTGCTGCTCAAGCGTGTGTAACTGCTGACGCAATTGCTGCACTGCATTCTCGTCCAGCAACGCCGCGCGCAACGCCGCTTCATCGGCAAAATCACTGTGCTGCAATGCGGCCAGCAAGGCGGTTTCTGCGGCCTGCACTCGTTCACTTAAGGTCTTTTGCTGCGCATTGATTTGCTCACATTGGCCGTTCAGGCTGTGCAGCGCGCTCTGCGCCTGCTGCCACTGTTGTAACTGCTGCGCCAGCGCCTGTTCGCACTGCTGCAAGGCGGCTTGTTGCTGCTGACGCGCTTCCGCCACCTGTCGATCGCCAAACAGTTGCTGACGCTGCTGCACCTGCTGTTGATGCTGCTGTTGCAAGGTGCCGAGCGCCTGCTGCAACTCGTCCAGCCGCTGCTGTTCACGCAGCTGCTGCTGTTGCAGGCTGTTGCGCTCGCTTTCGGCTTTCGCCAATTGCGGCTGCAACTCGGCGAGTAACCGTTCACTCTCCTGCCATTTGCGCCAGCGCTGCTGCAAGTGGTTGAGCCAGCTTTCGCGCGCCTCCGCTGCCGGTAGATCAAGCTGATGCTGCGCCAACTGCTGTTGCAACTGCTGCGCCTGCTGCTGCTGAGCGTTGCGTTCGCTGGTTTCGCGTTGGCTGAGTTGATCCAACGCGTGCTGGCTGCTGGCGATTTGCTGCTGCGCCAGTTGTTGCTGAGTTTGCTGTTGCTGCCATTGCTGCTGCTGTTGCAAATGCGCATCGCGGGTTTGCTGTACCAGACGGGCTGCATTGTCACGCGCTTGCAGTTGTTGCTGCTGTGCGTGTTCTTCAGCATCCAGGTGTTGCTGCCACTGCGCAAATTCGTCTTGCTGCTCCAGCGTGCAGGTAAGTGCCAGCTCACCGCTCAGCGTTTGCCATTGCGAATTGGTGGTGGCGATCTGCTGATCGTAATCGCTGATTTCCTGCTGCAAACTTTGCTGTTGTTGCAGCGATAATTTCTGCTGTTCGCCTTTGGCGGTACCCGACTCTTTTAGTTGCGCGACACGCGTTTCCAGTTCGGTTAAACGTTGCTGGTTGGCGCCCGGTGCAAGCTGCTGATATTGCGTGATCGCCGGATGTTGGCAGGAACCACACAGCGGACACGGCTGATCGGGTTGCAATTTGGCGCGCTCGTCAGCCAACTGGGCGATAGTGCGCTCCAGCTCGCAAATTTTACGCACGTCGAGCAGCGCCTGATGTTCACGCTTGTACTCATCACGCAGCGCCTGAAGCGCCAATTCTTCAACCTGATGCTGTTGCTGCAACTGCACCAGCTTCTGCTGGCGCTGCAATTTCTGCGGCTGCAAGTTACGCCATTGCGCGGCTAACAAAGTGAGTTGTTGACGCGCAGCGCGTTGAGTTTGGTGTTGCGCCAGGGCGGCGCGCAACTGCTCGCTGCTGCTTTCGGCTTCGAGCGAAGTCAGTGCTTGCTCCGCTTGTAAGCGTTGCTGTGCAGCTTGCGCTTCAGCCTTTTGCAACGGTTGTGCCGCTTGTTCACGCTGAGCATACGCCTGTTGATGCTGCTCCAGCTGGCTGCGCTGTTGCTGCTGCTGTTGCTGCAACTGCGTCAACGTTTGTTCACGCTCATCCAGCCGGGCGATGTCGGCCTGCCAACGGCTTAATTCGCCACCCCAATCGGCAACGGCGGCTTCTTCACGGCGCAGGGTTTGTTGCTGCGCCACTTGCTGCTGTAAACGTTCACTTACCTGCTGTTGCTTGCTGAGCGCGGTTTGCTGAGTTTGCAGCGCCGCTTGCTGCTGCGTGTGCAGTCGTTGCTGCTCGCCTAATTGCTGTGCGCTGCTGTTGATGCGTTGATCGAGCGGAATCACCTGTTCGGTCAGCAAGGTTTCCAGTTGCTGTTGTTGCTGCAATGCTTGCTCACGCGCCTGTTGCGCCGCTTGATAGTGGCTTTCGCCCTGTTGCAACGCGGCTTGAGCTTGCTGCTGCTGGCTGATTAACTGCTGCGACTGCTGCTCCAACGCTTGCCGATCCTGCTGCAATTGCTCGCGCTGCTGTAACTTCTCGCGCAGTTTTTCTGCCGGTTCGGCGCGCGCCAAACGTTGACGATCGCTCTCGGCTTGTTGCCACGCCTGCTGAGCATGTTCCAGCGTTTGCTGCGCCTGCTGTTGTTCCTGCGCCAACTGCTGCGATTGAGTCAGCCAGTGTTGCTGTGCCTGCGCCTCGGTTAATTGCTCGCTCAGGATTTTCTCCTGCGCGCTGAGTTCCACCAGCTGTTGCGTTAACTCGGCACGGCGCGCTTCATCCAGCAACGACATGCCGCCCGCCCGCGCGCGCAGCGTATCCAATTCACTCCGCGCGGTGCGCCAGCGCTCGTAAATCTGCACCGAGATTTGTCCATAGATTTCGGTGCCGGTCAGCTCTTCCAGCAGCTCGGCGCGTTCGCCGGGCTTGGCGTTGAGGAAGGCGGCAAACTGGCCTTGCGACAGCATCATCGAGCGGGTGAAACGGGCGAAATCCAGTCCAGACAAGGTTTCGATGGCTTTCAGCTTATCGCCGACTTTATCGGCAACGATTTGATTATCCGCCACGCGCGCCAATTCAACACGCGGTGCCTGCAATTTGCCGTCGGCTTGTCCACGTGCGCGGTTCTGGCTCCAGAAGGCGCGCCACGCTTCGCCTTTCACTTCAAACTCCACTTCAGCTAAGCATTCGGCGGTATCGCGGGTGATCAACTCATTCTGGGTTTGCGACAGCACGCCAAGGCGCGGCGTTTGGTGATACAGCGCCAGACAAATCGCATCCAGTAAGGTGGTTTTCCCTGCGCCCGTTGCGCCGGTAATGGCAAACAGGCCGTTGCTGGCAAAAGGTTCGCGGCGGAAGTCGATAAACCATTCGCCGCGCAGCGCGTTGAGGTTTTTAAAGCGTAAGGTCAAAATTTTCATGCAGATGGATTCTCCAGCGCGGCAAGCTGCGTGCGGAACAGCTGTGTCAATTGTTCCGCTTGTTCGGCATCCAGCTGTTCTTCTTGCGCCAGGCGGCGGGCAAACACCTCTTCAACTTTCAATTCGCTCAGCGTTTCATTATCCAGCCGTTCGAGGTTGCGGCTGCGCTGTTCGCGACTGCGGCGCACCAGTAGCACTTCAACCGGCAAATGCTCGGTTAACGCTTCGATACGACGCTGCAAATCACTGAGATATTCCTGCGTGGTGATCTCAATATCCAGCCAGGTCAACGGCGCGCTTTCATCGCTGGTGAACTGCGCCAGCTGATGCTCGATTTCGGCCATCGAACCTTTCAGCATCTGCATCGGCTGAAACTGCGGAATGATTAATGGCGTCACTTCATCCAATTGCGCACTGAATTCCAGAAGGAACACGCTTTTGTCGCGTCCCAGCTCATCAAAACTGAGTGGAATTGGTGAACCGCTGTAACGAATATGATCGCTGTTGGCGATGCGTTGCGCGCGGTGAATATGGCCGAGCGCGATGTAATCGGCCGGCGGAAACGCCTGAGCCGGGAAGGCATCCAGCGTGCCGATATAGATGTCGCGCACCGAATCACTTTTGGTCACGCCGACCGTGGTGAGATGCCCGGTGGCGATGATCGGCAGCGCACTGTTTTGTGCCTGCGCTGCGGCGAAGCATTGTTGATAATGCTGCTCGATGGCTTCCAGCAGCGAAATTTGCTTTTCGCGCCCCGATTGCCCGGCCTGGCTGCGCAGGATATCGCGCGGGCGCAAATAAGGAATGGCGCACAGCAGCGCACCCGGCGTGCCATCGCGTTGCTTCAACGTTAATACCTGATGTTCACCGTGCGGCGTCGCGCTGGTGATCACTTGAGTATTCAGGCACGCCAGCAGTTCGCGTGATTCATTCAGCGTGGCAACCGAATCGTGATTGCCCGCCAGCACCACCAATTGGCAGCCGCTGGGCTGCAACGCCACCACAAAACGGTTAAACATTTCGCGTGCGTAACTCGGCGGCGAGCCGGTATCAAACAGATCGCCGGCGATGATCAGCGCATCCACCTGATGCTGCACAATCTGGTCCAGTAGCCAGTCAAGAAACGCTTGATGTTCTGGCGCGCGACTTTTGCTGTAAAAGAACTGTCCGAGATGCCAGTCCGCAGTGTGAATAATGCGCATGAATGCTCCGTGCAAGCTTAAGCGAGGGCGAATTATAACCGCTTCAGATCAATAAGAAATAAAGCAGATTTATGTTGTCACATTTCAATTTCTTATCTATTTATCTAGGGGCGGTGTTTTCATAAAAGTGTCATAAAACTGACGCATAATGGCGCCGCAAATCCCAGTGACAGATGGTCACACTAGCAGGAGTTACAATGGCTAAGCGCATTTTGGTTGTGGAAGACGAAGCTCCCATCCGTGAAATGTTATGTTTCGTGCTGGAACAGAATGATTACCAGCCTATTGAGGCGGAAGATTATGACAGCGCGATTGGTAAGCTGATCGAACCTTGGCCTGATTTGATTCTGCTGGACTGGATGTTACCCGGCGGCAGCGGTATTCAATTCATTAAACATTTGAAACGTGAAGCCATGACGCGTGAAATCCCGGTGATGATGCTGACGGCGCGTGGTGAAGAAGAAGATCGCGTACGCGGTCTGGAAGTGGGCGCGGATGATTACATCACCAAGCCATTCTCACCAAAAGAGTTGATGGCACGTATCAAAGCGGTGATGCGCCGTATTTCACCGATGGCGGTGGAAGAGGTAATTGAAATGCAGGGCTTGAGTCTGGATCCTTCCTCGCACCGCGTGATGTCGGAAAGCACGCCGCTGGAAATGGGGCCGACCGAATATAAATTGCTGCACTTCTTTATGACGCATCCAGAACGTGTGTATAGCCGCGAGCAGTTGCTGAACCACGTTTGGGGCACCAATGTGTATGTCGAAGATCGCACCGTAGATGTGCATATTCGTCGTTTGCGCAAAGCGCTGGAACTCACCGGCCACGATCGTATGGTACAAACCGTGCGCGGAACAGGGTATCGTTTCTCTGCCCGCTACTAAACGGAGTTTTTACCGTGCTGGAACGACTCTCCTGGAAGAGATTGTTGATCGAGCTGGCGCTGGTGTGTTTGCCTGCGCTGGTGCTTGGTCTGTTGTTCGGTTATCTACCCTGGCTGCTGCTGATTGCAGTATCCGGCGTGATGTTTTGGCACTTCAAAAACCTGATGCGTCTGTCGCACTGGCTGTGGGTCGATCGCTCGATGACGCCGCCCGCCGGACGCGGCAGCTGGGAACCGCTGTTTTACGGCTTGTATCAAATGCAGTTGCGCAACCGTCGTCGTCGTCGCGAGTTGGGCAATCTGATCAAACGTTTCCGCAGCGGCGCTGAATCTTTGCCCGATGCGGTGGTGCTGACCACCGAAGAGGGCACCATCTTTTGGTGTAACGGTTTGGCACAGCAGCATCTGGGTTTACGCTGGCCGGAAGATAACGGCCAGAACATCCTCAATTTGCTGCGCTATCCCGAATTTTCCCGCTATATCCGCCAGCGCGATTTCGACAAGCCGCTGACGCAGATCCTCAATAATCAGCATCATATGGAATTCCGCGTGATGCCGTACAGCGAAGGGCAATGGTTGATGGTGGCGCGTGATGTCACCCAGATGCACCAGCTGGAAGGCGCACGTCGCAACTTCTTCGCCAACGTCAGTCATGAGCTGCGCACGCCGTTAACCGTGCTGCAAGGCTATCTGGAAATGATGGACGATTCGGTGATGAATGAGCGCACGCGGGCCAAGGCGTTGCACACCATGCAAGAGCAAACGCGGCGCATGGACAGTCTGGTGAAACAGTTGCTCACCTTGTCGCGCATCGAAGCCGCGCCGGCCATCGATCTGAAAGAAACCGTCGATGTGCCGACCATGCTGCTGCTGTTGCAGCGTGAAGCAGAAACGCTCAGTCAGGGACGCCATTCGATCCATTTCCACACCGATCCGCACCTCAAAGTGTTCGGCAATGATGAACAGCTACACAGTGCGATTTCCAATCTGGTGTACAACGCGGTGAACCACACGCCAGAAGGCACGCGGCTGGATATCAGCTGGCTGCGTACTAAGCAGGGCGCGGAATTCAAGGTGTGCGATAACGGGCCGGGCATCAGCGAGGAGCATATTCCGCGCCTCACTGAACGCTTTTATCGCGTGGACAAAGCCCGTTCGCGCGCCACCGGCGGCAGCGGCCTGGGATTGGCGATCGTCAAGCATGCGTTGAGCCATCACAACGCGCGGCTGGAAATCACCAGCGTGCCGCATCAGGAAACCTGTTTCAGTTTTCTTCTGCCGCCACGGTTGATTGTGGCTAACGGGATACGTGAGAATGTGGCGCACTGATCGCCACTGGACTCGCTGATGAAATCGCTGTTGCTGTTGACCTCGTTGCTGCTCGCCGTACCTGCATGGAGCCAACAAACCATGCTGACCGGCAATTTAAGCAGCGTGGGATCGGATACCCTGGGTTATCTGATGACCTTGTGGGGCGAGGATTTCAGCCGCCAGTCGCCGGGCGTTAACGTGCAGGTGCAGGCGGCGGGTTCTTCCACTGCGCCGACTGCGCTGGCCGCCGGTGCTGCGCAGTTGGGCGCGATGAGCCGTCCAATGCAAATTGATGAACGCCAACTGTTTATCGCGCGTTACGGCTATCCGCCGCTGGCGGTGCCGGTGGCGATGGATGCGCTGGTGGTGGTGGTCAATCAAGACAATCCGCTGCCGCGCATCGCTCCGCAACAACTCGATGCTCTGTTCTCAATCACCCGTTTGTGTGGCGCGCAACAGGTGCCGCAACGCTGGGGCGATCTCGGCTTAAGCGATAGCCACTGGGCTACGCGCAGCATTCAGCGTTTTGGCCGCAATTCCGCGTCGGGAACCTGGGGTTTCTTCAAGCAACAGGCGCTGTGTAAAGGCGATTTTCGTGCTGATGTAGCCGAATTTCCTGGTTCCGCTGCCGTGGTGCAAGCGGTGGCGGCGACGCCGAATAGCATCGGTTACGCCAGTTTTGGTTTCCATCTTAGTGGTGTGAAAATGCTGCCGGTGGTGACGGCGGCAGGCGACAGCGTGATGCCCGATGCCGAATCAATCCGCAGCGGTCGCTATCCATGGTCGCGTCCGCTCTATATCTACGTCAATAAAGCGCCCGACAAACCCTTGCCGCCGTTGGTGGATGCGTTTCTACAGCAGGTGCTGTCAGCGCAAGGTCAGCGCCGAGTGAGTGAAGCCGGTTATTTGCCGTTGTCTGAAACTCAGATGGCGCAAGCACGCGCGGCGATTGAGGCAAATTAAACCACGCGCATCCGATCATGAATTTCTTTCATGTAAGCTGAATTTTCTTCCATTGCTGAAAAGACACCAGCATGGCACTCTCCTTGGACATATAGCCATCCAGATGGCTAAAAATAACCAAGCGAAATTATACCCTGTGGTAATTACACCCAGGATGAGGAGTGACGATGCCAGCTCAACCCCCTTTCCGTGCCGATACCGTCGGCAGTTTTCTGCGCCCCGCCGCCATTAAAAAAGCGCGTGAACAGTTTACCAAAGGCGAAATCAACGCCGAGCAACTGCGTCAGGTGGAAGACCGTGAAATCCGCCATGTGGTTGAACAACAGCGTGCCAACGGCCTGCAAATTGTTACCGACGGCGAATTCCGTCGCGCATGGTGGCATTTCGATTTCTTTGGCGATTTGCTCGGTGTGGAGTTGTTTGAAGCGGAGCAGGGGATTCAATTCAATGGCGTGCAAACCAAAGCGCACGGCGTGAAAGTCACCGGCAAAGTGGCGTTCAATCCAAATCACCCAATGCTCGATCACTTCCGTTTCCTGCAAAGCGTGGCGGGCGATGCGCTGGCGAAGATGACCATTCCAAGTCCTAGCGTGTTGCATTTCCGTGGCGGACGTAAGGTGATCGATGCCACGGTTTATCCCGATCTGAAAGAGTATTTCGCCGATCTAGCACAAACCTATAAAGATGCGATCAACGCGTTTTACGCCGCCGGTTGCCGTTACCTGCAACTGGATGACACCGTTTGGGCTTATCTGTGCTCAACCGAGCAGCAGCAACAGATCCGCGAACGTGGCGAAGATCCACAAGAACTGGCGCGCATTTACGCTGAAGTACTGAATAAAGCGCTGGAAGGCAAACCGGCGGATTTAACCGTTGGCTTGCATGTGTGTCGCGGCAACTTCCGCTCCACGTGGATTTCCGAAGGCGGTTACGAGCCGGTCGCCGAAGTGCTGTTCGGTGGTGTGAACATCGACGCGTTTTACCTCGAATACGATAACCAACGTTCCGGTGGCTTCGAGCCGCTGCGCTTCATCAAGCCAGGTCATCAGCAAGTGGTGCTGGGTTTGATCACCACCAAAACGGGCGAACTGGAAGATGCGGCGCAGGTCGAAGCGCGTTTACGCGAAGCCGCGCAGTTCGTCAGCCTTGATCAAATCTGCCTCAGCCCGCAATGCGGCTTTGCCTCAACCGAAGAGGGCAACAGCCTGAGCGAAGAGCAGCAGTGGCAGAAGATTCGTCTGGTGGTCGATATAGCGAGAACAGTCTGGAAATGATGTAAAGCAGAGCAAACAGGCGCGTAAATCGCGCCTTTTGTGCATGCAAAGGGCAATTTATGCAAAGAGATCTCCCGCGTTGCGGAAACTTTTAGCAAATCATCTGAGGTGTTTTCCTACAATTCCATCGTGATTCACTGCTTTATTCCACTATCTTGTTATATCCTTCTGGTTTTCCGATCCCGTATTGCCTTTCTTCGCTATAAACGTTCTAATTTGCGCCGTTGTCGATTTATCCCTCTGCGAACACAAGAAAAGTAGTTTAAATCACCTGCGCTTTAACGATTCGTCCCGCATAACACGCTGGTCTGGCCGAATAAGCCCCGGTTTTAGCGCATCCAGAGGACAACACGAACTCAACTTCCACCGCAACATCAGCTACAGGCAGTACAGAAGTTTATGACACATCGTTTAACCTCCAAGGATATCCTGGCGCTGGGCTTCATGACGTTTGCCCTGTTCGTTGGCGCAGGAAATATCATCTTCCCACCGATGGTGGGGATTCAATCTGGCGAGCACGTTTGGATTGCTGCTTTTGGCTTCCTGATTACTGCGGTTGGTTTGCCGGTAATCACGGTGATCGCGCTGGCGCGCGTCGGCGGCGGCATTGATGCCCTGAGCTCACCGATTGGCAAAGCTGCCGGTTTGCTGCTGGCGACCGTGTGCTATCTGGCCGTAGGTCCGCTGTTTGCCACGCCACGTACTGCCACCGTTTCATTTGCCGTCGGCATTGCGCCACTGACCGGCGATGGCACGCTGCCGCTGTTTATCTACAGCCTGGTGTACTTCGCGCTGGTGATCGGCATTTCGCTCTATCCGGGCAAACTGCTGGATACCGTTGGTCACTTCCTTGCACCGCTGAAAATTCTGGCGCTGATCGTGCTTGGCGTCGCGGTATTGATTTGGCCTGCTGGCGGCGTTTCTCCGGCGACCGAAGAGTATCAGCGTGCCGCCTTCTCCAGCGGTTTCGTCAACGGTTATCTGACCATGGATACCTTGGGTGCGCTGGTGTTCGGTATCGTGATCGTTAATGCGGCGCGTTCACGCGGCGTAGAAGATGCCAAGTTGCTGACGCGCTACACCATGCTGGCCGGGATTATCGCCGGTATCGGTCTGACGCTGATTTACCTGACGCTGTTCAAGCTGGGCAACGACAGCGGTGCGCTGGTGGCACAAAGCGCCAACGGCGCTGAAATTCTGCATGCCTATGTGCAGCAGACCTTTGGCGGCATGGGCAGCTTCTTCCTTGCGGCACTGATCTTCGTGGCGTGCATGGTGACGGCAGTTGGCCTGACTTGTGCCTGTGCAGAATTCTTTGCGCAATACCTGCCACTGTCGTATAAAGCGCTGGTGTTTATTCTGGGTCTGTTCTCGATGGTGGTGTCGAATCTCGGCCTGAGCCACTTGATTCAGATCTCGATTCCGGTGCTGACCGCGATTTATCCGCCGTGCATCGTGCTGGTAGTGCTGAGCTTCACGCTGAAGTTCTGGAACAAAAGTTCGCGTATCATCGCGCCAACCATGCTGGTGAGCCTGCTGTTTGGTATCGTTGATGCGATAAAAACCACCAGCTTTAAAGATGTGCTGCCGCTGTTTAGTCAGCATCTGCCGCTGGCCGATCAGGGACTTTCCTGGTTACCGCCGTCGCTGACGATGCTGGTGATTGCTGCGGTGGTGGATCGTGCCAAAGGACGTGAGCAGGTCGCCGTCCATCAGTAAGCGACATTGCTGTTAATTCCGACCACGGGCTCGCCCGTGGTTTTTCATTTTCAAGGTACTGAGAGTTATGCAAGAAACCAACAAGCTCAAACGTGGACTGAGCACGCGTCACATTCGCTTTATGGCGCTGGGATCGGCAATTGGTACTGGGCTGTTTTACGGCTCGGCTGATGCCATCAAAATGGCGGGACCCAGCGTGCTGCTGGCGTACATCATCGGCGGTGCGGTGGCGTACATCATCATGCGCGCGCTGGGTGAGATGTCGGTAAACAACCCGCAGGCCAGTTCGTTCTCGCGCTATGCGCAGGATTACCTTGGCCCATTGGCGGGTTACATCACCGGCTGGACCTACTGTTTTGAAATCCTGATTGTGGCGATTGCCGACGTAACGGCTTTTGGTATTTACATGGGCGTGTGGTTCCCCGAGGTGCCGCACTGGATCTGGGTGCTGAGCGTGGTGCTGATCATCGGCGCGATTAACCTGATGAGCGTGAAGGTGTTTGGCGAAGTGGAGTTTTGGTTCTCCTTCTTCAAAGTCGCCACCATTATCATCATGATCGTTGCCGGTTTCGGCATGATTTTCTGGGGCATCGGCAACGGTGGTCAACCCACCGGCATCCACAATCTGTGGACCAACGGCGGTTTCTTTGCCCACGGCATCGTCGGCATGCTGCTGTCATTGCAGATGGTGATGTTTGCTTACGGCGGCATTGAGATTATCGGCATCACCGCGGGCGAAGCGGAAGATCCGAAGAAGTCGATTCCACGCGCCATTAACTCAGTACCGATGCGTATTCTGGTGTTTTATGTCGGCACGCTGTTCGTGATTATGTCGATTTATCCGTGGAATCAGGTTGGCACTTCCGGCAGCCCGTTTGTGCTGACCTTCCAGCATTTAGGCATTGCCGCCGCCGCATCGATTCTTAACTTTGTGGTATTGACGGCGTCACTGTCGGCGATTAACAGCGATGTATTCGGCGTCGGACGTATGCTGCACGGCATGGCGCAGCAAGGCCACGCACCGAAGGTATTCCAGAAAGTCTCTAATCGCGGCATTCCGTGGGTCACGGTATTAGTGATGATGCTGGCGATGTTGGTTGCGGTGTATCTCAACTATCTGATGCCGGAAAAAGTGTTCCTGGTGATTGCCTCATTGGCGACTTTTGCCACCGTGTGGGTGTGGATCATGATTTTGCTGTCGCAGATTGCTTTCCGCCGCAAAATTGGCAAAGAAGAGGCCGGTAAATTGCAGTTTGCCATGCCGGGCGGTAGCGCCACCGCATGGTTCGGCGTACTGTTCCTGGCCTTTATTATTGGCTTGATTGGTTACTTCCCGGATACGCGCGTGTCGCTGTATGTCGGCTTCGCGTGGATTGCGCTGTTGCTGCTGGCGTGGCCATTGGTGAAAAAGCGTAAGGGATAATGCATATCTAATGGTTGGGTGCGCATTCTTGCGCACCTGGTCACCATAAATGGCGACCCTACGATGGCGACCCGCAATTTTTAATCTACATATTTTTCCAAAAAATAATTCGGCGCATCCTGTCGCCGAAAAAGTTACAAAGGAGAAAAGTAAACATATATCTAAGGGATGATTGACGCTGCCAGAATACGCGTTTTCCTGCGCTAATCAGCATGAAGAGAAAAATATAGAATATTCGCAGATCGCCGATTCAATAACGTTTATCTGGCTAACCTAATGCGAGGGGAAAAGTTAAGCCGACGTAAATAAATCGACTTAACGTAATGCGGATAAATTCTGAAGTCCGGCGTGCAGTGAAATTATTATAGCGACGGATGATCCGGCAGCAGTGCTTTCAATTGTGGATATATCACCGCATTCGCCAGTAATACCGGATTGCCATTCTGCAAACCGTGATTAATAAGATAATCGTTGCTGATGCCGCCCGCTTCGCGCATTAACACAATGCCAGGTAAACCATCCCACGGATTCATATGCGCTCCGTAGTAACCAATCAAGCGTCCTGCTGCTGCCCACGCGCTCATCAACGCTCCTGAACCGTTGCGGATAAACATGCCGCCTTGCGTCAATAACGCGCCAATAAAGGCGGTGAGCGGTGCAATCGGTTGGCTGTTAGAGCTGCTGAGACCCAGCAGGCCCTGATCGAGTTGTTGTGCGCTATGCGCCTGAATGCGTTTGTCATTGACCCACGCGCCTTTACCACGGCAGGCATGAAACATTTCATGATGATTGGGATCGCAGACCACGCCAATCACCGGCTCGTCTTCACAGACAATGGCTAACGAAACGCACCAATTGTGCAAACCGTTAAGGAAGCTGCTGGTGCCGTCAATCGGATCGATCACCCAGATAAACCGCGCGCCGCTAGTTTCACCGCCGCTCTCTTCACCGAGTACTGCGTCATCAGGAAAACGTTCGTGAATCAGATGCTTGACCAGTTGCTCAACGTTGCGATCCGCTTCGCTGACCACATCCTGCAAATCCTTCTTGTGTTCAATCACTAATTGATGACGTTGCTGATACCAGGATAACGCGCGGCTGGCGGCGGCTTTCGCTACATCGCGGGCGAAATGATAGCGTGCATCCAATTCGGTAAGCGTGGCTGATGACATCTTTCCCTCTTATGATTTTCTGACTGACGAAGCAACTACAAGCGCCAAAATTGGCACGTTAGCTGTGTGACAGACTTAACAAAAGTTAAGAAAGGTTTCATTAAGCCGTAGATGGCTGCGACTGACAAGAGGAGAAAGAAGCCAGTCAGCGAAAATTTTAATTACGCTGACCGGCGAGGTGAGAAGGCGGATTAAAGCTGGGTTTATTTGCCGATTTGGCGCATGTCATTTCCGGTGGGTGATTGATGCACGCGCAAACCAAAGGTCGGTAATACGGCATAAATATGGTCAAAAATATCCGATTGAATATTCTCGTACTCTTTCCACACCGTGGTGCTGGTGAAAACATACACTTCGAGCGGCAAGCCGTTTTCACCTGGCGCCAATTGACGCACCATCAAGGTCATCTCTTTGTGGATACGCGGATGTTGTTCCAGCCAGCTTTGCAGCCAGACGCGGAAGGTACCGACATTGGTCAGACGACGCCCATTCAGCGGCGAATTTAAATCACATTCAAGTTGCGCATTCCATGCTGCCACTTCTTCATTCTTGCTGTGCAAATACGGCGTTAACAAGTGGGCATTTTTCAATTGATTCATTAATTCCTCATCGAGGAATTTGATGCTGGTGGTATCTATATGCACGCTGCGTTTAATTCGACGCCCGCCAGATTCAGACATGCCGCGCCAGTTTTTGAATGAGTCAGAAATTAAGGCGTAGGCGGGAATCGTGACGATGGTGTTATCCCAGTTGCGCACTTTTACCGTGGTCAGCGAAATATCAATCACGGAACCATCCGCGCCATATTTTGGCATTTCCAGCCAGTCATTCATCTTGAGCATATTATTGGCAGCTAACTGAATACCAGCGACCAGACCGAGAATCGGATCTTTAAATACCAGCATCAGCACCGCCGTCATGGCACCCAGACCGGTGATCAATACGCCCGGTGATTTGCCCAATAACAGTGAGATGATCATGATCACCATTAAAATCGCGGCAATCAATTTTACGCTTTGAATAATCCCGCGCAGCGGTAATTGCTGTGCCAGCACGCTGTTGGTGCTGAGCTGTTGCAGCAAATCCAGCAGCGAAAACAGTAATAGCAGGGCAAACACCATCATCCACAATTGCGCAAAAATCAGCAGCGCGGCATAGAGTTGCGTGCTGTCATGCAGGAAAGCTTCAGTTTGCAGCTTAAATAACACGCCTTGCATCAACCACACGCAGCGGCTGAACAAGCGGCTGTTGATCAGCGTTTTCGGCCATTGGCGCTGACTTTTCTCGGCGCGGCGACGCAGCAGCGGCAAAATGGCGCGGTGCAGGATGCCGTGCGTGAACAGTGAAATGGCGAAGATAATGGTAATAACGATCCCCAACGCCAATATGTTGGGGTAATGAATACCGGCTTCTGCGAGCCAGTTGGCAATGTAATGTTGCATGTAAGAATTCCCTGAGCGTGAGCGAGTATTTCGGTCACGCAGGGTAGGGGGCCAGCCTTTTCCAGTCCAACAGACAGGTCTTGAAGTTACAACTGTTGTGCGCGGGCGTCGGCCATCAAGCGGGGATAAAACTGGAAGAACAGCGGTTCAAGCCGATCGTAGTGATCAACAAAATCCTGGTAAGAATCACGCAGCGCCGCCAGACGTGGGCGGCGGTGCGCCATGCCGCTTAGCACACGCTGCAACCGCGCAGGTTCGGCGTAATGCTCGAACCAGCGTTCACGCCACATCACCGAATTCAACTCAATGAACCCCTCTGGCGTGCCAGCCAGTTGCGGCACAATGTTGTTTTCCGCCTCGGCGGTAAACGCGGCCAGCGATTGGCTTGGCGTGAATTGATCCCAATGCAGTGCAAGGAAGTGATCCCAAATCACGTCCAGTGTGATCGGCGCTACGCGGCGCGTTTCTGCGCGAAATAGCTGACGCGCTTCACGCACTTCCGGCAGATTATCGGTCAATACGTCGATGCGACGATGCATCGCAATGCCGTCCACCACCGGCGCGGGCCATTGCGATTGCACGTTGCCGCGCACGAAGTCGGCCATGAGATTGCCCAGCAGCGAGCTGTTTGCCAGATCTGCTAAATGGAGGTGTGCGAGAAAGTTCATGGCACGCATTATAGACAGAATCACAGAAACTCAGCCAGTTGTTCAGAATTTGCCGCTTTTCCGCTAAACTATGCCGCCTGATTTTAAGTCCTGAAGAAGTGATGCATGCGCGTAGCCGATTTTACCTTTGAGTTGCCAGAATCCTTAATCGCCCACTATCCACAGGCGCAGCGTAGCGGTTGCCGCTTGCTGTCGCTGGATGGCCCAAGCGGGGCGCTGAGCCACGGCGTGTTTACTGACGTCATGGATAAGCTCAATCCGGGCGATTTGCTGGTGTTCAACAACACCCGCGTGATTCCGGCACGTGTCTTTGGCCGTAAAGCCAGCGGCGGGAAAATCGAGATGCTGGTTGAGCGCATGCTGGACGACAAACGTGTGCTGGCACATGTGCGCGCCTCGAAAGCGCCAAAGCCGGGCGCGGAATTACTGCTTGGCGATGATGAAAGCGTCAAAGCCACGATGGTGGCGCGCCATGACACGCTGTTTGAAATTGCCTTCGAAGACGACCGCGCGGTGCTGGATATCCTCAACAGCGTTGGCCATATGCCGCTGCCGCCGTATATCGATCGTCCTGACGAAGATGCCGATCGCGAGTTGTATCAAACCGTCTACGGCGTGCGTCCGGGTGCGGTTGCGGCACCTACCGCCGGTTTGCACTTCGACGAACCGTTACTGGCGGCGCTGAAAGAAAAAGGCGTGGAGATGGCGTTTGTTACGCTGCACGTCGGCGCAGGCACCTTCCAGCCGGTACGCGTGGAAACCATCGAAGATCACATCATGCATGCCGAATATGCCGAAGTGCCGCAAGAGGTCGTCGATGCGGTGCTGGCGTGTAAAGCACGCGGCAACAAAGTGGTGGCGGTCGGCACCACTTCGGTGCGTTCGCTGGAGAGCGCAGCTAAGGCCAGCCAGGATGCGCTGATTGCGCCGTTCTTCGATGACACGCAAATCTTCATCTATCCCGGCTATCACTATCAGGTGATCGATGCGCTGATCACCAACTTCCACTTGCCGGAATCGACCCTGATTATGTTGGTGTCGGCGTTTGCCGGTTATCAACACACCATGGCGGCTTATCACAGCGCGGTGGCTGAGCAGTACCGTTTCTTTAGCTACGGGGATGCGATGTACATCACCCGTAATCCACAAGCACCAGACGAAACCGTCGGTGCGTAATTGAATCAGACTGTTTCTCTGATTAGAGGTTAATGTGAAATTTGAATTAGATACTACCGACGGGCGCGCGCGCCGTGGCCGTCTGGTCTTTGATCGTGGCGTAGTGGAAACCCCGGCGTTTATGCCGGTTGGCACCTACGGCACGGTGAAAGGCATGACGCCGGAAGAAGTAAAAGAAACCGGCGCACAGATCCTGCTCGGCAACACCTTCCATCTGTGGCTGCGCCCAGGCCAGGAGATCATGAAGTTGCATGGCGATTTGCATGATTTCATGAACTGGCAAGGCCCGATCCTCACCGATTCCGGCGGCTTCCAGGTCTTCAGCCTTGGCGATATCCGTAAGATCACCGAAGCGGGCGTGCATTTCCGTAACCCGATCAATGGCGATCCCATCTTCCTCGATCCAGAAAAATCGATGGAGATTCAGTTCGATCTCGGTTCTGACGTAGTAATGATTTTCGATGAATGCACCCCGTACCCAGCCGATTGGGATTACGCCAAGCGTTCGATGGAGATGTCGCTGCGCTGGGCGCAACGTAGCCGCGATCGCTTTGATTCGCTTGGCAATAAAAATGCGTTGTTCGGCATTATTCAGGGCGGTGTTTACGAAGATTTACGAGATGTCTCGGTTAAAGGTCTGGTAGAGATTGGCTTTGATGGGTACGCTGTGGGCGGCCTGGCGGTGGGTGAACCTAAAGAGGACATGC
>NZ_JBCNNP010000033.1:0-45263 GCF_039594315.1 Pantoea sp.
AGACACGCCTGTAGCAGGTTGTCCGCTCCGTTCACATCATATTCTTTACCGTCTACATGGATTGTAGCCATAGTGAACATGCTTCCGTAAGGCTCGCCCTAAGACGAGCGTTAAACATCTAATTCTTTCCCCCAAGCTTTTCGGCTCAGGGTGAGTTCCGTGTACGACGGCTGATTACCAGCGCGCTTTCAGCAGGTTCGGCTGAATACCGCCGATGGCTCGGGTATTGCCAAATACCTGCGGCGCAATGCCAGCTTCAAACTCTTCACGGAAATATTTGATCGCGCTCTGCAATGGCTCAACCGCGCCCGGTGCATGGGCACAGAAGGTTTTACCTGGACCGAGCTGGCGGCAAAGTTGCTGCAGGGTTTCGATGTCACCCGGCTGGCCTTTCTTCTGCTCCAGCGCACGCAGGATCTTTACGCTCCACGGCAAGCCATCGCGGCATGGCGTACACCAACCGCAGGATTCACGCGCAAAGAACTCTTCCAGATTACGCACCAGTGAAACCATGTTGATCTCGTGATCGACCGCCATTGCCAACGCCGTACCTAAACGGCTACCGGCTTTACCAATACTGGCAAATTCCATCGGCAGATCGAGGTGCTGATCGGTCAGGAAGTCGGTGCCTGCACCGCCTGGCTGCCAGGCTTTGAATTTCAAGCCATCGCGCATGCCACCGGCATAATCCTCAAGAATTTCACGTGCGGTAGTACCAAACGGCAACTCCCACACACCAGGATTTTTCACGCGGCCGGAAAAGCCCATCATCTTGGTGCCAGTGTCTTCGCTGGTAGAGATGTTTTTGTACCAATCAACACCGTTCAGGAAGATAGCCGGTACGTTCGACAGCGTTTCCACGTTGTTGACGCAGGTTGGCTTGCCCCATACGCCCGCGCTCGCCGGGAATGGCGGCTTGGAACGTGGGTTGGCGCGACGGCCTTCCAGTGAGTTAATCAGGGCGGTTTCTTCACCGCAGATGTAGCGGCCCGCACCGGTGTGAACAATCAGTTCAAAATCGAAACCGGTACCGAGAATATTTTTGCCGAGGAAACCGGCTTCGGTAGCTTCGGCAATCGCGCGACGCAAATTAACTGCCGCTTCGATGTACTCGCCACGCAGGAAGATGTAGCCACGATAGGCTTTCAATGCGAATGCACTGATCAGCATGCCTTCCACCAATTGGTGCGGCAATTGCTCCATCAACAAGCGGTCTTTGTAAGTGCCCGGCTCCATTTCATCAGCGTTACACAGTAGGTAACGGATGTTCATGGATTCGTCTTTCGGCATCAGGCTCCATTTCAGGCCAGTGTTAAAGCCTGCACCACCACGGCCTTTCAGACCGGAGTCTTTGACCGCCGCGACGATCTCGTCCTGGCTGAACTCTTTCAATGCTTTTTGCGCACCGACGTAGCCGTTTTTGCTGCGATATTCATCAATCCACACCGGCTGCTTGTCGTCGCGCAAACGCCAGGTCAGTGGATGGGTTTCGGCAGCACGAATGATCTGTTTAATGGTCATTGATACTGCTCCAGCAAGTTGGCGATGCCTTCTGGCGTCAGATGAACGTGGGTATCTTCATCCACCATCATGGTTGGGCCTTTATCGCAGTTACCTAAACAGCAGGTTGGCAGCAAGGTAAAACGGCCATCGGCAGTGGTTTGACCCGGTTTGATGTTGAGCTTCTGCTCCAGCGCATCCTGGATGCCCTGATAACCGGTGATGTGACACACCACGCTGTCACAGTAACGAATTACGTGACGGCCAACCGGCGTGCGGTAGATCTGACTATAGAAAGTCGCCACACCTTCAACATCGCTGGCAGGAATACCAAGCACATCGGCAATGGCGTTGATCGCGCCATCCGGCACCCAACCACGCTGTTTCTGCACGATCTTCAACGCTTCAATCGAAGCGGCGCGCGCATCTTCATAGTGGTGCTTTTCGTGTTCGATAGCGTGGTGCTCGGCCTCGCTCAGCACAAAGACCTCAGTTGGGTCGATGGTGTGAATAGCAATTTTTTGATCGTGCATAATTAGCGGTCCACGTCTGACATAACAAAATCGATACTACCGAGGTAAACGATCAAGTCGGATACCAGGCTGCCGCGGATTACCGAAGGAATCTGCTGCAGATGCGGGAAGCTCGGCGTACGCACGCGGGTGCGGTAGCTCATGGTGCTGCCATCGCTGGTCAGGTAGTAACTGTTGATCCCTTTGGTCGCCTCAATCATCTGGAAGGATTCGTTAGCCGGCATCACCGGGCCCCACGAAACCTGCAAGAAGTGGGTGATCAGGGTTTCAATATGTTGCAGCGTGCGCTCTTTCGGCGGCGGCGTTGTCAGCGGATGATCCGCTTTGAACGGGCCTTCAGGCATGTTGTTCAGGCACTGTTCCAGAATGCGCAGTGACTGCCACATCTCTTCCATTTTCAGTTGCACGCGGGTGTATGCATCGCTGATGCCTGCGCCAACTGGGATTTCGAAATCGAAGTTTTCGTAGCCTGAATACGGACGCCATTTACGCACGTCAAAATCTAAACCGGTGGCACGCAGACCTGCGCCGGTGGTGCCCCACGCCAGCGCTTCGTCCATGTTATAAGCCGCAACGCCTTGTGAACGGCCCATCAACACGGTATTGCGCAGCGCGGCTTTGTCATACTCTTTCAGACGTTTAGGCATCCAATCGAGGAAATCACGCAGCAGACGTTCCCAGCCTTTTGGCAGGTCATGCGCAACGCCGCCAATGCGGAACCACGCTGGGTGCATACGGAAACCCGTGATCGCTTCAACTACGTCATAAATTTTCTGACGATCGGTAAAGGCGAAGAACACTGGCGTCATGGCACCCACGTCCTGAATGAACGTTGAGATGTAGAGCAGATGGCTGTTGATGCGGAACAACTCGGAGAGCATTACGCGAATCACGTTAACGCGATCCGGCACGGTGATGCCCGCCAGTTTTTCTACCGCCAGCACATAAGGCATTTCGTTAACGCAGCCGCCGAGGTACTCGATGCGGTCGGTGTACGGAATGTAGCTGTGCCAGGATTGACGCTCGCCCATCTTCTCAGCGCCACGATGGTGATAACCCACATCGGGAACGCAATCGACGATCTCTTCACCATCCAACTGCAAAATGATGCGGAAGGCACCGTGCGCAGAAGGGTGGTTTGGACCGAGGTTGAGGAACATGAAATCTTCGTTAGTGGTGCTGCGCTTCATGCCCCAATCTTCAGGCTTAAAGGTCAGCGCCTCCATTTCCAGATCTTCTTTCTGCTTGGTCAGCTCGAACGGATCGAATTCGGTCGCACGCGCAGGATAATCTTTACGCAGCGGATGGCCTTCCCACGTCTGCGGCATCATGATGCGCGTCAGGTGCGGATGACCATTAAAGGTGATGCCAAACATCTCCCAGGTTTCGCGCTCATACCAGTTGGCATTGGCGAAAATTTTGGTGATGGTTGGAACATTCAGATCGTTTTCAGACAGCGCGACTTTCAACATGATGTCGCGATTGCGTTCAATGGAAAGCAGGTGGTAGAAAACGGAAAAATCCGCGGCGGGTAAACCGGCGCGGTTGGTGCGTAAACGCTCATCAAAACCGTGTAAGTCATACAACATGACATACGGTTTTGGCAGCTTGCGCAGGAACTCAACGATTTCCAATAGCTGTTCACGCTTCACCCAAACGACCGGAATCCCGGTGCGGGTGGCCTGAACGGTAAAGGCATCCGGCCCAAAACGGTTACGCAGCTCGCCGACCACTGGATCATCCAGGTGATCGCGGGTTTGCCATGAAGGCTGTGCGAGATCTTGCGTGGTTAAATCAGTCATACGTTACTCACCATTCCGGCCTGTAATCAGGCACTCAAAAGAAGGCGTCAGGATGGCGGCGCACATTAAATTGTGGTGTTCTGCTGCGGCCGTGGCTCCATCCGTGAACGGGAAGCTTACACTTCGTCTGGCGTTCTCAGGTTCGTGACGGCAATACGCTCACCACGTTTTCTTTCACGCTCTGGCTGCATGTTGGCGCGGTAAACACCTTGATCGCCAACCACCCAAGACAATGGGCGACGCTCTTTGCCAATCGATTCGCGCAGCAGCAGCAAAGCTTGCATGTACGCTTCTGGACGTGGCGGGCAGCCTGGAATGTAAACGTCAACCGGCAGGAATTTATCCACGCCCTGCACCACTGAGTAGATGTCGTACATGCCACCTGAGTTAGCGCACGCGCCCATCGAAATCACCCACTTCGGCTCCAGCATTTGATCGTACAAACGCTGAATAACCGGCGCCATTTTGGTAAATGGCGTACCGGCAATCACCATGAAGTCAGCCTGGCGTGGCGAGGCGCGCATAACTTCTGCACCAAAACGCGCAACGTCATGCACCGCGGTGAACGATGTGGTCATTTCCACGTAACAGCAGGAAAGGCCGAAGTTGTACGGCCAGAGCGAATTTTTACGCCCCCAGTTCACCATGTCATGCAGGGCATGCTCGAGCTTGCCCATGTAGACGCTGCGGTGAACGTGCTGTTCTAACGGATCGGTAACAATTTCCTGTTTTTGCAGAGGATAACGATCGTTATCGCCGCCTCCGTTCGGGTCTACGCGTGTCAGCGTGTAGTCCATCTTATTGCCTCGCTTTTACTGCTTATGAGGGTTGGTGTGGCTGTGACTGACCGGGGCGGATTTAACTACTACGCGACGACGCGCAGGAGCCCAATCCAGCGCACCAATGCGCACCAGATAAACCAGGCCTGCCAAGAGCACCAAAATGAAAATTGCGGCTTCGACAAAGCCGACCCAGCCGCTTTCGCGGATAGATGTCGACCATGCGTATAAATAGAGGGCTTCGACGTCGAAAATGACGAAGAACATCGCAACCAGATAGAATTTTGCAGAGAGGCGAATATGAGTGTCACCAACAGACTCAATACCCGATTCGAACGGAGTGTCTTTGTGTCGTGCTCGTGCACGACCACCTAACAACCAGCCACCGGTCAACATAAAGGCGCACAGGCCAAATGCAATAACGATAAAAACAATAAATGCCCAGTGATGAGCGATCACTTCTGTAGTTGTCGACATACTCTTTGCTTACTCATCAAAAGTGGTAATGGCATCCTGCACTGTTGCAGCAAACTCACCACATCGATTCAAGGGAAGGATAAAAAACCTTATAAACTTTGCTGTCATTAGCATTAAAGCAGCAATTTTATAGGGGTTTTTACTCCTTTCTATAACCTTTTGTCAACTTTGACAAAAGTATCCAAACATTATTTTACACCTGCATCATATTATTAACATTCAAGCCCCGCAGCGCCAGCTAAATCGCTTCAGTTTGTGAGGTTAATTTTAGTGTAGCGGGTATTCACATGCGTGGATCGTGCATTTAACAATCATATTTTGACAGGTCTCAACCGAGATTCCCCCCCCTTATCAGGGGTATTTTTTTGATCTAGAGCACATAACTGGGTTTTATGCTGCAAAAAACGGCGATAGTGATGGAGGAATGCGCGTGAAAAGATGGCACGAATTGATAAAATCATTCCATCTTGAATAAAAATGGAACACATTTCATTTTTCAAAAAGAGTGGAAAATCATTTTATGCAAATCATGCTAAAAAGCGTCAGAAAAAGCGCATAAAAAAAGCCCTAGCCGGTAATCACCACGCTAAGGCTCATTTGTATAAGTTTTAACAATTCACCGGCATTCCATTTGCGAGGAATTACCGGCTATTGTTCTGCTTACTCTTCGTCGTCCAGCAGCAATGTGCCGTCTGGATTAGCACTCAGATTGTAAGGATCGTTGGTTGACTGCATGGCATTGAAAATTGCCAGCGCCAGCTCATTGTCACTGTCTGGATTACGGCACAGCAAATACTGCGTATCCGGCAGCACCGGCAAACCTTCAGCCGCTCCCATCACACGTAATTCTGGGCTCATCATCTCAACAGGACGCGCAGTAACGCCCAGTCCAGCTTTAACCGCAGCACGCACCGCAGCCAGCGTCGAAGCCACATACGAGATGCGCCACGGAATGCCTGCTTCGTTGAGGTGATCAATCGCCATATCGCGATATGGGCTTGGTTCATCCAACAGCACCAATGGAATGGCTTCACCGCGTTGGAAGATGTAATCCGCCGCGCAATACCATAACGTTGGTGAAGTACGAAGTACCTGATGCGTGAAATTGCCCGGGCTGGACGTGGTCACAACCAGATCAACTTCACCTTGATTCAGCATTTCCATCATGAACGGGTTGCGCTTAACACGAACATCAATGGCCAGCTTCGGATAAACTGACGTCACGCGATTAAGCAGGAACGGCAGAATGGTATCGGAGGTATCATCAGAAGCGCCGATGGTTAGAACGCCCTGAATGTTGCTGTACATTAAAGAAGTGCAAGCTTCGTCGTTAAAACGAAGGATTTTCCTGGCGTAACCCAGCAGTTGAATGCCATGCTCCGTCAGCAATTTATTACGTCCATGTCTGGCAAACAGCTCTTTACCTACCAATTGTTCCAGACGTTGCATCTGCTGGCTCACTGCTGATTGCGTCCTGCACACCGCAGCAGCAGCGGCTGCAAAGGTATTCAGATCGGCAACGGCAACAAAGGTACGCAGCAGATCGAGGTCGAGATTCAGTATCGGACGATTTGCATTAGTCATGTTTTTTCTTCACTTATAAGATTTTTTAAAACTACTACCCTGGTGTATTACCTGACTTATCAAAGAGATAAGAGGTAATGGTGCTTAATGACAGCCCGGTGTAAAGGCTGCCATGAAAAAATTGTGTCAGGCGGATGCCGACGATCGCACCACTCTGAGATCAGAGCAGCGGCGTCATTATAGACAGCAGAACTTCTGGGCCGAAGACGTATGTCGTACAGGTGCTGGAAGCTGCGTAGTTGTCTATGTGTCCCGCGTAAAATCCCTGCGGGTCAAAAAGAGATAACATCATGTTATGCAGATGCGAAGCGATAAAGTGCATCAAATAATAAATTATACTTAATCATTTTTACGCTTTAAATGGAAATGTTTTTGTTCAAAACATCGCAATTTTTGACCAAAAACCTTTTCAACGCCATCCTGCCATAATGCCGCTCGATTTTTAAGCCCTCTAGGTTCTGAAACTTAAGTGCTTACGTTAAAGTTACAGCCTAAATGCTATTTAACCTGCGTTTTACACTGAGTTAGCGCCGTTAATGGTGCTTAATCCTGCGATTGAAAATCGAATGAGAATGAACTCTATTAGGTGACGCCAACCACTGCTTAACCTTTGCAGTGCGATTTTCACCCATTAAACAAATTTTATTTAACTGTTTCGTTAGGTCGCTAATCTCTTTTTAGGCCAATTATGACTTAATAATTGCTGAATAATGACTTTGACCCGTGCAAGCAGCAATTTACACCCCAAACGCAACGCATCAGTTTTTAATACCGAAGTTTATCAGTTTACTGGATTAATGAACCAGACTCTTTCATGTTTAATCAGTTTTACGCTACCTGAAGATTGAAACATTGCTGAACGCGCCAAAACGCAGCGCTGCCCTTCTTTTGTTGAGGTGAGAAGAGTAAATTGGGCAAGTTTGATTTTCGAGGCAGGTTAAAGGACTCTGCCCATTAAGGCGGTAATGATGAATTTTCAAATTGATAAATCCGGCAAGCTGGAAAATGTCTGTTATGACATCCGCGGCCCGGTACTGAAAGAAGCAAAACGTCTCGAAGAAGAAGGCAATAAAGTTCTCAAACTCAACATTGGCAATCCAGCCCCGTTTGGATTTGAAGCGCCTGACGAAATCCTGGTTGATGTGATTCGTAACTTGCCAAGCTCGCAGGGATATTGTGATTCAAAAGGACTGTATTCTGCGCGTAAAGCGATCATGCAACACTATCAAGCGCGTGACATGCGCGATGTTACGGTTGAAGACATCTATATAGGCAACGGTGTTTCGGAACTGATCGTGCAGGCGATGCAAGCCTTACTGAACAGTGGCGACGAAATGCTGGTGCCCGCGCCGGATTACCCACTGTGGACAGCGGCGGTGTCACTGTCGAGCGGAAAAGCCGTGCATTATCTGTGCGATGAGGAAGCCGGTTGGTTCCCAGACCTGGATGATATTCGCAGCAAAATCACCCCGCGTACGCGTGGCATTGTGATTATCAACCCGAACAATCCAACGGGTGCGGTTTACAGCAAAGAGTTACTGTTAGAAGTTGTTGAAATTGCTCGCCAGCACAACCTGATTATTTTCGCCGATGAAATCTACGACAAGATTTTGTACGACGAAGCGCAGCATCATTCTATCGCCGCGTTGGCCCCCGATTTGCTGACAGTGACCTTTAACGGTTTGTCCAAAACCTATCGCGTGGCGGGCTTCCGTCAAGGCTGGATGGTGTTGAACGGCCCGAAAAAGCACGCCAAAGGCTATATTGAAGGCTTAGAAATGCTGGCGTCGATGCGTCTGTGCGCCAACGTTCCAGCTCAGCATGCGATCCAAACTGCGCTCGGCGGCTATCAAAGCATCAGCGAGTTCATCGCACCGGGTGGCCGTTTGTACGAGCAGCGTCAGCGCGCGTGGGAATTGATCAACGATATCCCTGGTGTGAGCTGCGTGAAGCCGCAAGGCGCGCTTTACATGTTCCCGCGTATTGATGCCAAGAAATTCAATATCTTTGACGACCAGAAAATGGTGTTGGATTTCCTGTTACAGGAAAAAGTTCTGCTGGTTCAAGGCACCGCATTTAACTGGCCTTGGCCGGATCACGTGCGCATCGTAACCCTGCCACGCGTAGATGATTTGGAAATGGCCGTCAGCAAGTTTGGTCGTTTCCTGCAAGGGTACCGCCAGTAAACCTCAATGAGTATACTGTTCGCATTTCGGGGAAACATCCCCGTTGTGCGAACAGGAATCATCCATGACTCGTAGCCATTTTTTCGCCCATCTCTCTCGCCTCAAACTGATCAACCGCTGGCCGCTGATGCGCAATGTGCGCACCGAAAACGTCTCTGAACATAGCTTGCAGGTGGCGATGGTCGCGCATGCCCTCGCTATCATCAAAAACAAAAAGTTTAACGGCAATCTGAACGCTGAACGCATTGCCATGCTAGCGCTGTATCACGATGCCAGTGAAGTATTGACCGGTGATTTGCCCACGCCAGTGAAGTATTACAACGCACAGATCGCGCACGAATATAAGAAGATTGAGAAGATTGCGCAGCAGAAGCTGATTGATATGCTGCCGCCAGAATTGCAGGACGCTTACCGCCCATTGATCGATGAGCATTTGCATAGCGAAAGTGAACAAGCGGTAGTGAAACAGGCTGATGCGCTGTGTGCGTACGTTAAATGTCTGGAAGAGTTATCCGCGGGAAACAACGAGTTTTTGCTGGCTAAAGCGCGTCTGGAGAAAACGCTGGCACAACGTCGATCGCCAGAGATGGATTATTTTGTTGAGGTGTTTATTCCCAGCTTCAACCTGTCGCTGGATGAAATCTCGCAAGATACGCCTTTGTAAAAAACGGGCCACGCAGGCCCGCCGTTTTATGCATTCAGCGACAGCGTAAACTCGCCACTTGCCTCTTTTATTACCTTCAACGGCTCAAGCGTTGAGACGCGGAATGTGACTTCACCCAAACGCGCGGCATCATCCGGCGCATTAATCGCCACCACTGCGCTGCCAGCGTCTAAACCGGCGATGATTCCCGCTGGCGCATCTTCAACCACCACGCATTGCGTTGCGGCTAAACCCAAACGCTCCGCACCAAGTAGATAAGGTTCTGGATTGGGTTTACCTTGTTGGATGTTTTCCGCAGTAATAAACACTTTCGGCATCGGCAGATAAGCCGCTTTATGGCGTGCATGTGCCACTGGAATCGAACCTGAAGTGACAATTCCCCATGGAATTTGCAGTTCATTCAAGGTGCTCAACAAAGCTAACGCACCGGGAATCGCCTGTACGCCCTCGGTATCTTCCGCTTCTAATTTTTCCAGCCACAGAAACTCTGCCTGAATGGCCTCTTCCGATTGGCCAGCCATAAAGTGACGTAACGAATTAATCGCTGGCTTTCCGTGGATATAGTGCAGGACCTCTTCCGCCGACAAACCGTGACGCTCGCCCCACAGTGACCATGAACGAATCACTACCGGCAATGAATCAACCAGTGTGCCATCTAAATCAAACAGAAAACCCCTGTACTTCACACGTCGCTCCTTATTCAGGCATTAATAATCTGCGCAATCTCATTCGCGCTGAGATGATACTGACGCGGACAAGTTTGCCACACCGTCAGCATACGTTGGTATTTTTCCCACATTGGCGTTTGTGCATTAAAGCCGTGCGTGCCGGAATCGAAATGGGTATAGCGCCCTTCAATATTCACCATAAAGCGCACATAGCCGAGATAACGCGCTTCGGTCGCCGCATCAAAGCCAAGGAACGCCAAACGGCGCTCATCAATCGCGCTTGAATCTTTCAGATTCGACCAGGAAACATGCAATGCATGATGCATTTCCATAATGTCGATCAGCTGGCGGCAGGTGGCTTCAGAAAGCTCACCAAACTCTTTGTCCAGTTCGCGCAACTGTAAGCCATAACCACGTTCAATAATGGTTTGATAGCGGCGATAACGCTCGGCATTATCAGGCTCCAGCATCGCCATCATTTTGTATTGATTGGAGAGGATCAGTCGTTGTGCGTGGGTCATTTCCATGGTTTGCTCCTGGGCCAGCAAGGCCGCTTAAGATTTAAACAATGAGGAAATGATTACACAAGGAAAGTGATGCGTGTACGTCAGCACCACTTTTCTTTGATTTGAACCGGGATTTGGCGCAAATTCTCTGGCAGGTAAAAGCGTCAGCGGATCAAAGATCGTCGAGGAAGGTGCGATCAAGCTGCTTAAAGGCGCGCTTTAGCACATCGGCCAGCGCCTGATACGTTGGCTTGCCATCAACCGGCGCAATGGCTTGTCCCGCTTCTTCCAACTTAGTGCGCACTTCATGAAACCATTGCAGCAGCGTTGGCGGCAAAGGAGTCACTGAGCGTTTACCCAACCACCACAATCCTTGCATCGGCAAGCTGCAGGCAAACAGCGCTGTCGCAATCGCCGGGCCGAGTTGTCCACCCATGGCGATCTGCCACGTTAAGGTGAAAATCGCCAGCGGTGGCATAAAACGAATGGCAAAACGCGTCGCATTCACCACGCGATTTTCCGGAAACACCGGCGCCAGGCGTTTGTCCGCAGGCCAGGTCTTCATGTACCGCTGTCCGCGCTGGAATAAACCGAACCAGCCGGGATTGTCTGTGTCATTCGCCATGATAGACCTCAACTAAATCTGCAATATTTAAAATAAACCGATAACTACACAACTTTACGTGACATCCTTCAAAACTTTTTGTCTTTGCGGGTGACAATGAGTATTCTGACGCCGTTTTAGCAACATTACCGGAAGCTTCAGCTCAATAAAAGAGCGGTTAGAGCCATGTTTCGCTAAGCGCTTATCAAAAATAAGCGTAAAATTACCAAAATTTTTTGCGCGTCACGAAATTTTTGACTAGCGCATGATGTTTGTCATTAACCTACCAGCTTTCATGGGCTACGCTGTTAGTCTGATTGCGTTATTTTTAGCCACTATTTAACAATAGGTACTTCCATGTCGACGAAGTTAGTTCTGGTTCTGAACTGCGGCAGTTCTTCACTTAAGTTTGCCATCCTTAACCCTGTTACCGGCGACGAATACCTGTCCGGTTTGGCTGAATGCTTCCATTTACCGGAAGCTCGCATTAAGTGGAAACTGGACGGCAGCAAACAAGAAGCTCAGCTTGGCGCGGGTGCCGCACACAGCGAAGCACTGAACTTCATGGTTAAAACTATTCTGGCACAAAAACCAGAGCTTTCGGCACAAATCGCTGCAATTGGTCATCGCATCGTTCACGGTGGCGAGCAGCTGACAAAATCAGTGGTTATCGACGAATCTGTCATTCAGGGCATTAAAGATGCGTCTTCCTTTGCACCGCTGCACAATCCGGCGCATTTGATCGGTATTGATGAAGCGCTGAAAAACTTCCCACACCTTTCCGATAAAAATGTGGCTGTTTTTGATACGGCATTCCATCAGACAATGCCGGAAGAGTCGTATCTTTATGCGCTGCCGTACAAACTGTACAAAGAGCACGGCGTTCGTCGCTACGGCGCACACGGCACCAGTCACTACTATGTGACGCAAGAAGCCGCCAAAATGCTCAACAAGCCGGTTAATGAACTGAACATCATTACTTGCCACCTCGGCAACGGTGGTTCAGTTTCAGCCATTCGTAACGGCCTGTGTGTTGATACCTCAATGGGTCTTACGCCGCTGGAAGGTTTGGTGATGGGTACGCGCAGCGGTGATATCGATCCTGCTATCGTCTTCTTCCTGCATGACACCTTAGGCATGAGCGTGGATGCGATTAACAAGCTGCTGACCAAAGAGTCTGGTTTGTTGGGTCTGACTGAAGTCACCAGCGATTGCCGTTACGTTGAAGACAACTACGCCACCAAAGAAGATGCCAAACGCGCAATGGACGTATTCTGCCATCGTCTGGCGAAATACATCGGCAGCTACACTGCACTGATGGAAGGCCGTCTGGATGCCGTAGTGTTCACCGGCGGTATTGGTGAAAACGCCGCGATGGTTCGTGAACTGGCATTGGCGAAATTGGGCCTGCTGGGCTTCGATGTCGATCACGAACGCAACCTGGCAGCACGCTTCGGCAAAGCTGGCTTCATCAACAATGAAGGCACTCGCCCGGCCGTGGTGATCCCAACCAACGAAGAGTTGGTAATTGCTCAAGACGCCGCACGTCTCACCGCATAAAACACACTTCTCTCCGTCAGCTTAGGCTGACGGAGTTGTTTTAGACAGTCTGCAACACCTGAGAGGTTTCTATCGTGTCACGTACAATTATGCTCATTCCTACCGGCACTAGCGTCGGCTTGACCAGCGTCAGCCTCGGCGTGATCCGTGCCATGGAGCGCAAAGGCGTGCGTCTGAGCGTATTCAAGCCGATTGCCCAGCCACGTGCGGGCGGCGATGCACCAGACCAAACCACCAGCATCATCCGTAAAAGCTCCGCGATCCCTGCCGCTGAACCGCTGCAGATGACGCGCGTTGAATCCTTGCTGGGTTCAAATCAGCAAGATGTGCTGATGGAAGAGATCATCGCCAATTACCATGCCAATACGCAAGATGCCGAAGTGGTGCTGGTAGAAGGCTTAGTGCCGACGCGTAAACACCAGTTCGCCTCTGCGCTGAACTACGAAATCGCGAAAACCCTGAACGCGGAAATCGTGTTTGTGATGTCGCTGGGCAACGATTCCCCGGCGCAACTGAAAGAGCGTATCGAACTGACGCAAAGCAGCTTTGGCGGCAGCAAGAATAAAAACATTACTGGCGTGATCATCAACAAACTGAATGCCCCAGTGGATGAGCAAGGCCGCACGCGTCCGGATCTGTCAGAGATTTTCGATGACTCCACCAAAGCCAGCATCGCGAACATCGATCCTAAGCAGCTGTTTGCTAACAGCCCGCTGCCGGTGTTGGGTTGCGTGCCGTGGAGTTTTGATCTGATCGCCACGCGCGCCATCGATATGTGCCGCCACCTGAATGCGGAGATTATCAACGAAGGCGAAATCCAGACGCGCCGCGTGAAATCCGTCACCTTCTGTGCGCGCAGTATTCCGCACATGCTGGAGCATTTCCGTCCAGGTTCACTGTTGGTGACCTCAGCGGATCGCCCAGATGTGTTAGTTGCTGCTTGTCTGGCGGCGATGAATGGCGTTGAAATTGGTGCGGTATTGCTGACCGGCGGCTATCAGATTGAAGCGCCAATCGCCCGTCTGTGTGAACGTGCCTTCCAGACTGGCTTGCCGGTGTTCATGGTGAAAACCAACACCTGGCAGACTTCGCTCAGCCTGCAAAGCTTCAACCTCGAAGTCCCAACTGATGATACCCAGCGTATCGAGAAAGTGCAGGAATACGTTGCTAGCTTCATTAATGAAGATTGGGTTGAATCGCTTACCGCGACGTCGGAACGCAGCCGTCGTCTGTCGCCGCCAGCATTCCGTTATCAGTTGACCGAGCTGGCGCGCAAAGCGGGCAAACGCATCGTGCTGCCAGAAGGCGACGAGCCACGTACCGTGAAAGCGGCAGCGATTTGTGCCGAACGCGGCATCGCGACTTGTGTGCTGTTGGGTAATCCAGAAGAGATTCAACGCGTCGCCGCAGCGCAAGGTGTTGAGCTGGGCAAAGGCATTGTGATTGTCGATCCAGAAGTGGTGCGTGAAAACTACGTGCCGCGTTTAGTCGAACTGCGTAAGAGCAAAGGCATGACCGAAGTGGTCGCGCAGGAGCAACTGGAAGACAACGTGGTACTCGGCACTATGATGTTGGAAAGCGGCGAAGTGGATGGCCTGGTTTCAGGTGCAGTTCACACCACCGCCAACACCATTCGTCCACCGTTGCAGCTGATCAAAACCGCGCCAAACAGTTCGCTGGTTTCATCAGTGTTCTTCATGCTGTTGCCTGAGCAAGTACTGGTCTATGGCGACTGCGCCATCAACCCAGATCCAAATCCAGAGCAGTTGGCCGAGATCGCCATTCAGTCGGCGGATTCAGCGAAAGCATTCGGTATCGATCCACGCGTTGCGATGATCTCCTACTCAACCGGTAATTCCGGTGCCGGTAGCGACGTTGAAAAAGTACGTGAAGCCACGCGCATCGCGCAGGAAAAACGTCCTGATCTGGTGATCGATGGCCCACTGCAATACGATGCGGCGATTATGGAAGATGTGGCTAAGTCCAAAGCGCCAAACTCGGCGGTTGCTGGTCGCGCTACCGTGTTTATCTTCCCGGATCTCAACACCGGTAACACCACGTACAAAGCGGTACAGCGTTCTGCTGACCTGATCTCCATCGGACCAATGCTGCAAGGCATGCGTAAGCCGGTGAACGATTTGTCACGTGGCGCATTAGTGGATGACATTGTCTACACCATCGCATTGACGGCGATTCAGTCACAGCAGGCTGAAGGCTAACCTTCCCCCGCTGATAAAAAAGCATGCACTTCGGTGCATGCTTTTTTTTGCCCGGCATTTCACTGGCATAAACCCTGCACAACGCTAACACTGATTGAAGTTTCCGGCCAATTGCGAGGTTTATTATGAACAGTGATGTACACAGCCGCCGTTTGCAGGCCACGCCGCGCGGCGTCGGGGTAATGTGTGATTTCTATGCCGTCAAAGCCGAAAACGCCACCGTGTGGGATCAAACGGGTCGCGCTTACACCGATTTTGCCGCAGGAATTGCGGTGCTGAATACCGGACATCGTCATGCCAAAGTGATGGCAGCGGTGCAGCAACAGCTTGAATGCTTCACCCATACCGCATTTCAAATCATTCCATATGAAAACTACATTCAACTCGCCGAGCGCCTGAATGCGTTGGTGCCGATTGCTGGTGCCGTGAAAACCACCTTTTTCTCCAGCGGCGCAGAAGCGGTAGAAAACGCGGTGAAAATCGCGCGTGCCGCTACCGGTCGTCCCGGTATTATCGCCTTTACCGGCGCATTTCATGGTCGCACCAACATGACGATGTCGCTTACCGGCAAAGTGGTGCCATACAAAACCGGTTTCGGGCCGTTTGCCAGCCCGGTATTCCATGCGCGCTATCCCAACATCTTGCATGGCGTGAGCGTGGCTACTGCGCTGGAAAGTCTGGAAGCCATTTTCCGCAGCGATATCAGCCCACAGCAAGTTGCGGCAATCATCTTCGAACCGGTTCAAGGCGAAGGCGGCTTTTATAGCGCGCCGCCGGAGTTTGTCGTTGCGCTGCGTGAGTTGTGCGATCGTCACGGCATTTTGCTGATCGCCGATGAAATCCAAACCGGCTTTGCGCGCACCGGCAAACTGTTCGCCAGCGAATACTATGCAGTGCAGCCCGATCTGATCACCATGGCGAAAAGTCTGGCGGGCGGCTTCCCGCTCTCGGCGGTTTCTGGACGCGCGGAAGTGATGGATGCACCAGAACCGGGCGGGCTTGGCGGCACGTATGCCGGCAGTCCACCGGCGATTGCTGCGGCGTTGGCGGTTCTGCATATCATCGAAGAAGAATCGTTATGCGAGCGCGCAAACCAGTTGGGCAGCAGATTAAAAGCGGCGTTACAGCGTGCAGATTGTCAATCGTTGGTCGACGTGCGCGGCTACGGTTCGATGATCGCGGCAGAATTCAATGATACGGCGGGAAAACCGTCGGCGGAGATTGCCAAGGTCATTCAACAGCAAGCGCTGGAACAAGGATTGATTCTGCTGACCTGCGGCGTATACGGCAACGTGATTCGTTTCCTCTATCCGCTAACCATTCCTGATGCGCAGTTTGATGCGGCTTTGGACTTACTAACGCGCATCCTGCGCGAGCATTAACGTTAGCGATAGTTTGGTCGCCATGAATGGCGCCCCTACAAATTCACAGGGCGCGCATTCATGCGCAACAGCGAGATTACGCTTCGTTGCTCTGTTTACGGCGTGCCGCATCACTATTGCGGCTCAGCCACAGCGACAACGCTTTCAATGAATCATCAGTGAACTCATCACAACGCGCGGTAATTTCTTCCGGCGTCATCCAGAAAATCTCATCCACTTCTTCTTCCTGCATCGCAAACGGGCCATGTGAGACGCAGCTGAACAGCCCGCCCCAAACGCGACAATGCTGATCTTCAAAGTAGAACTGGCCGTGCTCAGCGAACGGAACGGCAGCGATACCGAGTTCCTCTTCCGCTTCACGACGTGCGGATTCAAGCAGGTCTTCACCGCTCTGCACCACGCCACCGGCTGTGGCATCAAGCATGCCCGGCATGAAGTCTTTAATTTCAGTACGACGCTGCACCAGAATTTTGCCCATGCCATCGTGCACCACAATGTATGTAGCGCGATGACGCAGACATTGCGCACGCATCTGCGCACGGCTGGCCTGCGCAATGACTTCGTTCTCTTCGTTAACGATATCAACCCATTCGATACCGTCACCTGCCGTTTGATCCACCATCCGTAACCCTTTTCTGTTTTCGGCGTGCCCAGCACGCGCCTGTTTGCCATGCTTTATTAGAATTGTCGGTAAGGTAAAGCGTTCTTTTCGCCATCGCAAGGCGCATCGTGCTTAGCGTGTTTTGCCCGATTCGGCTAACCACAATTGCACCGATGCACGCTGCCACTGGAACTCAGCATAGTGCTGCAACTTCACCGGTAACGCATCGCCGTGCAGCGCTAAACGGTTGATCATCACCGCCAAATCGGTATCGGCAATCGACCATTCGCCAAACAGATTTTGCTGCCCATCCGGCAACAAACGCTGCACAGCGGCAATCAGCTTGTTGGCCGCTTGTTCACCTGCCGCCGTCAAAGGTGCAAAGCGTTCACCGGCAAACAGCACTTCGGTCGGTCGTTCCGATCGCAGCGCCATCAAGTCACTGCGCAGCCACGCCTGCACTTCACGCGCGTGGGCACGCTTTTCACGATCGCGCGGATAGAGTCGTTCAAACTCGGGCGCGGGAAAACGCTCTTCCAAATATTCGGCAATAGCGGAAGATTCCGCCAAGACCACGTCCTCAATTTGCAGCGTTGGCACGCGGCAGGTGAGAGACAGCGCACGATATTCATCTTCCCACTGCGCGTTCTGCGACAAATCCACGCGTTTAAGGGTGAAGGGAATACCCTTTTCGGTCAGCGCAACATACACCGACATGGCGTAAGGACTGAAGAAGGAAGCATCGGACCACAAGGTAATGGTTGGATAATTCATTGGCGCCTCGGGTAAACGTCAGGTGTGCATCATGTTTACCGATTTTTAATTATTAAGGCAATGGTGCGCTGGTCGGATCTTTGATCACTAAGTCCAACGCTGACTGCACCTTTTTATTCATAAGCGTAAGGCCAATCACGCTGCGCGCACGCTTCTCTTCTATGCTGAATCTGAGCGGATAAAAAATTACAAGGAGGCTCAACATGCACTTGCTTATCACCGGCGGCACCGGCCTGATTGGTCGCCATCTGATCCCGCGCTTATTGCTGCTGGGACATAAAATCAGCGTAGTAACGCGCGATGTCGCTGCGGCACGCGACAAACTCGATGCCAGCGTGGCGCTCTGGTCTGGCATTAATCAGCAGACCGATTTGAATGGCATTGATGGTGTGATCAATTTAGCGGGCGAACCGATTGCCGATAAACGCTGGACCGAACAACAAAAGCAGCGGCTGTGTGAAAGCCGCTGGCAAATCACCGAACAACTGGTATCGCTGATTCATGCTAGCTCCCAACCCCCGCAATTTTTAATCTCCGGTTCAGCCACTGGCTTTTATGGCGATACCGGCGATTTGGTATTAACCGAAGACGATCCGGGTCACGATGAGTTTACCCATGCGCTGTGCGCGCGTTGGGAGCAGCTGGCGTTGACCGCGCAAAGCGATCGCACGCGCGTCTGCTTGCTGCGCACCGGCGTGGTGTTAGCCAAAGAAGGTGGCGCGCTGGCGAAAATGAAGCTGCCGTTCAAACTCGGCGTGGGCGGGCCCATTGGCAGCGGCAAACAGTATTTGCCGTGGATTCATGTCGATGATCTGGTTAACGCCATTTTGTGGCTGATCGATCACTCAGAACTGCGTGGGCCGTTCAATATGGTCGCGCCTTATGCGGTCCGCAACGAGCAGTTTGCCGCCACATTGGGCCACGTGATGCATCGCCCGGCCTTTATGCGCACGCCTGCTAGCGCGATTAAATTGATGATGGGTGAATCGGCGGTGTTGGTGTTGGGTGGACAACATGTATTGCCGAAGCGCTTAGAGGAATCAGGCTTTGGTTTCCGCTGGTACGATTTGCAGGAAGCGTTGCAGGATGTCGCCAGCTAAGCGTAGAGGGCGCCATTAATGGCGCCCGGCTATCACTTAACTTCGCTGCTGCGCCACCCGTGATTTTACTGCCGCAGGCAGATGCGTGTGCCCCGGCTGCGGCACGCGAATGATAAAGGTCAACACGCCGGCAAACACATACAGCGCGGTATACGCCCACACCACGCCGACGATATCGAAGAACGGCAACAGTACAGAAGCAATCGCCGGTGCGACAAAGTTACTTAACCCGGCCGACAGATTGTAAATCGATACCGCTGCGCCTTTGTGATGCGGCTCCAACGTTGGGAATACCGCGGTCATTGGCACGAACGCCGCGACAAAAATCCCCAACATCACCGCCGGAATCAGCGCCACCCAGAAATTATGTCCGGCATAAAGCGGCAGGTAGTAAAACGCCAGGCTGGAGATCGCCATACCAAGGCAACCAAACCAACGCACCTGACGAATCCAACCCAATTTTTCGCCGGTGATACCCCAGAAAATATTGGTGAAAATGGTGACGAAGAAGAACACCGCCCAAATTTGCAGCCATTCGGAAATACTAAAGCCGAGGCGATCAACAAACAGCAGCGGCATGATGATGGCAAAACCAAACAGTGACAGCGTATTGATGATGCGAATCAGGCAAGCGTAGAACACGTGTTGATTAGTAAAGAGAATGGTGACGGCACGCGACATCTCGGTCATTTTATCGCGCAGCGGCAGATTCACGCGAGAACGATCCACCGGCACATTGCGCAAGCTGAAATACGCCAACACACCGCCGCATGCCACCCAAATGATCGCCAGCCACAAAGTACCGGTTTCGCCGAGCATTGGGATAGTCAGACTTGGCAAATAGCTGCCGACCACGCCGATACCGACGGAATACATCGCCCAGAACCAACCGGTCGCAGCAGCCAGTTTTTCACGCGGCAGCACTTGCACCAGCATCATCATGAACGAGTAGATAAACAGCGGATAGGCCAGCCCGCGAATACCGTAGAACAGTACCATTAGCGGATAGTTGCGCATGCCCAAGCCCAGCGACATAAACAGCGTGTGCATCACTATCCACAGCACGAAACCAATCATCATCGCGCGCTGCGGCGTAATCAGTTCCGCCACCACACCCGATGCCCACGCCGCTAATGCCGCCGCTAAGCCATAAAAGGTAAACACCACCGCCGACTGTGCCGGAGTGAAACCCATATCGGTGATGTGGCGCGACAGGAACGCCATTTCGAAGCCATCACCGGCCATGAAAATGGCGATGGCGAGAAAGCCCCAGAACATTTTTTTCGGCAAGCCAAACCAGTAATCATTCGATTGCATCTCATTCATCCTCTGTTTGGAATTATTCAGGCAGCAGCGCACGCGCTTGCTGTTGTTGTGCATAGAGCGTGCGGAACAGATGCAACCGCTGTTGCAGCACTTTGCCACGCGCGGCATCGGGCAAATAGCGCGCCTGCACCGGCGGTTTCAGGCACACTTCGCTCTCCATGCCGCCAGCGGCCAGCCACGCCAGACGTGCGGCGCCCAATGCGCCCGAAGCGCTGGCGGGATGGGTGACGATCGGCAGTTGCAGCACATCGGCGATCAATTGCGCCCACAAGGTGCTGCGCGCCCCGCCGCCGGTCAGACTGCATTGCTGAATTTGGCGCTGCGCATCGCCCAGCACCGCGAAGCCATCGGCAAGACCAAACGTCACGCCTTCGATTACCGCGTAACCCAACAGCGCGCGCGGCGTTTCGTGGCGCAGGTTGAAGAAGGAACCGGAGGCATCAGGATCGTTGTGCGGCGTGCGTTCGCCAGAAAGATAAGGCAGGAACACCGGTGCGCGGCGGCGTTGTTCATCACTGAGTTGCGCCATCTCTTCCATCAGTTGGCTTTCGGTCACCGACAGCAGATTACACAGCCAGCGCAAACAACTGGCGGCGCTGAGCATCACGCTCATCTGATGCCAGCGGCCTGGCAACGCATGGCAAAACGCATGCACGCCAGATTGCGGATCGGCCAGTAAGCGGTCGTTAACCACGAAAATCACGCCGGAAGTGCCGAGCGAAATAAACGCATCGCCAGGATTTACCGCGCCAACGCCCACCGCCGAAGCGGCATTGTCGCCGCCGCCGCCCGCGACACACACCGATGCCGATAAGCCCCACTCGCTAGCGAGATCGGCGTGCAGCGTGGCACTGATCGCACTGCCCTCCACCAGTTCCGGCATCTGATCGCGCGTCAGCCCGGTGATCGCCAGCAGTTCGTCAGACCAATCGCGCTGAGCCACATCAAGCCACAGCGTACCCGCCGCATCCGACGGTTCACTGACAAAACGCCTGGTTAAACGCCAGCGCAGATAGTCTTTCGGCAGCAACACTTTGTCGATTTGCTGGAAAATGGCGGGTTCCTGTTCCGCCACCCAGCGCAGTTTCGGCGCGGTGAAACCCGGCATGATCATGTTGCCGCTGATCTGCATCATCTGCGGATATTGCTGACTCAATGCTTCACACTGCGGCGCGCTGCGCGTGTCATTCCACAAAATGCACGGACGCAGCACCTTGCCTTGCTTATCCAGCAGCACCGCGCCATGCATCTGCCCCGACAAACCGATGGCGCGAATTTCGCTCCAGGCGGACGCCGCTTGTTGACGTAGCGCAGCGATCACCTCGCCGCAGGCTTGCCACCAGCGCTCAGGATCTTGCTCCGCCCAATGGGCGTGTGGACGCTGTACCGTAAGCGTGGCGTGATTCGAGGCGACAATTTCGCCCTGCGCGTTAATGATCAGTGCTTTCAGTTCTGAGGTGCCGATATCAATGCCGAGATACATGATGCGCTCCTTACACCGCAGCCAGCGTGCGTTCGGGCTGCTTCAGCCATTGCTGCAAATCGGCCACGCTACGCGTCACCAGCGCATGGAAGGCTTTGTCCTGCGCCAGTTCACCAAACAGCGCGCTATCGCTAAGAAACGCTTCCAACGCATCGGCGCGGGCAAACTGCTGGCGCAAAGCATCGGCTTGCAGCGCGCCATCCTGATATTGATACGGCAATTGGTCATTGGCCCAGCGTAGCAGGAACAGGAAGAACAGCGCAGGCAGCACCGCCGTTGCATGAGGTTCTGCACCGCGTTGATAGCATTCGCGCAGCGTTGGCGTCACCATGCCGGGAATTTTTGATAAACCATCCGCGCCGACGCGCTGGTTAGTGTCTTTGATGTAAGGATTACTAAAGCGCGCCAGTACCACGTCACGATAGTCGGCCAAATCCAGCGGGCTCGGCGACAGTGATGGCATCACATCCTGCGTCACGTAGTCATACGCCAGCTGATAAATCGCCGGTTGGCGCGTGCTGTCGTCAATGTAATTGAGACCAATCAGCGTGCCGGCCCAGGCAATCGCTGCATGTGTAGCATTGAGGATGCGAATTTTCGCCTCTTCCCACGGCAGTACCGAATCAACCAACTCGACGCCCACCTTCTCCAGCGCCGGGCGGCCAGCAATAAAGTCATCCTCAATCACCCATTGAATAAAGGATTCCGCCATCACCGCCGCGCCATCATCTTTACCGGTAGCCGCCTTCACCCGCTCTGCCACATCTGGCGTTGGGCGTGGCGTAATGCGATCGACCATAGTGTTTGGTGATGTGGTGTGATCACGCACCCAATCCGCTAGCGTGCGATCGCCTTTAGCGGCGAGAAACGCCAGAAATCCGTCGCGGAAGCGTTCGCCGTTATGACGCAGATTGTCGCAGTTCAGCAACGTCACAGGCTCGCCGCCGTTTGCCACACGTTGCGCCAGGATGCGCGCTAACGCGCCATAAAGGGTGCGGATATCACCGTTGATATCGGCCTGCACGTCACGTTGCGTCAGGTCGAGTTGATGTTCTGACGTCAAGTAATAGCCCGCTTCGGTCACGGTAAAACCAATCACCCGGGTTTCAGCTTTCGCGCCCTGCTCGACCAAGGCACTAATCTCACTATCCCACGGCAGAATTTTGCGCAGTGAAGTAATGGTTTCATATTCCCGCTCACCTTCTGGTGTCACGGTTTCCAACACGTATTCACCGTTTTGTGCTTGTAGTTGATTGAGCAACGGCACCGCATCGTTGCGGATGTTGCCGAGCGCAATGCTCCAGCTATCGTCACCTTGCTCACGCAACTTATGCAGATACCACGCCTGATGAGCACGATGAAAAGATCCTGCGCCGATGTGCATCCACACTGATTGATTTGTCATAGTCGCCTCAAAATAAACATTTGCCACGATTAAGGGCATTTGCCCGATTACGTGTAGCATAGTGCGTGCGGCGACGATGATTCTGCGAGCAACTTCACAATTAATACTTTTGCTCTTTTTTAGGGCTTTTGCTCAATTAACACTTTCCGACGTTCTCGCGCTAACATGGCGCACCGGTTTTGGCGGAACAGCGTGATGAGCAGAGAAGAGAAAAAACAAGAACTGGCAGCACGTGCGGCCTGGATGTATTACGTGGCGGGCGTGACACAGCAAGAGATTGCGCGCGCATTGGGATTGTCGCGTCAGGTGGCGCAGCGCTTGGTTTCCAGCGCACGTGAAATGGGCATGGTCAGCGTCAAAATCGATCATCCAGTTACGCATTGCTTGCATCTGGCTCGCGAAATTGAAGAAAAGTTTGGTCTGAATCTGTGCCGCGTGGTGCCATCGGCCAATCTCGACGATGAGGCGATCCAGCAGATGCTGGCGGTGGAAGGCGCGGCGGTGATGTCGCAATACATCAACGAAGAGCAGCCGCAGGTATTCGGCATTGGTTCCGGTAAGACTTTGCGCTCAATGATCGATGCGCTGCCGTGGGTTGAACGTCCTCAGCATCAATGCGTCTCGATGATTGGCGCGATTGCACGGGATGATTCAGGTACGCGCTACGATGTGCCGCTGAAAATGGCGGAGAAGATGCAGGGCAAGTATTACTTCATTCCCGCGCCGCTGTATGCCGATACGCCTGCTGATAAAGCGATGTGGGTTCAGCATCAGGTTTATCAGCGCGTGACGCAGCGCGCATTGCAGGCCGATGTGGCGTTTGTCGGTATTGGCGAAGTGCAGCCCGGCTGTCCATTGCATGCCGAAGGTTTTATTACCGATGCACAAGTTGCCGATCTCAACGCACGCGGTGTCGTCGGTGAGATGCTTGGACATTTTTTCAATCAGCAAGGTGAGCGTGTGTTGAGTGAAACCGATGAGTTGCTGACCAGCGTATTACTGGAAAGCCAGACGCAGCGACAGATTATTGGTTTTGCCGGTAGCGAACGAAAATACCCGGCAATTCTTGCTGCGCTACAGGGCGGTTGGGTCGCGGGTTTGGTGACTGATGAAAATACGGCGCTGAAGCTTTTAAGAGATTAGATTGTGCTCACTGTCCCTCACCTCGGTCCTCTCCCATAAATGGGAGAGGAAGATGCTGCCACCAACAACTCCTTCCCCTGCTTGCGGGGGAAGGCCGGGATGGGAGACAGCGCTCTCCATCCCGATTAAAATTACTTCAACGATCCTTTAAGGAACTGCTGCAAGCGCGGGCTTTTTGGATTGCCGAACAGCTCATCCGGCGTGCCTTGTTCCTCGATCTTCCCCTGATGCAGGAAAATCACGTGATTGGAGACGTGACGAGCAAACTCCATCTCGTGCGTTACCACCACCATGGTTTTGCCCTCTTCCGCCAGCTTCTGCATGATGCGCAGTACTTCTCCGACCAATTCAGGATCGAGCGCAGAGGTGGGTTCATCAAACAGCAGCACTTCGGGTTCCATCGCCAACGCACGTGCAATCGACACACGCTGCTGCTGACCACCAGACAGATGCACCGGATATTTGGCGCGCGCACGCTCGTCGATACCCACTTTATCCAGATACTTAATCGCACGCTCGCGCGCTTCGGCTTTACTCAAGCCCAGTACCTGGATCGGCGCTTCGGTGACGTTATCCAGCACCGTCATGTGGCTCCACAAATTGAAGTGCTGGAACACCATGGTCAGACGCGTGCGCAGCATACGCAGCTGCTCTTTGTTAGCGACTTTCAGCTGGCCATCGGTGTCGCGCACCAGATTGATCGGCTGATTGTTGACGTTAATCGTGCCTTCACTCGGTTTTTCGAGGAAGTTAATGCAGCGCAGAAAAGTACTTTTCCCGGAACCGGACGAGCCAATAATGCTGATCACATCGCCGGCATTCGCCTGCAGTGACACGCCTTTCAGAACTTCATGTTCACCGTAACGCTTGTGCAGTTCGGTAACGCTTAATTTATTGTCGGCCATAGTGATACTCAATGCGATGAAGAAGGTTTTACGTGCGCAAGGAAGCGACGTTCGGCTTTACGGAACAGGCTAATCAACACGTAAGAGATAATCAGATACAGCACCGCAGCGATGCCAAAAGCGGTAAACGGCTGATAGGTCGCCGAGTTAATATCGCGCGCGATTTTCAGCAGATCCGGCACCGTGGCAGTAAACGCCAGCGCGGTGGAGTGCAGCATCAAAATGACTTCGTTACTGTAAGCCGGCAACGCGGTACGCAGCGCCGAAGGCAAAATAATGCAGCGATAAAGCTTAAACGGCGAGAAGCCATAAGCACGCGCCGCCTCGATTTCACCGTGCGGCACGGCACGAATCGCACCGGCAAAAATTTCGGTGGTGTAGGCGCAGGTGTTAAGCGTGAACGCCAGCAGCGTACAATTCAGGCCGCTGCGGAAGAAGGCGTTTAACAGTTCGGTGCCTTTGACGATTTCCAGCGTGTACATGCCGGAGTAAAACACCAGCAACTGCACATACAGCGGCGTGCCGCGAAACACATAGGTGAACAGCCAAACCGGCGTGGAGATAAAACGATTTGACGATACGCGCGCAATCGCCAGCAGTACCGCCAGCGAACCACCAATCACCACGGAAAGAATCAATAACCACAGCGTAATCGCGATGCCGGTGAAACGATAACCGTCGGTCCAGAGCAGTTGTTTCCAATATTCCTGAATAATCTCGATCATAGCTCTGCCCTTTTCACACCTACGGTGTAGCGGCGTTCAAGCCACCACAGCACGCCATTCGATAGCGTGGTAAACACCAAATAAATCACTCCCGCGACAATCGCGAAGTAGAACGGCTGCCAGGTACTTTTCCCGGCTAGCTGAGTCGCTTTCACCACATCTTCCAGACCAAGCAGCGATACCAACGCGGTGGCTTTCAAAATTACCTGCCAGTTGTTGCCGATGCCCGGCAGCGCAAAACGCATCATCGCCGGGAACAAAATACGGCGGAAAGTTTGCGAACCGGTGAATCCAAAGGCGGTGGCCGCTTCGATCTGCCCTCTCGGCACCGCCAGAAACGCGCCGCGGAAGGTTTCGGTAAAGTAAGCGCCGTAGATGAAACCGAGCGTGATGATACCGGCGACCATTGGGTCGATATCAAACTGCGCCAGGCCAAGTGCATCGGTGAGGGTATTCAGGGCGATCTGCAAACCATAGAAGATCAGCAGCATGAGAACTAAATCAGGCACACCGCGAATCAGCGTAGTGTAGCCTTCAAAAATCATCGCCAGCAGGCGATTGCGGGAGAGTTTGGCGCCAGCGCCAATTAAACCGAGCACCACCGCCAGCAACACCGAGCTGAGCGCCAGCTCCAGTGTGACAAGGGTGCCCTTGAGGATTACATCAGAATAGCCATACAACATGGGTTCAATCCTGTCGTGAGGGTAAAAAACAAACGCTGCCCAACTGACGGACAGTCCTAACCAGGAGATTTGAATCGCAGGATGGATGGCGGCAAGCGTATGAAGCCGGGCAGTTTACATAAGTAAGCGCCCGGAGTGAATACTTATGACCCACCTTCCTGCAATTCAAACAGCACGATCAGGAACAGAACTGTTAGTCGCCGTACACATTAAAATCAAAATACTTCTTGGCAATCTTGTCGTAGGTGCCGTCTTTACGCATGTCGGTAAAGGCTTTATCAATGGCTGCTTTCAGATCGGCATCATCTTTACGCAGGCCCATACCGGTACCGACGCCAAAGATTTTGTCATCTTTAACTGCCGGGCCGGCAAATGCATAATTTTTGCCCACAGGCTGTTTCAGGAAGCCTTCGCTCGCCTGCACTTCGTCCTGGAACGCGGCATCGATACGGCCGGCATTCAGATCCTGATACACCAGATCCTGGTTAGCGTATGGCGTCACGGTGACACCTTTTGGCTGCCAGTTCTCTTTCGCATAGGTTTCTTGCGTGGTGCCTTGTAGCAGGCCGATGTTTTTGCCTTTCAGCGATTCAATGGTTGGTTGCAGCGTAGAGCCTTTCGGCGCAACTAAACGCGCGTTTGCTGCGTACAACTTCTCGGAGAAGGCGATCTCTTCCTGACGCTTTTCAGTGATCGAGAGGGATGAAATGATGGCGTCGATTTTCTTGGCTTTCAGCGACGGGATCAGCGCATCGAAGTCACTTTCCACATAAGTACATTGGGTCTTGATACGCTTACAAATTTCGTTTGCCAGATCGATATCAAAGCCAACCAGTTGGCCTTGCGCGTTCTTGGATTCGAATGGCGGATAAGTCGGGTCAGTTCCGATGCGCACATTTTTCGGCACGGCGGCGAAAACACTCGCGCTACTTGCCATCGCCAGCATCAGAGAAAGAGCCAAAACTCGCTTTTTCATAGGTAACCCTCAAGTGAAGTGCTTATTGTTATGTGGTTCGTGATGTGTTGTTGGTTTGCGCTGAAAGATGTGCACGTTTCATGCCAGTTATGCGAATCGGCTAAAGCATGCGCAAGCGCACTAAATACCGCACCGATAAGCGGCGCAAGCACTTAGTTTGTGAGGGAAATATAACAGCGGTGTGAGGAAGAAAAAGCGACATTGTTAACTTTTGGTGCACAAGATGCACGAAGAGTGATCGCGCACGCGAAATTGCACACAAGCAGTGCATTAATGCACCGTTATGCGCCATTCCAGCGAGTGAAAAGATCTTCAGGCAATTCGATGTCGAACTGATCGAGCACGCGATTGACGGTTTGATCGACCAAATCGCTGATCGATTGAGGGCGGTGATAAAACGCAGGTACCGGCGGCATAATCAGCGCACCCAACTCGGCTGCGGTGGTCATCATGCGCAAATGTCCTAAGTGCAACGGTGTTTCGCGCACGCATAGCACCAGTTTACGCTGCTCTTTTAGCACCACATCGGCGGCGCGCGTCAGTAAGCTATCGCTGTAGCTGTGCACAATGCCTGACAGCGTTTTCATCGAACAGGGCGCAATCGCCATGCCGAGCGTTTTGAACGAGCCGGACGAAATACTGGCCGCAATATCGCGCACGTCATGCACCACATCAGCCATCGCTTGCACATCGCGCAGGCTGTAATCCGTTTCCAATGCCAGGGTTTGTCGAGCCGCAGGACTGATCACCAAATGGGTTTCCACATCGGCAAGCGGTTGCAGCACTTGCAACATGCGTACGCCATAGATCGCGCCGCTGGCGCCGGAAATACCAATGATCAGTCGTTTCATAATTCAGCCTTACCCGTTCAGATTGCGGCAATGATAGCGGCTCCCTGAACAAAAATACAAAAACAAACAGGGCGGGATTGCGCCCGCCCTATTGATGCTATGCCACAACGTGGGAATTAACCTTCGTTATGCAACTCCAAACCTTCGACTTCGGTCTGACGTGCAATGGCTTTGGAATCGTCATTACGCAGCGACTGCAAATACTCAAGGTACTGCTGATCGACATCTTTGGTGACGTAAATACCGTTGAACACCGAGCACTCGAAGTTGGCGATATCCGGATTCTCTTCGCGCACCGCTTCAATCAGATCGTTAAGATCCTGGAAAATCAGCGCATCCGCTTTGATCAGCTGGCAAATCTCGTCAACTTCACGACCGTGTGCAATCAGCTCGGTGGCGCTTGGCATATCGATGCCGTACACGTTCGGGAAACGGATTTCCGGGGCCGCTGAGGCGAGATACACTTTCTTGGCGCCCGCTTCACGTGCCATCTCAATAATCTGCTCTGAGGTGGTACCACGCACGATGGAATCATCCACCAGCAACACGTTTTTATCACGGAACTCAGCACGGTTGGCGTTCAGCTTACGGCGAACCGCGCTGCGGCGCTGCTGCTGGCCCGGCATGATAAAGGTGCGGCCGACATAGCGGTTTTTCACGAAACCTTGACGATACGGCTTGTCGAGGATGCGGGCGATTTCCAGCGCGATATCGGTGGAAGTTTCCGGAATCGGAATCACCACGTCGATATCCAAATCTTCCCACTCACGCGCAATTTTGTTGCCCAACTTGGTGCCCATGCGCACACGTGCGCTGTACACCGAAATTTTGTCGAGGAAAGAATCCGGACGGGCAAAGTAAACGTACTCGAAAAGACACGGATTGGTTTTTGGGTTCTCGGCACACTGACGGGTAGAAAGCTGGCCTTGTTCGGTGATGTACACCGCTTCGCCTGGCGCGACGTCACGAATGAACTCGAAGCCCAGAGTATCCAGCGCCACGCTTTCCGAGGCCACCATGTATTCAGTGCGACCATCTGCAATCACGCGCTTGCCCAGCACCAGCGGACGAATGCCGTTGGGATCGCGGAACGCCACCATGCCGTGACCGATGATCATCGAAACCACTGCGTAAGCGCCGCGCACCTGCTGATGCACCGCCGCCACCGCAGCAAAAATGTTGTCCGCTTCCAGCGGGTAATGCTGAAAACGATCCAGTTCCTGCGCGAAGATGTTCAGCAGGATTTCGGAATCTGAGGTGGTATTAACGTGACGGCGACCCGTTTCGAACAGTTGCTTACGCAGCTCGTGTGCGTTGGTCAGGTTACCGTTGTGCGCCAATGTGATGCCGTAAGGCGAATTCACATAGAAAGGCTGCGCTTCAGAGGCGCTGGAGCTGCCTGCTGTGGGATAACGCACGTGACCAATCCCGATGTTGCCCTGCAAACGCTGCATGTGGCGCGCTTCGAACACATCACTGACCAAACCATTGGCTTTACGCAAACGGAAGCAGTTAATAGCATCGATGGTACAAATGCCGGCGGCATCCTGCCCGCGGTGCTGAAGCACCGTTAACGCGTCATAGATTGACTGGTTTACTGGCATAAAACCGGTGATACCAACAATACCGCACATATTGTCTTTTCCTCATTAGCCGCACGCCCGATGGTGTCACCGGGGTAAAAAACTCGACGTACTTTTCAGGTAATCAAAGAACCACCTGATGATGTAACTGAATTCGGGGATAAGTTGCGACTGTTGCCAGTCGGGGCTTTTCGAGAAGCCGGTGAATGTATCGAGGAAAAAGAGCATAGCAGATACGATCAGTACGCCACGCAACGCCCCGAAACAGACCCCCAACACCCTGTCGGTTCCCGACAAGCCAGTTTTCTCAACCAGCGAGCCGATGACATAGTTGACGATGGCACCCACAATAAGGGTGGCAACGAATAGCACCGCGATGGCGATGCCGTTGCGAACCAGTTCGTCACTAAAACCGGTAAACCAGACTGCAAGGTAGGCGTAATAATGACTGGCGACAAAGAACGCGCATCCCCAGGTAACGAGAGATAAGGCTTCACGGACAAACCCACGAATCAGGCTGACCAAAGCCGAAAAACCAACTACCGCAATAATGACGTAATCAATCCAGATCATGAACTCTTCCAGCCCAGTGCTATTGCACCCCTGCATCCAGTTCGGGGCGCATTCTAACAGAAAAAGAAAACGTTTGCGTAGGGTTTTCCGGTTCTGCATCCGTAAAAAGGGCGATGAAAAAAACTTTCCTCGCCCGATGGGATATCAATCTTTTAATTGACTGATATTAAATACTTTTTCAATTACGCTTCGCTAATCATGTGCAATTTAGTCGCGCCTTTTACTGCTATCGGCGCGACTTATCAACGCATTATCTCGCGCTATACGGCTTCACTACGCCGCCCAGACCAGAAATGCTTTGCAGCTCACTTAATGAACTCTGCAACTTGGCTTTAGAGGCATCCGGACCGACATAAATGCGGGTAATCGATCCCTGCACCGGCGTGGAAGGAACGGTAAAGGCACGATAACCGGAGAGTCGCAGCTGCGCCACAATCTCGCTCACTTTCGCCGCGTTCTTCAGCGCACCAAGCTGCACCACAAATGCCTGACCCGCTGGGGCTTCTGGCTCACTTTGCTTCGGCGTTTCAGTTGGCTTGCTCTGCTCAACCGGTTTCGGTTGTTCGACCGGCTTCGGTTTTGGCTGTTCAACCGGTTTTGGCTTCGGTTGTTCCACCGGCTTCGGTTTCGGCTGCTCGACCGGTTTTGGCTTCGGCTGTTCTACCGGTTTCTGCTGAACTTGCTGATGTACCGGCGGCGGCGTCACCACACTCGGTTCGGTATTCTGCGCCGGTTGCGTGCTGCCCGTGGTCGCCGTTTTGCCACCTTCCTGATTCTGCGCCGCGCTGGCACCTTCTGGCGGTTGCGACGGTAAAGGTTGCGTCACCGGTGGCACCATTTCGCTATCCTGCTGATCGTCCGGTTTCGGCACCAGCGGGATCGCGGCGAACTCTTCTTTATAATGCTTTTTCTTACCGTCCAGCAGGCCCGGCAGCACGATGACGCCAATCGCCACCAGAATGACCGTACCGACTAAGCGATTTTGAAACTTACTTGCCACTGCCGTTCTCCGCTGTCATCGATTCCATAACTTGCGCTACGGTGTGGAAAGATCCACAGACCAGAATCACATCTTCGGGACGCGCCTGCTGGCGCGCCGCTTGCCACGCAGCATCCACATTGCGGTATGCTACGCCACCTTCCAGATGTGCTATCAGCTCATCCGCTGAAGCACCGCGCGGGCCATCAAGCGGCGCGCAGTACCAATGATTCACCTGCGGGACCAGCGCCGCCAACGTTCCGGCGATGTCTTTATCATGCAGCATGCCAACCACCGCATGCACCTGGCCGTTGTGAGGCAACTCAGCCAAACGCCGAGCCAGATAATAAGCGGCATGCGGATTGTGCGCCACATCCAGAATCACGCGTGGCGATTCGCTCACGGACTGGAAACGCCCCGGCAAAATCGCCAGCGGCAGATGCTGGCGAATGATCGCCTCACTCACCTGCAAACCCGATGCACGCAGCGCGGCCAATGCCGTTGCCGCATTCGGCAATGGCACTTGCGGTAGCGGCAGATCGCGCAGCTCACCGTGCGCATCCTGCAACATCCAGCTATCACCGGTTTGCTGCCACTGCCAATCACGATTGAGCTGCAACAGTTGCGCGCCCTTCTCGGCTGCCACATCGGCGATGGTACTCGGCATATCGGCTTCACCCACCACCGCCGGTTTTCCTGCACGGAACACACCGGCTTTTTCACGGCCAATGCTTTCGCGATCAGGCCCCAGCCAATCGGTGTGATCGAGTGCGATACTGGTAATCACTGCCACGTCGGCATCGACGATGTTAGTGGCATCAAGACGACCGCCAAGACCAACTTCGAGGATCACGACGTCAAGATTGGCATCGCGGAACAGGTTCAGTGCCGACAAGGTGCCAAACTCAAAATAGGTGAGTGAGATTTCACCCCGTCCCGCTTCAATGCTGGCGAAACTGGCGCTGTGTAGCGCTTCATCCAGTTCAGCGCCTTGCACGCGCACCCGCTCGGTATAACGCACCAGATGCGGCGAACTGTAAACGCCCACACGATAGCCCGCGGCCATCAGCAGCGTTTCAAGTGTGCGGCAAGTGGTACCTTTGCCGTTGGTGCCGGCGACGGTGAAGATAAACGGAGCGGGTTTGAGCAAGTCGAGACGTTCAGCGACGCGTTGAATACGGTCCAGGCCGAGTTCAATGGCCTGAGAATGCAGGTGCTCAAGATAATGAAGCCACGTGGCCAAAGGCGACGTGGCTTGAGGAAGAGAATTGTCCATGTGTCCCGTTTACTGATTTACGGTGCATTGGTAAAAAGGCGCATCGCTGCGCCTTTCCGTTGCCTGTCAGGCTTCGTTGCTCTCCGGCTCAGCCGCGTTAGGCTGATCACCATCCAGCACTGGCGCTGGCAGGTTCATCATTTTCGCCAGCAGGCTTGCCAGCTTAAAGCGCATTTCCGGACGACGGATGATCATGTCGATCGCGCCTTTCTCAATCAGGAACTCACTGCGCTGGAAGCCCGGCGGCAGTTTTTCACGCACGGTCTGTTCGATAACGCGTGGACCGGCAAAGCCGATCAGCGCTTTCGGTTCCGCGACGTTGAGATCGCCCAACATGGCGAAACTCGCAGAGACGCCGCCCATGGTTGGGTCGGTCAATACCGAGATGTACGGCAAGCCGCGCTCCTGCATTTTCGCCAGTGCAGCACTGGTTTTCGCCATCTGCATCAGGGATTGCAGCGCTTCTTGCATACGCGCACCGCCAGAAGCGGAGAAGCAGATCAGCGGGCAGTTGTCTTCCAACGCCTGCTCAACACCGCGTACAAAACGCGCGCCAACTACAGAACCCATTGAGCCGCCCATAAAGGAGAACTCAAAAGCCACTGCCACAACCGGCATGCCGTGCAGCGTGCCTTTCATGGTGATCAGTGCGTCTTTCTCGCCAGTGTCTTTCTGTGCAGCCACCAGACGATCTTTGTACTTCTTGGAGTCGCGGAACTTCAGCAGATCCTTTGGCTCCAGTTCGCTTCCCAGCTCAACCAGCGAACCTTCATCCAGCATGCTATGCAGACGCTCACGAGCGTGCATGCGCATGTGATGGTCGCACTTCGGGCAGACCTCGAGGTTACGCTCCAGTTCGGCGCGGTACAGCACCTGACCACAGCTATCGCACTTGGTCCACACCCCTTCCGGGATGCTGGCTTTGCGCGTTGGTGTGGTGGTGCTTTTATTCAGTATGCGTTCAATCCAGCTCATTGATGACCTTTCTATTTAATGCTGACCTGGTCCAGTCTTCTCGTTACTGCTGAAATCACCTTCAGCAGGCCGTAAATGTCGCTCATTAAACCACAACCCGTTCACGCTGTGGATAAAAATCTGGTTACGGCGTTACTGTGACTTCTGCTGACGCGCCTGGCGACGATGACGCCACACTTCAATGACGCCTGGCAGTATCGAAACCACGATAATGCCAACAATCAGCAACTTGAGGTTCTCTTGTACTACTGGCAAATCACCAAACAGGTAGCCGGCATAAGAGAACAACAGCACCCACAGCAGCGCGCCCGTAACGTTAAAGAGCGCAAAGTGGCGATAAGACATGTGCCCCATCCCTGCCACAAAGGGGGCAAAGGTTCGCACGATTGGCACAAAGCGCGCAAGTATAATGGTTTTGCCGCCGTGGCGATCGTAGAACGCGTGGGTCTTATCCAGATAGCTGCGACGGAAAATTTTTGAGTTCGGATTACTAAATAGCTTCTCACCGAACAGACGACCAATAGTGTAGTTCACCGCATCGCCGAGGATGGCGGCGATCACCAGCAATGTCACCATCACATGCACGTTGAGATCGTTGCCAGGCAACGCCGCTAGCGCGCCCGCCACAAACAGCAGAGAGTCGCCCGGCAAGAACGGGGTAACCACCAAACCGGTTTCACAGAACAGAATCAGGAACAGTATGGCGTAGATCCACACGCCGTACTGCGCCACCAACTCCGCCAAATGCACATCAATATGCAGAATAAAATCGATTAGAAAGTGGATGAATTCCATACGTCTCCCCGACGTCCATTAATTAACGGTTAATCTGCAAGGAACAACGGTCCCAACGCAGGCTGAGGTAATGCAAAGTGGGATGGATAATCCACCGCCACCAAATAGAGCCCCTCGGCTTTGGCGGTCGCCGCCGCCAACGTACGATCTTTCGCGGCTAACAGCGTCGCCATCCACTCTTCGGGCTGATTGCCGCAACCTATTTCCATCAGGCTGCCAACAATGTTGCGCACCATGTGATGTACAAAGGCGTTGGCTTTAATATCCACCACCACATACGGACCATGACGCGTCACATTCAGATGCATCACGTTGCGCCACGGCGTACGTGATTGGCACTGCACCGCGCGGAACGAGGTAAAGTCGTTCTCGCCAATCAACACCTGACCGGCGCGCTGCATTTTTTCCACATCCAGCGGATGGTAAAAATGGGTAATGCCTTGCGCCAGAATCGCCGGACGCAGCCGATGGTTGTAAATCACATAACGATAACGCCGTGCGGTGGCGCTAAAACGCGCATGAAACTCTTCCGGCACCGCTTTCACCCAACGCACCGCAATATCCGCCGGCAAATTGGCATTCACGCCTAACGTCCATGCAGCATCGGCGCGTGGCGAAGTGGTTTCAAAATGCACCACTTGTCCAGTGCCATGCACACCGGCATCGGTGCGGCCGGCACAAAACACCACCACCGGATGATCCGCCACTTTCGACAGCGCTTTTTCCAACTTTTCCTGCACGCTGCGCACTTCGTTTTGCCGCTGCCAGCCATAATAACGGCTGCCATCGTATTCAATACCCAACGCCAGCTTAAGCGTCTTACCTTCAGGTAACATTAATAGAAATACTCCTGCACCAGCTTCTCGGCGGTTTTCACTGCCATCAGTGCACCGCCGAAGCGGACGTTGTCGGAGACCGACCAGAATTGCAGCTGTTCTGGCATGCCATAATCGTTGCGCACGCAGCCAATGCTCAGCACGTCGCTACCGGAAGCATCACCCACTTGCGTTGGATAATCGCTCTCTTCAGTCAGATTGATATCACCGCCGCGGCCCAGCTCATCACGCGCTTCTTCCGCTGACAGCGGACGCAGATTCTCAACGTGCACGATCTGCGCATTGCCATAAAACACCGGCGCTTGAATGCTGGTCACAGCAATCGGCAAACCTTCGTCCTGCAACACTTTACGCACCTGTTCAACCACGCGGCGCTCGCTCTCAACGCTGCCGTTGCTGTCAGCTAACAGCGGCAACATGTTGAACGCCAACTGGCGGCCAAAATAGTGGGTTTCCGCCGGAACACCATTGAGTAAACGCGCGCTTTCGCCCGCCAAACCATCTACCGCGGCTTTACCATGGCTGGAAGCGGCGATCAGGTTAGTTACCTGCAAACGGCTCAAACCGGCCAGATCCACCAGCGGTTTGATGGCGCACAGCAGCTGGCTTACCAGGCTATCCGCAACGGTGATGATGTTGCGATTACGATAATCAGCCAGCACTTGCGGATTGACGTCTGGCACCACCAGCGGCACATCCGGCTCCAGCGCGAACAGATCGCTGCTGTCGATCACCAAACAACCCTGGCTGGCAGCTTCTTCGGCATAGCGCGCCGACGCTTCACGTCCGGCAGTAAAGAACGCCAGTTGTACCTGCGTCCAGTCAAATTCTGCCGCGTCTTGCACGATTACGGTACGTCCCTCAAAACGTTTGTTTTCACCAGCACCGTTTTCACTTGCCAGCAAATACAACTCACCAACCGGGAACTGGCGTTCAGCCAGCAGTTCCAGTACAGCGTTCCCTACTGCGCCTGTTGCGCCTAAAAGCGCGATATTCCAGCCGTCAGACATGTTGGTTTACTCCAGACAATGACACAAAAACAGAAGGCGGTGAAAACACCGCCCGAGATTTAGGATTTTTCCCGCACATTATCGCAGGTGATTGAATTAACTTTACAAACTGGCGCGAAAGCCGAGTTGATTGAGCATCGCCGCCGTCTCGGCATCATCGCAATTTACCTGCAACGATGACCATTCACGACGCTCTTCATATTGTTTGCGCAGGCGATCAAACTCGCCCGGCTGCGCGGCCACTTTACGCAGCGGCGCATCATCGCGGCGCACATCATACACCAGATGCACCAGGCGTTTTAGCGTTGGCTGATCGAGTTTGCCGCGTAACGTAACGGAGCCGAATTCTGGCGCAGGCAACAGGCTATCCAGAGAGACCTGCTGCGGCTGACCGATAAATTCACACCAGGCTTCGAATACTTGCGTGGTGCCGCGCGCTTTGCCCTCCAGCGTGTAACCGGCAATGTGCGCAGTGGCGATATCGACTTTATCCAGCAGATCCAGTGACAGTTCCGGTTCCGGCTCCCACACATCCAGCACTACGCTGAGATCGTGACGCATTTTCAGCACTTCCAGCAGCGCGGCGTTATCCACCACCGCACCGCGACAGGCGTTGATCAGAATGGTATTGGGTTTCAGCGCCATCAGCAGCGCCGCATCAGCCAGATGCCAGCTTTTATACCGGCCATCTTTAAACAGCGGCGTGTGGAAAGTGAGGATATCGGCCTGTGCGACCAGCTCATCCAGTGAATGGAATGCTTCCTGATCGCCACGATCGGCGCGCGGTGGATCGCACAGCAGGGTTTTCACGCCCCACGCTTCAAGCCGCTTCTGCAATCTGCCACCGACATTGCCGACGCCAACAATGCCAACGGTACGATCACGCAGCGCAAAGCCATCGCGCTCGGCCAGCAGCAGCAGTGAAGAGAACACATATTCCACCACCGCAATCGCGTTACAGCCGGGCGCCGCCGAGAAGCTGATACCGGCCGCCGCCAGCGAGGCATCGTCAACGTGATCGGTGCCCGCCGTCGCGGTGCCGACAAATTTCACTGGCGTTCCCGCTAACAGCGCCGCGTTCACTTTGGTGACCGAGCGCACCATCAGGCCGTCGGCATCTTGCAGCTCGGCTTCTGGCAGCGGACGTCCCGGCACGGCGACAACATCGCCAGTGCGGCTGAACAGTTCACGGGCATAAGGCATATTTTCATCGACGAGAATTTTCACTGCGGCGGTCCTGTCTGCGAAGAATTTTGAGGCGCGTATTTTGCCATAAAGCCGGAGATTAACCTAACCGGCTGCGATAGCGATCGGGCGTGGTGCCGGCCTGTTGCTGAAACATCACAATCAGCGCCGACGCCGAACTGTAACCCAGTTCATGCGCGATGCCTTGCACGCTGCAACCCTGTTCCAGCAAGGCGATAGCGCGCAAAAAACGTAAACGCTGCCGCCATTCGCTGAATGACATATTCAACTGCTGCTGACAGCGCCGCGCCAGCGTACGCTCAGTGGTGAACACCCGCTTCGCCCATTGTGCCAGTGTGGTGTTGTCGCCAGGATGCGCTTCCAGCGCGCGCAAAATCGGCGCGAGAAATTTGTCATCCGACATCGGCAAATAGCTGTTGTGCACCGGCGCCACGCGCAGCCGATCAATCAGCACTTCACATAAACGCCAATCGGCTTGCGTTTGCGGTTGCTCCAGTTCACGGGATGCAAACTCGCTCATGATCGCATGCACAATGCCATCAACATGCAGCAAGCAGGCTTTATCCGGCATATCGGTGCAAAGATCGGCGGCAAGATTGAAGGTGCAAAAACGCGCGTAATTGTGGTTGTAGCTACTGTGGCGATGGCCGGGCGGGATCCAGATCGGCATATCGGCGGGCGTCAGCAGACGTTCACCTTCCACTTCCATCTCCAACACATGGCTGGTGACGAATATCGCCTGCCCCCAATCGTGCGCATGCGGCAGATATTCAGTTTTGGCATTGACCTCGTCGTAGCGCATGAAGAAGCGTAATAACGGCGCATCAATTGGCGGTTGATATTCGACTTGAAGATTCATTCTGTCCGGTCACTAACAAATATTGTCCGATTTTAACTATCTAGTTTAAACCGGTCAAACGTAAACTATTCGCGATTATCTGAGGAGCTGTATCATGAATTTACTGTTTCCGCTGATCGCGGTACTGATCTGGTCGATCAATACGATTGTCAGCAAACTCTCGGCGGGCAGCATCGATCCGGCGGCGATCTCCTTCTATCGCTGGTTGCTGGCTTTGCTGGTGTTAACGCCGTTTTGCCTGCCAGGCGTATGGCGTCATCGTCTCACCATTAAAGCCAACGGCTGGCGTTTATTGACGCTTGGCCTGCTCGGCATGGTGCTGTATCAAAGCCTGGCGTACTACGCGGCGCACAGCGTGTCGGCGGTGATGATGGGCATTCTTGGCGCGACCATTCCGCTGCTGACCATTTTGTTAAGCATCGTGGTGCTGCGCCTTGCGCCAACGCGCGGCATCCTGATTGGCGGGATTTTATCGTTTGTCGGTTTGGTGTGGCTGGTCAGCGCAGGCAATCCTGCGCAGTTGCTCAATCAACGTCTCGGCAATGGTGAATTGATGATGCTGGCAGCATCAACCTCTTACGCGCTATACGGCGTGTTAACGAAGCGCTGGGCAATTCCGCTGCCGACCTGGCAAAGCCTGTATGTGCAGATTTTCTTTGGCGTCCTGCTGCTGTTGCCAGGATTCCTGCGCGCGCCGGATGTGTCGCTCAATCCGCACAACCTGCCGTTGGTATTGTATGCCGGATTGTTTGCCTCAATCATTGCGCCGTTCTTGTGGATCCTCGGTGTGCAGCGACTCGGTGCCAGCACCACCAGTATTTTCATGAACTTCGTACCGGCCTTTACTGCAATTATCGCAGTCATGTTCCTGCACGAGCAGTTGCATGCCTATCACTGGATTGGCGGCGGCATGACATTAGTGGGCGTGATCCTGGCGCAACGTCTGAAAACACCGCTTCGTAAGCCACGTAACGCCAGCCTGGCGGATCCCGCCGCCTGATTTTATTATCTGGAAAGGCCGCAGCCCCCGTGGATTTCCTGGGGGCTTTTGCTATCATATGGCCTCGTTTTTCCGGCGCACCCGGATCTGACCCGTTTTTCAAGGATTCCGCCATGCAACCTATCAGCGGTCCCGGTGTGCCCGCGGGCGATCGTTCCTCTTTAACGCCAGCGACTGGCCCTGCGCGTCCTGGCGGTCCTGCCGGTGAACAGCCGTTATCTCCTGCCCAGCGTACAACGCTGGAGCGCCTGATTGTGCGCATCATGTCGTTGAGCACGCTGAAAGCACCCGAGTTGTGGGCGGGCGTGCGTCATGAAGTTGGCGTAAAGAATGAAGCAGAGCTGCAATCACGTCATTTCCCGGCGGCAGAACAGCATCTGAATGGTCGCCTGACTCAGGTACAAAACAGCCTTGCCACGCGTCAGTTATTGCAACAGCTGCTGGAAAAATTGCCGCAGGGCAACAATCGCCAGGCGGTGAGCGAGTTTATTCGTCAGCAGTTTAATCAAACGGTGTTAAGTGCGCTGTCGCAGGATCAACTGCGTCAGGTATTGACGATGTTGCAAAACGGGCAGATGGCGATCCCGCAGCCGCAGCAAACGCGCGTCTCGGATCGTTCGTTGCTACCCGCCGAGCAGCAATCACTGAATCAGCAGGTTACGCGACTGGCGGCGAAAACCGGTGAATCGCCGGTGAAACTGCTGGCTGATACCTTGAAACTGGTGAATTTGAAAAGTGGCGATCCGATCCCTTCCCGCCATTTCCCGTTGCTGACGCAATATTTGCAGGTGCGCCAGACGCTAGCGCAGCACAGTGCGCCCACCTTGCAGATGCTGGAAACCTCATTGCGTCAGCCACTGACCCATGATGAGCAGCGTTTGCTGGAAGATTACAGCCAGCAGCGTTTCCAGGCGACGCCGCAAACGGTATTGACGCCTACCCAGACGCAGGATTTGCTTAATCTGCTGTTTAGCCGTCGCGCCGAGAAACTGCATGAACAGCCGCTGGCGGATAGCGAAATTCGCCCGCAGCCGATTTGGTCGCCGTTCATCCAGATGCTGCCAGAGCCGTTAGCGCAACGCCCGGCATTCACGCTAATCGCCGGGCTTTTCCTGTTCATCTTCCTGCTGTGGCTGTTTATCTAGCAGCCGCAGTTGGCAGCGGGCGTGGCATTGGGCCATTCGCCCGCTGCTGTGCCCCACGCCATCGGATGACCGTCGCGTTTCCAGAAATCTAACCCGCCAATCAGTTCCTTTACCTGAAAGCCCAACTCTGCCAGCTTCAGCGCCGCTTTGGTTGAGCCGTTGCAACCAATGCCGTCGCAATAGGTGATGTAGACTTTGCGGCGATCAAGATGCGCGGTGGATTCCGCATTCATGGTGCGATGCGGGAACGACAATGCGCCACAAATGTGCCCGGCTTGATAGACCTCGCTGGAACGCGCATCAATCACCACAATCTCACTAATACCTTGCGCCATATCTTCGGCTAAATCCCACGCATCGGTGTAATACGCCAGTTTATGTTGCAGATAAGCCACGCTCTGTTCGGCGCTCGCTGGCGCAAATTTTAATACCGCTGACATCGTATTCTCCTGCTGTGATTTTCCGCCAGTTTACGGCAAAGTGGTCTGCATACTGAGACCACTTTCATTATGATGATAAGACCATTATGCGCACTTCGTTTTTATCGCTGTTTAGTCATCAAACCCAAGGTGGCCTGCGCGATCGTCTGTGCGCCACCCTGCGCCAGGCCATTGCCAAAGGACATCTGCGCCATCAACAAAAGTTACCTTCCAGTCGCCAGTTGGCGGCGGATTTGTCGCTGTCACGCGTTACGGTGGAAGCGGCTTATGCGCAGCTGGAGAGCGAAGGCTATCTGCAACGTCACAGCGGGCGCGGTACCTTTGTGTCGATTCAGATGTCACTCTCCACGCCAAAAGTGAGCGTAGATCGTTCGCCGCGCTTTTCGCAGCGCGGTCAACAAGTGCTGGCAACCGGTGGCTGCCAGGATCCGCCTTTTCCACATGCTTTTGCTGCCGGTTCGCCGGAATTGCGCGCTTTTCCCCACGCGCAGTGGCGCCGCATCAGCGCGCAGGTGCAGCGCACGCAAGGCAGTAAAGTGATGGGTTATGGCGATCCACTGGGATTACCCGCTTTGCGCCAAGCGGTGGCGGATTATCTGGCGCTGTCGCGGGGTGTGCGCTGTTCGGCTGAACAAATTGTAATGTTGACCAGTTCGCAACAGGCGCTGCAATTGCTGGCGCTGATGTTTCTCGATGCGCAAGACGATGTGTGGCTGGAGGAGCCAGGTTATCCCGGGGCGCGCAATGCGTTTCTTGCCGCTGGGGCGCGCTGTCGCGCCATGCCGCTGGATGCTGAAGGTGCGGTGCCGCTCGATGGCAGCGCAAAACTGGTGTATTTAACCCCGGCGCATCACTATCCGAGCGGCTCGCCGATGAGTTTGGCGCGACGATTACAGTGGCTGGCGTGGGCAAAACAGCATGATAGCTGGCTGATCGAGGACGATTACGACAGCGAATTTCACTACGACGATCGCCCTGCTCCGGCGCTGCAAGGATTAGAAGCGGATGCGCGGGTAATTTGCCTCGGCACCTTCTCCAAAACCTTATTCCCGTCGCTACGCCTGGCCTGGATGGTGGTGCCGCCGCAATTGGTCGATGCGTTGGGTCGCGCGCGCAGCGTAATGGATGGTCACAGCGCTTTACTGCCGCAAGCGATTACCGCCGAGTTCATGCAACAAGGTCATTTCGCCAGTCATTTGCGCTTGATGCGCCAGTTGTATCGCAGTCGGCGTGATTGCTTACTGGAGCAGATCGAAACGCGCTTGCCAGCATGGCTCAAACCTTTGCCTGCGGCAGGTGGTTTGCAGTTAACGGTGCAACTGCTGCACGGCGATGAAGCGCAATTAACCCAGCAAGCTGGCGAAATGGGATTGTTATTGCCGCGCCTGTCGCCGTTGTATGCGGATAACCCGCGACAAGCGGGATGGTTGTTGGGATTCGCCGCGCTGACGCCCGGAGAAATCGTCAGCGCCTGCGATAAGCTGGTTATGCTGTTGTCACGTGACGTGCAAACGTCCAGGTAACCAAAATTCCCAGCGCGGCGCAGCATGCTCCGGCCAAATAGACTGAACCGTAACCGAGCGCGGTCGCCAGCAAACCGGTTAACGGGCCGCTGGTACCGTAAGCGATATCCTGAAACGCCGAGAAGCCGCCAAGTGCGGTGCCACGAATCTGTGGCGAGACGCGCTTGATCACCTCAACGCCCAGCGCCGGGAATATCAGCGAACAGCCACAGCCGGTCAACGCTGCGCCAATCAGCGCCATCCCGCCAGAACTGGCAAAGGCCAGCGTCAGTAAACCGGCGCTCTCCACCAGCAGCGAAACCATCGCCACTTTTACGCCGCCATGGCGATCCGGCAAACCGCCAAAAAACACCCGCACCATAACAAAAGCACAGCCAAAGGCGGTGAGTGCGAAACCGGCATTGCCCCAGTTTTCTGCGGCGAAATAGAGCGACGTAAACGTGCCGATAACAGCGAAACCGGTGCCTTGCAGCGCCAGTGCCAACCCTGGCTGGAAGATGATTTTCACTACGCTGAACAGGGATGGGCGTTCGCCTCCTGCCACCGGCACTTTGCTGATCCAACTATTGAGCGCCAGTGCCAGCAACGGCAGCAACATGGCGACCGCGCCGAGTGCGGCAAATCCGCCGTGCTGATTTATCAACAAACCCAATGGCGCACCGGCGGCCAGCGATCCATATATCGCCATGCCGTTCCACGACATCACCAAGCCGGAACGTTTGCTGCCGACCAATCCCATGCCCCACGTCAGATTGCCGGTCAGCAGCAAGCTTTCGCCAAAACCGAGCAATAAGCGCCCGACTGCCAGCAAACCAAATTTGGCCCAAGGTGAAACCGGCAACAGCGCAGCGGCGAGATAAGCCACGCCCACCAGCGCGATGGCGATCATGCCATGTTGCGTGGTGAGTTTGGCACCGTGTTGATCGGCACGACGCCCGGCGAAACTGCGCGTTAATAGCGTGGCAAAGAACTGAATGCCGACCGCTACGCCCACCATCACGTTGCTCATGCCCAATTCCTGATGGACATACAGCGGAATCACCGGCAGCGCCAGACCTGCGGTTAAATAGGTCAGGAATACCGCAAAGGAAGTGCAGGCGAGCGGCAAAACGGATGGCGTCTGCGCATCAGCAGTGGTGGTCATGATCGGTCAAACTCCTTGTAATCACCAGACACGCGCGCTTGCTGCGATAACACAGAAACGGGATATTTGGTTCACATCAAGATGGAATTGATAATTTTATTTCGTAAGTCGAGGAGGATGAGTGTAGGTAAGCGAAGGGGGAATTGTCAAAAACAACAAGGGCCGGATTAACCGGCCCTTGATAATCAGCATTGCCAGGTCACCATAAATGGCGACCCTACGGGCAATTACGCTGGCAGTTTACGCATAGTTAAAGTCGCGTTAGTTCCGCCAAAGCCGAAGCTGTTTGACATCACGGTGGTCAGCGCTTTTTCAGTTGGCTTGGTCACGATGTTCAGACCTTTACCTGCTTCATCCAGCTCTTCCACGTTGATGCTTGGCGCGATAAAGCCGTGTTCCAGCATCAGCAAGGTGTAAATCGCTTCCTGCACGCCTGCCGCACCCAGTGAGTGACCGGTCATCGCTTTGGTAGCAGATATGGATGGGCAGTTGTCGCCAAACACTTCGCGAATCGCACCCAGCTCTTTCACATCACCGACTGGCGTAGAAGTACCGTGGGTGTTGAGGTAATCGATTGGGGTATCAAGACCTTGCATTGCCATCTTCATGCAGCGCACTGCGCCTTCGCCTGAAGGAGCAACCATGTCTGCGCCGTCTGACGTTGCGCCGTAACCGACGATTTCAGCGTAGATGTGTGCACCACGTGCCAGAGCGTGTTCCAGCTCCTCGACCACCACCATACCGCCGCCGCCAGCGATGACGAAACCATCACGGTTAGCATCGTAAGTACGTGAGGCTTTTTCTGGCGTTTCGTTGTATTTGGTGGACAGTGCGCCCATCGCATCGAACTCACAGGCCATTTCCCAACTCAGCTCTTCGCCGCCGCCAGCAAACACGATGTCCTGCTTGCCCAGTTGGATCTGCTCAACCGCGTTACCGATGCAGTGTGCAGAAGTCGCACAAGCTGAACTGATTGAGTAGTTCACACCGTGGATTTTGAAGGGGGTTGCCAGACAAGCTGAAACGCCAGAACCCATGGCTTTGGTCACAACATATGGACCTACCGCTTTAAGGCCGCGTGGGCTACGCATCGCGTCAGCACCAAACACCTGATAACGCGGAGAACCACCGCCGGAACCGGCAATCAGGCCAACACGAGGATTTTGCTGATACTGCTCGTCAGTCAGGCCAGAATCTTTGATCGCTTCGGCCATGGAGAGGTAAGCATAAATAGAGGCATCACTCATGAAACGCACGATTTTGCGATCGATGAGCCCGTTGGTATCCAGTTTGACGTTGCCCCATACGTGACTGCGCATACCGGCATCTCTCATCTCTTCAGAGAAAGTGATACCTGAACGGCCTTCACGCAGAGAAGCCAGCACTTCTTGCTGGTTATTACCAATGCTGGAAACAATACCCAGGCCAGTAATCACTGCACGTTTCATTCAATAATCCTCGTTCCACATATTTGGATGTGGTG
>NZ_JBCNNP010000034.1:0-44831 GCF_039594315.1 Pantoea sp.
GTCGCCGATCTGAATGGTCAGCTTGTCGCGTGAACCGTCCAGCATGTTAACGCCGTTGAAGTTGGTGGTTTCAGAGATACGTTTGATCTCGTCCAGACGGGCAGTGATCTCTTTCTGGATTGACGCGCGGTCGTCAGAAGAGTTAGTGCCGTTTTTCGCCTGAACCGTCAGCTCACGGATACGCTGCAAGTTTTCAGTCACTTCACCCAGCGCGCCTTCAGTGGTTTGCGCCATGGAGATACCGTCGTTGGCGTTACGGCCAGCCTGAGTCAGGCCACGGATAGAAGAGGTGAAGCGGTTTGAGATAGCCAGACCAGCCGCATCATCTTTCGCGCTGTTGATACGCATACCTGAAGAGAGACGCTCAATAGCAGTGCCCAGAGAGGTCTGAGATTTGTTCAGGTTGTTCTGAGCCATCAGGCTCAGTGCGTTGGTATTGATAACTTGGGCCATAATCGATTTCCTTTTAGCGAATGAACGCTGCCAAGCGTGGCAGCATAAATATGCGTGAATTGTTGCGCATACCCTATTCATCGGAGCCGAAGAAAATCACTGAAATAAATTTTTGGATAAAATTAAAAACAATGAATTGTCGTCAATGATGACGCTATTTATCGCCATAGCATTAATTAATTAACCAATAAGCGCACGTCTGTGTATTCCACTCGCTTAGATATTGTTGCTCTATAAGTAAAAAATTAAACTTAACGCCCAATACACCGATGGGAGTCAGTGTAACCCTCACTTATTCACTTAAAGGAATATGCATCATGGCAACGCCTATTTCAGGACTCGGTGGTTCTGGGCTTGATATTCCTGCTCTGTTAGAGCAGATGAAAGGCGCGGAGAGCAAAAAGCTCAATCCGTATCTCCTCAAACAAAGCAATTTCAATGGCCAGGTTTCATCCTGGGGCAAGATTTCCAGCTCGCTCGATTCGCTGAAAACCAATTTGGGTAAATTGCAGGATGAGGGTTTCAACGGCGTAAGCGTCGGCGATAACAAATCCTTCAAAGCCACGGCCGGTAACGGCGCCATCCCCAACAGTTATTCGGTGATTGTTGAGCAGTTAGCCAAATCGCACAAAATCGGCACTCCTGCGCAAGCCAGTAACAGCGATCAGTTGGGCGACAATGCGGCCACTCGTACCCTGAGCATCACCATTGGTGACGGTAAAACCATGGACGTGGAGCTGAAAGATGACGAAACCTCGCTGACGCAAATTGCCAAGAAGATTAATGCGAAAAACGGTGATGTCAGCGCGTCAGTCATGCCAGCAGAAAACGGTGAATTCCAACTGGTGGTGACCTCGAAGAAAACCGGTACTGACGGTGAAATCAAAATGGAAGTCACCGGTGATAGTAAGCTGGCTGATGTGCTGGATTACGATCCAAAAAATGCCAACATCCCCGGAGATCCCAGCTTCAACGATAAACGCGCTGCGCAAATCAATGCGGCACAGAACGCCATTCTGACCATCGACGGTGCCAAGGTTGAACGCAGCTCTAACACCATCACCGATGCGATTGAAGGCATTACCTTTGAGCTGCGTGAAATTTCCGAAAAAGATGACAATGGGGATTTGAAAGCAGAAACGCTGGCCGTCACCGCGGACACTTCCAAGGTTAAGAGCCTGATTGAAGATTTTGTCAAAATGTACAACAACTTCCTCAGCGCCGCAGGCACCGCCAGCGCCTATAAGGAGCCGGTGAAAGGTTCCAGCGGTGATCTGGCGCAGCCGAATCCGGGAAATGGTGCGCTGTTTGGTGATGGTACGTTGCGCCGCCTCACCAGCCTGGTGAAATCCACCACTATGGGAAGTTTTGGTGAAGCCGGTGACGTGTTCCAAACTCTCGGCAGCCTGGGCATTACCGTTAAATTTGATGGCAATACCGGTGACGATCGCACCGGGACGCTGGGCAGCTTATCGATTGATAATAAAAAACTCGATGCGGCGCTGAAAAATAACCCGAAGGAAGTGGAAGCGCTGTTCCTTGGCAAAGAGGGTAAACCTGGCATTAAAGACGGTTTGGAAGACGTGTTTAAAAGCTATTTGGGTGATAGCGAAAAAACACCCAAAACCGAAGGTGCCATTGCAACGGCGATTAAAGGTCTGAAGGAGCAGGAAACGCGCGTGGCGAAACAGATCACGCGGATGGAACAGCGCATTGAAGACAGCCTGAAGCGCAGCGAAAAAGAGTTTTTGCGTCTCGATAAAGCGATGACCGAAATGAACAGCATGAGTCAGCAGTTGCAAGCCGCATTGCTCGGCATCATGGGATAACAACCACTTATCCGGGCAGTTTATCTGCCCGGCAGGATGTAATGATGTATACCAATAAAGGCAAAAATGCCTACTCCGCCGTTTCTCTCGACAGCCAAATTGCCGGTGCCACGCCGCATCAATTAATTACCATGCTATTTGATGGTGCCATCAACGCGATGCGCCGCGCGGAAATCTATTTCCAGCAGGGCAATATTGCCCGTCGCGGCGAGATGATCTCACGCGCCATTAATATCATTGATAATGGCCTGCGCGCGGGTCTCAATCATGACATTGGCGGACAGATCCCAGCCGATCTTGAACGTTTGTACGAATATGTATCGCGCAATTTGCTGGAAGCCAATATGAATAAATCGGGAGAAAAACTGCCGCAACTGATCAGTTTGATGGCCGATATGGCAGAAACATGGAAAGCCATTGATCCGCAAAATCGTCAGGTGAAACATGTCTGAGGAGGCTATTGAGCAACTGCTGGCATTTAACCAGCAGTTATTGATGCTGGCGCAGAGTGAAAACTGGGATGAGTTTGTCGCCGGTGTTGAACACTATACCAACGAGTTGAAACAGCTGCGTGCGCAGGATGTTAGCCAACTCAATTGCATTGATGCCTTGCAACAATTATTCGCTCAGGATGCAATTTTACGCCAGTGCATTCAAACTCGCCTTAATTCCCTCAGCGCTGAAATGACCGCTATGCGCAAATCTCGCCACTCATCTCAGGCCTACAACGCCGTTTAACTTTTTAATTCCAGCACTGATTATTATGTAGGGTCGCCATTTATGGTGACCTGATTTTTTAACTTATTCAAAGCAAAAAAACTCGCCTATAAAGGCGAGCAAGTAGAACAACGAACGAAATAAAATGACAGGTTAAATGCTGATGTTGTATTTGCGACCGGTTGGCAGCTGGCTGGATTCACCGGTTGCACCATACAACGTATTGGTATTACCTACATGATCGACCACTTTCTGCATATGTTGATTTTTTTGCATATGGCTATGCAGCAGTGTTTCAACTTTTTGATTCAGCGCTTTGGTATTTCGTACTCTTTCGGTCACTTGCTGCCAGCAAGTAAATAACTTTATTTGTCCCTGATAAGGTGCATCAATTTCGGACAATTGTTCCTGCTGGCGACGCATTTCATCGTAATACTGGATCGCCGAGAGTAGCTGACTTTTATTATCTGTCAGCACTTGCAGCGAAACTGGATTAATTTGCGCACGGTTAAGCTGATTAACCTCTTCAATCATGATCGCCTCTAGTTCATCCAGAGACGTTTTCATCTGCGCCAGTATTGGGTACAACTTATCCATAACCTTAAAACATCCCGCTATTAATGAGACTCAAACATATCCTGCACTAACGCCCGAGCAATTTTGGTCGGCTCAAGCGGCAGTTCGCCCGCTGCTAATGCGGCACGCATCTCGGCCACTCGCGCATAATCGACATCACGGCTGTCGTCGTTCTGAATCTTTTTGGTCAGCGTGCTGAGCGTGACCGAGCTCTTACTGTCAGACTGGCTTTCTTGTGCCTGGCTCTCTTTTGCCGTGGTTCGCGCGCGCAAATCCTGGCTGGTTACTGGACCAATAGGCTGAGTCGGTTGGGTGCTGTCAATCATCATATTCCTCGGCATTCATATCATTTCGCTCTCGCGTATACTTCACTCATCGGTGCTCGACGAAATAACTAAAATTTTTATCGTAAAAAGATCATCACCTGCCCATCAGCATCCACTTTACCCAGTATTGTCTGACCGTTACGTGTCTGCACTTTCAGTGTGCCATCTACCGCAGCGTTATTGAGCGCTTTGCCTTGCGAGCGAATACGGAAGCCATCGCCGACGGTGACCAGATCCACCGTTTGCCCGGCATGCAGTTGCCATTGCTGCCGCAATTGATTTTGTAGCAACGGTTTACCCGCCACGACAGCGCGCGTCAGGCGCTGACCAACAATCGCATCGGCATTAAAAACCAGACCAGTCGGTTGTCCGTCCAGATTGCCGCTAATGGCTTCGATATCGCTGCGTTGTAGCACCGCGCCACTCGGCAAATTTTGCCGCGCCACCCACCAGCGGCCTTGGGCACTGATGCGAATCGGCAAATAATGTTTGCGCTTGCCGCATAGCGCGATGGCAGTGCGTTTGCCGGTTATGCGGCTATCATTGCCTGCCAGACTCAGTTCCGGGTTATCGCAAACGGCAGCAAGCTGGGCTGGCGTTGCCAGTAACTCAGCGGTGCGAACAATTTCTTCATTTCCCGCGAATGAACGTGTCAGTAAAGCATCGAGTCTGACTTGCAGGCGTTGATCCGCTGACGTTGCCGCCGGTACGCTGGCCAGCAATGGCGCGGAATAACACGCTAGCATGAAGAGTGGGAAAGTAAAAAATGGGTGCCTCATCTTGTTGCCTTATTTAAAACCCGATAAAGTGGCGCTCGCTATTTCTCGTGGTTAAATTATAAACGCCTTTCAATCTATTTTAATGAGGTAAATGGCAACACTTTTGTCGCCATTAAAGCCAATTAAAACTCCTTGTAATTAATTCATTTTCTAAATTCGCTAAAAGCGCTTATTTCTGTCGGCTCTTCGCAGTGTGATATTTCACCACTGCTGTCTACACTAACGCAGTTAAAATAAAGCCAGACAGGAGTTAGCGCAGTGGTCAATAAACTTGATGACGCATTTCGCTTTCAACAGCAAGCGTTAGGTCTACTCTCACGCCGTCAGGATGTGTTGGCATCAAATATTGCGAATGCCGATACGCCAGGATATCAGGCGCGAGATATTGATTTTTCACAGCAGTTAAAGCAAGCCATGGATAATTCATCGATGGCGAAACAATCAGTCTCACTGTCATTAACCTCTAATAAGCACATCGAAGGAAAATCGATGCCATTTGACGATGCGCAGTTGCTATATCGCGTGCCAGACCAGCCTAGTGCGGATGGTAATACCGTCGATATGGATCGTGAGCGCATCAATTTCGCGGATAACGCCGTGAAATATCAGTCAGGGCTGACTTTCCTCGGTGCGGATATTAAGAAAATGATGACGGTGTTGAGTCAGGGGTAATACGAAATGTCGCTATTCAGCGTATTTGATATTTCAGGATCGGCCATGGCGGCTCAAGCCCAGCGCCTTAATGTCAGCGCCAGCAACATGGCGAATGCCGACAGCGCCGTTGGGCCAGATGGCCAACCGTATCGCGCACGTCAGGTGGTGTTCTCAGTTGATCCTGCGGCGGGCCATGACATTGGTGGCGTGAAGGTCAGTGAAGTGGTGGAGAGCACCGAGCCGGATCGTCTGGTGTATGAGCCTGGCAATCCACTGGCGGATGAGCAGGGCTATGTGCGCATGCCGAACGTCAATGTGGTGCACGAGATGGTCAACACCATTTCCGCTTCCCGCAGCTATCAGGCCAACGTGGAAGTGATGAACTCCGCTAAGACCCTGATGCTGAAAACCTTAACTCTGGGTCAGTAAGGATTTATCACCATGGTTGCAGCAGTTAACAACAACAGCGGATCGGACAATTACGGCAATGGCAACAGCGCCGCCGATCTCACTGACAGCTTTATGAAGCTGTTGGTGGCGCAAATGCAGAATCAGGATCCCACCAATCCGATGGACAACAACCAGCTGACAGCACAGCTGGCGCAGTTCAACACCGCGGCGGGCGTGGAGAAACTCAACAGCACCGTCACCGGCGTGCAGGCGATGATGGCGCAACTTGGCAGCATGAGCGCCTCATCGTGGGTCGGTCGCAGCGTGCTGATCGAGGGCGATCCAAAAGTCACCTTCAACAGCGGCATTGGCATTCAGCAAGAAGGCGCAGAAGGCGCAGAGAAGTTCAGCTTTGTGCTGGATGGCGATGCTGACACCGTCACCGTGACGTTCACCGATGCTGACGGTTCCGCCTACACCGCTGAACTGAAGAACGTTAAGTCTGGGGTGAAGACTTATAGCCTCGATGATCTGGAGAACTTCCAGCCTCAGCCTGGACCCGCGCCAGATACCGAATACACCCTGAGCTTCAAAGCCAAAAATGCCGAAGGTGAAAGCCCGGAAGCAATTGGTTTGATGCAGGAAGTGGTGCAAGGCGTAACCATGACGCCAAACGGTGCGGTGCTGCATCTGCTGAACCACGAGCCTATTTCGATGGGCGAAGTGGTTGTGATTCAAAAGTAACTTCTTACCTCTATTTTGGAATTTTATTATGAGTTTTTCTCAAGGTCTCAGCGGCCTCAACGCGGCAGCCAAAGCGCTGGACGTGGTGGGCAACAACATTGCTAACTCACAAACCTACGGTTTTAAAAGTGGTTCAATTGCCTTTGCCGATATCTTTGCCGGTTCTGTCGGCTTGGGTGTGCAGGTGGCGGGCGTCACTCAGAATTTCAACGATGGGGGCTTAAGCTTCACCGGTCGTAACCTGGATATCGGTATTCAGGGTAAAGGGTTCTTCCGCATGCAGAATGAAGGCGGCGGCGTTTATTACGGACGTAACGGCCAATTCGATCTGGATGCCACTGGCAACATCATTAACAAAACCAACGGATTATTCCTGACCGGCTATCAGGCCACCGGTACACCGCCAACCATCCAGCCTGGCGCGCCAGTCGGGCCGATCCAGATCCCAACCGGCGATATGCCGCCAGCGGCATCAACCGCCGGTTCATTGACCGGCAACCTGAAAGCCGATGATACCAACATCATCACCGCACCTTTCGACCACGAAGATGCTGAAACCTATAACTACACCAGCCAGGTTGAAGCGTTCGATAGTCTCGGCAATAAGCACACCGTCAAGCTCTACTTCGTGCAGACCAGCGCCGGTGATTGGACCGCTTATGCGCGCAACGAAACGTCACCTGAGCTGGATCCCACAGGCATTGAAGTGCCGCCAACGCCTTTCCCGCTAACCTTTAATGCCGACGGCACGCTCAACATGGCGAATGCCAAGATCAACGTCAAAGGCGAATCATTCAATGGCGCTACACCATTGGATCTCGATCTGGATCTCTCTGCGATCACTAAATACAGCGGTGATAGCACCATGAAACTGAAAGAGATTGATGGCCAGGCGCCGGGCAAATATCAGACCTTTATCGTCGGTGACAGCGGTGAAGTCGTCGCGACTTACAGTAACGGTAAGCGTCAAACTGTGGCTCAAATTGTGCTGGCCGATTTCGCCAATAGCGGTGGTCTGGAAGCGCAGGGCAATAACCTGTGGGGCGAAACGCCGCAATCAGGCCAGCCATTCCTCGGTACATCGGGTTCCGGCAGCTTCGGTACGGTCAACGGCAGTTCACTCGAAGCTTCTAACGTCGATATGGGCCAGGAGATGGTCAACATGATCGTCTATCAGCGCAACTATCAGTCGAACTCGCAAACCATCAAAACCCAGTCTGAGCTACTCCAGACGTTGGTTAACCTGCGTTAAGGATAGCTAAATGGATCGCGCAATATACACCGCCCTTAGCGGCGCCAGCGCTTCAATGAACCGCCAGGCGGTGACCGCGAATAACCTGGCTAACAGCTCAACTGCCGGTTTCCGCTCGCAATTGGCGGCCTTCCGCTCGGTACCGATTCAGGGCGAAACCCTGCAAACGCGTGCGCTGGTGGCGGAGTCCACTCCGTTCCATGACAACACCATGGGGCCGATTACCCACACCGGCCGCAGTCTCGATGTGGCACTGCCACAGAACGGCTGGCTGGCGGTAGCGATGCCCGACGGCAGCGAAGGGTACACCCGCAACGGCACCATCGAAGTCGACAGCGAAGGCGCCTTGAGCGTGGGTGGAAAACCGCTGATGGGCGATGGCGCGCCATTAGCTGTGCCGCCGCAATCCAACGTCACCATTGCCGCTGACGGCACCATTTCTGCGTTAGGCGCGGGTGACGATCCCACCGCCGTGGTGCCGGTTGGCCGTTTGAAGATGGTCAACGCCGATATGGCCGATTTGCTGCACGGCGATGACGGTTTGTTCCGCGCCGCCGGCGGTAATGCATTGGCACAAGACTACGCACTGCGTCTCAGCCCGGAAGCACTGGAAGGCAGCAACGTCAGCCCGGTGAAAGCCATGACCGAGATGATCGCCAACTCCCGCGGCTTCGAGATGAACATGAAGGTGATCCGCAGCGCCGACGAGAATGCCCAGAAGGCCAACCAGTTACTGAGCGTGGGCTAACCGCCCACCGAGGAGTCTTACGATGATCCGTTCTTTATGGATTGCAAAAACCGGTCTGGAAGCACAGCAGACCAATATGGATGTGATTTCCAACAACCTGGCCAACGTCAATACCAATGGCTTTAAACGGCAGCGTGCGGTGTTCCAGGATCTGTTGTACCAAACCATGCGTCAGCCCGGCGCACAGGCATCGGAACAAACCACCTTGCCCAGCGGTTTGCAGCTGGGTACCGGCGTACGTCCGGTCTCAACGCAGCGTATCCACACCCAAGGTGGCTACAACGAAACTGGTAACGAAACCGATGTGGCGATTGAAGGCAAAGGCTTTTTCCAGGTGCAGATGCCAGATGGCAGCACCGCCTATACGCGTGATGGCCATTTCGACAAAAACGAAAATGGTCAGCTGGTGAATGCGGAAGGCCATCCGATCCAGCCAGGCATCGTGATCCCGCCGGATGCGAAGAACTTGCAGATCAGCAACGACGGTATCGTCAGCGTGACCATCGCCGGTCAGGCGCAACCGCAGCAGATTGGTCAGTTGACGCTGGCCAGCTTCGTCAATGAAGCCGGTCTGGAGAGCGTCGGTGGCAACTTGTACCGCGAAACTCAATCGTCGGGTGCACCGAACGAGCTGAATCCGGGCATGGAAGATGCTGGCACGCTGAAACAGAAATACGTGGAAACCTCTAACGTCAACGTGGCGGAAGAGTTGGTCACCATGATTCAGGTGCAGCGCGCTTACGAGATCAACAGTAAAGCGGTATCGGCTTCTGACCAGATGCTGCAACGCCTCTCGCAGCTGTAATTTCCGTTCTCTGCGGGCGCAGCCAGTTGGCGGCGCTCGCAGACCGTTAACGACATCGATATGAAACCATTTTTAACTCTCTCGCCAGCGGCTACTTTGCGCGTCCTGTTGTGCACAGGCGCACTGATGATCAGCGGTTGTGCGCACATTTTGCAGAAGCCCCTGGTCGAAGGGCCTACTTCGGCAGCACCATTACCGATGGCACCGGTCGGCACCAGCGGCTCACTGTTTATGTCGGGCCAGGCGATGAACTACGGCTATCAGCCGATGTTTGAGGATCGTCGTCCGCGCAATGTTGGCGATACGCTGACCATCCTGTTGCAGGAGAACGTGAGCGCCAGCAAGAGCTCCTCCGCCAGTGCTAACCGTAATGGATCGGCTGGAATGGGGCTGATCGCGGTACCGACCAAAATGAACAGTTGGTTAGGTGACGGCAAAGCAGACTTTGATGCTGAAGGCAAAAACGACTTCTCCGGCAAAGGCGGCGCGGCGGCGCGCAATACCTTCACCGGCACCATCACCGTCACCGTCAATGAGGTGATGCCTAACGGCAACCTGCGCGTGGTGGGTGAAAAGCAGATCGCGATTAATCAGGGCACCGAGTTCATTCGTTTCTCTGGCGTGGTCAATCCGCGCACCATCAGCGGCAGCAATACCGTGCCTTCCACGCAAGTGGCTGATGCGCGCATTGAGTACGTCGGCAATGGCTACATCAACGAAGCGCAGACTATGGGCTGGTTGCAGCGTCTGTTCCTGAATCTTTCTCCTTTCTGATACTGCGATGAATAAACAATTCCTTCTCTTTATTATCAGCATCGCGCTCTACGGCATGATGCTGAGTATGCCGAAACTGGCGCACGCCGAACGTATTCGTGATTTGGCGACGGTGCAGGGCGTGCGCTCTAACGCCTTGATGGGCTACGGCTTGATCGTCGGTTTGGATGGCACCGGCGACCAAACCATGCAGGCGCCGTTCACCGGACAAAGCGTCAACAACATGCTGTCGCAGCTCGGTATTGCCGTGCCGCCTGGCACGAATATGCAGTTGAAAAACATCGCTGCGGTGATGGTAACGGCGGAATTGCCACCGTTTGCCCGCTCTGGCGACAAGCTCGATATTGTGGTGTCGTCGCTGGGTAACGCTAAAAGTCTACGTGGCGGCACGCTGTTGATGACGCCACTGAAAGCCGCAGATAACCAAATCTACGCCATGGCGCAAGGTAACATCCTGATCTCCGGAGCTGGCGCGCAAGCCGGTGGCAGCCGCGTACAGGTTAATCAACTGAACGGCGGCCGCATCAGTGGTGGCGCGACGGTTGAGCGTGAAGTACCGAATGATTTCGCCAGCCAAAACGTGGTGCGTTTGCAGCTCAACGAATCCGATTTCTCGCTAGCGCAGTTGATCAGCGATGAGATCAACCGTCGTTACAACGGTGGCGCGGCAATCCCGGAAGACGCGCGCACTGTGCGTTTGTTTGCGCCTGCCGATGGCCCCTCGCGCGTGCGTTTTCTTGCCAATATCCAGGACATTCCAGTGCGCGTAAACGTGCAGGATGCCAAGGTAATCGTCAATTCACGTTCTGGTTCGGTGGTGATGAATCGCCATGTCTCGCTGGATAGCTGCGCGGTGGCGCACGGCTCGCTAACGGTGGAAGTGACGCAAAACAACGTGGTCAGCCAGCCAGATACGCCGTTTGGCGGCGGCCAAACCGTGGTGACACCGCAAACCGATATTTCGGTACGCGATCAGGGCGGATCATTGCAGAGCGTGCGCAGCAGTACCGATCTCAACAACGTGGTACGCGCACTGAACAATCTTGGCGCAACGCCTAACGAGTTAATGTCGATTCTGCAAGCGATGAAAAACGCCGGCTGCCTGCGCGCTAAGCTGGAGATTAACTAATGGAGAAATTCGATAAGTACGATCGTCCGGCGTTCGACATGCGTTCGCTGGACACGCTCAAACGCGAGGCGGGGCGCGCCTCGCCGGATGCGCTAAAAGCGGCGGCGAAGCAGATGGAAGGCATCTTCGTGCAAATGATGATGAAGAGCATGCGCGATGCAACCATCAAAGATGATTTGATGCATAGCCAATCGTCAGAAATGTTCACCGCGATGCACGATCAGCAAGTAGCGCAAAATATTGCCGGGAGTAATCAGCTCGGCTTTGCCGATCTTATCGTACGCCAGTTGGGTGGCGAGAGTGAAGGCAGCCAGGTCGGTGCGCCGGGTCGCGGCCCGATGTCGCTGGTGGGGGAAACCGCCAATATTCGCGCCAGTGGCCCGCTGCGTTTACCAGCACCGCTGTCGTTCGGGCAAGCAACTGAAGGTGCGCATCCGTTTATCACCCGGCTGCTGCGCCCGGCACAGCAAGCGGCGCAGCAAAGCGGGGTGCATCCGCATTTGATTCTGGCGCAGGCTGCACTGGAATCAGGTTGGGGCAAACGCGAGATTCCCGCCGCCGATGGCTCGCCGAGTCACAACCTGTTTGGTATCAAAGCCACCGGTGACTGGCAGGGCAAAACCACCGAAATCACCACCACCGAATATATCGACGGCGTGAAGCGCAAGGTCAAAGCCGCGTTCCGCGTCTACGAATCCTATGAACATGCGCTGTCGGATTACGCCAAATTGTTGACGAAAAACCCGCGCTACAACCGCGTGGTGGAATCGGCCACGCCAGAGCAAGGCGCGAAAGCGTTACAAGCGGGTGGTTACGCTACCGATCCGGCTTACGCACAAAAGCTCATCACCATCATTCAAAAAGTGAAAGGCAATATTCAGCAAGGCGTTTCTGCCTATCAAAGCGATATTTCGAAATTATTTTAGAAAGTCGTTTTAGAGAATTTTGTAATCACCGATGAAATAAATAGAACAATGTGAATTTTAATTTTGGCGCCAGCGCCAAATTACCGATAACGGAACCTGTTAGACGCTTATGAATAACCTCTTTAATTTAGCGCGCAGTGGTTTGAGCACCGCCCAGTCGGCCCTGAGTGTGGTCGGCAGTAACTTAACCAACGGCATGTCGCCAAATTACAGCCGTCGCGACATTCTGATTGGCGAGTCCGGTGGTTTGGCTACCGCACAAGGCTTCTATGGCTACGGCGCCAAAGTAAATGGTGTACAACGTGCTTATGATGCCTTCGCGAATTCACAATTGCGCGGCTCGGTTTCTAACTGGGCAGCGCTGAACGGTCGGCACGAGCAGTTGACCGACATCGATAACATGCTGGGTGATGAATCCGATAACGTCTCGGTTTCGCTGAATAATCTGTTCAAAGCCATGGCAACACTGAGTGAAAACGCTTCTGATGGCCCGTCGCGATCGGCGGTATTCAGTTCGCTTGGCGTATTAACGCAGCGCTTTAATGAAAGCGGTAAGCGCCTGAGCGGTTTGGAAAAAAGCACCAATACTCATATCGAGCAAAGCGCCAAAGATATCAATAGTTACACTGAGCAATTAGCGGAGGTGAACAAACAGCTGGAGCGCATCCAGGCACAAAACGGCACGCCGCCGGCGGATCTACTGGATCAGCGTGATGCTTTGCTGGAAAACCTCAGTGAACAGATTGGCATTGATGTCACGGAAAACCGTGTTACCGGCCGAGTGGATATCACGCTGGCTGATGGTCGTCCGCTGGTCTCTGGTGAAACCGCCCACAAACTGTCAACTGCCCCTTCCGAGAGCGATCCCAATAAAATCGTGGTGTCGTATGTCGGCAGCGATGGCAAAGCCACACCAATTAATGAAAGCAGCATTACCAAAGGCCGTCTGGCGGGATTGTTCAAATTCCGCAATGAAGACCTGGACGTGGCACGAAATGAGCTGAACCAGATTGCGTTCCAGATGGCCAGCCGCATGAATGAACAGCATCAGGCTGGTTTCGATCTGGATGGCAATCCAGGCGATCCACTGTTCTCTTTACCGGCGATGAAAGCGATTACTAACAGCAACAACACCGGCAATGGGCGTCTGGATAACATTCGCGTGTTGGATTACAAAGCGGTGAATGCTGAGGATTACAACATCAGCTTTGATGGCACCAATTGGAACGTGACCGGCGCGGATGGCCGCACGGTACCTGCCACCGCTTCCGGCGGTGTACTGACCTTCGATGGCGTTGAAATTGATTTGCCCCCGGTCGGCGTCAATGCTGGCGATAAATTCAGCTTTAACCCGCTGGCGGGGATGGCAGAAGGGATTGGCCGCGCACTGAGTAACGCCAGCAAATTTGCCGCATCCGACAGCGCCACTGGCGGTAGCTCGAATAACAACAACCTGGAAGCGATGTTAAAAATCCAGGATGAGAAGCTGATTGGCGGAAATACCCTAACTAGCGCCTATACCAAACTGGTGGGCACGATTGGTGCTAATGCACGCGCAGTGCAATCCGGTTTGAAATCGGCGGAGATTGATCTCAGCACTAAATATGACACCAAGCAGTCACTGAGCGGGGTGGATATGAATGAAGAGACGGTCAACATGAATATGTTCCTGCAGTATTACCAGGCGAATGCCCAAATCCTGCAAACTGCCACCACGCTGTTTGATACTTTGCTGACGATTAAATAAAGGAATAGATAATGCGGTTAAGTACGCTTTATATGTTTAAACAAAGCGCCGAGAGCATGTCGAAGCGCGTGAATGATAATAACGATATTTACATGAAGTTATCTGCTGGAAAATCTTTGTTGCGAGCTTCAGATGATCCACAAGGTGCAACGGATGCGGTGAAATATCAGGATGCGATTGCCAAGCTTGAGTTGTACAGCAATGTTCGTGCAGGAACGCGCGGCGCAATGCAGCATGAAGACCATATTCTGAGTTCAGTAGGCAATTTGCTGACCACATCGTTAACCGAAAAAATTGTCGCGGCCAAAAGCGACACCTATTCCGATGAAGATCGCAATGCGCTGGGTAAAGAGATTGAAGGCATCCGCGCCAATTTGCTCGATTTAGCTAACTCACGTGATAGCAATGGCCGTTATATTTTCTCCGGTTTCCATACGGATACGCCTGCATTTGATGCAACGGGGAATTATCAGGGCGGAGCAGAAGCCCGTAAGCAAACGGTAGCAGACAGCACCGAAATGACCGTCAGTCACTTAGGTGATGCTGTGTTTGGCGATATCTTCGGTAAATTGGACGATGCGGTTGCAGAACTCAGCAAATCGCCTATCGATCAAATCGCACTCGAAGCGGCGCTCAGTGAGGCCAGTAAAGCCGTTAGCGCGGGTATCGAGCGTTTGGGTAAAACCCAAGCCGAATTGGGCACCAATATGCAGCAATTGGACTCGCTGGATTTAACCGCTGATAACCTGATCAACGAAAATATTGTTAAAGTGCAAAATGCCATTGGTTCAGATTACGGCACCATGACATCGCTAATCATGGATTCGAAAATGTCGGAATTTGCGCTGAATGCCTCGATGCTGGTATTCCAATCAATGCAAAAAATGAATCTATTTAATAAATAAAAAATAATTACACTATTTCCTCGTACCCTTACTCATTACTAACCAGGTCTTTCCTGTTGCCATTATTGGTTGGCAGGAAAGAAAAAATATTATGCTTAAAAAAATTAAAATATACAGTGCTATCAATATAATTATTGTTTTATTCGCCTCGATTTTATTTGCTGCCGTCATTTTCTCACTTTATGACTCACACGCAAATAATGATAATTTCAAACGTCTGGTTATCTCTGCGGATAATAATATCCGCGTACGTGATGCCGCGTATGACATCAGTACGGCCATCGCCAACACCAACGGACTGATGATGAACGGTGCCAGAGGTGGACGTCAGCCGCAAGAAGTACTGAAAGTCACACGTGATATCCTGGAAGAAGGGCACGTGAGCATGGATGAATTCATGGCCACTCCGTTCAATTCCGCAGAAGAGCGTAAAGCCGGTGCAGAAGTGAATGCGGCATTTGACGCGGTCTATACCATGGTATTGAACAAGTTAGATCACGTTAATGACATTGACAGTTATAACGGTTCACTTGAAAAAGAGATGGCGTTGAGTACCACGCTGCGCGAAAAAATCGCCCGCTACAATGACGTCACTTCGCAACAGGCACAGGACTATATTAAAGAGGCGGAATCGAACTATCAGTTCATGATTGCGGCGGGATCATTGGTTGCCATCCTGACGCTCATCATGGTGATTGCCACCCGACTTTGGTTAGGTCGAACCTTTGTGCAACGCATGAAGATGACGATGGAGATGTTGAAGCGCGTTGCCGCCGGTGATCTCAGCCATAACGTCACGGTGGGTAAAGCCAATGAGATTGGTGAAATGCTGCAAGAGCTGGAAAACATGCGCTCTTCATTGACTGACACCATCTACGGTATTCGCGACAGCGTGCAGCATATTCACTCCAACGCGCAGCAAATTGCCCACGGTAACAACGATCTCTCTTCGCGCACCGAAGAGCAGGCCGCAGCGTTACAGCAGACCGCCGCCAGTATGGAGCAAATCAAAACCACGGTGCGTCAGAATGCTGACAATGCGCATACCGCTCGCCAGTTAGCGGAAGGGGCAAGCAACAATGCACGTCATGGTGGCGAGGCGATGCAGAATCTGGAGCAAATCATGGCGCAGATCACGCTTAGCTCGCGCCAGATCGCTGATATCAACGGCGTGATTGATAGCATCGCCAATCAGACTAACATTTTAGCGCTTAACGCTGCGGTCGAAGCCGCGCGAGCCGGTGAACAAGGACGTGGCTTTGCCGTGGTTGCTGAAGAAGTACGTAATCTGGCGAAACGTAGTGCTGACGCGGCGAAAGAGATCAATCAGCTGATTAACACCTGTGTGAGCAACATGGATACCGGCTCGCGTCAGGTCAATCAAGCCAGCACTGTGATGCAAGAGATTGTCAGTTCGGTGGGCCACGTTACCCAGATCATGGGGGAAATCACCTCGGCGTCCGATGAACAAAGCGCCGGCATCAACCAGATTTCGCAAGCTGTGAATGAAATGGACTTAGTCACACAGCAAAATGCGGCGATGGTTGAAGAAGCGGCACAGGCGGCGGTTGAGCTTGAAGCACAATCTGATTCGCTGGAAAAACGCGTGGCGCAGTTTGTACTGGGTAAAGACGTTGCAGTGAAAAATACCCCAGCATTAGCCAAAGTTAGCGCTTCGCGTAATCATAACGCCTCTGCTGAAAAAGATAATGCTCAGTGGGAAACATTTTAAGCATTGAATTACTCGCAACATTGTCGCTAATTACCACGATAGGGAATTCAATAAAATAAAGTAGTGGATTAGGCATTTTTATACGGGCTTATTGCACTATATGAATTCCCGCTTTCACCGGATAATTCTCATTGAGAATATGAGGTGAATAGGATCGTGGACGGTATATACACAGCCGAAGGGCTTGAAGATAAAACAGCGTTATGGTCGAAATACCATCATCTGGTTCGTCAGGAAGCGCTGCGATTACAAAAGCGCTTACCCGCCAGCGTTGAACTGGATGATTTAATTCAGGCTGGAGCGATGGGATTTCTTGGGGCAATTGAGACGTTCGATCCAAAAAAAGGGGTTACGCTCAGTGCCTGGATTATTCAACGTGTGCGTTGGTCTTTACTGGATGAATTACGTGAGCGGGATTGGGTGCCACGGCGAGTAAGAACACATTCACGTGAAATCGCTGAAATCATAAAAAATATTGAGCAGAAAAAAGGAGGGGAAGCGACAGAAGCAGAAATCGCCGAACACATGGGCGTTTCGCTGAAGGAGTTTCAGCAGATGCTGGCAGATAATAATAGCAGCCAAATGTACTCAATGGATGAGCTGCAAGAGAACTTTGCCGATCTGTGGGAAAACACCAGTGACGAGACTGAATCACTGAATCCGCTACATGATTCAATTCAACAGGATCTGATTGGTAAAATTGCTGAGCACATTACTGTAATACCCGAGCGAGAGCAGCGAATATTACAGTTCTACTATCAGCATGATCTCAATATGAAAGAGATAGCGTTGATTTTAGGCATTACTGAAACACGGGTTAGTCAATTACACAGTTTAGCAATAAAAAGATTACGCAGCAGGATGGAATCCACTGCAAAGTAACTACAAACTAGTAACATTAACATTGTTAATAGGTCTTTAAGTTGTTTTTAAGTTAATAAAATGACAATTAAGAACGTTTAATAATGTGCTTTTTTCAATAAAAACATATGGTTGGTGTCTTGTTGTGGAATGGGGGATGTTCTGACGGATTGTTAGGATTATTCCGAATGGCTATTATTTGCTCCGTTTCCCGATACAGGCCGAGTCTTGGTTCAAATAGATTTGATGACACATATTCATTCTTGTTCACATGAGATTGAAATCATCACTAAGACGCGAGTTTGTATTGTTCCGGTAATGTTTCATTACCCTTTTAGACTTATCTATTTTATTGATGAAGGTTGAGGTGTTATCAGTGTCAAACTTTGACGAGTATCTACAGCACATTCATGACATTAACTTGTCCTATCTGCTTCTGGCTCAGCAGCTTATTCGACAGGACAAATTTGCCGCCGGATTCCGCCTGGGATTATCAGAAGGAACGATTGATAACTTGAAGGAGTTATCGTTACCACAATTAATGAAATTGGCTTCAACTAATCAACTCATTTGTCGTTTACGTGTTGATGATGAAGTGGTGATCGAGAATTTAACCAAAGACTCACGCATCGAAGCATTACAGCAAATTCACACGGGGATTATTTTGTCGACTAATCTGCTTAATTCCCTTGAAGAAGTCCCTGTTGTCGAAGAACAAGGTGGCTGGAATGTGTGATAATAAAAGTTTGTTGGAAGAAATTCATGATGTGAATATCGCCATGGGATTAATTTCCCTCGGTGCGCGCATGCAGGTTCTGGAATCAGAAACGTCGTTAAGTCGTCGTCGTTTATTACGTTTGTATAAAGAGTTACGCGGTTGTCCACCACCTAAAGGGATGCTGCCGTTTTCCGAGGATTGGTTTATGTCCTGGGAGCAAAACATTCACTCTTCGATGTTCTATAACATCTATCTCTATTTAAAGAGTGCCGAGCAAGGGCGTTCGATTGAGACGCTGATTAAGACTTACCGTTTATATCTGGAACAGTGCTGCTCTAATGCCGATGACAAACCCGTATTAGGATTGACTCGTGCATGGACATTATTGCGTTTCATTGATTGCGGCATTATTTCACGCAAAGCCTGCAGCGTTTGTCAGGGCGGCTTTGTGGTTACCACCGAGTTTATTAAAAATCCGTTTACCTGCAGTTTGTGCAGTCCGCCTTCGCGTGCTTTTAAGAAATCACAAGTGAGTGGCAATGGACGCATAAATCCATTTGCTACGCCAAATCTGATGGCGGTGACAGCCTGATCCAATGACAGGAACAGTGCACAAGATGGCAGGACGCCGATTCTGCAACTCACAGCATCGGCATTGAAATCTAAAAGGAGCGTTTGTGTTAGTTATCATTGGCTATCTTGTTGTTATTGGAACAGTTTTCGGTGGCTTTGTTATATCGGGTGGCAATCTGGCGGCGCTGTTTCAGCCGGTTGAACTACTGATTATCGGCGGCGCTGGCGTTGGGGCTTTCCTTGTCGGCAACAATGCTAAGGCGCTGAAAGCCACCGGCAAGGCGGTGCTTAAACTGTTTGCCGGCAGTCGCTATAACAAAGCGGTGTATATGGACCTGATGGCATTGCTGTTTTTGTTGCTGTCCAAGAGCCGTGTGCAGGGCTTGATGTCACTGGAAAGAGATATTGAAGAGCCGCAGGCAAGTGAAATTTTCAGCGCCTATCCTCGCTTGATGAATGACCCGATGATCCGCAATTTTGTGCTGGATTACTTCCGTCTCATGATTGGCGGCAGCATGAATTCGCATGAAATTGAAGCGCTGATGGATGAAGAGATCGAAACCTGTGAAGAGGAGATGGAAGTGCCGGCGCACAGCCTCAATACTTTAGGTGATGGCTTCCCGGCCTTTGGCATCGTGGCGGCGGTAATGGGCGTGGTGAACGCCTTAGCCGCAGCCGATCGTCCTGCTGCTGAACTCGGCATGCTGATTGCTCATGCTTTGGTGGGAACTTTCCTCGGTATCCTGATTGCTTACGGTTTTGTCCTGCCATTGGCACCGTTGTTACGACAGAAAAGTAGCGATCAGGTGAAGATGTTGCAGTGCATCAAAGTTACGCTGCTCTCTAGCCTCAATGGCTATGCGCCTCAGATTGCCGTGGAATTTGGTCGTAAAACCATTTTCGTCAGCGAGCGCCCATCGTTTGAAGAGTTGGAAAATCACGTTCGTGAAGTGAAATCCAATGCCAGCTTGAAAAACAGTGCTTCGGATGCGGCTGCATGAAAAACGCCACACCCATCATCGTTCGCAAGCGCAAAAAGAAAAAGCACGAGCATCATGGCGGTACATGGAAGATCGCTTATGCCGATTTCATGACCGCCATGATGGCGTTCTTCCTGGTGATGTGGCTGTTGTCGCAGTCCACGGATATGGAGCGCGAGCTAGTGGCTGATTATTTCCGCACGCCATTGAATCAGGCGCTATCACAGGGCAATAAAAACAGCCTCAGCGACAGCGTTATTCCTGGCGGGGGCGATGACATCATCAAGCAGCAAGGCGAAGTGTTTAAAAGCCGCATTGATGCGCAAAGACGGCAAAAAATGCTCGAAAGTTTGCAGAGGGCGAAACAGAAACTGCAGCAGATGATTGAGACCGACCCACGTCTGAACAATTTCAAATCCAACATCCTGCTGACGCTAACCAACGATGGGCTGCTGATTCAAATCACCGATTCACAGCAGCGCCCGATGTTCAAAATGGGTAGCGAAAGTCCTGAACCTTATATGTACGGCATTTTGCAGGCACTGGTGCCATTGCTTAAAGAGCTGCCCAACAAAATCAGCCTGACCGGGCATACCGATTCGCTGCCTTATTCTGGCGGTGATGGCGGTTACAGCAACTGGGAACTCTCCGCTGGGCGCGCCAATGCGGTTCGTCGCGTGTTGGTCAATGCCGGGCTGGAAGATAGCCGCTTCCTGCGCGTGATTGGTACTGGCAGCCGTATGCCGCTGGAGGAAACTAATGCCGATGATCCCCGTAATCGCCGCATTAGCATTTTAGTGCTCAGCCAGCTCAAAGAGCATCAAATCCTGCAGGAAAACAGGATGGAGCGCCAGCCAATTGCGCTGACGCCGGAGATGTCGCAACGACCAGTTCAGGGGTACACCGATGGACATGAATGATTTTTCGCAAATCTTTTTTAGCGAAGCGGAAGAGCTGCTTACTGAGATGGAGCAGCAACTGTTGCAGTTGGATGTTGCAGCGCCGGACATCGAACAACTCAACGCGATTTTTCGTGCCGCACACTCACTGAAAGGTGGCGCCGGAACCTTTGGTTTTACCGCATTGCAAGAGACCACGCATTTACTGGAGAACTTGCTGGATGAGGCCCGCAGCGGCGCGCGCGTACTGACTCAACCAATTATTCAACTCTTTCTGCAAGGGAAGGACATTATGCAAGCGCAGTTGGAAGCTTATCAGGCTTCGCAGGAACCTGATGAGGCAAGTTTCCGTTATATCTGTGAGGCATTGCGTGAAATCGCATTGCTGGAGCAAGCGCCCATTGCTCCGATTGAAATTGAAACTCCGCCTGTCGCCTCTGGCACGGATAACACTCAACTGCACATCACGCTGAGTAGTGTTGATGCGGCGGCGCAAACACTGTTGCAGGAAGAGTTACAGCACCTCGGCGAAATTCAGAGCATCGAGAATGCCAGCAGCAGCATGAAAGTCATGTTGGCAACCAGCGCATCAGCGGAAGACATCAGCGCGGTACTCTGTTTTGTACTGGATGAATCGCAGATTGCGATCGAGGCAGCGGCAAAGGCCGTTGTGGCTGAACCTGCTGTAGCAGAAGTGGTAAAAGAAGTGCCGCCTGAAACGCCAAAAGCCGCAGCACCTGTCGCCGCACCGCGTGCGGCAAATCAGGAATCAGGCAGCATTCGCGTTGCGGTCAGCAAAGTCGATCAGATTATTAACCAGGTAGGCGAACTGATTATTACCCAAGCGATGTTGTCGCAGTTGACGCAGGCGCTGGACGGCGCGGGCCACGATATGTTGCTCAACTGCGTAGCGCAGATGGAACGTAATACGCGCGAGCTGCAAGAGTCGGTGATGTCGATTCGTATGATGCCAATGGATTATGTGTTTAGCCGTTTCCCACGCTTAGTGCACGACCTCGGTTCACGTCTAAATAAAAAAATCGAGCTAACGCTTAAAGGCGGTTCAGCTGAACTGGATAAGAGCCTGATCGAACGCATCATCGATCCCCTGACGCATTTAGTGCGCAACAGCCTTGATCACGGCATCGAACCCGCTGATGTACGCGTTGCCAACGGCAAATCGGCGGTGGGTAATTTAATTCTCTCTGCCGAACATCATGGCGGCAATATCGTAATTGAAGTGATCGATGACGGTGCGGGTCTGAATCGCAAAAGAATCCTCGCCAAAGCGCGATCCCAAGGTATGAACGTTAGCGACACGCTGAGTGATGATGAAGTGTGGATGCTGATTTTCGCCGCCGGTTTCTCCACCGCTGAAAGCGTGACAGATGTGTCTGGTCGCGGCGTCGGTATGGATGTGGTGCGACGCAATATTATGGCGATGGGGGGGCACGTCGAGGTGTTGTCGAAGCAGGGCAAAGGCACCACGGTGCGCATTATTCTGCCACTGACGTTGGCGATCCTCGACGGCATGCTGGTGAAAGCCGCTGACGAAATTTATGTGCTGCCGCTCGGCGCGGTCATGGAATCGTTACTACCGCAAGAAGAGATGCTTTATCGTTTCGTCGACGATGAGCGTTTACTACAAGTGCGTGGCGAATACCTGCCGATGGTGTTGCTACGTCAACGCTTTGCGATTGAGGGGGAACCTCATTCTGATGACGGCATTGTCGTCATTGTGCAGAGCGCCGGTTGTCGTTATGCGCTGTGGGTTGATCAACTGATCGGCCAGCAACAGGTGGTGGTGAAAAATCTGGAGCAGAACTATCGCAAAGTGCCGGGTATTTCCGCGGCAACCATCCTCGGTGATGGCAGCGTAGCGCTGATCCTCGACGTGGTAGAGCTAGCAACTTTGACTAATCAGCAGGAAAAACTCATCCCTGCGTGATGAGTGAGGAATAAAAATAATGACTGTATCCAATGGACAAAACTCTGCAAATAACAACGCAATGGCACAGGAATTTCTGGTATTTCGTCTCGGCCAGGAAGAGTACGGCATTGATATTCTTAAAGTGCAGGAAATTCGTGGTTGCGATCGTGTGACACGCATTCCCAATGCCCACGATTTTATTACCGGCGTGACCAACCTGCGCGGCGTGATTGTGCCGATTGTCGATTTACGCTTGCGCTTCAATTTGCCGGAAGCCAAACAAGATGAGAACACCGTGGTGATCGTGCTCAATCTCAACGATCGTATTGTCGGCATTGTGGTTGATGGTGTCGTCGATGTGCAATCAATGGATGTTGATCAGATCAAACCGGCCCCCGAAGTCACTTCATCATTGTCGAGCCGTTATTTGCTAGGAATTGGTGTACTGGATAGTCGCATGGTGATTTTGGTTAATATCGAAAAACTCTTAAGCCGTGAAGAGCTGGAGTTAATGGATTCGATGACTGAAGCCTTAGCTGAATAACGCGATCTTCACATTACCGCAGGAATTATCATGAAATTAATCACGGTTAATGAACCGAAGTTTTCGGCTGAGTTTCAGTGCGCGGGCAGTCAATGTATTGATCATTGTTGCTATGGCTGGAATATTGTTTTTGATAAAACCTCAATGAATAAATATTTAAAAAGCCCAGTCATTGAGATTAAAAATATTGCTGCTGATTCTGTCAAAGTATTGAAGAAAAGCCATGCTCATTGGGCGCAGGTGAAATTCAACGAAAACCAAGTATGCAGCTTCATGGATGATAAGAAACTGTGCAAAGTGCATGCGTTAATGGGGCCTTCCGCCCTCAGCCCTGTTTGTGCTGACTATCCGCGTAGTAGCATGAGTTTCAAAAGTGAAATGAATAAAACGTTGACGTTATCCTGCCCGGAAGCGACGCGTGCATTATTGACTGACCCACAAGCTATGATGCTGGTTAGCCACGTAATAACCACCAACGTGGCGAAGTCAGCGCGCATTGTTAACCAGCAACAGAAGCTGATTAATTTGATGTCGATGCACCTGATGCAGGCCAGCCAGGCTGCGACACAGCAAGGATTGTATGCTATCGCTTCATTGTTACTCTTTGCGGAGAAAAACCCGCAGCAGGTCGAAGAGTTAGAAGCCTACTTCGAAAGCCTGATGATTAGCCTTCAGCAAGGTGAAATGGCCGAGCCTATTGCTAACCTGGCAAGCGATCATCAATTACAATGGACGTTGTTATTAAGATTACAACGTTATGTGGGAACGAGAAAACCCACCCGCTCTTTGGGCCTTATAAGTGGCTACGTGGCGCGTTTATTACAGGTGCAAACCCAAAATAGTTCAAACAATCATGCGGCCGAAAGTATGGAGCGCCTTGAACAGGCATGGGCATCCACAGCGCAACCGTGGTTAGATGAACGACCGCATATTATGCGTAACTATATTATGTATCGTTTATATAACGACCAATTCCCGGATACGCGCAAGCGCAGTGCGATGTCATGGCTCTATCTGATTACCGCAGAGTGGTTCTTAATTAAGTCACTTATTGCTGCGACGATTGCTATTGAAGGTGAGATCAACGAGAAAATCATCATTGATATTATTTACAGTTTGCATGCAGTCACTAAACATAATAAAGCGGCCAGCGAGTTCTTCTTTGAGCAGATTGAAAATGTGAAAATGAATGACGATCTCTCGCTTCTCTATCTTCTCCGCTAGTCTTAAAATTAACGCATTCACAATTTTTTCATCCAGCGCGCCAGATTGCATGGCAGAATGGCGCTCCGGTGAATCAGTGAGGGCACAGAGGCGATGACAGCTAAACTTGAACAACGTATCTATGAATTGGTGCGACGCTATGACGGCGTGTATCTGTTCAAGCAAAAGACGCTGACACCGCAGATCGACATTGATACCGATCTCAACTTTGAGCGCGAAGAAGCCGCCGCGTTGATGGATGAGTTTTTCAATGAATTCAATGTGGATCGCGGTGGTTTTGTCATTGAAACCTATTACCCTGATGAACCCTCGCTGGTACAGATTCTCAACCCGTTCAATAAGCGTGAAGTGCCGGTGGTGCCCGATTTCACGCTGGGTATGTTGATTGAATCGGCGCAGGCAGGGCGCTGGTTATACGAGTAAAGGCATCGTCTAGCGCTTCATATGCACGCCAAATCCCTTCTCTCCCGGTAACCATTCTTCCTTTAACGTTAACGCGGGAATCTCATAATCGCCGCCGTTTTGCTGACGAAACGCAATCGGAGCGGTTACAGCTAAGCTGTCCAATCTTGTTGCCAACACATCACACCAGCCTGCATAACGCGCTTCAGGGGTTTTTTGTACCCGATACAACACCAACGGCGGCAATACGCTAAAGCCCGGATAAAACAGCATGCCGTGTTGAATGGGAAAGAGCAGGTCGTCAATCGGGCCATTGATGCCACGCGGGCTGTAATGCGATTCCCATCCGCCGGTGGTGACCAAAAGCATCGCGCGTTTGCCGCTGAGATTGCCTTCACCGTAACGATCGCCCCAATGCTGATCGTTGTGCTCGCCCACGCCGTAAGCAAATCCGTTGGCGTATACGCGGTCAAACCAGCCCTTCATGATGGCGGGCATCGAGAACCACCACAGTGGGAACTGGAATATCACCGTATCGGCCCAGCGCAGTTTTTCCTGCTCGGCGGCGATATCCGCGGCTTGTAGCTGGTGATCGTAGGCGTAGCGCGAATCCACGGTGGCATCGTAATGCGACCCAACCAATGGTGCGTGGCTGTCGGCAGCATCAAGCGGTGCTTTCCACTGCATGGCATACAGATCCGACACTTGCACTTGATGACCGGCATGGTGCAGATGCTGCACGGCGAAATCTTTCAACGAACCGCTCAGAGAACGTGGTTCTGGATGGGCATAGACAATCAGTACATTCATCGGCTTAATCCTGTGAAATGAAAACAACTGCAGAGTAAGCCGCTGCTGACTATAGTAGAAATCAATTACTGATATCTCAGGTATAGACAGAGTGAATATCAATTCGCTGGATTTGAATCTGCTGCAAACGCTAGACGTGCTGCTCACCGAACTCAACGTCACGCGGGCGGCGCAGCGTCTCCATCTCTCGCAGCCTTCGGTGAGTGCTCAACTGGCACGCTTACGCACGCTATTTGACGATCCACTTTTGCTGCCCGGCCCGCGCGGCATGCTGCCGACCGCTCGAGCACAGGCATTACGTGAGCCGCTGCGTCTGGCCTTGGAAGCGCTGGAGCGTGCCGTTGCGCCGCCCGATGCATTCAATCCGGCCAATGCCGATAATATCTGGCGTATCGCGGCAACGGATTACACCGCATCGGCGTTGGTGTTGCCCGCACTCAATCTGATCCGTGCGGCAGCCCCGCAAAGCCGCATGGCGGTGTACGCGCTCAACCCGCCACAAATCTTGCAGCAACTTGAGAAAGGTGAGCTGGATGTGGTGTTTCATACCGGCGACAGCGCGCCGGCATCGCTGCATCAACGCAAACTTTTCAGCGAGCGTTATGTATTGGCCGGACGGCGCGATCACCCGCAGTTGCAGCAACCGCTCACGCTGGAGCAATTTTGCCAATTGGATTTCGTCATGGTATCGCCGGATGGCGGAGGTTTTCACGCTGCCACCGATCGCGCATTGGCGAAGTTGGGCCGCACACGCCGTGTGGCACTGTCGGTGCCGCATTTCCTGTTTATGCTGGAAGCGCTGGAGAACAGCGATTTGGTGGCGGTGCTGCCCGAGCGTCTGGTACGGCGTGCCACGCAACTTACGTTGCTGACGCCGCCGCTGGACATTGAGGGGTTTGATATTCTGCTGTTATGGCATGAACGCTTACACCGCGATCCGGCCCAGCAATGGCTGCGGCAGCAGATCGTGGCGGCGCTTTAATACGGCAATCACGCCGCAAAAAATTCACTTCTCCCGCGCCCGAAAAATCATCACACTAGCCACCTTCTACATTTTGGAGAGATGGCATGTTTACCCGATTGCTGCTGGCGATGTCGTTGTTAGCCAGCTTGAGTACGCCGCTGTGGGCAGATCAAGACGGCGTCTCCTTTAGCCACAAAGACTGGGAATTAGCCTGCGATAACACGCTAACCTGCCGCGCTGCCGGCTATAGTGCCGAAGAGGGCGCGGGCGGATCGGTATTGCTGGTACGTGAAGGCGGGCCGAATGCGGCGACGCACGGGCGTGTGGTGCTGGCTGATACCGGCGATGATGATTCCAAACAGGTGAATAGCCTTGCGTTGTGGATTGACGATCGCGCACTTGGCGAAGTAACGAAAGCGGATAACGATGAGTGGACGCTGACCGATGAGCAAACCCAGGCGTTGATTAACGGCGTTAAAAACAGTGCCAAGGTGGAGTTTCGCGGAGGGGAAGAGCCGTTCGATCTCTCTAACAATGGTGCCTTCGCCGTGCTGCTGAAGATGGACGATGCGCAAGGTCGCCTTAGCACGCCGGGGGCCTTGGTGCGCAAAGGCAGCAAACCAGAGAATAGCGTGCCAGCCGCAGTGGCGATGCCGGTGATTCAACAGGTGAAAGTGGCAAAGGCGGATTCGCGCCCGTTGACGGCTGATGAGTTAGCGTTGCTCAAACCCAAGCTGATTGCCTCACTGACTGATGATGACAGCTGCGACAATCTGGCGCCGTCTGATGATCAACCGGAAGAGGGCGCAGAGCCGCTGACGTTGACGCCGGTAGATGACGCGCATGTGCTGATCGCCGCCTTGTGCTGGCGCGGTGCGTACAACGAAGGTTACGGTTATTGGTTGATCGACAAAGCGTTGCAGGGCAAGCCGCAGTTGGTTACCGATTCCGGTTCGGATTACAGCGAAGGGGTGATTTCTGAAGCGCAGAAAGGGCGCGGTATCGGCGATTGCTGGAGCACGGCGGCGTGGGTGTGGGATGGCAAAGATTTTGTGCAAAGCAGCGATGCAACGACCGGCATGTGTCGCGCGATTCGCGCGGGCGGCGCTTGGCAATTGCCAACGTGGGTCACGGATGTGAAACCGGCGGGTTAAATTCAGGTCGCCAAAATGGCGACCCTTTGGATTATTTACCGCAGCACTGCTTGTATTTTTTACCGCTGCCGCACGGGCAAGGATCGTTGCGGCCGGTTTTCTCACCGGCGAAGTGCGGCAGTTGTGGTTCAGGGTCGGGCTGCGCCATGCGCTGTTCCTGCCAGTATTCGTGCAGTTCCAACGCCGCAGGGCGAATCGCATCGATGCTGGCTTCAAACTCTTCTGGTGAGAACGCTTCACGTTTTGCCAACTGCTCTTCGCTGCCGTGCAGGGTGATTGCATCCATCATCGGTTGCAGCGATTCCGGCAGTAACGACCAATCCGCATCCAGTGCCACGCCGCGCAGATAGCCATAGCACCAATCTTCCACCACGGTGAATTCCTGGCCTTCCATCTCTTGCGTACCGAACAGCGGATCAAACTGATCCGGGAACTCGGCCAAACGCTCGGCGATGTCGTTGAGATGCTGGAAGGTCAGCGTCATGAAGCGATCCATTTCGCGTTCATTTGACCATTTAGGAATGTGCTTTTTGCCGCCCCACATCGCCACCAGCCACTCGCTCGGTTCGATGTCATTCGGGCCAGAGAGCAACGCCGTCAACATGCCGTCCAGCTCGGCGGTGTCGACCACCGAATGCTCGTTGCCGTATTTCTCCAGCATGTCTTCCAGCCAGTTCAGCTCTTTTTCGGTTAACGGACCCTGATTCATCCGGCGTCTCCTGCTTTGCGATTGTGGGCGCTGCCCAAACATAATTGGCGGCGATTATAGCGGGAAGCGGCGGCGATTTGCCGCTTTTTGCATATCGATTGCTGAACCTCTCCTAAAAATCATTCGCCATAACTTATCGCACAACAGTATTGGCTGCGCTGGTCGGCAGATGGCAGCGTAAATGCAGAATTTTTCTGCACAAGGGACGCAAAAATATGGCGACGACTTTGCCGGTACTGGATTTAGCGCTGCTGGAATTACCTGACGCTGAACAGGCGCAGGCTCTGGCGGAACTGCGCACCACGGCGCGTGACGTGGGCTTCTTCTATCTGACTAATCATGGCATCAATCCGCAGCTGCTGCAGAACGTGCAAAGCATTACGCGCGCCTTCTTTGCCTTAACGGATGAGGAAAAACAGCGCGTATCGATGATTCACTCGCCACATTTTCGCGGCTACAACCGCGCGGGCGTGGAATATACCCGCGAACAGCGCGATCAACGCGAGCAATTTGATATTGGCGCAGAGCGCGAAGCACTGGCGTTGCAGCCGGGCGATCCCGCATGGAAGCGCATGCAAGGCCCCAATCTGTGGCCGGAAGCGCTGCCACAACTGCGTCCAGTGATTCATGCTTGGCAGCAAGCGATGACGGAGGTATCGCTGCGGCTACTACGTGCGTTCGCCAAATCGCTGTCGCTGCCCGCCGACGCTTTCGATGCGCTGTACGGTACTCATCCGAATGAGCACGTGAAACTGATTCGTTATCCCGGACAGGCGGCAGATGCCAGCCAGCAAGGGGTTGGTGCACATAAAGATTCCGGCTTTCTGACCTTTCTGCTGCAAGATGACCAGCCGGGATTGCAGGTCGAAGTGACGCCGAATAATTGGATTGATGCGTTGCCGAAACCCGGCACTTTTGTGGTGAACATCGGCGAACTGCTGGAAATCGCCACCAACGGCTATTTGCGCGCCACGGTACATCGTGTGCTCTCGCCGCCAGCCAACCGGGAACGCGTGTCGATCGCCTTTTTCCTCGGCGCACAACTTGATGCCGAAGTGCCGCTGTATCAATTGCCGCCGGAGCTGGCAGCAGAAGCGCGCGGGCCGACCAGCGATCCGAGTAATCCGTTGTTACGTGAAGTGGGCTGGAACTATCTCAAAGGGCGTTTGCGATCGCATCGCGACGTGGCGCAGCGTTATTACGCTGACATTCTCAGCAGTGCTAAATCATAAGAAAAAGAGGGAAAGTGATGAAAAAGAAGGTGATAGCAGCGTTAGCAGTGATCTCAGTATTCAGTACCTATGCATCAGCGGCAGCGTTACGCGTGGCGGCAGATGCCATTCCGCACAGTGAAATCCTCAACCACATAAAACAGACCGATAAGAAACTCGATCTCAAGGTGATTGAACTTAACGGCAACCTTAACGCCAATGAACTGCTGGCACGTGGCGATATTGATGCCAACTACTTCCAGCATGTGCCGTATCTGCGCGATCAGGAAAAAGCGTTGGGCGAGAAATTTTCTGTGGTCGCTACCGTGCATATTGAGCCGTTGGGGATTTACTCGCACAAAGTGAAATCGTTGAAGGATCTGCCTGACGGCGCGCAGGTGGCGGTGCCCAATAACGTCACCAATCTGAGCCGCGCACTCTATCTGCTGCAAGCCAACGGCCTGATCAAACTGAAGAGCAACAGCGTCAATACTCTAGTGACCAGCGCCGATATCAGCGACAACCCGCATCATCTGAAGATCATTGAAGTAGAAGCGCCGCAGTTGCCGTGCGCGTTGGATGATGCTCAATTGGCGATCATCAACGGTAACTACGCATTGCAGGCCGGTTTGGTGCCATCAAAGGACGCGCTGGCGCTGGAGCAAGCCAAAGATAATCCGTATGCCAACGTTCTGGTAACCACGCCAAAACTGGCGCACGATCCGCGGATTTTGGAATTAGCGAAAGATCTTGAGTCAAAGCAAACCGCCGAATTTATCAACCAGCATTACCAAGGATCGGTTATTCCGGTTAATCAATAAACCTCGCCGCCACCTGTTTTTGGCAGGTGGCGCAACCTCCCTTCTGTGTTATATTTCGCCACCTAAGCCGCCGCACTTTTTGCACAAAATAAAAAACAGTTATAAATCAAACGTTATGTCTCTCTTCACCAGGAATAAACCGCTGCGATGCCATCGTTTAGCCGGGTGCATCATTTCCCGCGCTGTGCTGCTGTGCATCAGTTTGCTTCTCAGCGCCTGCGGTACGCTGTCGCAAACCTCTGCGCCGGTTAGCGATAAAGTCTATCTCTCGCATGCGACCTTCAATGAAAACGTCGATGACATCGTGCGTCATTACATGCAGCAGAAGCAGGTTTCGGGTATCAGCATCGCGATTATTCATCAACGCGGCCAACCTAAATTCTACAGTTTTGGTGTCACCGATGCGGTGCACCGTTATCCCATCACGCCCGATACCTTATTTGCGCTCGGTTCTCTTAGCAAAGGCATTACCGCTGAAGTGATTATTGAGCTGGTGGATCGTGGGGAATTGCACTGGAACGACACGCTGGCCACGCTTTTACCTGCAAGCGTGCCGATGAGTGCCGATGCGAAACGCATCACCTTATTACAACTGGTGACGCACACGTCAGGCTTGCCGCGTCAGGATATGGATTTGCCGATGTTCATGAAATTCATGGGCTATTTACGTAGCGGCGAGAATTTCTACGGCAACCTGGATAGCGATGCGGTGCTGGATTACCTTGCGGATTTCAGCGCGCCTGCGCGACCTGCCGCGCAATACTCCAATCTCGGTTACGCCTTGCTCGGCTATATCCTTAAGCATCGTTTCCATCAGGACATCGAAACGCTGGCGCAGCGCAATATGTTCCAGCCGCTGGGGATGACCAGCAGCAGCTTTAAGCCGCAGAGCCTGCGCGGTTATCCGTGGCGCGCGCTGGGCCATGCCGGTGACCAACCGAAACTGATTCCGCGTGGGCAATTGACGCCGGATTGGTCGTTTAGCAACAATATGGTGGCGGCCGCCAGCCTGTACAGCAACGCGCGCGACCTGATTCGCTATCTGGATGCGCATCTGCACGACGGTGCCGGTTCATCACTGAATGCCGCTTTCGCGCAAGTTAATCACGGCTACGAACAGCACGGTAATCAATCGCAGAATATTGCCTGGGTAACGGATACTTATGGCAAGCAGCAGATTACCTATCAGGTTGGCTATATTGGCGGTTACTCCAGCTTTATTGGCTTTGATAAGCAGAACGGCAACGCGATTGTGGTGCTGCAAAACGCCTTTAACTGGAGTAACTACCTTGGCATCGCCCTATTGATGGATTTGGCGCAAAAAGACAACGATTAACATGGTTGCTTGCAATTTTACTGCGCCAAAAAGCCTTAAAGCTGAGGTATGCTGAGCAGCGAAATTTGACGCGCTAAGCGCGCCGGGGGAACCTTCTGCGTGCTTAACTTGTCAGTTAAATGGACAGTTAATAATTAACCAGAGTGGAAATCACCAATGCGCAGGACACACGTCACCCTTCTTTCTGCAGGAATTTTTCTGGGCGCTTTAAGCCTGACTCCAGCCGCCCTGGCTGAAGGCGAGCAAACTGATGCCGTACCAATGCCACCGCAAGTGCAGCAAACCGCACCCGACGCACAAACTCAGGCACCCGCGACGGATCCACAAGCACAAGCGCCCGCTGCCGATGCGCCAGCCAGCAATGAACCGGCTGAATCCAGCGGCGATGTTGCACCGATTCGTCCACCGCAAAGTGGTGCGGCTTCCGCACCGAACAATTACGATCTCACCACCATCATCATCGACTACAAAGAGTACAAAGTGGGCGATGTGGTACCGGATGAATACCGTAAAAAGCAGTACAGCATTGTTGAGTGGAAACCGCGTCACCTGCCAGCACCGCAGCCTGGTACGCATTGGGCGTATATCAATGCTAACTACATCCTGATCACCGACGATACCGGTAAGATCGTGATGGGCAAATCGGGCGAAATCTTCTTCCGCGGATAATCTTCACCTCGCAGGCGCGCTATAGGAACTGAATCATGTCGCAGTACGTTAATGAATATGGACAACCGGTTGGCGCGCCATTGCCAGAGTGGCAACCTCGTGCGTGGCCGAGCTATGAAACCTTCAATGGCGCCTATTGCCGCCTTGAGCCGCTCAGCGCCGAACGTCATGGTCGCGAGTTGTATGCCGCCTATGCGCAAGCCAGCGATGGTCGCGACTGGACCTATATGTTCGCCGAGCCTTTTGCCGATGAAGCGGCGTATCTGGCTTACGCAAGCAAGATGGAAAATGGCCGCGATCCGATGCATTTCGCGGTCATCGATCTCAACAGTGGTCGCGCGGTTGGCACGCTGGCGTTAATGCGCATCGACGCGACCAACGGTGCACTGGAAATCGGGCACGTGGCGTTTTCACCGCTGCTGAAACAAACCCGCATGGCCACCGAAGCGCACTATCTGCTGATGCGTTATGCCTTTGAGCAGTTAGGTTATCGTCGCTATGAGTGGAAGTGCGATAGCTGTAATCATCCTTCACGCAAGGCAGCACAACGTTTAGGCTTTCAGTTTGAAGGCACTTTCCGCCAGGCCGTCGTCTATAAAGGACGTAGCCGTGATACCTGCTGGTTTTCAATTATCGACGGTGAATGGCCGCAGGTGAAACAGGGCTTTGAACGTTGGCTGGCAGCGGAAAACTTTAGTGTGGAAGGGGCGCAGCGCGAAAAACTGGAAGCGCTGCGTTCGTAGCGGTATATAGCCGGGTTATGTTTTTAGCTCGGCTAGCTTATAAACATAAATCGAGCCGTTGCGGTGATCATGGTGCAGACCATCACCATCAAGATGCCTTTGAGCCAATGACTATCATTCTTTAAAGCTGCGAGCGTTTGATCGATATTCCCAAAGCGGATATCAATCTTGTCGAACTTCTCATCCATTTGATCGAAACGCTTATCAATTTTTTCGAATCGTTGATCAATTTTCTCGAATCGTTGATCAATTTTCTCAAAGCGTTGGTCGACTTTATCGAAACGAATATCGATTGCACTAAATTGGTTTTTTACCTCTTTCTCAAAATGATTATTACGCTCCTCCATCGCGTCCATGCGGTTATTGGTGGCATGTTGCATGCGCACCACACCTTCCATCGCCTGCGATAAATCGGCTTTGGTGAGTGAATTCTCCTGCTGCATTTCTGCAAAGATCTCCACCATCACTTCAGCTTGTTTATCGGCTACGCCAGCATTTTGCAGTGCCAGATAGGCTTTATGCGTATTGATCATCGTTAAAATCATCCTTGTCTCTCCTGGTTGTCTCCTTAATTCACGAGGAGATTACCCAGGGCGTGAATTGTTCTCTAATGGTCTGTTTAAACTTTGCGCGATGCCTCGAAAAAAATCAATCCGTACAATGAGTAACGCGTTCTGCCAATAAAAAAGGCCTGCTCGCAGGCAGGCCTTAGGCTTGAGGAAAAAAGTCTTAGTTTTACGGCTGTGGAATTATTTTTATATCCACCATGCCGATGCCCAATTTACGCGGATCCTGGCCTGCAATATTGTCGATATTCGATTCTTGTGGCTCTGGCGGCGTGATAATTAAATTGCGGCTGCCGGTGGGGTTGGTGAAATGCAGCGTGGTGGTAGAGAAGTCGTCACCCAGATTGAGTCGTTGCTCCTCATCACCGACGCGCACAGGGATTGCACGATGCGCATTCGGCCCGTAAGCGCGTGCGGTGATCACCACATCAAAGCGTTCTGGTAACGGATCGACGTATTCAATATTCACTTCCGGTGCCAGGTTGGCGTTCGACCAACGGCCCCAACTTTCCCAGCGTGAAATTCCTTTAAAGCTTTTGATGCTGCCTGGTGCACCGGGCACGTTTAACCGGAAGCTATCAGCCTGATAGCGGATGTCATTGTCTTCAATACGAATTTGCTGCTCATTAAGCTTAAATGTCGCGGCGCTGATGTCGGCTTTCGGGAATGTCGCTTTGCCTTTCCATAGCGGCTTATCGATGCGGATTACCCTGGGTTGTGCGCCCATTTGCCCCATCGAAAGGCACAAATCATTCGACAACGCCAACTCGGGTTGCCATAAACGACCCATTTTGAAACAACGATCTACCCAAACAAATTTGTCTGCGGCAGCGAAATCGGCCAGTTGGTAGCGCAACGGCGCAGAGTACTCACCTTCAGGCAACGGCTCAACATGCTTATCGGAAACGCGGAATAGAATCGGCAACTTGAAGGTCGCACCCGAGAAAGTGAAGGTGTTTTTCTGCTGATCGACGGTGAAGTTATCCATCTTGCTGGGGAAATTCCACAGCTGAATGATATCGGCTTTCCATGACGTCACACGCTTCGCCATATCGTCAAATTCGGTTGATAGCGACGTCGATGAAAGGCCGCTGCGGCCCAGACCAATGGCGTTATCACCGCCGAGAATATCCAATACGGTTGCGCCGTTATCCAGCGTGCTGCGTTTGCTATCCAGCACTTCGGCCTGCGGCTGATCGCCACGAATCACCATAAACAGGTCATGGCGCGGTTGCTTGATCAGATATTGATGCGCAGTGTTGTTCATCGCCAGATGATCGGATGTCACCACAATGATGGTGTTTTTGAACCACGGCGAGGCTTTAATCCGCTCAATCAGGCGCGCCACATGCTCCTGCGAACAGGCCACGGCACTGAACGATTGATTCGGTTTGCCATCGTAGCTGTAGCTTTTACGCTGGCAGCTACGCGAGATAAATCCATCCGGATGATGGGTATCCACCGTCAATGTGAACAATGCAAAACGCTTCTGCTCACGCGACAGCTCCTCGTATTTCTCAAACACCTCGTCCATCACCGTGTCGTCGTAATAGCCCCAGTTATTGCGATAGTTGGGATCGGCAACGCGGCTTTTCAGTTCCTGCGAACCGTACATGTTGGCGGCATCGAAACCATGCGACAGCAGGAACGTGTCTTTTCCAGCGAAGCGCAAATCTGCGCCCTGGATAAACCAGTTTTCATAGCCGGAATTTTTCAGGATATCGCCAAGGCAGATGTTTTGAGGATAGAAGCTGGAGAGCGAAGCCGAAGCATTGCCATCGAACGGTGCAAACAGCGGAATGCCACATTGCGAAGCCACCATGCCAGCGATGGTGTAATCCGTGCCGGGCAACTGCTCAGTTTGGCTGAAATCGATGCTGTTATCTTTTTCGCGGCTTAACTCTGGCGCCAGGCCGGGGAAGGCTTGTTGATCAAAATAGGTCCGTTCCAGACTTTCGCCGTAGATATAGACCAGATTGAGTTTCGGTTCTGCGATCACCTTGTTGGGCGTTTTGTAGTAGGTCTCGAAATCAGAATCGGCAAGCTGTGAATGCGAGGCGATAAGATCCTTCACCTGGCGAAACGCAGGCGTGGTTTGTACCGAACCGGCGGCACAGGCAATGGCGAGTAAACTCCAGCCGAGATGATGCTGCGTCTTGCGACGGCGCAGCAGCCACGAAAGCAGGCAAAACAGTGAGAATAGGCCAATGATCAAGCCGATGGCGGGCACCACATATTTGCTCACGCCTGCGCCAGTTAAGCTGTTGGTGAGGGTGTACAACACCGCATCGTTGATGCCATCGCCGGTAAAATAGTTGCTGGCGACCAGCGTAACATTGAGCACGATAAACAGCGTGAGCAGCAGCAGGATCAGGCTAAACCAAAATGTATTTCGCCCGGCTTTATAGGAGTAGACCGCAATCGCAGCCAAAAAGAGTACAACCGAAACTAATTCGGACAACGTCAGATCCTCATCTTGAATGAAAACGCACTCCTTGCGTCACCGACCCTCTTTGGGGGTTTTCGCGTCAATCTATCTTGGGTGTCACATTGCTGCAACACATCCAACCAGATTTGTGCGATGCATTCCGATCTGTTTAAGGCGGGTTTAAGCTGGCTGTGGTTTGGCCTGGCAGCAACGTCATCGCTACTGCCAGTGAGGGCAGAGAAGGGAAATTAAAGCTTGCCGGTCAGGTATTGCGCTTCACCGTCAGCAAAGCTCCAGTCGCCTTTACTATTGGTGATAAAACTGATCATCAAGTCGTTACCCTGTACGCCACAGTTTTCCTGAAGCTCGCGCGCTAACTCTGCCATAAACAGGCATTTCTGTTCTTCACTTCTCGGGCTGGTGTAAACGCGCACCATCACCAAATTATCGCTGCGCTCGAAACCTAAACCGGTGTCCTGAAAGACCATCTGATAGCGTTTATTTTCATGAACAATCTGATAACGATCGCGTGCAGGCACGTTAAAGGCGGTTAATACCGCGCGATGAGCTGCATCTAAAAGTGTGCGCAGCTCTGATTCAGAGCGGCCCTGAATAACATCGAATGTCAGTAACGGCATAAATAAACCCTCGTTTTTGCTCACATGAAAAGAGTAGGATGTGGCTCTATGCTGCCGCTTGCTGCAGGAAAGAAAAAGCGCGCTGCCTGAATTGATTATTTATTATTTTGAACAATCATCATGAAAGACATGAAAACCGATGCCCTTTGGGTCCATTTGCACTGGCTAACCGTGCTGGCTGAACTCGGCAGTTTTACTCGCGCCGCTGAACGTTTGGACGTCAGTAAAGCGGCAATGAGCCAGAAGATTAAAGAGCTGGAAAAGATGGCGGGTGTGGCGTTGGTGCAGCGCACCACGCGCAGCGTGCGACTAACCTCGGCTGGAGAAAAGCTGGTGGATGAGCTGCGCGATCCGTTTGCGCGCATCGAGCAGAGTTTTTTTAGCATCCGTGATGAAGCAGGCCCGGTGCGCGGCATGGTGCGGGTAACCGCGCCGGTGGCGTTTGCGCGTCAGCAATTGGTGCCGATTATTGGCGATTTCCTGCGTGAATATCCGCAGGTGCGTTTGCAATTGAATGTCACCGATCGCCTGGTATCACTGGGCAGTGAAGGGTTCGATCTGGCGATCCGCCACAGCGACAGTTTGCCGGAAACGCACGTTGCGCTGCCGCTGTGTGAAACTCGCGCGTTGCTGGTGGCGTCGCCGGCTTATCTGGCGCAAAACGGCACGCCCGATTCACCGCAGGCGTTGCCGCAGCACAATTGTCTGTATTATCCGCGTGGGTTGGAGTCGCCGCAGTGGCGTTTTCGTTTGGTGGACGGCAGCAGTGAAACCGAGCAGGTGAAGATTCAGGGCAACTTTGCCACCAATAACAGCGAGTCGATTCGCGATGCGGCATTGCAGGGTTTAGGCATTGCGATGTTGCCGGATTTCAGCGCCAGCGCGGCGTTGGCCAACGGCACGCTGCAACAGGTTTTACCGCAGTGGCAAGCGGTTGACGCCTTCGCCGATCGTTTGTGGGTGGTTCGCCCGTATGCCGCTCAAGTGCCACGGGCGGTGACCACATTTATCCATTGGCTACGCGCGCGCTTTGTTGATGGGTGACGCCAGCGTGATCGGCGGATGCGGTTGCATCATTTGGCCCAATAAGCTGCCGCGATTGTAGTTGCCCAACCGCAAGTTGAAGTCGAGATGCAACTGCTCATTGCCGCTGAGTTTGATCACCGGCGGTGGGTTGTGCGGACGCTGATGGAACAACACCGCGTGGGCAAAAGCCTCACTTTTCCAGCCGCTCAGGCGTTGATAATAATAGGCATTGGCCTCGCATTTACGCAGATAAAGATTGACCCGGCGATGTTCGCGCATGGCAACCTGCTGCGCCAGTGAACCCAGTTGTTGCTCTGGCTGAGCAATCTTCTGCGTCAGCAATGAAAAATCATCGCGTTTGCTCAGCTCACTGAAATAGTTCTGTTCGCCGAGATGTTTGATCGGCGCGTAATGTTTCTGCCATTCACGAATAAACGAGTTATTCGGTGCTGCGGCAAGGAACCAGTTTTCAATCACCGGTGCCAGATAATTGACGGTGGAATTTTCGCGATAATAACCAATCACATCCATGCGGCGTTCCTGATGTGCGCGATGCACCCAGGAAAGATCTTCAAATACCAAGGTGCTGCAATCAATCGCAATGCCGCCATAACGTAACAACAATTCCAAACGAATCACTTCGCTCTTTTGTTGCTCACTTAATTGTGAAGAGGTAAAGATAAAGTCAGGTAATACTTCTTTTACCGTTAAGCGGTTTAATAAGTGAATTTGATGATCAGGATTATCCCGACGCAATTTTTTAATATTAAGCGCCATCGATTTGGGTAAATATTCATTATCCCAATACATCCAGACTATTTTTGGAATCTCTGGCAGATCTTTCTCGCCAGAAAGCAACACGATATTGTCCTCTTCGCTGGGATCGTATTCCGGCGCGCAGAGCGCATTATGCTGTTTCTTTTGCAGCAGCGTCTGGCTGGTAAAGGCGAGCCTTTTCCAATTGTGCCAGAGGCTTAACGCTGGCTGGAGACGTTTTTTATTCATGATGCACCTAATTATTGTGATTATGGTGGCAAGGCTTCCCTGATGCTGGCGCTGAGCGCTCTGATGTCCTGGATGTTTGCTGTGTGAAAAGTGTTCTCCTATGCTTAATAAAACATTCTGTGCGGCCAGGCTATCTCTTTTTTTCGCTTTCAGATAATCCGGAAAATGAAGAAGCCGTTAAGATTTAAATTAACCCTAAATAAAAGGTTAGATTGCTGTGGGTTCTATTTTTATTACTTAAGACTATTCCTAATAAAATAACGACTGAGTGGCGTTCATCGCGGCCTGGATTAAAAAGTGCGGGATCGATCACTGGTTAACCTGGCTACATTTTTCCCTGGTCTCAGGCGGGATATCTCAGGTTTATGGTGGGTTAGCTACGCTTAAAGCTGGTGATGAAAAAAGGAGACACTATGCAGCGACACAACCGTGGTTTACTGGCGGTCGATAAGCAGGGCAATCGCGTGCTGTTTCTCAATCCCGACTCTTTTGCCGTTGAGCAGGAGCTCAACGCCTTTCCGCCGCGTCCGCATGAGTTGCTGATGCTGCCACATCTGGAAAAGGCCTATGTACCGATTTATGGCGACGGTATTCATGGCGACAATCCGCATCCCGGCCACAAAGTGGCGATCATCGATTTGCGTTTGCGTCAGATCAGCGGCTTTATCGATTTGTCTCCCCTCAAAGCGCCGCACAGTGGTCAATTGGGACGCGATGGCAAAGTCTATCTCTGCTGTGAGAACAGCGCAGTGGTGGCGGTGATCGATCCCATCAGCGATAAACTGGAGAAAACCATTCAGTTGCCCTCACACAATGCGCATCGGCTGACGCTTTCACCCAGCGGGCGCAAACTGTTCACGGAAAACGAAGAGGACGCCAGCATCACGGTGGTGGATTTGTGCGAGGCAGAAGGGCGCATTATCGATAACATTCTGATGCCCGGCCCAATTTCCGGCATTGCTGCCTCGCCCAAGCATCCTTATCTGGTGGCCAGCGCCGCCGATGCGCCGTTGTTGTACGTGGTGGATCGGCAAAGCCATCGCATACGCCAGCGTCTGAAGTTGCCGGGCCATCAACAGCCGTGTCAGGTGGTGCGCTTTAGCGCCAACGGCGAACGCTTGGTGGCGATTGGTGATCAGGAACCGGTGGTAACGCTGTTTGATGATTTGCTCAATCCGCTTGGCGATATTCAGGTTGGCAACAAGCCGATGGATGGATGTTTCAGCGAAGATAATCGCAGTTTACTGATTGCCAACGAAGGTGACGGATCGCTGAGCCTGATTGATTTACAGCAGATGAAGGTGATTGCCACGCCGCAAGCTGGAACCGGTTGCGAAGTGTTGAGCTATTTCCAACTCAAACCTTCTATTTAAATAAAGGGACGATGATAAATCGCACTGCTCCAGTGGCGGCTGCTGGCGTGTTTCTCCGCCTGCCAGCCGCGCTTGCGCAACTCACGCGCAATCAGTTTGTTCATGATGCCATGCCCGACTAACAACACCGTGCCTTGCTGCGATAACGCCACCAGTTTGTCCGCCGCCAACCTGGCACGGGCACGCGCATGTTGCACCGATTCGACATGTCCGGCGTAGCCGCACAGCCACAGCAAACGCAGCAACGCCAGCCACACGTTGAGCGGTAAATGTAAGCGTTCAAACGGCAGCGACGGAATCGCCACTTCACTAAATACCGCATCGACGGCGTGCGGCTGCAATCCCAGCCTTGCCAATGAGGAGCGCGCGCGCGGCAGCGGGCTGGTGGCAATCACGCTGGCCTGGCGCGCAATCGTCTGGCTGCGCGGCGGCGGCGAATCGCAAATATCAGCCAGATCGTAACCTTCACACCAGTCGGCCAGCGCACGTGCGCTGAAACGTCCACCGACGGGATGATCGGGTTTACCGTGTCGCATAAGGATAATAGTCATAAGGCTCCTGAGTCTTCTGGCTCCAGTGTAATGCAGGCAAGCGGTGAATCACCTAAACCGATTGGATTTAAGAGTAGTGCGTAATTGTCATTAAACCTTCACTGAAGTATGCGAAAAAAAGCGCGTTGAAGAATCATTCATCAACGCCAAATGGTAAGCAATAATCGTCAATCAGACACGTTTTGGACGTTTTTTTGCTTGCATGCATTAGATGTAATGTCATGAATTAACGCTAATTTCGTCTTATACCCCTGAGTTATAGTGAAGGCTAACTAATAAATATCACTATTTTTTCTTGATTTATCTACGCGCGTAGATAGACTATGTCCATAGTGATAACTCGCGGTGCCACTGATGAAGTTGGCCTTGAGATGACCCAGTTACATTTGCCTCACTAATGCGATCGATGAACCATACATCGGCGAGAACAGGCGAAGATGCGAATTCCAACACCAGGGAATTCATTACTGATTTTTCATCCAGGTTTGCTTACTGAACGTCGCCACCGGGGAGTTCTGCTTGTTGCAAGGGAACCGACCCACGGAAGGGCGTTTACTGTTTTTACCTCTTATCAGGGAAATGGTTATGACGGTCCATCACTCCGTTGCGCAACAAGATTCACCCAACCCTTCTTCAGCTGCCGACGCGCGGCTGGCTACCACTTCCGGCCGCAAAGACTTCTGGCGCGCCACCTTCTCCTGCTGGCTCGGTACTGCGATGGAATACGCGGATTTTGCGCTGTATGGCCTCGCTGCCGGCATCATTTTTGGTGACGTGTTCTTCCCCGAAGCTACGCCAGCTATCGCTTTACTCTCTAGCTTTGCCACCTGGTCGGTGGGTTTTATTGCCCGTCCGATTGGCGCGCTGTTGTTTGGCTGGATCGGCGACCGTAAAGGCCGCAAAACCGTAATGATCTCCACCATCATTCTGATGGGCGCTTCCACCACGTTAATCGGTCTGATTCCTTCCTACGCCAGCATCGGCGTGTGGGCACCTGCGTGTTTAGTGCTGCTGCGCTTTACCCAAGGTTTGGGCGCGGGCGCGGAGTTATCCGGCGGCACGGTAATGCTGGGCGAATACGCGCCGGTTGAACGTCGTGGCCTGGTTTCATCGGTGATTGCGCTTGGCTCTAACAGCGGTACGCTAATTGCGTCGCTGGTGTGGCTGGCGGTGATTCAGATGGACAAAGAGGATTTGCTGGCGTGGGGCTGGCGCATTCCGTTCCTCAGCAGCGTGCTGATTGCAGTGGTTGCGCTGTGGATTCGCCGTAATCTGCGCGAAACGCCGGTGTTCGAGCGTCAACAAGCTGAGTTGCAGGCTGAACGTAACGCTACGCTGGCGCAGGCCAAAGAGGAAGTGGACACCCGCAGCTTCTGGCGTCGTACTCGCGCGTTCTGGACCATGGTTGGCTTGCGCATCGGCGAAAACGGCCCATCTTATCTGGCGCAGGGCTTTATCGTCGGTTACGTGGCGAAAGTGCTGATGCTGGATAAATCGGTGCCAACCACCGCGGTATTTATCGCTTCACTGCTCGGCTTCCTGATCATTCCGTTTGCCGGTTGGCTTTCCGACCGCTTTGGCCGCCGCATTACCTATCGCTGCTTCTGTTTATTGCTGATGTTCTACGCCTGGCCCGCCTTTAGCCTGATGGACAGCCGCGATCCCGCCATTGTGATGACGGTGATTGTGGTCGGCATGGCGCTGGCTTCGCTGGGTATTTTCGGCGTGCAGGCGGCGTGGGGCGTGGAGATGTTTGGCGTCAAACGTCGTTACACCAAGATGGCGGTGGCGAAAGAGTTGGGATCGATTCTTTCTGGCGGCACCGCGCCATTAGTCGCGGCAGCGCTGCTATCGTTTACCGGGCATTGGTGGCCGATTGCGGTTTACTTCTCGGCGATGGCAACCATCGGTTTCCTCACCACGTTTGTCGCGCCAGAAACGCGCGGACGCGATCTCAATCTGCCGGAAGATGCTATTTAATCGGCAGGATCGCGTAACAGAGAATCACCATTGGCCGGCGCTTCCGGCCAATGGCATTTATGCGGAGGCAAGGAATGGCGAAATCTCCAACCGGTAATGTAACGCGCAACGATGTGGCGAAAGCGGCGGGAACCTCGGTGGCGGTGGTCAGCTATGTGATCAATAACGGCCCGCGCCCGGTGGCTGAAGCGACTCGTTTGCGCGTGCTGGAAGCGATTAAGCAAACCGGCTATCGGCCGAATGCGGTGGCGCGCGCGCTGGCGTCGGGCAGCACCAAAACCTTTGGTTTAGTGGTGCCGAATATCGCCAACCCGTTTGTTGCCTCGATGGCGCACATGCTGTTGCAGGAATCGATGAACCACGGCCACGTGATGCTGCTGGGTGATGCCGGTGACGATCGTAAACGCGAGCTGGAAATCATTCAGGGGCTGCTTAATCGCCAGGTAGATGGCCTGTTTTACAACAGCGTGGATCGCCATCCCTACATTGATGTGATTCAGGCCAGCGGCACGCCGTTGGTGATGCTCGATCGCATTGAACCGCGCGCGGGCGTCAGCATGCTGCGGGTGAACGAACGCGAAGCGGCGTGCCAGGTGACTGCGCATTTGATCAGCCACGGTTATCAGCAGGTTGGCATGATCAGCGGGCCGCTGGAGATGCTCAATGCGCAGGATCGTATTCAAGGCTGGCGCGATGCGCTGGCGGAGAAAGGCTTGCTGGCCGATGAGGCGTTGATCTTCCCGGCCAACTATACGCGGCAGGGCGGCTATGAAGCGGCGCAGCGCATGATCGCCAGTAATCGCGTGCCGCGTGCGTTGTTTGTTAGTAATGAAGGCCAGGCGATTGGCTGCATCCGCGCGCTGTCTGAACATGGACTGCGCGTACCGCAGGATGTCGCGCTGGTCTGTTTCAACGGTACCGAGCAATCGGCGTTTCATGTTCCGACGCTCACCACCGTACGTCAGCCGCTGCGCGATATGGCGCGCAGCGCGATTGCCATGCTCAAAAACTGGGATGGCGATGCGAAATTGGCGGAATTCCCTCACCATCTTGAGATTGGTGAATCCTGTGGCTGCCTGCTTTCTCAACCAGAATAAAACTATAACATTATGAAAAGATTGATTATTGATTGTGACCCAGGAAACGGCATCGCCGGTGCTAACACCGACGATGGCTTGGCAATTGCGTTAGCGCTGGCTTCGCCGTCGCTGTCGCTGGAATTGATCACCACGGTAACCGGCAACACCCCCAGCGCAGTCGGTGCGCAGGTGGCGAAAGATCTGTTGCAGCGCCTGGGTTTGAATATTCCGGTGGTGCAGGGCGCGTTACAGGCGCTGCGCGAAGATCCAGCGCCGTGGCGTGCGCGCCTTGATCATGTGGCCGATGAGAAGCTCGGTGAACTGTGGCGCGGCGTGCGACAGCCGCAGCGTCTTCCGGCGGATGGTAACGATGCGGCGGGCGTGATGGGCCAGCTAATTTGCGATAATCCCGGCGAATTTACGCTGGTGGCGATCGGCCCGTTAACCAATGTGGCGCAGGCGCTGCAACGTTATCCGCAAATGGCGGAATCGGTGGCTGAGATTGTGATCATGGGCGGCGTGTTTGCGCTGGATGATTACATTAAAGACACCAATTTTGGCCTCGATCCCGAAGCGGCGCATCAGGTGCTGCACAGCGGTGCGACCATCACGTTGGTGCCAATGGATGCCACTACGCAGACGTTGATGACGCATCAGGATCTCACGCGACTGACCGCCAGCGATCATCCGCTGCCGCAGTTTATCCGTGAGACGTTGCGTCCGTGGATCGATTACTCGATTCGTACCCGCAATCTGCCGGGCTGCTGGATTCATGATGCGTTGGTCGTTGCGTGGTTGCTCAATCAGCGCGTGGCTGACGGCGTGGATTATCATGTGGATATTGAATTGCGTCCGGGTGCAACACGCGGCAAGAGTTGGCGTTATCGCACGCCGCTGCGATTGGATATCGGCGTGCCAGAGCAAACCGGCGCGTTGGTGCATGTGATGCAAACGGTTGATAACGCGCTGTTGTTAGAGATTATCGAGAAGGCGTTTAATCACCTAACGCATTGAGCCGTTATGCGGTCACCATAAAGGTACGACCGGGCACATAGGTAACAGATCAGACCGGGCACATAGGTAACACATTTGTGCTCAGTCTATTCGGATAATACGTCTTTCTTCCCGGTCATAATATGCCAGTATCAGCC
>NZ_JBCNNP010000035.1:0-43102 GCF_039594315.1 Pantoea sp.
TGGAAAGGTGTACGTTATCGCTTAGGCGGCGACACCAAACGCGGCATTGATTGTTCTGCTTTTGTTCAGCGCACCTTTCGCGAGCAGTTCGGTTTAGATTTGCCACGTTCAACGTCAGAACAGCAAGACACAGGCAAAGAGATTTCACGCAATAAATTGCGCGCCGGTGACTTAGTGTTGTTCCGCGCCGGTTCTACCGGTCGACATGTTGGCATCTATCTCGGCAACGATAATTTTGTTCACGCGTCCACCAGCAGTGGCGTAATGATTTCCAATCTGAACGACAGTTATTGGAAAAATCGTTACCGCGAAGCGCGTCGGGTTTTAGCTAAAAACCCAAGCTAAAGTATTGCTATGAAGATCCTCTCAGCCAGAGAATCAGAAAACGCTGCCCCGGCAGCGTTTTTTTTCGCCTGCATTTTTTAACTCAAATTCGAATGATAAAAAGTAATTGAGAATCAAAAATATAACGAGACTTTGTTCGCGCTCTCGTTATATTCTCGTTGACTTCCTGATACTCAAAAAACCGTGCTAACAGCAGCATACCAACGCCTGTTGCCAGCCCGAAAAATGGGTCGTCACCAAATACGATAAACATAATAAAAAATGGCAAGACAAGGGGAATGAACTCCATGCCACTGTCGGGGACGCTGAAACGTCATGCAAGCTATTCACGCCGCATCGCCTGGAGTAGCGCGATCATCGGCGCTGTATTTTTTCTGCTTTTTGTCACCGTTCTCTTAACGCTGACCTGGCAAAAACGCATACAGCAACACGAACAGCTACTGGCTAATAGCCGCGACGATTTACAACAAGTCATCACAACCTTAGTGGATACACTTTATCCACTGCAGCAATACACCCAATTAACCTGTAGCAATGTCAGCCGTGAGCTAACCTCACGCGCCGCCTTCGCGGGTAATATCCGCGCCATTCTGCTGGTGCGCGACGGCAATGCCTATTGTTCCTCCGCCACCGGCGCGTTTCTGCTACCTGCAAACGATATTTCTCCTGAATCGGAACTGGAACGCGATCGTGATATTCGCTTAATGGAAGGCACGCCGCTGCTGCCGACCAAACCGGCGCTGGCGTTATGGATGAAAAGCCCGGGAACCAAAGAAACCGGCATTCTCGCTACCATGAACATCAATCTGACGCCTTATCAGCTGCTGGCTTCTTATCATCCTGAAATCACCGGATTGGCGTTAGTGATCGGCAACAAAGCGCTGCTGAGCGGCACCAACAAAGTGGTGAAGGTTAGTGATTTGCCATTGCCGCTGCATGAAATAGCTTTCAAGAATAGCGCGCTGCATTTTATGTTGTTTGGCAGCACCTTAGCCCCGCGCGATTACTCGCTCGCGCTGTTGACCGGTTTGCTGTTCTCATTATTGGTCACCGCCGCAAGCTGGCTGTTGCTGACGCGCCATCAGCGCCCGGGCAAAGAGATCATGCAGGGGATGAAACGCGGCCAGTTTCACGTTGAGTATCAACCGCTGGTTACCGCGCATGATGGGCAACCATACGGTGTAGAAGCGTTGTTGCGCTGGACACATCCGATTGAGGGCATGATTCCGCCGGATGCTTTCATTAGCTACGCCGAAGCGCAGAACCTGATCATTCCGCTGACGCAGCATCTGTTCACTTTGGTAGCGCGTGATGCACAGTTCCTCTGCCAGCAACTGCCGCGCGGCACACAGATGAGCCTCAACCTTTCGCCGCTGCATCTGGCCTCAGAAAGTTTCCGTCATGATGTACAAACGTGGATCAACGCTATGCCCGCCGACCATTTCAACTACGTGTTTGAAATCACCGAACGCACCATGGTGGGCGAAAAGAATGCCGGAGAAATTTTCGCGTGGCTGCATGAACACAACTTCAAAATTGCCATCGATGACTTTGGTACCGGCCACAGCGCACTGATTTATCTGGAAAAATATCCGTTCGATTATTTGAAGATCGATCGTGGTTTTGTGCAGAGCATCGGCACCGAAACCGTCACTTCACCGGTTTTGGATGCGGTATTGCTGCTGGCGAAGAAGCTCAATCTGAAAACCGTTGCTGAAGGCGTTGAAACCGGCGATCAGGCCGCGTGGTTGGTGAATCGTGGCGTCACGCATTTGCAAGGTTATCTGTTCAGCCGTCCATTGCGTCCGGAAAAACTCGCCAGTTATTTCCAACGTCAACGTATCCTGAGTTAACATCACGCGAACCCCATGAAACTGCTACCATAAAGTGCGGTACACCACAGGAGATCGCCCCACTTATGCTGCTGCGTCTTGTCACAGCGTTGTTGCTTTGTAGCGCCATTGCGCCGCTTCAGGCCGAAACCATCAACGAAAGCTACGCCTTTGCTCAGTTGGGCGAACCGAAATACGCGGTCAATTTCAATCATTATGATTACGCTAATCCCGCCGCGCCCAAAGGCGGCAAGATTACCTTGGCGGTGGTCGGCACCTATGACAACTTCAATCGCTATGCTTCGCGTGGCAATCCCGGTATTGGCACCGATACGCTGTACGACAGCCTGTTTACCAACTCTGATGATGAACCCGGCAGCTATTATCCGCTGATTGCCGAATCGGCGCGTTATCCCAGCGATTATCACTGGATGGAAGTTGCCATCAATCCGCATGCGCAGTTTCAGGACGGCACGCCCATCACCGCGCAGGATGTTGCGTTTACCTTCCAGAAATTCATGACCGAAGGCGTTCCACAATTTCGCGTTGCCTATCGCGGCGTAAAAGTGACCGCGCTGAACCGCCTCACCGTGCGCATTGATGTGCCAAAGTCGGATAAAGATCTGATTATGGGTTGGTTGACGCTGCCGGTGCTGCCGGAGAAATTCTGGCAAAACAAAAAGTTTAACGAGCCGATTGGTTATCCGCCGCTCTCCAGCGGGCCTTATCGTGTGACGTCGTATAAACCTGGCCAGTTTATTCAGTACAGCCGAGTGAAGGATTATTGGGCGGCTAATCTGCCGGTTAATCGCGGACGCTTTAATTTCGATACGCTGCGTTACGACTATTATCTTGACGATAACGTGGCGTTCGAGGCCTTTAAGGCTGGCGCTTTCGATCTGCGCCAGGAAAGTTCGGCCAAAAAATGGGCGACGCAATATCGCGGCCGTAACTTTGATAACCACGCGATTGTGAAATCCACCATTCCTAATACCGTCTCGACCAACACCCAATGGTTGGCCTTTAATAACGAAAAACCGCTGTTTGCTGACCGTCGCGTACGTGAAGCCATCACGCTGGCGTTTGATTTTGAATGGATGAACAAAGCGCTGTTTTACGGCGCTTACAAACGGACCACTAGCTATTTCCAAAACACCGCGTATGCCGCGCAAGGTTATCCCAAAGCGGAACAACTGATTTTACTGGCACCGTATAAGGCGCAACTGCCGGCAGAAGTGTTCAACAATGAATATGCGCCGCCGCGATCCGACGGCAGTGGTTTCGATCGCGCCAATTTGTTGAAAGCCATGAACCTGCTGAAAGCGGCCGGTTGGGAAATTAAAAATCAGCAATTGGTGAATGTTAAAACTGGTCAACCGTTCCGTTTCGAACTATTAATGCGCAGCGGCACGCAAAATGACTGGGCGCTGCCATTCCAGCACAGCCTTGAACGACTCGGCATTCAGGTCTCACTGCGGCAAATTGACAGCTCGCAATATTTACGGCGCTTGCGTGAAGGTGATTACGACATGATTCCGTCACTCTATTACGCGATGCCATGGCCTTCTACCAGCTTACGCACCATTTGGCAGTCTGAATTTATCGCTTCATCGTGGAATACGCCGCGGGTGAAAGATCCGATAGTTGACCACTTTGTGCAGCAGATCGTGGAACATCAAGGTGATGAAAAAGCCCTGCTGCCGTTGGGTCAGGCATTAGACCGTATTCTGCTGTGGAATGCCTATATGATCCCGATGTGGTACAGCGCTGAGGATCGTATGGCGTACTGGGACAAGTTTTCCCATCCTGAGATTAAACCTGCGTTTGCTACTGGTCTGGATAACTGGTGGTACGACGTCAATAAGGCCGCGCGTTTACCGGCCGATCGTCGTTGAGGAGTGCCGTTTGCCCGCTTATTTTCTCCGCCGACTGCTGCTGATTATTCCCACGTTGTGGGCGATCATCACCTTAAACTTTTTCATTGTGCAGATTGCACCAGGCGGTCCGGTGGATCAGGCCTTAGCCAATGTGCAATTTGGTCACAGCACCGGACTTCCTGGCTCTAGCGGCGCTGACGTTGGTGCACGCGGTGCTTTGCAGCGCGACAATCCCGGCGACAGCCAATATCGCGGCGCGCGGGGTCTCGATCCTGAAGTGATTGCGGAAATTAAGCATCGCTATGGCTTCGATAAACCGCTATTGCAACGTTATGGAGAAATGCTGTGGAACTACATTCGCTTCGATTTTGGCGACAGCCTGTTCCGCAGTGCATCGGTGTTGCAACTGATCAAAGAGAGTTTGCCGGTTTCGATTAGCCTCGGATTGTGGAGCACGCTGATCATCTATTTAGTGTCGATTCCGCTCGGCATCAAAAAAGCGGTGCGCAATGGCAGCACTTTCGATTTCTGGAGCAGCATGGTCATCGTCATCGGTAACTCGGTACCGGCGTTTCTGTTCGGTATCATGCTGATTGTGTTGTTCTCTGGCGGCAGCTATTTCGACTGGTTCCCGCTGCGCGGCCTGACATCACCGCAATTCGATACGCTGCCGTGGTACAGCAAGATCTCCGATTATCTGTGGCACATCACGCTACCGGTGCTGGCAACGGTGATTGGCGGTTTTGCCACGCTAACCATGTTGACCAAAAACTCGTTTCTCGATGAGGTGCGTAAACAATATGTCGTCACCGCGCGCGCCAAAGGGCTGGATGAAAAACGCGTGTTGTATGGACACGTTTTCCGTAACGCCATGCTGTTGGTGATAGCCGGTTTTCCCGCCACCTTTATCAGTATGTTTTTCACCAGCTCAGTGCTGATTGAAGTGATGTTCTCGTTAAATGGATTGGGCCTGCTCGGCTACGACGCCACCATTCAACGCGACTATCCGGTGATGTTTGGCACGCTGTATATCTTCACCTTGATCGGCCTACTGATGAACATTCTCAGCGATTTGACCTACACCTTGGTCGATCCACGCATTGATTTTGAGGGACGCTGATGCGGTTATCTCCAATTAACAAGCAGCGCTGGCAGCGCTTTCGCCACAATCGTCGCGGCTATTGGTCGCTGTGGATTTTCCTGCTGATTTTTGTCCTGTCGCTGGGCGCAGAGTTGCTGGCCAATGACAAACCGTTGCTGGTGCATTACCAACAACGCTGGTACATGCCGCTGCTTTTCAACTACAGCGAAAGTGATTTCGGCGGCGATTTCTCTACGCCAGCGGATTATCAGGATCCGTGGTTAAAACAGCGCATCGATCAGCAAGGCTGGGCGATTTGGGCACCGATTCGTTTCAGTGACAGCACCATCAATTTCGCCACCGATGTGCCCTTCCCTTCGCCACCTTCCGCGCAAAACTGGCTTGGCACTGACGCTAATGGCGGCGACGTGCTCGCACGTTTGCTTTACGGCACACGCATTTCGCTGCTGTTCGGTATCTTGCTGACGCTGTTCTCCAGCGTGATTGGTATCGTGGTCGGCGCACTGCAAGGCTATTTTGGTGGGCTGATCGATTTGGTCGGCCAACGCCTGATTGAAGTGTGGTCCGGCATGCCGACGCTGTTCATGCTGATTCTACTCTCGAGTGTGATTCAGCCCGGTTTCTGGTGGCTGCTGCTGCTCACGGTGGTGTTTGGCTGGATGAGTTTGGTCAGCGTGGTGCGCGCCGAATTCTTGCGCACCCGTAATTACGATTATATTCGCGCCGCGCGGGCGCTAGGCGTCAGCGATAGCCGCATTATGCTGCGCCATATGTTGCCCAATGCCATGGTCGCCACGCTGACTTTTCTGCCGTTTATTCTCTGCGGTTCGATTACTACGCTGACTTCGCTGGATTTCCTCGGCTTTGGCTTGCCGGTGGGCTCGCCGTCGCTCGGCGAATTGCTATTGCAGGGAAAAAATAATTTACAGGCACCCTGGCTGGGATTAGCGGGCTTCTTCTCGCTCACCCTGCTGCTGTCGTTACTGATCTTTATCGGCGAAGCGGTACGCGATGCCTTTGATCCGAGCCGAGGACGCTAATGAGCCTGTTAACAGTAAATCATCTGGCGGTGGCTTTTCAGGATCGCCGCGTGGTGGAAGATATTTCGTTGAACATCGATGCCGGTGAAACGCTGGCATTGGTGGGGGAATCGGGTTCCGGCAAAAGCGTTACCGCGTTGTCGATCATGCGCTTGTTGCCACAGCCGCCAGTCAATTATCCTCAAGGTGAAATCCTGTTTAACGGGCAGGATATTTTACAGGCTAGTGAGCGTGAGATGCGTGGACTGCGCGGCAACCAAATGGCGATGATTTTTCAGGAGCCGATGGTATCGCTCAACCCGCTGCATACGGTGGAAAAACAGCTATATGAGGTTTTATCGGTGCATCGCGGTATGCGACGTGAAGCCGCGCGCGGCGAAATGCTGAGCTGTCTTGATCGGGTTGGCATACGCAATGCTGCATCGCGATTACAGGATTTCCCGCATCAGCTTTCTGGCGGTGAGCGTCAGCGCGTGATGATCGCCATGGCGTTGCTGACCCAGCCGAAACTGTTGATTGCCGATGAACCGACTACTGCGCTGGATGTCACCGTTCAGGCACAAATTCTGCAGTTGCTGCGCGAACTGCAGCGCGAGCTGAATATGGGGATGCTGTTCATCACCCATAACCTGAATATTGTGCGTCAGCTGGCGCACAGCGTAACGGTAATGCGCAATGGTCGCGGTGTGGAACATAACCGCTGCGATTTACTGTTTAGCCAACCGCAGCATGCGTATACCCGTGAGCTGCTCGCCGCTGAACCGGATGGCAACCCCGTGCCATTGCTGGATGACAAACCGCTATTGCAGGTAAAAAACTTGCAGGTGGCATTCCCAATCCGTCGTGGAATACTCAGACGTACCGTGGCGGAAAAGATGGCGCTAAACGATCTCAGTTTCACATTGCGCCGTGGTGAAAGCCTCGGATTAGTCGGCGAATCGGGTTCGGGTAAAAGCACCACTGGCCTGGCGTTGTTGCGTTTGATTGCTGCGCGCGGTGAAATCTGGTTTGACGATCAACCCTTGCACCAATTATCGCCTAAGCAACTACTGCCGCTGCGCCAACGCATCCAGGTAGTGTTCCAGGATCCCAATTCTTCACTTAATCCGCGAATGACAGTACATCAGGTGATTGCCGAAGGATTAGCGGTACATCGACCAGAACTGAGCGCTGCCGAGCAGGAAGTCAAAGTGATTGCGGTAATGCAGGAAGTGGGATTGGATGCCGAGAGCCGATCGCGTTATCCGGCTGAATTTTCCGGCGGTCAGCGCCAGCGCATTGCGATTGCCCGCGCGTTAATTCTTGAACCGCAGTTGATTGTGTTAGACGAGCCAACGTCGTCGCTGGACCGCTCGGTGCAGAAGCAAATCCTGACCTTGTTGCGACGTTTACAGCAACAACATCAGTTAGCCTATTTGTTTATCAGCCATGATTTGCAGGTGGTACGCGCGTTATGCCATCAGCTGATTGTGTTGCGCCAGGGAGAAGTGGTTGAGCAAGGTGACTGCGATAAGTTGTTTAACGCACCAACAGCCAACTACACGCGTCAACTGCTGGCTTCCGCACAGGGAAAAGATTTGACTCAGTGACCGTCGAAGGTTTCGGCGATCGCGACACCTTGATTTTTCAGGCAGCAATTAGTGGCGCTTTCATCTTCACGTTGAATCAACAAACACGGTTGCCCTTCATACTCCGCGATTTTGCATTCCACCTGAATCTGCGCCAGCGTGTCCTTTAGTTGGTGCAGAATCTCCAACGCCAGATGGCCATCGTGGCTAATCAGACGTAGCACCACCAAATCCTCAGCATGAACGCCATTGGCGCTTTCCAGACGTTCAATTTCACCCACATGATCCACCGACCAGCGATAGTGTTGTGGCAAGCGATGCACAACAGAAAGTTGCAGCATAGTTATACGGCCCCCCAGAGACGTAATTTTATTCACAACGACGGCATAACGTGGTGAATCCCAACCCGGTCAGCTAAGAATACGGACGTCAAGGTTTGCCTTCTCGTTTTCAATACAAAGCATGTAGCAAAATTATTATTTGCGAAGCTTCTCGCATTTAGGCCTATGTTTACCGTGTTCGGCGGCAGTTAACAATCATTTTAGGTGCAATTCGGTTACTTTTTTATCCATAAAATTTCACATTATGGAAACATTAAGCATAACGAATGAATGGGGATTAGCGAGTTTTAAGCGTGGAAGTTGAGATGCTGTAGGCCGCCATAAATGGCGACCCTACAAAAAAGCCAGGGATTTCATGCTTGTAGGGTCACCATTTTTGGTGACCGGCTTTACTTACACTGCATGACGAGGACGTGAGGCATAGTTAAACAGCACCACTGAAATGGTGGCACACAATGCAATGGTCGCGACCATCGGCCATGCACTGTTAATGCTGACTAATGACATCAACGCCCCGACCAATGCCCCGACGCCAAAACGCAGCGTGCCAGCCAGGGAAGAGGCGGTGCCAGCCATATGTGGGAACTCATCAAGAATCACCGCCATCGCATTCGACGAAACTGTCGATACGCAGCCGATAAACATCGCTACGCCAAACACCAATGACAGGAAGCCCAAATCCAGCGCGCTGGAGACTAATAACCAAATCCCCATGGCGAATTGAATCACCAATCCGATACGGAACATTTTCAGCGGGCCAAAACGACGCACCGCGCGGCTGTTAATCAAGGTCATGACAAACAGGAACACCACGTTTAGACCGAAGTAGTAACCGAAGTTCTGCGGCGATACGTGGTTAATTTCGATGTAGACGAACGGGCCCGCATTGAGGAAAGTAAACAACCCGGCGAAGGAGAAGCCGCTGGCCAGCATGTAACTAAAGGCGCGCTTGTGGCGAAATAAAGTCACGAAATTGCTGATCGTGGTACGGAAATGGAAACGTTGCCGCTGCTCCGGCTTCAATGTTTCGCGGATTTGCGTCACCACCAAAACCGTGGTGATCAACGCGGCACCTGCCAACGTCCAGAAAATCGCATGCCAGTTCCACAACAGCAACAACCAGCCGCCAATGATCGGGGCCAGAAGCGGCGCGATAGTCGTCACCAACATGACAAACGACATCATGCGTGAGAAGTCCTCTTTCGAGTAGGTATCGCGCATCAGGGCATTGATCACCACACTAGCGGCAGCGGCCGATAGACCATGCAGGAAGCGCATGATGATCAGCTGATCGATGGTTTGGGACAGCGCGCAAGCCGCGGCGGCACAGGCAAAAATCAGTGTGCCTAACACAATCACCGGTTTACGACCGTAGCTATCTGCCAACGGGCCATACACTAATTGACCAATGGCAAAGCCGAGGATGTAGAGGTTAAGCGTCATCTGCACACTACCTGCCGAAACCGCAAATTCCCGCGCGATTTGTGGCATGGCAGGCAAGTACATATCAATGGAAAGCGGCATCAACATCGCCAGCAACCCGAGGATGACTACTAAACCAACCGGCGAATTCTTTTCCTTGCGCACCGCTTTCTCCCGCTATTTGCGTTTTTTAAGTTCTTCAGGTAATCCGATGCTGTCGATTTCTTGCTGAGTCAGTTCGCGGTATTCACCTTCACCGAGATCCTCATCCAGTTCAATGTCACCGATACGTTCGCGGTGCAGCGCAGCAACGTGGTTGCCCATCGCGGCAAACATACGCTTAACCTGATGGTAGCGCCCTTCGCTGATGGTCAAGCGCGCGGCTTTCTCATCAAGGATTTCCAGCACCGCCGGTTTAGTGAGATCTTTTTCATTGTGCAACTGCACGCCGGCGGCGAATTTCTCTACCAGCGACGGATCAATCGGCTCTTCCACTTCCACCAGATAGGTTTTTTCCAGATGGTGCTTCGGCGAAGTAATGCGGTGCGACCATTGACCATCATCGGTCAACAGCACCAAACCGGTGGTATCGATATCCAAACGCCCTGCGGCGTGCAGCTTGAACGCCGCTGGCTCTTCAATGAAGAACAGCACGGTTGGATGATCGGGATCGTCAGTCGAGCAGACATAACCTTGCGGCTTGTTCAGCATGAAATAGCGCGGGCCTTGCTGCACCACCAGCGGATTGCCATCGTATTCAACTTCATCGTCCGGCAACACTTTGTAAGCCGCATCGCGCACGACTTCGCCGTTAATGGTGACTTTTTTAGCGCGGATTTCGCGTCCAGCGATAGCACGGCTGACTTCCAGTTGCTGAGATATGAATTTTTCGAGTCGCATGAATTCGTTTTGCCTGTTACTGCGGGGGAAACTGAAACGGTGTTTTTGTCCGTTAAGAATGTGACGGGAGTATAGCTTGATCCTTCGCCTGCTAACAGTAGCCAACCTGCGTTTCACTGGCTTTCATGCCATAATGCGCGTCCGTTCCAGAAAAAAGTTTGCCTCAATGTCTTTCACCCTGCGCCCCTATCAACAAGAAGCCGTTGACGCCACGCTCAACCACTTTCGTCGCCACGCCACACCAGCCGTCATCGTGCTGCCAACCGGTGCGGGGAAAAGCCTGGTAATTGCTGAGCTGGCACGATTGGCGCGCGGTCGTGTGTTGGTATTGGCGCATGTGAAAGAGCTGGTTGAGCAAAATCACAGTAAATATCAGGCTTACGGATTAGACGCCGACATTTTTGCCGCTGGTTTGCAGCGCAAGCATAGCGAAGGCAAAGTGGTATTTGGCAGTGTGCAGTCGGTGGCGCGTAATCTGGATCGCTTCGACAGTGCCTTTTCATTAGTGATCGTCGATGAGTGCCATCGCATCAGCGATAACGAAGAGAGCCAATATCAGCAACTGTTTGCCCATTTGCGTCAGCACAATCCGCAACTACGCTTGCTGGGATTGACTGCAACGCCCTTCCGTCTCGGCAAAGGCTGGATTTACCAGTTTCATTATCACGGCATGGTGCGCGGTGACGAGAAGGCGCTGTTTCGTGACTGCATCTATGAATTGCCGCTGCGCTATATGATCAAACACGGCTTTTTAGTGCCGCCTGAACGGCTGGATATGCCGGTGGTGCAGTATGATTTCAGCCGTTTGATCCCGCAAAACAACGGCTTATTTAGCGAAGCCGATCTCAACCGTGAACTGAAACAACAACATCGCGTGACGCCGCACATCATCCGCCAGATTGTTGAGTTCGCTGACGATCGCCGCGGCGTGATGGTATTTGCTTCCACGGTCGAACACGCGCGCGAAATTCTCACCTTGCTGCCGGAAAATAGCGCCTTAGTTTCGGCTGAAACGGCGGTGAAAGATCGCGATCGTTTGATTGCTGAGTTCAAAGCGCAGCAACTGAAGTTTCTGGTCAACGTGGCGGTATTAACCACCGGTTTTGATGCGCCGCACGTGGATTTGATCGCCATTCTACGACCAACGGAATCCGTGAGTTTGTATCAGCAAATCGTGGGTCGCGGCTTGCGTTTAGCGCCGGGTAAAACTGATTGTCTGGTGCTGGATTATGCCGGCAATCCGCACGATCTTTTCACGCCGGAAGTCGGCACACCGAAAGGTGCCAGCGACAATCAACCGGTGCAGGTTTTCTGTCCTGCCTGCGGTTTTGCTAATACCTTTTGGGGCAAAACCACCGAAGACGGCCACATCATCGAACATTTTGGCCGTCGCTGTCAGGGCGTGCTGGAGGATGATGATGGCGAGCGCGAACAGTGCGATTATCGCTTTCGCTTCAAAAACTGCCCGGATTGTAACGCCGAGAATGATATTGCCGCCCGCCGTTGCCGCGAGTGCGACAAGATACTGGTCGACCCCGATGACATGCTGAAAGCCGCGCTGAAACTTAAAGATGCTCGCGTGTTGCGCTGTGCAGGCATGACGCTAGAACAGGGACGAGACGATAAAGGTGAATGGCTAAAAGCCACCTATTTTGATGAGGATGGCACCAGCGTGAGCGAGCGTTTTCGCCTGCAAACGCCTGCGCAGCGTAAAGCCTTTGAGCAGCTGTTTATGCGTCCGCACCAACGTGCGCCTGGCGTAGAGCTCGGTTGGCAAACCGCCGCAGATGTCATCGCCCTGCAACCGTTATTGCGTCATCCAGACTTCGTCGTCGCGCGCGCCAAAGGGCATTTTTGGCAGATTCGCGAAAAAATGTTTGATTATCAAGGCCGCTATCGGCGCGCTAATGAACTGCGATAAGCGGCGGAATCATTTGCCCCTGTCACCCCATTGGGGCTATAATGCCGCCCGCTTTTGCATCCGTAAAAGCGTTTGAATAACCGTCCTGTTGCTGGGTCGCCTGTAGCAGGAACTATTGAAAGAGATATCAAATGTTCACTATTAACGCTGAAGTACGTAAAGACCAGGGTAAGGGTGCGAGCCGCCGCCTGCGTGCAGCAAACAAATTCCCAGCCATCATCTATGGCGGAAATGAAGCACCAGTCGCTATCGAACTGGACCACGACGCAGTAATGAACGTGCAGGTTAAACCTGAGTTCTACAGCGAAGTACTGACCATCGCTGTTGATGGCAAAGAAATCAAAGTTAAAGCTCAGGCGGTACAGCGTCATCCGTTCAAGCCAAAACTGCACCACATCGACTTCGTTCGCGCTTAATCGCTGAATGAGTTGATGATAGAAGGGTCGGTTGCGAAACCGGCCCTTTTATTTTGCCTGCTATTTAACCCTCGCCTGTTTTTGTCTTAAATCATTTAAGACCGTTCACCTGGCAGCCTAATTGACGAACTGAAATCATGCCGCCCTTAATTCAGGGACTCAGTGTCAAAGGAAATCTTGTGAACCTTACTCACCTCGCGTGCTTCGCTACGCTGTTTGTCAGCTTCTCTTCGTCGTCAGGCATTTTACGCCATGACACTCAAGTGCAGGATTATCGCGATTTCGCCGAGAATTTTGGGAAATATCGCATCGGTGTCAGCAATATTCCGGTGTATAAAAAAAACGGTGAACTTGACGCCGTGCTTCCATTTTCTATGCCAGATATGGGCAGCGTATCTCGTCGAGGGTTTGCTGGGTTGATCGCCCCTTCGTATGTTTCAAGCGTCCGTCATGTTACCTCACTGGGCAGCGTGTTTTTTGGTGGGCAATCAGCATTTTCCCCACGCTATATCTTTATAAACCGTAATGAAGTTGATGCAGTCATCGATCAAGACTATATGCTGCCGCGTCTAAATAAAGTGGTGACAGAGATTGCACCGGTTGAACGGGTTGAGAGTGGCGAACTTCGAGCGGGTATAGGGACACGCTATACGGCATTTGTCCGCGTCGGTGCTGGCTATCAACGCCAGGTTAACGATCAACTGGATGGTCTCAACGCTCTGGCCGGCGCTTATGCATGGCTTTCCGGCGGTACAATCAATCCCGATATCATTACCACGAAACCTAATTACCTTTACTGGATTCAGTACAGCCCAGACGATCCGCGTGCATCTCCTCTTTCTAACGCTTCCCAATCCGGTGACAGCGGTAGCCCGGTTTATGCTTATGACGCAATTGATAAAAAGTGGAAGCTGGTTGCTGCGAATCAGGGTCGCTCCGTTGTAAAAGATAAATACGGCACGGAAACCCGCGCGACGCTGATACCGGATGGTTATTTCGATAGCATCGTGGCGGCGCATGTTTCTCCCGATGTAACAGACGAAGATGCTAGTCGCCCCATCTACTGGAACAGTGGCGCGATTAATCAAGGCCATAAATCCTGGGGCTGGCAAGGTCTGGCAGAGAACTTCCGTCATCTGGCACCGGCGAAAGCCAGCTTAAGGGAGTTGGATGCCAGCAAGGATTTACGTTTCAACGGCGCCGGTGGCGACATTGTGTTAACCGATGCAGTGAATTTGGGCGCGGGTAAGCTGCAATTCTCTAACAACTACACAGTAAAATCTGCTGACGGTGTCAACGCCACTTGGGTTGGCGGCGGCGTTGAGGTTGATGCCGATCAGCGCGTGTTGTGGCAGGTCAACGGATTAGCGGATGACAACCTGCATAAAATCGGTGCCGGAATCTTGCATATCAACGCGACGGGCATTAATGCCGGTGGCTTGAATGTCGGCGATGGCACCGTGATCCTCGATCAACAAGCGGATGACAAGGGCAAGCGCCAGGCTTTTTCACAGTTGTTTATTGTTAGCGGCCGCCCGACGGTGATCCTGAATGGTGCTGACCAGGTTGCTGGTGACAATATCTTCTTTGGTTATCGAGGTGGCAAACTCGACTTAAACGGCAACGCATTGACCATGCGTACCATTAATCATACCGATGCCGGCGCGATCCTGCTAAACCAGAATAAAGAGCGCAACACTAACCTTACGTTAACCGGGTTCACCGCTAATGATGTCTCCATTAAAGAGTGGCAAGGTAACAATGCGGCTGGCGTGATTGGCGATATTTATGAGGATTACAATTCCAACTCGAAACGCATCGAATATTTTCAATTAAAAACGCCAACCTACAGCTGGTTTCCAACCAATCAAAAAGATAATAGCTATTGGAAATACATCGGTTTTGATGCGCAGGCAGCACAAGCCTATCGCGCGTCACAACTTAATCAACTGGTCTATCGCGGTTACATTGGTTCCAACCATCCTGGCGTGGTGAATGGTGGCTTCGAGATAAATTTTTCACCGACATTGAATGATACTCGGCTAGCGTTAACTGGCGGAATCAACCTCAACGGTAATATCAACGTCTTTAGCGGCACGCTGCTACTTTCGGGTCAACCGGTGCCACATGCGGGCGGCGTGGAGATTGAAGATGATTGGTTTGTTTCACGGTTTGCAGCCAGCAATGTGGTCATCGCGAATAACGCACGCTTCCAGATTGGCGAATATGCTCAAGTACAAGCCGACATTCAGGCGGGCGATCATAGCCAACTGCTTTTAGGTTTCCAGCCGGATGGCAGCGCTGAACAACAAATTCTGCGTTGCACTGCGCCCATTTACAGTAGTGTGGGCTCATGCAATTCAGCTCAGCGTAATGCGCAACAACTCCACAATCTTCCAGCCAGTTTGCTCCATGGCGACATTACGTTGGGCGATCAGTCTGAGCTCTATCTAGGTAAGATCGATTTCCGCGGTGCAATCACCGATCGACAATCTTCTCACGTGTTCATAAGTGATCAGGCATTCTGGAACCTGACCGCAAGCAGCCGCATGCATCGCCTGAGCGCGCAAAAAGGCGGCATTATCTCTTTCCTGCCTGCTGCCGATGAAGTATGGAGCCCGAAGCAACTGCGTGTTGAATATCTGACAGCCAACAATTTGCAAATTGGCTTGGGCATTGCTCCACAATCAGGACTTAGCGATAGCCTTTACATTGATGGAACCACACAAGGCAGCGGCAACACTATCGACCTCGGTTTTATGCTGGGTGAAAGTTTCCCTGAACGAATCCCGCAAAACCTCGTCCTGCTTGATGCTCCTGGCGGAACGGCGCATAACTTCTTCACTCTACCCGCCTTAAGACGTGGTTTTTCACTTTATACGCCTGACTATCAAGTGGTTGAAGATCAAGGCCGAGTTAAATGGGTGATCGCTAAAACACCCGATGTCATCACGCCACCGGAACCGGTGATTGATCCCGTCCCAGAGCCAGGCAAACAACCCGATCCCAAACCCGAAATTAAACCCGATCCTGAAAGTAAACCAGGCGCGGGCAAGCCGGAAGATTGGTTTAACGTAAGTGATGATCAACGGTTAGTAAAAAGCACTCGCACACTGCTCTCTTCACGTCAGTATCTCTTTAATGAAGCAGTGAGTTCATTTAATGATCGCGCACAAATACTGCATGACGATGCTGAACTGCACGGTTCCTGGGTAACACTCAGCCAGCTTCAGGGCAATATAAACCAACAAACGTTAGAATTAGGCATTGACCAACATCGCGGTGCATCGCGGTATGGCATTGTTGCAAGCTATGGAATGGGCAAGACAAACAACGATGGTCAAGCCAAACATACTCTCACCACCTTGGGTGTTTACACCAGTTGGCTTAACCAAACTGGTTGGTTTGTCGATGCCGCAGCACGCTATATGCGTTTGCATCAGGATCTGCATCTTGACCCCGTATTGGGGATTAAAAATGACAAACAGCGCAGCAATATGGTCGCTGGCAGCGTTAAGTTAGGTCATGCATTTGATGTTGTTGCACCGTCGTTGACGCTTTCACCCTATCTTGAAGCCAGTGTGGGTTACTTGCCGCGTTACAGCCTGCAAGGCGAGGATGCGGGGATTGCGATAAGTGCCGCAATGCCGTGGTCAGTGTCTCCTGGCATTGAGATTAAAAAGCAGGGATTGGGTGCGGCATTACCGGGCATTTCATTGCGCGCGGGAATAGCAAAACAGTATGCGCCGGGCAGCAGCCATTCGACATTAACGCTGGAGGATCGTCATAGTCGCCGCGTTTACAGCGCCTGGAACGATAATCGCTATCGCCTTCACATTGGTATGGATGGCGCACTCAGCGATAACTGGTCTCTGCATGTTGGTGGAAAACACAGCGGCGGCGGACAGTTCCGCCCGGACGCAACCTTGCAAAGCTCACTTAATTACACGTTCTAACGAAAAAGCCGGGAACTCACGTTACCCGGCTTTTACTTATTTCCCGCTGGTGCGGCGCTGCAACTGATCGCGCAGATTCGGCGGCGTGCCTTTAATCGTCAATGTATCCGTGGTCGGATCCCAGAAGATACGCTCGCCCAACAGCATGGCATCAAAGTTCAAGGTCAATCCACCGCCGCTGCCAGCAAACTTGGTTAACTGGCGCAAGGTGCTACGATCCGCCGGGAAAGTCTCTTCCAGCTCGTAACCCTGTTCCTGAGTAAAGGCCTGGAAGGTTTTCTCACCCAACGGTGGCAGTTCGCTGGAAAGATCTTCCAACGCAATCTCTTCGCCCGCTTGCAACTGTTCATTGCAGTAGCTGTAAACCTGCTGGCGGTAGTTCTGACGCTCGTTTTTGTCGAGCTCAGACTCCGCGCAATAATCGTCAACCGCTTGCAGCAAGCCCCGGTTCTGCGCTTTAGTGTCGAGACCGACGCTGGCGCCGAGGAAGTCCATGAAGAAATCCGCCACTTTGCGCCCCACACGACCGCGCAGGAAAGTTAGATAACGGGTGGATTCCGGATTGGTTTCCCACTCAGTGAGATCGATGCGCGCGACGATATCGGCATGATTAATATCGAGATAATGGGTACTGCTGATATCAAGTTGCTCGTTGACGCGCATGCTTGATTGGTTGTTCAGCACCGCGATCAATAAATACTCGACCGCCAAATAGCGATAGTGCAGGAACAGCACAACGCCACCGTCGGCAAATGGATATTTACCTAACTCGTCGCGCAAACGTCCGGTCGCCGCGCGGCTAAAGGCCAAAAAGTCATCTTCCCCTTTGCGGCAGTTACGTAGCGCATCGGCCAGTTCGCTCTCTTCATTAAACAAGCCGTATGCTTTGCTTTTCGCGCTGTAAACCCGATGCAACTCTTCCGCCATCTCTTCAACCGCGCGGGTTGCCGGCAACAAGGTGTCGCGCAGGACCAGTTCTAGCTGGTTTTCATCACGTTTAACTAACTGATGCAGGGCAATCTGGTCGATATCCAGACTCATGGTAGACTCTCCTTTAAGCTCAGGCGCGTATTCAAACACCGCCCGCAGCCGCTTTCAACTCCCAGCACAAACTGATCGCTCTGCTTGCGATAAAATTGCGGAAAAAAGTGCGTTGTTACGGTAATATACCGCCTTTTCACCCTTGATTAGACGACGATATGCCACAATCATCCCGCTACAGTGACGAACGCGTGGAAAAGCTCCTCGCAGAGATGGCGCAGATTCTTGAAAAAGACAAAGCGCCAACCGACCTTTCCCTTATGGTGTTGGGTAACATGGTAACTAATTTGATCAATACCAGCGTTTCGCCGGCCCAGCGCCGCAGCCTGGCACGATCTTTCGCGGATGCGTTGCAGTCTTCCGTACGCGACGATAACGCTCATTAATTGGCAGATTTGACCTCATAATATGGTAACCAACCGACAGCGCTACCGCGAAAAAGTCTCCCAGATGATCGGCTGGGGGCACTGGTTTGCCCTGTTTAATATTATCTTTGCCTTTATTTTAGGCAGCCGCTATCTGTTGGTCGCTGACTGGCCCGCTTCGCTTGCGGGCCGCATTTATGCGTTTACCAGTTGGATTGGTCATTTCAGTTTCATCGTTTTCGCTGCTTATCTGTTGATCATCTTCCCGCTCACCTTTGTGGTGATGTCTCAGCGCTTGCTGAGAGTGCTATCGGCGATTATCGCCACCGCCGGGCTGACGCTGATCATGGTTGATAGCGCGGTGTTCAGCCGCTTCCATTTACACCTGAATCCGGTGGTGTGGGAGCTGGTGATCAACCCCGATCAAAGTGAGATGGCGCGCGATTGGCAACTGATGTTTATCAGCGTACCGCTGATTTTCCTTGTCGAGATGCTTTTCGCCACCTGGAGCTGGCAGAAGCTGCGCAGCCTGAATCGGCGCTCGTTTGGCAAGCCGCTGGCCGCGCTGTTCATCTGCGCCTTCTTTGCCAGCCATCTGCTGTACATCTGGGCTGATGCCAATTTCTATCGCCCGATTACCATGCAGCGCGCCAATCTGCCGCTCTCCTATCCAATGACCGCACGCCGCTTCCTGGAGCGCCACGGTTTGCTGGATGCGCAAGAGTATCAGCGCCGCCTGGTGCAGCAAGGTGATCCAGAAGCGTTGTCGGTGCAATATCCGCTGAGCGACATTACGTTCCGTGATGCCGGTACGCGACACAATCTGCTGGTGCTGACCGTCGATGGTCTGAACAACGCCACGGTGGATAAAGCCCTGCCCGCGCTCAATCAATTCGCCAGCGAAAACGTACGCTTCACCCAGCACTACAGCGCCGGATTGCAGCCGGAAAAAGGCTTGTTTGGCTTGTTCTACGGCATCTCGTCCAGCTATATGGATGGCGTATTGGCCTCACGCACGCCGTCAGCCTTGCTGAATGCCTTGAACGCGCAGGGTTATCAATTTGGCTTATTCTCGTCGAACGGCTTCAGTGAACCGTTGTATCGTCAGGCTTTGTTAGCCGATTACTCGCTGCCGCAGGCGGATACGCAACCAAACAGCACCACCGTCACGCAATGGCAAAACTGGCTAAACGGCCAGAAAGGCAATAGCGCACCGTGGTTCTCGTGGGTGTCGTTGAACGGTGTGACGGTGAATGGCGATAATGTGAAAACACGCCAACGCAGTTACCTGCGCCAGGCCGGCAGCGTGGATGAGCAGATCAGTGCCGTGCTGCAAACGTTGCAGCAACGAGATTTACTGAAAAATACCGTGGTGGTGATTACCGCTCAGCGCGCGATCAATCTGGATGGCAATGATGACAATCCAGGCAATCGCGCCACGCTGCAAGTGCCATTGGTGGTGCATTGGCCAAATACGCCAGCGCAAACTATCGATCGACTCACCGACCAGCAAGATGTGATGACCACGCTGATGCAGCGCCTGTTGCACGTGCGCACCAACGCGGCGAACTACTCACAAGGTGAAGATCTGTTTGCTGCGCAACGAAGTCATGATTGGGTGGCGAGCAGCGAAGACAGTAAGCTGGTGGTGACCACGCCAACTGTAACGCTGGTGCTCAATAACAATGGCAGTTATAGCGCCTACGATGCGCGCGGCAATAAGCTGAAAGATCATAAACCGCAGTTGGCACTGTTGTTGCAAGTGCTGACCGAAGAGAAGCGTTTTATCGCTAACTGATTAATTATGATGCAGTTAACCGTTGCTTATATTGCAATCGTACGCGGAAACAGTAATATTCTTTGCACGTTCGGCACGTAGCGCAGCCTGGTAGCGCACGGTCATGGGGTGTCCGGGGTCGGAGGTTCAAATCCTCTCGTGCCGACCAAAATACTCCAATAGGTCAAGGGGTTAATCGAAAGGTTAGCCCCTTTACTCTATGTGCTTTTTTGCACATGTGCAATCCCCTACTGCACACTCTCCTTTGTCTATATTCCTCCCCATGACAGTAAGTAATCTCGCTGTGCTCGATTCCACCGCTACAGCAACAGTAGTTGCTTTCGCTGCTGCTACCAGGCTGCGCTACGTGCCTATCCTGTTTAACGCATTTCATGCACACCATGACGCAATACACATTACGCAGTGTGAACGCAGACAGTTAACTCTATGATTAATTTATCTATATCCCTGTCTATCTAAGACACTTATCAGATGAGCAAGGTATAAATTTATGTTCTTCTATTGGCAAAAAGAATGTTGGTTTGTGTTCTGGGAGGGAAATGCTCAGGGGTGACAAGGGGGTGTACCGGGGGCTTCCAACCATACGAATTGCACCTCGTAATTTTCTAGCAGAAATTTGGTGTACTCAGGGGGAGATATGCAGGTAAAAGAAGATGCCCCGCTGAGGGGGCATACAATATGCAACACATAGCTAACCACTCAATGCGTGATATGCGGGTATGCATCGGGGCTGTGTGAGGATGGGTATAGGGAAATAGCTAGAGGGGTTAAAGCCACTACTGATTTTCTAATAGAAATTCTCATCTGATGCCCACACCAAACGATCTTCAAACTCTTCGTGAAAGCAAAACGGGCATGGAATTACAAATCCATCTAAATGTGGGATGAGAGCGTCCCTACGAAACAGGAAAGGTGTTCCACAATCTCCGCACTTAACGTTCTTGTTGCGCTCCCTGAGACGCTCTAGCTTTTCATGTGAGGATTGAGCTAACCCAACATCAATCGTATTACGTAGATAGCGTGAATCATTGAATACACCAGCAACAGATTGAACAGGAAATCCTTCAAGCTTCACATCTCTTACGCGATAGAGCGCATTACGCTTTTCAATAACAAGCCCTTTATAGGCAAACGTCATTGCCCCTTCATGTGAGTTCCAGCCCTTCCAGCTAGTTTGCTCTTCTTCTGAATAGCGGGAGTGCTTAACTGTTCCCTTGAAATGTGTATTAACTTGGTAGCCCGGCTTCATCTCATGCCCTTCATGTTAATCAGCGTTTGTTCTGGAAGAACTCAATAGCGGCTTGAGTGCTGCGCATTGGCCCTTGAGACTTAGAGCGTTCAATCATGCGTTGTTTAAACGCTTCCTGTGCATCAGCTACGCGCTTTTCAGAGGCGTATTCTTCTTGCATCTGTGGAGGAATCCATACATTAGGAGCTACCTGAGAGCGTAGTTGCCGCATGTATTCAGCTCGCTCTTTATCTGTGCGGAGTTTCATGGCAGAACCAGTAGCGCTATGCTGTGCTGCTTTTTGCTGCTCTAAGTAACGTAATACAGCCTCTCCTGATTCCTCAGCGTTATACCCTTGAGCCATTAACTGTTCAATCATTTGCTCAATGTTATTAGCCGCTGGTAGTTCTGAGATCTCAGGGCCGTTAGCAGGAGATGGGAATAATACAGATGATTCATTTTCGAATAACTTAGTCATAATTATTTCCTTATGAATTGATGTTAGCTGGCTTAGGAGTACGACGATATTTGCTACCCTTTATGTTTTCAGCCCAGCTAAAAGGAGAGCGGAAACTATCTTCAACAAGTTCCATCCAATATGCTGCATGACGTGCACGTTCAGCGTTAAATGCCTCACGGGCTGCTTTAGAATACTTAACCATGTTATTGCCTCTTTATATTTTTAGTTATTGGCGCAATGCTTACAGTGTTTTCAGTTCTAAACGTTTGAGGGTTTTCTTTACGGAGTCAATTGTCCACGGCGTGCCCCAACGGCTAAACACCCCACGACTATTTAGTGCGTTAGCTAATGCTGTATAGCCATATCCATATTCAATCAGTTCTTCCATTACTGGCTTCACCTTCTCATCGAAGATGGCAGTTTTATTTTTACGGAGTTCTTCGTACATATTTATCTCTTTATTTTTATTGTTATGAATGGCCCTACATCATTAGATGACAAACGAGAATGATTAATTTAATTGAGAACGACATTAACAATAATGCCATCCATAGCGGGATGTTCCTCATTAGTACACTTCACTATCACCAGTCAATTTCTTCTGGCTGCTCTTTTATTTTATTCTTAGGAGTTCTTTCCCCTGTCCATTCACATACTTCACATTCTTCTTGAGACATATCACCAGACTTCGCAGAATGTTCTATAACAGGCTCCACGTTGTAATCCAAAGGAATGTCTACACTTTTTGTTTTAACACTATCCAGAGGCTCCTCCCTCGCTTTGGTGAATGCCTTCACGGCTGGCGAAGCATCTTCATGTATAACTCCCATCTTACAGAGAACATATAAGACAGCCTCTATAGTTTTGGCGCTGAACGTGCGCGCAATAACCTTTATTCTATTAACAGAATCGGCAGCGTTACCCGCTAAGCGTACAACCTCATATGGGGGAGTTACAGAATATAAATTAGAGTTATCGTACCTGCGTTGAGCAGCAATCAAAAGCGCATCTTGTAACCATTTGAGAGATCGCTTAACTGTACGCTCTGATATTCCAAGCTCACGTGATAGGGTTGAAATATTGGGGAATACTTTCCCTGCGTTCTCCTGTAATGATAGCAAGTAGAAGTAAACGGCTTTATCAGCAGGTGAGAAGGCTTCGTGCTTACCTTTAACTTGCATAGAGGTAATGCGCTGGACGTCTGAATAATGCTTAGTAAAAGTGTCTGTCATGTATGTGTCTCCAGAGATATGAGATAGATATATATAGTTATTTGTTGCTGATAAAGTCAGTAAGCACCAGAATAATTAATCGTTTAACGCTCACTTGCTTTTCGTTTGCTTTGTTAACAAGAGCATCGTAAAGATCCTTTCCTATTTTTAATGTCAGCATATTTAGATTCCTCAATAGATACCTAGTGCCAATATGGCCTTAGGGTAGTGCCAAAATGGCCCACTATTAGATTAGTTATTAGATTAAAAAACATATATACATATAAGCGTGCAGCTTCGCTGCGGTAGAATAACTTTTAATTAATAGTGGCAGATGTACATGCACAGCGAAGCTGCACATGTCGGGAGAGTCAACAGAATGCCTACGGCGTTACGCAGAGAACTCTACTCGGCTAGATAGCTAGCCTCATATTCGTTCAAATTTGTAGGAGCTGAGTGAAGCCGCTTACGGCTGAGCTAGCTTTCTGCGTTCTGTTAGCCTGCCCGGCGAGGGCGTTAGCTTTTATCTTTTTTATTTCCCTACTTATATACAATCCTATTACATAGTTTTGGTGTCATAATTACCTCATAGGAGCATCATAAAAATAATGTCTCCCTTAGTAATATCTATTTTTTAAGAAAAAGTGTCAGAAATAATCCACAAGAAACACTAACTAACTGATGAATAACAAAATAAATTTGAGTGTGTATTGATGCACTAGAGCGTGCCTGTAGCGAGGAACGAGCAAAGGCGTTAATGTGCGCACACAATTAATGATAGCATTAGTCGACAGTCGTAAATAACCGGTGTATCTTACAGGCCGGGTTAGTATCACCTAATATTATGTAATCTAAACCTGAGCACCTTACCTCACCAGCCTGATTAACCGTAAGTAAATGGGCTGTGACTACACAACACATGACTAGTACGACAGCAACGTACCACTTAGCCAAAATAACTTTAGCCAATTCCTTCATTGCATACTCCCGCTCTACATTAATTATTGAAACCCATTCCTCACAGCGTACCCCCTCCTTAAAACGCTGTGTACAGCACTAGGAGAAGAGTTTAAACACAAGTCAAGGGAATGCATTGGCGATTTAGATAACTCACCAAAACGCTTCTGAGAGCGTTTAAATCAGCTTATGAAAATTAATTTAATTTCTCCACATCCTACTACAACTAGTAGTTTTTTCTCCACTGAGATTTATCCTATGATGCCAGCATACCCTTGCTTGCCTCATTCTGGAGATTTCTATGGACAAGAGATATCAGGTATTTGTTAGTTCTACGTTTACTGACTTGAAAGATGAAAGAAGTAGTGTTATTCAAACATTAATGGAAATGGATTGCATACCTGCTGGAATGGAATTATTTCCAGCCATAGATGAATAGCAATGGGAGTTTATTAAAAAGGTTATTGATGACTGCGATTACTATCTTCTCATCATAGGTGGCAGATATGGCACTGTTGCCAATGACGGTCTTAGTTATACTGAAAAAGAATTTGACTATGCTATATCTAAAGGTTTACGCGTTGTCGTTCTTGTGCATGAAGATCCTGAAACTCTCCCTTTAGCCAAATCAGAGCGCAGTGATATCACCCGAGAAAAGTTAACTAAATTTATCGAGAAAGCATCTACAGGCAGATTACGCAAAACATGGTCAACAGCTAAGGACATTCCCGGCTTAGTTGCTTTGAGTATGAGTAAGACAATAAAAACTTATCCTGCCATAGGTTGGATTCGAGCTGATAAAAATAGTAACGAAGAAGACCTTCGTAAATTAATAAATTTACAAAATGAAAATGAAAAACTTAGAAAAGAAAATGAGAGCATGAATGCATCCAGCATTGTTATCCCTTTAAACACTGCAAGCTTGGATACGATTTTTACAATCAATTACAAACAGTATACAGGTAGCATTATGGCTAGAGGTACTCCAAGAAGAGGAACAATAAAAAAATCCTTTGCAGATATATTCGCATACACATCACCTCTAATATATAAAACAGCGGATGAATCATCTATGAAAAGAAAAATGAATGAATTTCTACATTCTATTTGCGGTGGTGACTCGTCGAACACTTACATCTCAGATGATGATTTCCAAACTATATCATTACAGTTTGTAGCACTAAAGTTGATAGAAATATCTGGTGAATCTTGGAGTTTGACAACAGATGGGATAAATATGATGATGAATTTAAAATTAGTTAGAAATTAAATAAAACTGGGGGGTTATTCCCCCCAAATAATATTTACCCCATCAAATCAGCCACGCTACTTGCCTTAATGTGGCTGTATCTGGCTAACATACTAATGCTCTTATGCCCTGAGATGCATTGAAGCTGTATTGTATTTAGCCCCTTCTCAGCGTATCTGGTGATGGCTGTATGCCTTAAAGAGTGAAAACACACCCCATACACATGACTTAGCCTTGCAGCCCTTCTAAATGCCTGGGTAACAGCATAGGGAGAGAGTGTAAATAATCTGCTATTGGCATCACGCCCATCACATAATTCACGCAATAAGGTTAACGCGTTAGATGAAAGAGGCACATCACGCCCTTCTCCGTTCTTTGTTTGTTCATCAGAAAGATGGATAACGCGTTTATTAAAATCCACCATCGAGGGTGTGATTGCTAATAGCTCATTCCGGCGCATAGCTGTCTCCCATGCAAGCATGATGATAGCTTTAGACTTATCACTGGCACGCTCAAGAATCATTTTATACTCGTTCTCTTCAACGATCTTACTTCTAGGCTTACCAGCGTTGGGGAGTTTTACTGGCTTAACCACATCATTACATTCAACTCCTTTCTCACTGCCAGCCCATCTTAAAAAGCGAGATAACAATTGCATTTCTAAGCGTACAGTTGAGCCACTCACCTCTTTAATGCGAGCTTGTCTATACGCAACAGCATCTTCACTTGTTAAAGACTCAAGCGCTTTACCATTTAAAATTCTACCAACAGTGTTTAGTTTGAATTTAGCTGCTTCATATCCCCCTCTTTGCTTGCCATTTCTGGTCATCACTTCTTCCAGATAGATAGCCTTGAGGGATTCAATTGTATTGGCCTCTTTCTTTATATTTAACTCTTGCTCTTTTGCCCACTGTTCAACCTCTTCTCTAGTCAAACGCGTAGCGGTTTTAGTTGGATGTCCCTTCACTCTAACTTGTGCATTCCATTTCCCCGATGGGAGCTGTCTAAATGTAGCCATGTGTATTAATACCTATGTGCAACATGACCTATCTTATTGAGTATGCTAACTATTCCATGCCTTTATAGGTCATGGGGTGTCCGGGGTCGGAGGTTCAAATCCTCTCGTGCCGACCAAACTCCTACGAAGAAGCAGCCTTTATGGCTGCTTTTTTATTGCCTATCATCCCACCGCCAAATGCCTCATTCCGATACTCAGCCAATAGTTATAATCAGATTAATGCTAACCCCACTCCCATTCCCGGCTTAAAATCAGTAAGTTACAGAAAGCAATCCAAACCCACCACGATCACATTTTCAGATAAAAATGACATCCATTCATCAAACTGAAACAAAATTGTCACAGAATTCTCTTACTCTATCTTCTCCGTTTTTTCCTTTTACGATGGAAACCGTTATGGTCATCAAAGCAAAAAACCTGCAGGACGCGGAAGAACTGCTGCACTCGGGTATCAACAAAGTGGAACTGGCTTACGATATCGGCAGTGACGACTTCTTCCGTCTGGCCACACGCTGGTGCGATCGGGGCGCTCGCATCACCAAAGGCAATCAGCACTTCGTGGTGCAGATTAAAGGTATGTCGATTCCCCCGAACCGCTAAAAGTGAGTGAGCCCCTTTGGCTTGCTCTCCATCCGGCTGACTGGTAAAACAACGTTTTCCGTCAGCCGTGATTTTTTATGTTTCCCTGCCAAACACCACTTGCTCTGCCCTCTTCTCCCTTCATCCGTGCTGCTGGCATTACGCTGGATTCGTTGCCGATCGCCTGGTGTAAGTTCGACCAAAATCAGTGGCACGCTGAGTTGCATCAACATTGGCAAATGCCGTTGTCGCTCGCGCTGCAAAGCGCAGTGACCAAACGCAAAGCCGAGCATTTGGCGAGCCGCTGGCTGGCGCAGCAAAGGATGGCGCAACTCGGTTTACCTGATTTCGTCCTGCGTAACGCGCCGGATCGTTCACCTTTGTGGCCCGCTGGCATTCAGGGTTCGCTTTCGCATTCACGCGATTGTGTGGTGTTGGTTGCGACAACCGAATCGCTGTGTGTCGGCGTGGATGTCGAACAGATGATGAGCGAGGAAACCGCGCTAGAAACCGCCGAACTGTTGATGAGCGCCGCCGAAAAGCAATGTCTGCACCATCAGCCATTGACCTTCGCGCATGCGGCTACCTTGCTGTTTTCCTTGAAAGAGAGTGTGTATAAAGCGCTGTGGCCGCAACTGCATCAGCCGATGGATTTTGTTCAGGCGGAAATAGTGGATTTGGATCTCAATCAAGGCCGCGCGCAATTGCGGTTAAAGCAGGATTTTGGGAAAGGTTTTGATCAGCAAACGCGGTTACAGGCGCAGTTTTGGCTGACTGAGACGCGCGTGGTGACATTGCTAACGCATCCTTTGCCTGGACAATAAAAAACCGGCCCAGAAACTAACCTGAGCCGGAGACAATAATAGACGACATAGTGTTCCAGGGACGCAGAAACGAGGATTTCTGCTAACAGCGACTTTAGCGGCTATCCAACCTCTTGCCCAATAAAGCTTTTTGCTAAGCTTTGCCAGCTAACATCAATGGCCGGTATCGGTGCGTTGCACCGCATCCAGCGTCGCCATTTCACGTTCGTTGCCGGTCAGTTCACTCAGTTGGCCTTCGCGCATCTCCAACAAACGATCGGCGTGAATAAAGTAGTGATCGTCGTGACTGATAGCGAACACAGTTTTACCCGATTGCTGTAACCACGGCAGCAGTTCGCGATAGAAGATACGGCGGAAATGTGGGTCCTGATCGGCGGCCCATTCATCAAGGAGCAAAATATCGCGCTCTTCCGCCGCCGCCAGCAACAGCGCCAAGCGCTTGCTCTGCCCTTTCGACAGTTGCAGATTCAGCACTTTGTTGCCTTCCAGCTTGAGCTTATCCTGCATTTTCAGGCGTTCCAGCCATTGCTGCACCAGCGCCGGATTGGCCGGTTTGCCTTGATCGCTAATCAAGCGATCAAACAGATGAACGTCAGTAAATACTGCCGAGAAATGTTTGCGATAGGCATCGAGATTGTGCCAATCCACCACGTTGCCATCCAGCAGTAAGCTGCCAGACTGCGGTTGATACAGACCAGTGAGCAACATCGCTAAGGTTGATTTACCGCTGCCGTTGCCGCCAATCAGGAACACCAATTCGCCGCGCCGCAGGGTTAAATTGATCGGTCCGACCTGGAATCCGTGTTCGCCATAGTGGAAACAGACATCACGCAGCTCCAGCGTTTGCCAGTCGCTGACTTTCGGCAACGCTTTAAATTCCGGGTTGTAAGGCGCTAATTCAAAGGTGTTGAGTTTGCGGAATGCCACTTGCGCACTCAGCAAGGTGGGCAATGCGCCGACCGCCGCCAGCAGCGGCGTACGCAGAAACAGCAGCGTCAGTGAATAGGTCGCCGCCACCGCGGTATTCGCCCAGCCAAGGCCATTCGCCATAAAGAACACGATACCAATCGCACCTAACATCATGATATTCGACCAGTTTACCGCGCTGAGGTGGAAGGTATCGGCGCGCACAATGTGATGGCGATAACTTTTGGCATTTTCCTGGTACACGCTGTCGTAGATCAGCTGCGCACGCTCGCGGTTCAATTGCAGCTCTTTGCGCCCTTCAATAATGGTCTGGAAGTCGCGATAGAGATCGTCTTCAACCTCACGTAGTTTCGCCATGTGCTGATAGACGCGAGACACCAGCAGCCAGCCGCCGACTAAGGTTACCACCAGCCACAAACTGGTGATCAGCAGCATTTTCGGTGACAGCCAGGCCAGATATAGCGCCGACCCGACGGTGATAATGATGCCTTGAATCAGCTCGGGCAAACGCACGAAGGCGATGGTGATGGCACGCACATCGCTGGTGAGACCGGCCAACAACTGCGCATTGCCGATTTGTTCGATGCGTTCGACGCGGGTGTCGAGGATGCGCTTGATAAACTCGCCGCGCAGACGCCAGACAAAGTGATGGCCGAGCATGGTCAGCGCTAGCTGTGAACCGAGCGTTACCGCCATCAACAAGAATAACTGGCCGAGGAAGTTCGGCAGCACGGAAATCGAGGTGTTGACCGCGACGATCAGCTCATTATTGATATAGGCAATCAGGCCGATGCCAAGCACCGCGCTTAGCAAAGTGAGAAGAATGACACCAATAAAAGGCCAGCGGTACTGGCGGTAAACGACATGCAGCAAAGCCATCAAAAGATTCCAGCGGTCAAGAAAGCAGCCTGCAGTTTAATGTCGTCGCGGTTGATAGCAAGAATAATTCTCATCCGCCGCCAGCTAAAATGCGCGGCGGAAAGTCAGGTTATAACGAAATGCGCCAGCCTGCGGATGAGTGCCCGCTTTAAGCGGCAGAATGCCGTGATACCGCAGGCGCGAAGGTCCGCCCCACACCACGATATCGCCGTGTTCCAGTAACACACGTTGTGTTGCATCGCCGCGTTCGAAACCACCAAACTGAAACACCGCGGGTAATCCCAATGACACCGAAACAATCGGCTGGCGCAGATCTTTCTCATCTTTGTCCTGATGCAAGGTCAGTTTGGCGCCGGGTTCGTAGCGGTTAATCAAACAAGCATCGGGATTGAAACCGGCAAATCCCGCTTCACGCGCGCAGCTCTGCGCCAGCTCGCGAAACAGCGCAGGCATCGGCGGCCAGTGATGTCCGCTGCTCGCATCCTGTTCAGTGTATTGATAACCGCGCGAATCGGTTGACCAGCCAAAATCGCCGCAGTTGGTCATCGCCACCGACATGCGATGCCCGCCAGGCGTGATGCGGTGAGCAAAGGGATTCAAGCCAGAGATTTCGTGAATCGCCGCCAGCAGCGCATCGCCCTGATCGCGCGCGCGACGTCGCAAGATCACCGCGCCATCCGCCAGCGGTTCCTGCCACGGTGCTTCGTCGCTAAATAAATCCAACATCTGCGCCTCCTTTACTGTGATTGCTGATCGATCAGGAAAGATTTGAATTGCGGTGACATCCAATGCGTGAAGCCATCGCCCTGTTTGCTGATCAAATAGACCGCCAGATGCTCCTTCAGCGCCAGCGCTTGGGCCCGCTCGCTGCCGAGCACCATCAAGCCGGTATCCCAGCCGTCGGCTTCCAATGCAGTGGTGGCAATCACGGTGGCGGAAACCAACTTGTGTTCGATTGGCCTGCCGGTTGCCGGATCGATAACGTGCGAAATGCGTTTGCCGTCCAGTTCATAATAGTTGCGATAACTACCGGATGTGCTGATGCCGTGACCTTGCAAATCAACGCGCGCTTCAACCGCATTTTCCCGATCGGTAGGTTTCTGGATCGCCACGCGCCACGGTTGCTGGCTGGCATTCAGGCCACGACTGAGCACCGCGCCGCCCACTGAAACCAGGTAATTGGTGATGCCTTGCTGCTCCATCAAGCGTGCCAGATGGTCGGTGGCGTAGCCTTCACCCATGGTCGAGAGATCAACGTATAAACCGGGTAAATCTTTTTGCAGCCATTGACCATCAACGCCCTGAATCACACGTAGATGCTGTAGACCGGTCAAGGCTTTGGCGGCGGCGATCTCAGCATCTGTTGGCGTGTGCGCTGGCTGCTTGGTTGGGCCGAAGCCCCACAAATTGACTAATGGACCAACGGTGATATCCATCGCACCATCTGTTTTCTTACCGATACGCAGCGCCATAGTGACAATATCTGCCATGTCAGCGCTGACCGGCTGCGGCGCACTGCCCTGATATTGATTGAAATGCGACAATACCGAATCATTTTTCCATGTCGATAGTTCGCCGTCATCTCGATCTAATTGCTGCTGAATCAGCTGCTGCAATTCGGCTTTGTGCTGCGGGTCAACGCCCGCCAGACTTACGCGCCACACGGTGCCCATGGTTTTACCTTCCAGCACCAGCACTTGCTTAACATCATTTTTGTCGCAGCCGCTCAAACCCAAAGCAATTAAGCCAATCAGCAGAATATTCTGAAAACGCATCACTTCCTCATATGTAACTTAGTGCTTCAGCCGATGACAAAGCATAACTCGCTTGTAAAAGCGTCTAAAGCTGCTTGAAGTTGGTTAAGCACTGACACAGCATAGAACGTTCCTGCAACGTCATAGCGAGTTATAACTACAGGAGCAAAAGATGGATTATGTCATTCTTGTCGTAAGCGCTGGGCTGTTTATCTATGGCGGCATCAAATGCTGGCAGAACTATCGCCACCGTCCGATACAACAGTACCCTGCACGTCGACGTTAAATTTTTGCACCAGAAGAACATCATCCTGCACCGCTTCAGCGCTGGCGCAGTGTAGCAAAAACACGCCAGGTCGCGTGGCGCTGAGAGCGCTGTTGTGGCATGAATTCTGCATCGTTGAGGGGGAGTTGAACTTCAGCGAGGTGCAGAATGGAAAAGAGTAAAACCCAAAACAACAAATGGCAGCACTGGTTGAGTTTCTCGGCGTTTACGTTGGCAGGTGTGGCGATGGAGGGGGCTTTGTTTAACAATGCGAATGCGCCAATGACGCAACCCGCGCCAAAAGCAAAAAAATGGCGTTCTGTGCAGTGAAATGAACAGTTAATTCACCACGCAACGTCTAAGCAAGCGCGATTTATCGCGCTTTTTGCGTTTTTATGGCCTGGGATAAAACGGGAGCGCGGCTGGCAAGCCACGCTCCATCATCACAATTAGAACTGGTAAACCAAGCCCAGCGCTACGACGTCATCGGTGTTGATACCGGCTGCGTCGGTGAAGTTGTTGTCATCCAGCAGGTTGATTTGGTAATCAACATAGGTAGACATATTTTTGTTGAAGTAGTAGGTCGCGCCCACATCAACATATTTCTTCAGGTTCTGGCTGCCGTAACCTTCGATATCGGAGCCGCGAGAAGAAACGAAGGCCAGAGACGGACGCAGGCCAAAGTCGAACTGATACTGTGCCACCAATTCCCAGTTATCTGCGGTGTTCGCATAACCATAAGCGGCTGCATCGCTAGCACCGAAGCGCGTGGCGTTGTAAGAACGGGTGTACATTGCAGCCAGGTACACGTTGTTGGCGTCATATTTCAGACCACCGGTGTACGCTTCGGCTTTGTCACCGCGACCGAGGATGCCCGGCGCGTTGCCGTTCTGGTTGTTGGTACGGTCAGACTGGAACATTGCTGCACCGATACCGAAGCCAGAACCCAGATCATAAGTGGTGCTCAGACCATAACCGTCACCGTTCTCGCCCAGTACATCACGACCGGAAGAAGATTCGGTTGGGTTATCGTTTTTACCTTGATACTGCACCGCGAAGTTCCAACCATCGACCAGCCCGAAGAAGTTGGTGTTACGGTAGGTCGCCAGACCATTGCTACGCTGGAACATGAAGTTGTCCGCACCGTAAGTATCGCCGCCGAACTCAGGCAGGACGTCAGTCCATGCGCCGATGTCGTACAGCACGCCGTAGTTACGGCCGTAATCGAATGAGCCAGCATCGCCAAATTTCAGACCAGCAAAACCAACACGGGTAAAGCTGTTGGCAGTGCCTTGGCTTTCAGCAGTGTTAAGAGCGGCCTGATATTCCCACTGGCCGTAACCGGTCAGTTGGTCAGCGATCTGAGTTTCACCTTTGAAACCGAAACGCAGGTAAGACTGGTCACCGTCTGAACCAGAATTATCTGAGAAATAGTGCAGACCATCGACTTTACCGTAAAGGTCTAATTTGTTGCCATCTTTGTTATAAATTTCTGCTGCGCTTGCTGATCCTGCTACCAGCAATGCAGGGATCATCAGGGAGAGAACGCGACGATTCATTTTATTACCCTCTTTAATGTGCCTTTATTTATGCCACTGCAAACTGAACGATTAAAAATTCAGCCGGCAAGCCATTGTTATTTTATGTTGGGCAATAATCTATCACGAAAATGCTACTAAATTTCCAAAACTGTTTCATTGTATTTAATAGTTATTTCAGGATGTAAATTTCGGGGAACTAATAACCAGCACAGATCGATAAAAAATATCGCACTTATTGACAACATAAAAATAAATCATTTAAAAACAACTAATTACATTAATTTCTTTTTCGCACTGAATGACAAAACCTGTTGGCGCTCTGAGCATACAATTACTCCCGCTATCATCATTTATTTCATTATTACCTTCATTCACCCCGAATGAGTTGTTTTACCCTAATTCCCGCCGGACATGATTGTCCGGCATTTTTTTGCCTATCATTCCGCTAAGCCAATCTATATTCCGTAAAGTTAATTGCATGGGTTAAATTAACCCAAAATGAGTAGCGCATTATTTGCTGCTTTTCGCACATTTTGTTCAATCATTAGCCGTAATTCAATATTGTTAATTTCCACCTGCAACAAAGATCGCTGGAATATTGCCCGGTTCGTATTATTATCGTTCGCGCAGAGATTCTTTAGCTTTATTCAGTGGCTTAAGCAAATAATCCATGACGGTTTTCTGACCAGTTTTTATTTCAACATTGGCCACCATGCCGGGAATAATGGCGAACTTGCGCCCCGCGCTATTAATCAGCTGCGCTTTTTGCGTGCGAATATAGATGCGATAGTAGAATTCGTCGTGTTTAAACTCATCTTGCAGCGTATCTGGTGATACCGTTTCGACCTCGCCGTTCAGTTCCCCATAGATGGAAGCATCGTAAGCGGTGATTTTGACGCGCGCTGGCAAACCCGGACGAATGTAGCCAATATCGCGTGGATTGATGCGTGTCTCAATACGCAACTGATCCTCCAGCGGCACAATTTCCATCAGCTTGCCACCGGGTTCCAGCACGCCGCCCACCGTACTGACGCGAATGTCTTTCACGATGCCGCGCACCGGCGAGATCAGCGTGGTACGCGATAGCAAATCCTGCTTGCCCGCTGCCACCTGCAATTGTGCGTCCAGCTCGCCGTTGTTCTTAACCTGCTCTTCATGCGCACGCACGTAATAGTCATTGCGCGCTTCATCGATTTTGCCGCGTAAATCGCTGACTTGGCGACGCAAGCGGATCACGTCAACCTTGCCCGCCGCACCACGCAACATCAATGGTTCCGTTAAATTGAGTTCGGCCTGCACCAAATCCAGCGACTGCTGCAAATGACTGACCATATTGATAAAGTTTTGCCGCCGTGCTTGATACAGCTGGGTTTCACGCGCCACCAGCTCGGGATATGGCAGGATATCAGCGCTGAAGATCAGTGGCCGATCGTTGAGTTCGGCCTGAAGCCGTTCCGCTGAAGCACGCAACGTGCGCACGCGTGCAATGGCTTCACCAAAGTTAGATTGAAACCGCGTCGGATCGAGGGTCGCCAGCACTTGCCCACGTTGCACAATCTGCCCTTCCTGCACATCAATCTGTTTAACAATGCCGCCATCCAGACTCTCGATCATCTGCGCGCGGCTGGAAGGCGTAACTTTGCCCATGCCGATGGTCACTTCATCCAGCACGGCAAAATGCGCCCACAGCAGGAACAGCAACAGCGCAATTACGCACAACCAAATAATTCCAGAGGTGCAGCGCTCACGTTGGCGCAAATCCTTATCCAGCATCACCACGCTCATGCGGCATCTCCTTTTTTGCTGGCGGCATGACGCAGAATCTCATCGCGCGCGCCATCCGCCACGATGCGACCGTTATCCATCACCACAATGCGATCCACCATGCGCAGCAATGCAGGACGATGGGTGACCAGCACCAAAGTGCGTCCGGTCATCCAGCTTGCCAGTTGGCGAATCACCTGCGCTTCCAGTTGTTCATCCATCGCCGCCGTGGGTTCATCAAGCAGTACCACTTGCGGCTGACGCAGAATCAAGCGGCTGAGCAATATCATTTGTCGCTGGCCGCCCGACAAACCGCGGCCGCCTTCATGAATAATGCGATCAAGGCTGGCGGCGTCCTCCTGCACCAGCGCCAACGCACCGCTAATGTGCAGTGCTTGCAGCATCTGTTGTTCACTGGCATGCGGATTGCCCAACAGCAGATTTTGCCGCAGCGTGCCGAAGAACAGCCGCGAATCTTGCGACAGCCAGCCCACCTGGCGTCGCAAATCGACCGGATCGATGCAGGTGATATCCACGCCATCGACCAACACTTTGCCGTGACTGGGACGTGCCTGACCGGCCAGCATTTTCAGCAACGTTGATTTACCTGCGCCGACTTTGCCGAGAATCGCCACTCGTTCACCCGGTGTAATTTGCCATTGCGCGATGTTGAGCACGCTGCTGGCGCTCTCTTCTTGATAGCGGTAATGCACGTTTTGAAGTTGATAATGTCCGTTGAGCTGCGGGCAGTGCGCCAGCGTGGCATGATCAGGCTGATCGAGCGGCTTTTTCAGCAACGCATCCAGGCCTTTCATCGCCGATTTGGCATGCTGCCAGCGCGAAAATACCATGGTGAGCTGCATCAACGGCGCGATAGTGCGCGATGAAAGCAGGCTGCACGCCACCAGCGTGCCGGTGGTGATCTGATTATCGAGCACCAAATAGACGCCAAACACCAACATGCCTGCGTAGGTCAGTTGCTGCACGCTGGCCGACCAGCCGGTGAGCCGCGCGCCCCACAGACGTTGTTGATTGCTGATTGACGCGCTGACTTCGTGCGTTTGCTCCCATTGGCGCTGAAAATAGGGCTCCGCTTGCAGCGCTTTGATGTCTTCCACGCCTTCAAGGGTTTCCACCAATACCGCCTGGCGCAGCGCACTCTCACGCAATCCTTCCTGCGCCAGCCGCGCCATCGGAATCTGCACCAGTAAACCAGGAATCACGATCAGCGGAATCGCCAACAGAGGGATCAATACCAGCCAGCCGCCAATCGAACTCATGATCAGCAGAAACAGCACAACAAAAGGCAGATCGGCCGCGGCGTTAAGCGTGGTTGAAGTCAACAGCTCGCGTACTTGATCGATTTCACGCAGCTGAGCGATAAACGAGCCGGTAGAACGCGGGCGTGCTTCATTGCGTATGTTCATCGCGCGCGCGAACAACATGGCGGAGATTTTCAGATCGATGCGTTTGCCCATCAGGTCGGCGACTTGGGTGCGCATCAGACGAATCAGATATTCAATCGCTGCTGCCAGCAGCACACCGCTAAATAGCACCCACAAGGTGGGCTGCGATTGAGCCGGAATCACACGATCGTAAACCTGCATGGAAAACAGAATGCCTGCCAGCGCCAATACGTTGCCGACCAGCGACGCGAGGCTGATTTCGGCGATGCGGCGCTGCATGCCGCGAAAGTGATGCCAGAACCAATGCGGCTGGTAGGGTTGAACAAATTCGTCGATACGTGCATCTCGCGTGCGCGCCGCCACGCCGATGACGCCGACATCGCTATGTGCCTCTGCCAGCAGATCATTTAGCTGGCCGCTGCGCAGCACATCGCCACTTTCACTCCGCCAATATCGCGTACCGCCTGCGTTATCCACCTCTTCAATGAGCGCGATGCTGCCATCATTCATCAACAGCAGCACCGGCACGATCTCCTGCCGCCAACGCAGTGTGTCATGCGCCACCAGCAGCAATTGCAGCCCCAGCAGCCCGGCCAAACGTTGCAGTTGCTGTGTCGGCGGCAGATGTTGAAACCAACGCATTTGCTGGCGCAGCGTATCGCCGTCGGCGGGTTTACCAAAATGCGCCGCCACGCGCAGCAGCGCCGCGATGCCGTTTTCGCTGTTAAACGGTTGTGTCGTCATCCCTGTTTTCCCGTAGAAATGATATGCAAGGCAACCGCTAGCATTAATGCTAGCGGTTGGTAGGCGGATTAAACCAATGGGTGCACAGCGGGAAGCTGTTGCAGATGATCGGCAAGCGTGAAGCTGTTATCGCTGGTGCTGAGTGCGTTTTCACCACTGCGGCTGGCAGCAACGTCATTGAATGATTCCATGTGGCGCGCATCGCTGTCGCCACGCGTAACGTTTAACTCGCTGCTCGCTTGCACGCTGGGTTCATGGCTATCGATGGTGACTGGCTGCGTCGCTGTGGCCACATTGCCAGCTTTGTCTTGCGCAGTAACTTTCATCTGATAGCTGCCATCATCGAGCGGCGCGAGTTGACCGGCGAGAATCGTCAGCGCCCAATGGCCGTCAGCCTTCACGCTGGCGCTGTAACTCTGATCGCCAAGCGTCAACGTCACCACGCTTCCCTGCTCCAGATGGCTGGTGCTGCCTTCAATCAGGTGCCAGCTGTTCACTTCGCGGGCATCGAGAATCCCATCGCCGAAGGGTTTGTTTAAGGTGATGGTCGGCAATTGATGGGTTGCCACGTTGAATAAGTTCTCAATCAGTTGCGTATCATGATTGCCGTATTCGTCCCAGCGCGCTACCAGCGCTGAAACTTCGCCATCCGGCAGCGCCTGCAAATCCTCAGTGCCAAGGGTTATCGTGCCGTTAACCGGCGTGTAGGTTTTGCCGTTGATCGTCAGCTGCTTCACGCCCTCCACATAGAAACTGAGATCATGCTGCGCTTCCTGATGATTCAGCGTTGTATCACCACCAATATCAATTTCGTAATAGATGTCTGGCAATTTGGTGACCACATTCAGCTCCAGCAAGCTGTCGGTGCTGTTGCCTGCGCCATCCAGCGCATACACGCGCACTTCGCCCAGCGAGATAAAGCTCGCCACCTCTGCCGCCGGAATGGTGACCTGCCAATGACCATCGCTGGCGATCTGCGCGTGATAAACCGCATCACCGCTGCATAGCAACAGTTGCTGGCCGGGCACCACCACGGAAAGAGCACCACTGAAGGTGAGATCCTGTTGGCTCTCTTCTTTATTGATGACGTTATCGGCAGTTACGTTGTCAAAACTGATGTGCGGCAAACTGCTGACGTGGGTAATTAACGTGACATCTTGTTGATGCGTGGTGGTTTTGCCGTTGGGATCGGTGGCGCTGACTTTCAGGCTGTAGACGCCATCCTGCAGCGCCTGTAAATCCTGCGCCGGAACATTGGCAATCCATGTACCTTTGTCATCCACGCCAGCGGTGTATTTTTTTCCGGCCAGCGACAAGGTGACATGGCTGTTAACGGGCATATGCGTCGCGCTGCCGTGCACCTCCATGCCGTAAATGCCTTCGGCGACGCTGATGGCGTTGTCGCCGCTGATCGCTTCCAGCGTCAATGTCGGTTTAATGGTTTTATCAACATACACACCGAATCCCACTTGGGTATCGGTGCTATTGCCGGCTTTGTCGGTGATAGTGAGCGTCAAGCTATAGGCACCGTCAGCCAATCCATGCAGCACCGAAGGCGGCATGGAAGCATTCCAGTAACCCCATTTATTCACCGTGCTGTGCCAACTTTCGCCATTAAAACTCAAGGTGACGGTAGCGCCCGGTTCAGATTCCGCACGGCCACGAAGGTGAATGTTTCGGCCCGCTTCCCATGCGGCAATCACACCATCCTGAGCGATCGGTTCATAGGGGCGCAACGCGGCAGGTGGCGTGATATCAACACTGCGGGTTTGCAGACTGGCGGAAACATCCTCCACCGGATAAAGATTGACGGCTGATTGCAGAATTGCCGTTAATTGTTGTGCGGATTGACGTGAAGACATAGGTAACCTCGTTACAGGGTCCACTTGCAGCAGTCATTATGCTTATTAATGATTTAAGCGGACTGATGCGCCATACAGGCCGATAAATAACGGCCCGTTTCGCCTGATGAAAACGGGTTACCTGCAGGTAACAAGGATTGAATTAAGTCACAGCAAAAGAACTCCCAATCGGGAGAAATTACGACGATCTCGCTTTATTCCGCATCGGGAGCCGATGGGATGACTAACATAGCGGTTTTGATGGGTGGCTGCCTACTGGCGAAAATCCGGAAATCTGCGCTTTGCGACAGCGCCAATATATTGGCGTGCAAGCCCCATCAGCCGCGGCATGTCACATCAGTATACTGCAACAATCGCGGCAGGAAATTTTAGTTAAGTCACTCCAGTTTTGGTTGGCACATGCCAGGAAAGTTCTGGAAAAATTTAGCGCCTGGTAAAAGATCGGTAATATGCCTGTTTGCTGTGTTACACGGAGGTAATCAGATCTTATCTGATGCGCGGTGTGACGCCCGCTTTAATGCTAAACTTCGACGCTTCAACAGCTAATGAAAAATAATAGTTATGACAGCACTGGACGCCGCACAGCACAATAAATTGCATCACCGAGTCAACCTTGGGACCCGCATCGTATTCCTCATCGCCGGTTTAGGTATGTCCGCATGGGCACCGCTGGTGCCGTTTGCCAGTCAACGTTTAGCGCTCAGCGGCGCGTCGCTCGGCGGCCTGCTGCTGTGTCTCGGTATTGGATCGCTGGCGGCAATGCCGGTAACCGGCGGTTTGATCGCCCGTTTTGGCGGCCGTAATGTGATGTTGTGCTCCACCTTAATCGTGCTGGCCGTATTGCCGTTACTGGCAACACTTGACGTGATGTGGTTAATGGCAGCTAGCTTGATGATTTTCGGCGCTGGCCTCGGCACGCTAGACGTGGCAATGAACGTACAAGCAGTTGAAGTCGAAAAAGCCGCGCGTAAACCGATGATGTCGGGTTTCCACGGTTTCTTTAGTCTTGGCGGGATTATTGGTGCCGGTTCGGTCAGCTTGCTGTTGGGTAGCGGATTGACGCCGTTGCAGGCGGTTGCTGTGGTGATGGTATTGATTGTGCTGTTATTGCTGTGGAGCTTGCCAACCTTAATGACCGAGCGCCTGCATCAACCCGATCAGCCGTGGTTAGTGATTCCACGTGGCTGGGTGGCCTTTCTCGGTCTGCTGTGTTTTATCCTGTTTCTCGCTGAAGGCGCGGTGCTTGATTGGGGCGCGCTGCTATTACTGCAAAGTCCATCAATGAGTGCAGCCCATGCCGGTTTAGGCTATGCGGTGTTCTCGGTGGCGATGACCATTGGTCGTTTAACCGGCGATAAAGTGATTCAGCGTTTTGGCCGTTATCCGGTGATGTTAACCGGCGCGCTAGCCGCCGCAGCGGGCATGACATTGGCGGTTCTGCTGCCGTGGCCGCAAGTGGCGTTACTGGCGTTCCTGCTGGTCGGTTTTGGTCTCGCGAATACAGTGCCGATGTTGTTCAATGCTGCCGGGAATCAACACGATATGCCTTCAAATCTGGCGATTTCGGCCATGACAACATTGGGCTATGCAGGTATTCTTTCAGGTCCGGCTTTAATCGGATTAATTTCCCAATGGATCAGCCTGAGTGGCGCATTTTTACTGATCGCTCTGCTACTGCTGGTCGTTGCTGCCAGCGCCCGACGGGTTGCGCGCTAATTCCATGATCCTGAGACTCTATGCTGCCTTATAAATTTCCGCTGACATCCGGCAACGTAACGCGCTTTTTCGTGGTGTTTAGCCTTGTGCTATTTCTGGCGCTGGGCGCGATGGTGCATAACAGCGTCAACGCATGGCTCACCGAGAAGCGCTACGCGATGACCGATTTGGCGCGCGCGATGCAAAAGCGTATCGACGCATCGCGTTTCGCTACCTGGCAGATTTATGAAAACCTCGCCACCAGCGCGGCGGGATCGACGCCAAATAGCAATCTTCAGGAAACTCGCCTGCGCCCGGATGTCTATTATCTGGAAAAAACCCGCCGCAAAACCGAAGCACTGATCTTTGGTTCACATGACAGCAGCACGCTGGATATGACCATGCGCATGTCGAACTATCTCGATACATTGTGGGGCGCGGAAAATCCAACCTGGTCGATGTACTTCCTGAATGGCCAGGACAACAGCCTGATTATGATCTCTACCCTGCCGCTGAAAGACATGGCGACACGCTTTAAAGAGAGTGCGATTAACACGCTGGTTGATAGCCGCCGCGCCGAGATGTTGCAGCAGGCCAATGCGCTGGATGAACGTGAAAGTTTCTCGCCGCTGCGCCATTTTGCCTGGCAGAACGATCACTACTTTACGCTGCGCACCACCTTTAATCAGCCGGGCCATTTAGCCACCGTGGTGGCATTTGATCTGCCGGTTAATGACTTGATTCCGCGCAACATGCCGCTGGAAAACTTCCAGTTGCGTCAGGACGTCACCCAAACCGCCAGTTCCGCAACCACCACCAACACCGACGATGCCAGCAGCGAGAGCACGCATGTATCGCTGGTGAATCCTAATCTGGAAATTGCCGCGTCACTGCCAAGCACCTCACTGCAACTGGTTTATCGCGTGCCGCTGACCAGTCTGGCGCTGGACACGCTGCATAACCTGATGTGGCCTTTGCTGATCAATCTGGTTCTTTTATTGTTGTCGATTGCCGGCATCACGCTGCTGCGTCAGCAATCGCTGCGTCCTAACGAGAACCAGAGCGCCGAACTCGATTCGCTGCGCATGCTGAATGAAGAGATTGTCGCCAGCCTGCCGGTCGGTTTGCTGGTGTACGACTTCGCTACCAACCGTACTTTGCTGAGCAACAAGATTGCTGAACATCTGTTGCCGCACCTGAATTTACAGAAAATCATCAATATGTCCGATCAGCATCAGGGCGTATTGCAGGCGACGATCAATAACGAAGTGTACGAAATTCGCCACGCGCGCAGCGTGTTATCGCCGCATACGCAGCTGTTTATGATGCGCGATCAGGACCGCGAATTATTGGTGAATAAGAAGTTGCAAAAAGCGCAGCAAGTGCTGGATCGCAACCACCAAATGCGTCAGCAGCTAATGCACAACCTCGGCCACGCCTTGAATCGTCCTTTGCAAAGTATGGTGACGCAGTTGGTGCAACTGAGTCAGCGTGATGATGACGAAAGCGTGCTCGACCTGCTGGACGAGAGCCAGGGCTTGGCGCGTTTGGTGGATGACATCGTGCTACTTAATCGCCTTGAAGCACATGATTGGTCGCCGGATGCCAGCGTATTTAATTTGCAAGATATGCTGGATGAAATCGCATTGGAAAGCCTGCCGCTGATGCGTCGTAAAGGCTTGGCGTTGGTGGTGAACAATCACTTAGCTAACGACGAAATGCGCTTTGGCGATCGTCGTGCACTGCGCAAAGTGCTGACCACCTTGATGCACTATTCCCTCACCACCACGCGCTGGGGCAAGATCACGCTGGAGATCAAAACCAGCGAAGAGAAGCCGAATCAAGTGCTGCTGCAACTGGTCGATACCGGTTCAGGCTTAAGCGTGGATGAGCTGGCGAATGTCGATTTCCCTTATCTCGGCGAAACCACTCAGGATCGCTTCGGGCAGGCTTCCGGCATGGCGTTCTTCCTGTGCAAGCAGTTGTGTAAGCAGATGGGCGGCCAGTTAGAGATCATTGCCAAGCCCGATATTGGCACGCGCTACAACATTCAACTGCCGCTGGCGTTAGAACAGCAAGGCGAGCAGGAAGAGAAGTTGCTGGAAGGCGTCACCGCATTAGTGGATATCGCGGTGGAAGATGTGCACAAAATTGTTTGTCGCCACCTCGAAAATTGGGGTGCGAAATGCCTGACCTCAGACGAACGTTTGACCGGTCAGGATCATGATGTGTTGGTAACAGATGATCCGGCTCGCCTTACGGGCTGGGCGCTGTTGCTGGCCGGTGACGAAATGGGTCACCACGCGTTGAACGATCAGCAATTCCGGGTCAATTTCAATCTCAGCAATGCGCTGCTTGATGCACTGCTGGCCCTGATTGAAAAGCAACTTTCCCATGATTTGTTAGAAGAGAGCAACGAAGATGAAGAAGCCACGCCGCTAATGAGCGGAGGCTATTTCCAGCTGTTTACCGAGACAGTACCGCCAGATGTGAAGAGACTGTATACTGAGGCGGCGGAAAAGGATTACCCTTCGCTTGCTCAGACAGCACATCGCCTGAAAGGCGTGTTTGCCATGCTCAATCTGGGGTCAGGTAAACTGCTTTGTGAAGCGTTAGAACAACACATTAAAGTATGTGACGATTTAACCATTAAAAATACCACCAGTGAAATTGACGCTTACGTCAGTAAACTGCTGCAGCAAGGTAACCAATAAGATGAATAACTTGAACGTAATTATTGCCGATGACCATCCGATCGTTCTGTTCGGTATCCGTAAGTCACTGGAACAGATTGAATGGGTTAACGTTGTAGGTG
>NZ_JBCNNP010000036.1:0-42420 GCF_039594315.1 Pantoea sp.
CCGGCCCCGGCTGTCCGCCGTTGCTGTTGCCCGCCTCGTCGATCACTTCCACTTCCAGACGATAGTCGCCGTCTTCCAGCGGCGTGGTTGGCGTCACGCGCCAGTTGCCGTCTTCATCGGCAATGGTTGAGCCGATAAGGTTGCCATCCTGGTCACGCACGATAACCGTCGCGCCCTCTTCCGCCCGGCCTTCCAGCGTTGGCGTCGGGTCATCGGTGGTGCCGCCCGGCGCAATGACGATTGGTGCGTTGTTCTCGTCGTCCCACAGCACCAAATCAGTGGCGTCCGCTGGCGGATCGATGTCGATGGTCACCGGCCAGTCGCCGGTCGCTGCGCCAAAGCCGCCACCCGGCAATGCCGGACGCGCGATGAACACATAGTCGCCGGACGCCAGCGGAGCCGGTGTGATGCTCCAGCGGCCGTTGGTGTCCACGGTGGCGCTGCCCAGCTCACGGGTGCCGTCAAACAGATGCACGATGGTGCCCGGCAGGCCGGTACCGTTCACGGTTGGCGTCGGGTCGTTGGTCAGACCGCCTTTCTCCACCGGACCGATGTTGGCCACCACGTCGTCATGGACGCCGGTGATCGCCACGTCAGGCGTGATGCCGCCGCCGACCAGATTAAGGTCAGCCGGCAGCGAAGGCACGCTGGTGTTGCCCGCCGGATCCTGCGCGGTTGCCGTCAGCTCGTGCGGGCCTGGCGTCAGCGGCAGCGCCGGACGGAAGCTCCAGTTACCGCTGGCGTCGGCCTGGGTTGAACCCAGCACCGTGCCGTCGGTGTCGTGAATGGTGATGATCGCGTTACGCTCTGAGGTACCGGTCAGCGTCGGGCGCGGGTCCTGGGTGTCGCCCGTCACCGGCGTGCCGTTGGCGTCGGTGATCGCGATGATCACCGGTGCCGGCGGTGGCGCGGTGTCGATCTCGAACTCCAGCGGATCGCTTTCTGGGCTTCTCAGACCGGAACGGCCTTCTTCAATGATGGTAATCACATGATCACCATCAGCCATTTCCTCACCCACTTCCGGCGTAAAGTTCCAGTTACCGTCCGCGTCAACAATCGCGGTGCCAATCAGCTCTTTGCTGCCACCGAAGTCGTCCCAGATCTCAACGGTATTGCCCGGCGTCAGGCCGCCACCGGCGAAAGTTGGACGGTTATCATTGGTCAGGTCTTCGATAATACCGATGTGCGACGGTACGTCATCCCACGCGCCTTCAAGGCCTCCACCCGGTCCGGTAATTGGACGCGGCGGTGGACTCTGAATGATCTCAATCTGCCAGGATTCCGCACGCCCAGCTGACGGGTTACCCGCCAGGTCAACAAAGTGTGCGGTAAAGTTATAAATGCCATCCGCCAGCGGGTTCAGTTCTACTTCCCATGTGCCATCGGCACGAACCTGCGTCGAGCCCAGCACCGTGGTGCCGGTCAGACCGTCGTAGATGTACACCCAGCTCAGCGCTTCGCCGCTGCCGCGCACCGTCGGCGTGTTATCGTCCGTCACCTCGCCACGGCCCACCGCGCCGGTGGTGCCGACGTTGTCCCAGATTTCGGTAATGGTGCCGACCGCTGGGGCAACCGTGTCAATGTTCACTACCCACGGGTTGCTCTGCGTCTGGTGCACGCCGTCGTCAAAGGTCGCGGTCAGGGTCTGTTCGCCCTGCGCCAGCGCCGGGGATACCGTAATACTCCAGCTGCGGTCTGCCGCCACCGTGGCGGTGCCCAGCAGGTTGCCCGCCTGGTCATACAGCCGTACTTCCGTGCCCGGCTCGCCTTCACCCCGCACCACCGGCGTGGTGTCGTTGGTCCAGCCGCCGTTGGTGACTGGCAGCAGGTTGGCCGGATCGATATCGTTGTCCACGCCGGTAATGCTGCCTACCGGCGGAACCGTATCAATCGTCAGCTCCCACACCTCGGAGCGCGGGCCTTCGTTGCCCACGTCGTCGGTCAGGCTCACTTCGATGTCGTACGTGCCGTCCGCCTGCGGTGGCAGCGTGTAGCTCCAGCTGCCGTCGCCGCGTACCTGAACGGTCGCAATCAGCACGTTGTCAACGTAGACGTTCACCGTTTCACCGGCGTTGCCGCGGCCTTCCAGCGTCGGCGTCGCATCGTCGGTTTTATCCGGGTTGTTCAGGTTGCCCTGGTCTGCGCCCACGTCGTCAATCACGCGGTCAATCACCGCCTGCGCCGGGCCGGTGGTGTCCACCGTCAGCTCGAACGGGCTGGTGGTCACCACCACGCCCGCTGGCGTCGTCACGCTCGCCGTCATCGCATACGTGCCTTCGCTCAGCGCCAGCGCCAGCTCCCAGTAGCCAAACGCGTTGGTCTGTGCCGAGCCGGCCGCCACGCCGTCAACGTAAATCGTCACGATGCTGTTGGCCGTGGCGCGACCGTGCAGCGTTGGCGTGGTGTCGTCGGTTCTGCCACCGCTCGCCACGTTACCGGTGATGCTGCCTTCGTCGTCCGCGACGTGCGTGATGGAGACCACGCGACCGCTGGTGTCCAGCGTAAACTCCGGCCCCGGCTGTCCGCCGTTGCTGTTGCCCGCCTCGTCGATCACTTCCACTTCCAGACGATAGTCGCCGTCTTCCAGCGGCGTGGTTGGCGTCACGCGCCAGTTGCCGTCTTCATCGGCAATGGTCGAGCCGATAAGGTTGCCATCCTGGTCACGCACGATAACCGTCGCGCCCTCTTCCGCCCGGCCTTCCAGCGTTGGCGTCGGGTCATCGGTGGTGCCGCCCGGCGCAACGATGATCGGTGCGTTGTTCTCGTCGTCCCACAACACCAAATCAGTAGCGTCTGACGGTGGATCGATGTCGATGGTCACCGGCCAGTCGCCGGTCGCCGCGCCAAAGCCGCCACCCGGCAATGCCGGACGCGCGATGAACACATAGTCGCCGGACGCCAGCGGAGCCGGTGTGATGCTCCAGCGGCCGTTGGTATCCACGGTGGCGCTGCCCAGCTCACGGGTGCCGTCAAACAGGTGCACGATGGTGCCCGGCAGGCCGGTACCGTTCACGGTTGGCGTCGGGTCATTGGTCAGACCGCCTTTCTCCACCGGACCGATGTTGGCCACCACGTCGTCATGGACGCCGGTGATCGCCACGTCTGGCGTGATGCCGCCGCCGACCAGATTGAGGTCAGCCGGCAGCGAAGGCACGCTGGTGTTGCCCGCCGGATCCTGCGCGGTTGCCGTCAGCTCGTGAGGGCCTGGCGTCAGCGGCAGCGCCGGACGGAAGCTCCAGTTACCGCTGGCGTCGGCCTGGGTTGACCCCAGCACCGTGCCGTCGGTGTCGTGAATGGTGATGATCGCGTTACGCTCTGAGGTACCGGTCAGCGTCGGACGCGCGTCTTCGGTATCGCCCGTCACCGGCGTGCCGTCGGCTTCGGTGATCGCGGTGATCACCGGAGCTGGCGGTGGCGCGGTGTCGATCTCGAACTCCAGCGGATCGCTTTCCGGGCTACGTTGGCCCGTTGGTTCTACAATGACGATCGTGACAATGTGGTCACCATCGGCCATCTCATTTCCTGCTTCCGGCGTAAAGTTCCAGTTACCGTCCGCATCAACGATAGCGGTGCCAATAACTTCTTTGGTGCTACCGGTTTCGTCCCAGATCTCAACGGTATCGCCTGGCGTCAGGCCGCCACCGGCGAAGGTTGGACGGTTATCGTTGGTCAGATCGTCGATCAGGCCAATGTGCGAAGGCACGTCATCCCATGCGCCTTCCAGCGCGCCGCCCGGTCCCGTTACAGGACGGGTCGGTGCCACGGTATCAATATCAATCACCCACGGTTCAGAACGATCGGATACCCAGCCCGCTTTATCTTGTACGGCAACGCTGAACTGCCAGCAGCCATCGTTTAGGCCCGGATTCGGTGTCCAGCGCCAGTTGCCATCGGCATCTGCCTGCACGCTGCCAATACGGTTGTTGCCTTCATAGATGATGACCAGTGCGTGAGCTTCTACTCCGCTACCGACCAGAGTTGGCGTGCTGTCATCGGTAATACCTGGATTGTTCAGTGGGCCTTGTATTGCGCCCACGTCATCGAGGATGGCATCAATCACCGGTCGTGCTGGCGGCGTCAGGTCAACGATAAGAACAAATTCACCTGTCGGCACACTTTCCCCGCCCGCCGCCGTGGTGACAGTGGCAGTCAGACGATGCTCGCCTTCTGGCAGGTTAACCGTCAGACTCCACTCGCCACGGCCATTGGCCATTACCGAGCCGATAGCGCCGCCGTCACGATAGATAGTGACCAGTGAATTCGCCGTAGCTTGACCATGTAAAGTTGGCGTGGCGTCATCGGTTACTGAGCCATTGCTCAACGGTCCCTGGATGGCACCCACATTGTCCACCGCGCCATCAATCGAAATAAGAACAGCACTGGTATCTACCGTGAAATCAATCGCTGGAGATGGTGCGCTCTGATTACCGGCTTCGTCTTCCACGATCACGTCAAAGCTGTAATCACCGTCCGCCAGTGGCGGCGCGGTCCAGCTCCAGCTGCCATCGCTGCTTTCAACGCGCACACTACCAATTGGCGTGCCGTTGTCGCGGATAATGACCGTGCTGCCCACTTCAGCAGTGCCGTTGAAAGTTGGCGTGCGATCGTCGGTGGTATCACCGGAAACAATTTCACCGACAATCAGCGGAACATCATCAATCAGTTCAAGGTCTTCGGCCGCGTTCGGCGCATCAACGTCAACGATAATGGCGTATTCGCCGGATGGTGGGGTTGAGCCGTCAGTGGCTTCAGCCACAATGACATGGCGGCCGCTGGCGAGGTCGCGGTCGGAGACAATGCTCCAGCGGCCATTCGCGTCTGCTGTTACAGTGCCAATTGAAATACCGTCAATTTTAACGTCAACAACCGTGCCCGCAGGCGCGGTTCCCTGAACTTCCGGGCGCGGATCGTTAGTCAGCCCTTCAGGAGCAATATTACCCACGATGCCACCGGCAACGTTATCAATCACACCAGTGATGGCGGGTGAATCCGCTGCGCCACCGGCGATGATGGTGAAATCAAACGGCAGCGAAACGGCGCCACGGTTGCCCGCCGCGTCGCTCGCTTGCGCAGTAACACGGTGTGAACCATTGCTCAGTTGACGGTCTGGCGTAAAGGTCCAGTTGCCTGAATCATCTGCGGTGGTGGTGCCTTCCAGCACGCCATCAATGTAAACCCATACCTTACTGTTGGCTTCTGCGGTACCGCGGATTTCTGGCTGTGCATCATCGGTTGGCACTGCGCCATTAATCGGGCCGACAACGGCGCCTTGGTCATCCCACAGTTCGGTGATCACCACCTGGCCCGGAGGGGTAAGATCGACGGTAAAATCAAGACGATCGCTTGGCTCACTGACGCGGCCAACTTCATCTTCGATAACAATCTCAAAGCTGTAATCGCCGTTACTTAACGGACGATCAACTGCCGGTGTCCAGCTCCAGTTGCCATCAGCATCAACGACGGTTGAACCCATTTCGCCAAAGAATTCTTCACGAATATGGACAATATGTCCCGGCGTGAGCCCGGTACCTTTGAATTCTGGGCGGCTGTCATCGGTGGTGGTTTCATGACCAATCTGGCCAGTGATTTCACCCACGTCATCCCAGGCACCTTCAAACTGGTCGCCAGTAGGTTTAGGCGGCGGAGTGGTGTCTACGGTGAAGTCAAAAGAGGGGCTTGGCGCGCTGGCATTGCCGGCGGCGTCAACAACGATAATTGAAATGCTGTGGTCGCCTTCGCTCAGATCAACATCCGGGGTAAAGCTCCAGCTGCCGTCAGGACGAACGGTGGTGCTGCCGACCAGTTCTCCTGTCGCCGCATCATGAAGTTCCACCGTATCACCCGGCTCCAGTCCGCCACCGTTAAAGGTTGGACGGGCATCATCAGTGATATCGCCGCTGTCAATCTTGCCGGTTTTCATGCCGACATCATCAATGACATTTTCCAGATCAAACGCACCCGGCACCATTACTGGTGGGGTGGTATCCACTTCAAAATTAAACGGTGGCGTTGGCAGACTCGGATTACCTGCCGGATCGACGACAATCAGCTCTACGCTGTGATTGCCTTCTGGCAGAGGCGCGCCCGGTGTCCAGGACCAGTTGCCGTCGGCATCCACTGGCACTTCAGCTACTTTCTCGCCGTTGAGAATAATTTCAACGGTGGCGCCCGCTTCCGCGGAACCCCGGAATTCTGGCTGCTGATCGTTAGTACTGCCGTTGTTTTCAATGGCGCCCGTGCGTGGTGCCACATCATCCCAAACTTCTCTCAACTGCGCGCGATTTGGCGCTTCCAGATCCACATTCAGTTCAAAGCCCGGCGAAGGTTCACCTGTTTTACCCGATGGGTCGCGTTCAACCACCACAATAGTGTGTTGGCCATGTTCAAGCTCAGGCGTCAAACTCCAGTTGCCATCCGCATCGACCTGGGTTTCACCCACTTTCTTGCCGTTATCCCACATTTCAATGGTGCTGCCCGGTTTGCCGGTGCCGTGGAACGTTGGCGTGCTGTCATCAGTGACATCACCACTGACCAGCGGGCCAGTGCGAGAACCAAAATCATCGGTTGCACCGTTGATCGCAGGCAGGTCTAAACCACCGCCTTCACCACTGCCACTTTTTGAATTGTTGCCGTCATTGTCGTTTTTATTGCGGCCAATCAGATAACCAAGTCCGGTTGCCGCAGCCAAGGCGGCCAGCGCGCCGAGAGCCAACAACGCAGGAGAAAGTGCGAAACCTGCCACTGTCAGGCCATCCAGACCAGTAATGCTCGCGGCACCCAACGCCACGCCACTGGTGTCGCCATCCATCAGGAAAGCGGCATCATCGCGCTCTTCGCCACTGGTGGCGATGTACTCATGCCATTGCCCGTCTTCACCTTTGCCGACCAACTGGCCTGGATGGGTGTAGAAATCAGTAATGATTAATTCTGGATGTTCGAGGTCAGAGCCTTCGAGAATAACGTGCAGGTTTTTACCCACGCGCTTAAGCGTAATATTTTCTGGCGCAACGCCATGCTCGCCTTCAGACAGAATGTATTTCCCGCCCGGGATGGCTTTAATTTTTACCGCTTTGCCGGTAGTCAGGACTTCAGCTTTAACAATCGTATTTTTATCGACGACTGCCGCATTAACTGGAACTGCACTCATGGAGAATTCCCTTAAGTGAACGTTGTTGATTACGCCAACCTTCCAGGTGACGCAGAATGAGCCTGAGAGATATTTCGATTTTTAAAGAATCCCCAGATATGGAAAGCTTACCAACAACAAGAATTGTCTGAATCAAGCCCGGTCTTGGAATGGTCACGAAAATTTTCATACTATTTCAAAATTAAATATTATTTAAATTCATAGTGATATTGATAATATCACCCCAAAACTCAGCTCCACTGATAATAGGATCATATGAAAATAGCTGAGTCTGCTTTTGAAGCGAGAGGGTACGTAACTGCTTTTAAAACAGGCGTATTACCAATAATGCATCTGAAATTATGGATTCTCTGGTGGGATATTCATTGCTGGTTGCACTTAGGATTCGACAATCTGATGGCGGTACTCACACTGCGCTAAATTCCATGCAGGAGGTCTTTTCATTTCACGCCTGAATAAATCCCTTTTCCTCATCATCTTTTTTTGTCAGTTATTTAATGATTGAGTCAAATCTGACACTTAAGAAATTTCGCCCATGTTTTGCTTTTTTCTCCTCCCGAACGGCCACTTTCCTACAAAAACTAAATTCCCTTTCCTGCCAACTGCTTTGCCATTACTGGCGTGTTGTGGCTTGATCGATCGGGTCGATCGCTATTACTGTATATAAATACAGTATCATTTTGAGGCGATAGCCATGCAGTTTTATCAGCCCGCGGAAATCCGCGCCATTTTAGAATTACCTTTATTTATCAGCCGCGTGCCGTGCGGTTTCCCGTCGCCGGCGCAGGATTACGTTGAGCAACGGCTCGATCTCAACGAGTTGTTGGTGGATCACCCCAGTTCAACCTACTTCATTAAAGTCAGCGGCGATTCGATGATCGAAGGCGGTATCACCGAAGGCGACATGCTGATCGTCGACAGCTCGCCGAAACCGCAACATGGCGACATGGTCGTGGCCTCGCTTGAGGGGGAATTCACCGTGAAATTGCTGATGCTGCGCCCTTATTTGCATCTCAAACCGATGAATGCCGCACACGCAATTATCCCGGTTGAAGATGTCGATCAGTTTGAGATCTTCGGCGTGGTGAAACATGTAATCAAAACCATCGGCTGATCATGTATGCCTTAGTGGATGTGAACTCGTTCTACGCCAGTTGCGAAACCGTGTTTCGCCCGGACCTGCGCAACAAGCCGATTGTGGTGCTGTCGAACAACGACGGCTGCATTATTTCACTGAATAAGGCCGCCAAAAAACTCGGCATCAAGATGGGCGCGCCCTACTTCAAGCAGCGCGAAGAGATGCTGCGCCACAAGGTGGTGGTGTTCTCCTCCAACTATGCGCTGTATGGCGATATGTCGCGGCGCGTGATGGAGACGCTGGAGCAGATCTCCACGCGCGTGGATATCTATTCGATTGATGAAGCATTTGTTGATGTCACCGGCATCAGCGCCTGCATGTCGCTGGACCAGTTGGGGCGCGATATTCGCGATCGCATTTATCAGGACACCCATTTGCGCGTCGGCGTGGGCATCGCCCCGACCAAAACCCTGGCGAAACTGGCGAACTGGGCGGCGAAGCGCTGGACCAAAGCCGAGAATGTGATGGACCTGTCCGCGCCGCTGCGCCAGCGGGAACTGATGAAATTGGTGCCGGTCGCTGAGGTGTGGGGCGTGGGCCGACGCTTAACCGCCAAGCTCAATTTGATGGGGATTAACACCGCCTTTGAGTTATCGGAAACGCCCATCCCGCTGATGCGTAAACATTTTGGTGTGGTACTGGAGCGCACGATTCGGGAGCTGCGCGGCGAAGCCTGCCTGGCGTTTGACGAGGTGATTCCCAATCGACAAAACATTTTGTGTTCGCGTTCCTTTGGCGATCGTATTACCGACTACAAAGACATGCGCGAAGCGATAGCCAATTACGCAGCGCGTGCGGGCGAGAAGTTACGCAGTGAACGGCAATATTGTCGCCACATCAGCACTTTTATTCGCACCAGTCCGCACGATCCGCATCATCCTTATTATGCCAATGCGGCCAGTCAAACTTTGATAACACCGACGGCTGATAGCCGCGATATTATCCAGGCGACGCTGAATTGTTTGGATCGTATCTGGATCCCCGGCAAACGTTATATGAAAGGCGGCGTCATGTTGGGCGATTTCTTTAGCGATGGTGTGGCTCAGTTTGATCTGTTTGCCGAATATCAACCGCGCCGCAATAGTGATCAGCTAATGGCGCTGATGGATCAGATCAATGCCCACCAGCGCGGGGCGTTATGGTTTGCCGGGCAAGGCATTCAAAAACCGTGGTCGATGAAGCGTGAAATGCTTTCGCCCGCCTACACCACGCGTTTTTCCGATTTACCCGTTGCGAAATAATGTTCTTTTACAACTGTGATTTCCTTGCGATATTCTGCTTATATTACACTTCTCAAAACCGCAAAAACTGATTAACACCCGGAGGTTATATGTCGAGTGAAGACCGCGTAAAAGAGCTGGAAGAGGATGTTAGCAACCTGAAGATTGAGGTCGCCGCTTTGCGTGAATTGATGATTAAACAAGTTGCGGTAAATAACATCACCTTTAAAGGGAAATACGACGAGGTGATTATTCAGCTGGCGAAAGAATATGAAGAACGCGGTTTAGAGGATGAGGAGAACAGCCGGATGCATGAAGCGCTGCGTCAATATATTAAGTATCAGCTTCCGGCGGTGGAATAAGTCGATTCAAGGCAATACCGATTGTCCAAAAGCGCACGTATCGTAGCGGCGCAATTCATTGCGTTGTGTTGACCTTTTAACATCAACGGAACGCGATAAATCGCGCCGCTACGGAATGTGCGGAAATTGAATGCCGGCATTACGCCATCAATGGCGACCTGACGATCACACTTCAACGCCCTTCACACCGTCACGCCCGGCACGTTTTGCCTGATATAACGCATGATCGGCGAGCTCCAGCAGGTTTACCACCGAGGTGGTCGCTGGCGAGGTGACCGTGGCACAACCCGCGCTTAACGTTAGATGGCCTTGCGCCGACGCAATATGCGGCAGATTCATCGCTCTCACCGCCTCCACCACGCGATTGGCGATCGCCATGCCAGCGGTGAATGACGTATCCGGCAAAATCAGCGCAAACTCCTCGCCACCATAACGCGCCGCCATATCTACGCGGCGCATCGCCAATGACGCCAGCGCCTTGCCCACCACTTGCAGGCAATTATCGCCGGCAATGTGCCCGTAGTTGTCGTTGTAATGCTTGAAATAATCAACATCAATCATGATAAGCGTGAGCGGTTTACCGCTGGCTGCGGCGCTGTCGAGCGTATCTTGCAAATAGCGATCAAACTCGCGTCGATTGGCTAATCCGGTCAACCCATCAAGGTGCGCCAGTTTATTTAAGGCAAGGTTGGCATGATGTAGTTCGTCGCGGAGCTCGGTGAGTTCCTGTTGATAGCGCAATACGCGCCGCGCCTGCCGCAGCTGAAACGTCCCCAGCAATAAGATGATGAGCAGCAACAGCAGCGTGAGAATAATGTCCTGCGCGCGGCCATTGACCCACACATGGAACAGATCGCTGCTGTTGTAGCCCGCCGCGACAATCAGCGGATAACGGTCGGATCGTGCAAAACCAAAGATGCGTGTTTGACCATCCAGCAGCGATTGCCACTCGCCGCCACCGCGATCCATTTTCGCCAACATCTCCTGAAACAGCGGGCTGGCGGAGAGATTTTTACCAATAAAACTGTCGGGCATCGGCCGCGCGTAAAGCACCGTGCTGTCGGCGAGCATTAGCACCAATACATCGCGCGCGCCGAGTTCGTAATAACTGTAGAAGCGGCGGAAATAATCCACTTTGATGGTCGCCAGCAGCACACCTTTAAAATTGCCAACCGCATCGCTGACGCGCAATGAAACCGGAATCACCAAATCACCGGTGCTGCGGCTTTCGATCACCGGGCTGATGTGCACGCTGTTGCGTCGGTTGCTGCGCTGAAAGGTGAAATACTCGCGGTCCGAGTTATTAATGTTGGTGGGGACGCGATCGGCAGAGGTCGCAATCCACTTGCCGTCGGCATCGTAATAAAACAAACCGTGCAGCTGCGGCAGGCGATGCTGCAATTCGCGCATGGTGTTGCTCAAATCAGCGCCTTGAATGTGGGTCGCCAGTTGTATTTGTAAATCGCGCTGCACCTGGCGAAGTGACAGCTCGGTTTGCAGGAAGGTGTCTTCCGCCTGGCGCGATTGCGACAACGCCAGGTTCATCGCGCTTTCCTGCGTTTGATGTACCGTCGCCAGCCAATCTTCACGAAGCGTCCAGGCGCTCATGCCCACCACCACGACAATCAAAAACACGCCCGACAGCACGATGCTTCTCAGCAAACCTGAATCGGATGTCGCCAGCGAATCCATTTTCCTTTTTAGCTGCATTCTGTCCTCTGTTTTCGGCCCAGCACAGAGTTAAGCATGTAAATGTGGCGATGACGGACGATTGCGGTTAAGTCAGCCATTTAGGGTTAATTATCAGAGTAGTCTGTTCTAAGAAAGGCGGTGAATCGAGTTTGGGTATTAAGCACAGCGGTCACCATAAATGGCGACCCTACGAAGGTATGGCGCGAAAGATTCTATGATTGACCATCGCGAACTCCTATGACCAGTAACCAAATATTACTGTAGAATAAATCGGCCACGACCTGTGGCAGCAAACACAGCACGCGTTCACTACGAGATCATTCGGTAGCTTCTCTACCAAGCCCGCTTCACGCGGGCTTCTTTTCGTCTAACGCTATGCTGCAACGGTTAACGCTTTCTGACTGCGCGACCACACGCGATGAGCGGCCATCACCGCCAGGAAGTCGGGCATAAAGTCCCCCTCGGCGTTGTCACCTTCAATCAATCCAGCTTCAGATTGATCATCCTGCACGCTGAACTGCGCTTTGAAGCGGCGCGCATCGCCACTCAAGCCAATCGCTTTCAGATGCTTGTACGCCTCCAGCAAGAAATAGCGCGCATCGCCGCTCAGTAGTAATGCATCAATGTTGCCATCCGGCACAATCACCGCATCAAAGGTCAGGGAAGGCAAGCCGCTAAAAGTGGCGTCAATCGGCAGCACGGAGCCATCATCGGCCAGTATTTGCCCCATATGCGCCGCGAGAATTTTGGCGTGCACGCCCTGCGCTTGCAGCGCCTGCAAAATGGCCAAAACATCAGCGGATTTCGCGCCATCGCTGAGTAATAGCGCCACCTGGCGGCCTTTGATATCACCGCTCGGTTGCGCATAAAGACTCAAACTCTGATCCTTCTTCAAGCCATTGACATCCTGCGGCGGTGCAGTTTTAAGCTGTGCCGCGCTGAGTTTGAGACCCAGATTTTCCGCCACGCCTTGTGCCAGCGTGACATCAATGTGCAGCAGATGATCAACCACCCGCTCACGAATGTACGGACGCGCCACCTTGCTCAGTTCGAATGAGTAAGCGCCGATAATATGCTGCTGCTCTTCCGGCGTCTGGCTGAGCCAAAATAACCGCGGCTGGGAATAGTATTCGCCAAACGACGCGCTGCGCTCGCGCACTTTACTGCCTTCAATGCGCTCCTGATAACTTTCAAATCCGCCCTGTTTCGCCGCAGGCGGTACTTCACGCGGCCAGTTATTGTTGATCGAGTTCGGTTGATAATTGGCGGGATTGGTATCGATTTCCGTACGATGCATGCCTTGACGCTGGAAATTATGGTAAGGGCAAACCGGACGATTAATCGGAATTTCGTGGAAATTAGGACCACCCAATCGGCTGATTTGCGTATCGGTGTAAGAGAATAAGCGCCCTTGTAGCAGCGGATCGTTGCTGAAATCCAGGCCCGGCACGATATGGCCCGGATGGAATGCCACCTGCTCGGTTTCGGCAAAGAAGTTATCTGGGTTGCGGTTGAGCACCATTTTGCCGACCAACTCAACCGGCACCAGCTCTTCAGGGATCAGTTTGGTCGCATCAAGAATATCGAAATCAAATTTGAACTCATCTTCTTCCGGGATCAGCTGCAGACCCAGCTCATATTCCGGGTAATCGCCCGCTTCAATCGCTTCCCACAAATCGCGACGATGGAAATCTGGATCGCGACCGGTAAGTTTTTGCGCTTCGTCCCATAGCAGCGATGCTTTGCCCGCAACGGGTTTCCAGTGGAAACGCACAAAAGTGGCTTTGCCGTCTGCATTGATCAGGCGGAACGTGTGGATGCCAAAGCCTTCCATGGTGCGATAGCTGCGCGGAATGCCGCGATCGGACATCGCCCAGATCACGTTGTGCAGCGTTTCGGGTTGCAACGACACATAATCCCAGAAGGTGTCATGCGCGCTTTGTCCTTGCGGAATTTCATTATGCGGTTCGGGTTTCACCGCATGCACAAAGTCCGGGAATTTATGCGCATCCTGAATAAAAAATACTGGCGTGTTATTGCCGACTAAATCAAAAACGCCCTCATCGGTGTAAAACTTGGTGGCAAAACCTCGGATATCGCGCACGGTATCCGCCGATCCTGCGCCTCCTTGCACCGTGGAAAAACGCACAAAGACGGGTGTGATTTGGTCGGGATCGCTGAGGAAGCCGGCTTTGGTCAGCGCTTCTAACGAGCGATAAGGTTGGAAATAGCCGTGCGCCGCCGAACCGCGCGCGTGAACAATACGTTCGGGGATACGTTCATGGTCAAAATGCGTGATCTTTTCACGCATGATGAAGTCTTCTAATAAGGTTGGCCCGCGCGAACTGGCACGTAACGAGTTCTGATCATTGGCAATGCGCGTGCCTTGATTCGTGGTTAAGTCAGCGTTTTCACCGTTTTTACGCAACGCATCCAATTGATCAAGTTTGGCATTATGGGTTTCAGGTGCCTTGAGGCTGCCGGGCGCGGTGGGCTGTTTACCCGGTGGTGTCGGTTCGGCTGGTGGTTGATGTCCGCCACCTTTCGGCGCTAAATCACCCAATCCCGGCTGCGCGGTTTCTGGCCCTTTGTGCGGCGCTTGATGCGTGTGTTTTTGCTCTTTTTTATCTTTCGACATGTCACAGGCTCCTTTAATTAAGACCCTATTAACTGTAGAGCAAAAAATAGCGATGACCTGCCGCAGCATTTATAAATGATGTGTAGAAGAGTGAATGGCGTTTTTTACGCGAGCAATAATAAGCGAGGCGTTAAATTATTTTTTTACCTTTTAAATACGGAAAATAAATAACCCGCGTGCAGAATAAGCGGGGTATTTAAATATCCATAACGGTCAATTTTAAGCCTGGCGGCCCGCCATCACGCCGCCATCAATATCCCAAATAGCGCCGGTCACCCAACTCGTCTGGTCAGACAGCAGGAAAGTGATGGTTTCGGCGATGTCTGCCGAGGTGCCGACACGGCCAATCGGATGGAAGCTATCGAAGCTGGTCATCACTTCATTCACATCATCTTTCGGAATAAAACCTTCATAAATTGGCGTATGCACCACGGCAGGCGAAACAGCATTCACGCGAATGCCTTTACTGCCCAGTTCGATGGCTAAATTTTTGGTTAACGCATGCAAACCGGCTTTTGCCATTGAGTAAGCCGAAGACGGCGTTGCGCCAATCGCCTGCCGCGCCCACATTGAACCGATGTTGACGATAGCGCCTTTCAACTCCGCCGCCAGCATATTTCGCACCACTTCACGCGTGATAAAGAACGTTGCCCGATTGATGTTCATATACATGTCGTAGTCGGAGACTTCATGTTCGACAAAGGTTTTCGGGAAGAACACGCCGGCCGCATTCACCAGCAGGCTAATGTCTTGGTGTTCCGCGTTGATGCGCGCAATCACATGCTGCATACCCGCTTCTGTCATCAGGTCGGCGACGATGAGTGACACCTCGCCTTCCGCCGCCAGCGCCTGGCGCGCTTGCTCGGCTTTATCCTGACGATTACCGACCAGCACCACGCTGCCGCCCTGCTGCAATACCTGTTTTGCCGTTGCCAAACCCATGCCGCTGGTTCCGCCAACGACCAACAATTTTTTACCGGAGAAAGATGCGTTCATCGCTAACCTCTGTAGATCAATCAGTGTTCTTGAGAAGAGCAGCGCCGTGCTCTTGGTGTGCAAGCAGAATGCCATCAGTACGACGGGCAAACGAATCAGAAGAAATTGCCTGACGAGAAAGAAAAACTTTCGCGCAAGCGTATACTGATGGGCTGTAATGACCGGGAGACAGATATGCGATCGCTTAATCGATTGAAATGGCTACACGCTTTTGAAGCCAGCGCGCGGCACGGAAGTTTTACCGGCGCTGCGCAGGAACTGGGCGTGACATCGGCTGCCGTCGGGCAGTTAGTGCGATCGCTGGAAGAGTGGGTAGGACATCCGCTGCTCAACCGCACCCGCAGCGGCAAGGAACGACTGACACTGGTCGACGAAGCCCGCGAAGCGCTGCAAGACATCAGCCAAGGGCTGGATAAACTGGAAGTGGGCCTAAATAAACTGCGCGGTCGTAAAGCGCGCTCGGTGGTGGTGATCACCGCCTCACAAGTGCTAGTGATGAACTGGCTGATGGAGCGGCTTAACCGTTTTTCCGCTGTGCATGACAATATCGATTTGCGCCTGAACGTAACGGAAAAGTTGATGGACGTGCCACACGGTGAAGCGGATATCGGCATCCGTTGTGGTCAAGGTGATTGGCCGAGCGTGAATAAAACCTGGCTGATGGATGAAGAGGCGATTCTGGTGTGCAGTCCGCGCCTTAATCCTCCCGACAAAAACGCTGATGCGGTATGGCTTGCCGCACAGAAGTTGATTCATGATGATACGCCGCATCCCGGCGCAAACTTTCCATCGTGGAGCACCGTCTTAGCTGACGTAAATGCCCCGCCCGCCAGCGAACGGGGTTTGCATATCAACTCCACCTCGGCAGTGATTTTGTCGGCGCTGAGCGGCCAGGGCGTGGCTATCGTGCGACACGCGCTGGTGAAACAATTGATCGAAACCGGGCAATTGGTGCAGCTTCATCCGCAATATCGCTGGACGCTGACATGGTCCTATTACCTCGTTACGCCGCAGCAGTCAGCCATGCGCAACGAAGTAAAACTGTTTCACGATTGGCTGGTGGAAAACGCGGTGTAGCGTTATGCCGCCTGCCACTCCGCCACCAGCGTTTTTATCAATTCGGCGGCGGGCATTTCTCGCGCCAGCGCGGCGCCCTGTCCTGCCCACTGCGCGCCAAAGCCGTGTGCACCTTTTGCGGCAGCGGCGGCGGCCATCGCTTTGCCCAGCGCATAGGTGAGCGGATAGGCGGGAATGGCCTCGCGCGCGACATCGCGCGTGAGGTGGCAAAAATCATTGGTGATGCATCGGGCGAGCCGACCGGAAATCGCCGCCGTCATCATTGTACTCTCGGCACTTTTCAGCGCCTGGCGATAGGCGTCGTTAGCGGCGGATTCCGGACACAGCACAAACGCCGTTCCCATCTGCACACCCGCGACACCAAGCTTGAGCATCGCCGCGATGCCTGCACCATCCATAATGCCGCCTGCGGCAATCATCGGCAGACGCGAGGTTTTGCGTAGCGCTTGTACCAACGTGAAGGTCGAGTGCTGCTCATCGGCGGCGAGTGGATCGAAGATGCCGCGATGTCCGCCTGCTTCAATGCCCTGCGCCACGACAAAATCAATGCCCGCCGCTTCAATCGCTTGTGCTTCCATCACGCTGGTGGCGCTCGCCAGCGTGACAATGCCGCGCTGTTTTAAACGTTGCACGAAGGCGGCTGACGGCAGACCGAAATGGAAACTCACCGCCGCCGGTGCCGTTTCGAGCAACACATCGAGCATCGCTGTATTTTCATGGAAGGTTTGATAAATCTCCGCGAGCTCAGCCAGTGCCGTCGCTTCATAATGATCAAACTGCGGCTGAAAACGCGCAATCCACGCCTGTTCTACTGCGGGATCACGCTGCACCGGCGCATGGCAAAACACGTTAACGTTAAACGGTGCGGCGGTGAGCGCATGGGTTTTGCGGATCATCACTTCCGCCTGCTCTGGCGTGGAAGCGCCAACGCTGATCGAACCCAGCGCCCCGCTGTTACTGACCGCCGCCGCTAACTCTGGCGTCGACACGCCCGCCATCGGTGCCTGAATAATCGGATAAGCGAGAGTAAAACGCTGACACAAAGTGTTATTCATGAGCTATTCCTGCCTGATTAACCATGTGTGACGATGTTGAAACCTTCATCGTGGTGAGGTGCCACAAAGTAGCTGCTGATCAGCGCGAACTGCGCGTCGGTGGCGGCGAAATCATGTTGTCCTGCGGCATTACGCGCGTGCAGGCGCGCTTTGCACTCTTCATCGGGCACATCAAGAAAATGCAGTTGGTGTTCGCAGGCTGCACTTTGTATCACCGCCTTCATCCACTGTCGCTGACCGACGGTATTCGCCGGGAAATCCAGTACCACGGATACGCCGCACTGCAACAGCGAGATCAGATGTGGCGTCATCGCATTGCGCAACTTTCCGGCACAGCGCACATAATCCGCGACCTCATGCATCTCTTCGGCGAACAGATGGCCCAACCACGCATCTTCACTGATGATCACCGCGCCGATTTGCTGCGACAGTTGATGGGCTAAGGTGGATTTTCCGGCGGCGATTTTACCGCACAGCAAATGCAAGGTAGGACGAGATGTGGATGGGCACACAGATTCCATGAAAGCGCTCCAGATAAGATGAGGCACTAACATGCCGTGATTTTTCAGCCGCGTAAAGCGGGCATCTACACTTAAGTGTGTCTCTACCAATCACAGGAGAAAGGTGATGTTTCGACGCATGCATAAAATCGACTTTCCGGTCAGCAAGGCGCGGAAATATCTGGAGCCGGGTCCGGTGGTGCTGGTGAGCTCGCAGTTTGAGGATCAGCGCGACATCATGACGCTGGGCTGGCACACCATTCTGGAGTTCTCTCCGTCGCTGGTGGGTTGCATGATCGCTGGCGGCAATTACAGCCATGAACTGATTCGCCAAAGCGGCCAATGCGTGATCAACGTGCCTTCAAGCAACTTGATCGACAGCGTGGTGAAGATTGGCAACAGCCACGGCAATCGATTGGATAAATTTGATGCCTGCAAACTGACGCCGGAACCGGCAAGCGTGGTCAACGCGCCACTGATTGATGAGTGCTTTGCCAGCTTTGAGTGCCAGCTGTATGACGATTCGATGGTGGGCAACTACAATTTCTTTATCTTTGAAATCGTCAAAGCGCACGTCGCCGAATCGCCGGAATTTCCGCCGACGCTGCACTACACCGGCGAAGGTCGCTTTAGCGTGATGAGTAATCTGCTGCTCAATAAGCGCCGCGACTTTAAGCCAGAAATGTTAATTTAACTGCTTGAATTGTTATGGGCTTGCCCTCACTTTAATGCTTTCGTCCTGACAGGAGTAATACAATGGCAACCGAATATGCGGTGATCGCCGGTGGCTGTTTCTGGTGTACCGAAGCAGTGTTTAAAGATGTGATTGGCGTGGAGTCAGTCGAAAGTGGTTACACCGGCGGCGAACGTCCAAATCCGACCTATGAGCAAGTGTGCAGCGGTGCCACCGGCCATGCGGAAGCGATTCGTGTTGGATTCGATCCTGAGCAAGTGAAGTATGGCGATCTGCTGGATATCAGCTTCGCGACCCACGATCCGACCACGCTAAACCGCCAGGGCAATGATGTCGGCACGCAATATCGTTCTGCGATTTTCCCGGCCAATCCGGAACAAGAAGCCGAAGCGATTGCCGCGATTGCCCGCGCGCAGGAAGGCCTGAGCGATCCGGTGGTCACCACCATCGAGCCGCTGAAAGAGTGGTATCCGGCGGAAGGTTATCATCAGGATTATTGGGAAGGTGCGGGTCAGCGCAACGGCTATTGCATGGCAGTGATCCCACCGAAATTGCAGAAGCTGCGTAAGAGTTTTGCTAACCGAGTGAAACAAGGCTAAACAGCCAGCACTTCTTTCGTAGCGGCGCGATTCATCGCGCAATAAATTGCGCCGCTACAGTATCTGCGCTCTGGAATATCCGCGCGTTACGCCATTCCTGGCGACCTTGCTGCATTTATCCGTCATAATAAACGCCCTCTTCTTTTCAGAGCGCGATCATGTCTTCTCCACAGCAAGGAATCACGGCGCGTAAGCAGCCGATGAAGCTTAATACCTTGGTCACCTTGATGCTCAGCGCGGTTATCGTGCTGGTGTTGCTCAGCGTGCATATGTTCTATTTCTTCCAGATTGGTGCCTCGACGCGTGGGCAACTGGAGGATAAAGCCATGGCGGTGGCGCGCACGCTGGCGGACTCGCCGGAAATTCAGCGTGCGCTGGCTTACCCGCCGGATGGCACGCGCATTCAGCCGATCGCAAAAGCGGTGGAAGAGACCAATAATCTGTTGTTCATCACTGTGACCAACATGGATGGCATTCGTTACTCGCATCGCAATCCTGAATTGATCGGCAAACACTTTATCGGCGACGACATTGAGCCTGCGTTGCGCGGCCATGAAAATGTCTCGGTGAATAAAGGCTCGCTGGCAAAAGCGTTACGTGTTTTCACACCGATCTTTAACGCGCAACATCAACAGATTGGTGTGGTAGCGATTGGCATTTCGCTGGAAGCAGTCAGCGTGCAAATCAACGAAAGCCGCTGGAGTATTTTGTGGACCATTTTTATTGGTACGCTGGCGGGCGCCATCGGTACCTTGATCCTGGTGCGCGTGCTGAAACGCATCCTGTTTGGCCTTGAACCTTACGAAATTTCCACCCTGTTTGAGCAGCGCCAGGCGATTCTTAACTCGCTAAAGGAAGGCGTGATCGCCATGGACGATCAGGCGCAAGTGACGCTGGTAAATCAGGCTGCACGTTCGCTGCTTAATGATTCGATGGGCACCATCACCGCCGATCACGTATATGATGCCTCGGTGATCGACAAGCATCTGCATGATGTATTGCAAACCGGACGCGCGCGCCGCGATGAAGAGTTGAATGTCAATGGTCGCGTGTTGCTGAGTAATACCGTGCCGGTGCGCAGCCACGGGCGGATTATCGGCGCGGTTTGTACCTTCAGGGATAAAACTGAAATCAGTCAGCTAATGCAGCGTTTGACCGGCATGGTAAGCTATGTCGATGCGCTGCGAGAACGTTCACACGAGTTTATGAACAAGCTGCATGTGATTCTCGGTCTGCTGCACATGAAAAATTACCCGCAGGTTGAAGCTTACATTCTCAAAACCGCCAATAATTACCAGACGGAAATTGGTTTCTTGCTCGACAAAATCAAGTCGCCGGTGATTGCCGGTTTCTTGCTGAGCAAGATCAATCGCGCCTCGGATTGCGGCCATCGCTTGACCATCAGCGATGCCAGTTTCTTGCCGGATAGCGGCAACGAAGAGCAAATGGCGGCGCTGATTACCGTGGTAGGCAATCTGGTGGAGAATGCGCTGGATGCCATGCATGAGCAGGTTGAAGGCGAAATTCACGTAATGCTGCACTACCAAAACGGTTGGCTGACGTGCGAAGTGAGCGATGATGGTCCGGGCATTGAAGCCGACCGTCTCGCCACAATTTTTGACAAAGGCTTCTCAACCAAAGGTGAGAATCGCGGCGTTGGGCTATTTCTGCTCAAGCAGCAAACCGAAAGTATTGGCGGCAGCGTCAGCGTCGAGTCAGAACCCGGCGTGTTTACTCAATTTTTAGTTCAACTTCCCTGGGATGGAGGAAACCAATCCGCATGATCAATGTGTTAGTGGTCGATGATGACGCCATGGTTGCCGAGCTTAATCGCGCGTATATCGGTCAGGTGCAGGGCTTTACCTGCTGCGGCACCGCGTCAACGCTCAAGCAGGCGAAAGAGATCCTGTTCAACAGTGAGATTACGGTCGATCTGGTGCTGCTGGATATCTATATGCAGCAAGAGAATGGCCTCGATCTGTTGCCGGAATTGCGTACCGCGCAAAGCCCGGTGGAAGTGATCATCATTTCATCAGCGGCCGATGCGGAGAACATTAAAACCTCGCTGCATTACGGCGTGGTGGATTATCTGATCAAACCGTTCCAGTTCCCGCGTTTTGAAGAGGCGCTGACCGGCTGGCGGCAGAAGAAGTCGCTGATGGATAATCAGCATTACTATCAACAATCGGATGTTGATTTGCTGATTCACGGCAGCCCGGCAACGCAGCACGATAACAAGCGTTTGCCAAAAGGCTTAACGCCGCAAACGCTGCGCACGCTGTGTCAGTGGATTGATGCGCATCCCGGCCACGAATTCTCTACCGATGAACTGGCGGCGGAAGTGAATATTTCACGCGTATCGTGCCGTAAATACCTGATTTGGCTGGCGCAGATTAATATTCTGTTCACCAGCATTCATTACGGTGCCACCGGACGTCCGGTGTACCGTTATCGCTTACAGCCGGAATACCATTCGCTGCTGCAACAATATTGTCAGTAACGCAGCTGCCACGCAGGATCGATTTGCTGGAAGTGGAAATAGCGCGGCGCGGAGCAGATGATTTGCCGATCGCGGGTGACAAATACCGCGTCGATATCGGGCTGGTCGGCAAGATACGCCAGCCCGTTTTCCATCCCCATGCCGTATAACAGCGTGGTGTAAATATCGCCATCAATTGAGCGGTCGGAAATCACCGTCACGCTCAGCAGTTCGTTATCCAGCGGATATCCGGTTTTGGGATCAAAGATGTGATGCCAGCAATGTCCGTCCAGCTCGAAATAGCGCTCATAAATCCCCGACGTCACCACCGATTTTCCCTGCACACGCAGCACGCCGAGTAACTCATCATCGCCACCAAACGGCTTTTTCAGGCCAATACCCCAACCTTCTGCTTCATGCGGTGGACAACCCAGCGTTTGCACATTGCCGCCGAGATTAATTAATGCCTGCTGCACGCCTTGCTGATGCAAAAATGCCTGCACGCGATCGGCGATGTAACCCTTGGCGATGGCGCCGAGATCGATTTCCATGCCCTGCTGTTGGAGAAACACCGAACGATCAGCGGGATTGAGTATTACCTGATGCGGATCGGTGCGTGGCAGTAAGGCGGCGATATCCGTTTTCGCGGGTACTTCTCGGCCCTGAAAGCCGATTTTCCAACGCTTCACAATCGGTCCGATGGTGAAGTTGAAAGCGCTGTTGGGGAGTAAGCTGACCGCGTGCGCCACGCTGATTAACGCGAAGACCGCATCGCTCACCACCACCGGATGAAGACCGGCAGCCTGATTAATTGACATCACTTCGGATGCAGCGCGATTGACGGTGAAGAGATTTTCTTGCTGCTTGATCAGTTGGAAAACCTGGCGCGCTAAGGTGGGGTTATCGTCGAACAGTTTGAGCAGAATGGGCGAACCCATCAGTACTGCGGAGTAGGCATAAACGCCATCATTAGTCATTGTTGCCTCGTTAAAAAAATGCCCGCACGCAGCGGGCATTTTTATCGGTGCTAATTAATTGCCTCGCGCCAGTTTAGCGGCATTACGACCGGCTTTGATACCAAAGATGATGATATCGGCCACTGCGTTACCACCGATGCGGTTGGCGCCGTGAATGCCGCCGACCACTTCACCAGCCGCCCACGCGCCTGGAATCACTTGTTTCTGCGCATCCAGCACCGCGGTATCGGTATTGATGGTCACGCCGCCCATGGTGTGGTGCACGCCCGGGGCGATACGAATGGCGAAGTACGGACCTTTGTTCAGTGGATGACGCAACGCGGTTTTACGACCAAAGTCTTCATCATCCTGCTTGGCCACGAACTCGTTGTAGCGACCGAGTGTGGTTTGCAGCGCTTCCTGATCCATGTTGAGTTTCATCGCCAGTTCATGCGGCGTTGGTGCGCTAATCACAAAGCCTTTGGCGATGTATTCATCGGCCGCTTTGTTGTTGGCGCGCACCTGCTCATCAAACACGATCCATGCACTTTTCTCTGGCAGCGCGATGATCTCAGCGGACACTTTGTCGCGAGTTTCCATTTCGTTATAGAAACGCTTGCCCGCTTGGCTGACCAGAATCGCCCCGCCGCCGCGCATCGCTTCAGAAATCAGATACGACGTGGTTTGCTCAACCGTTGGGTGAATCTGGATTTCGCCCATATCGACGGTATCTGCGCCAATACTTTGCAACATGGCGATACCGCTGCCGGTGGCACCTTTGTGGTTAGTGGTGACGAAACCATCCAGCTCAGGACGGTATTTCACCACCATTTCGCGGTTAGCACTGAAGCCGCCGGTTGCCACAATCACGCTTTTGGCGTTGATGATGCGGCTGTCGTTGTACTCATCCACCACTTTCACGCCGGTTACCGCGCCATTTTCCACCAAAATTTCTGCCACCGAGGTTTCCAGCAGCACTTCGATTTCACGCTTGTTGACGTTTTTCACCAGGCCGCTGATCAGGAAGCCGCCGACCGCTGAGCGATCTTCCGGGCGGTGGGTACGATCAATGCTCATACCGCCGGTGATGGTGATATCGCACAGCTCAATCTCTTTCGCCGCCAGCCACTCAATTGCTTCTGGCGCTTGCTCAACAAACTCACGCAACAACACCGGATTGTTTTTGAACTTGCCGCCTTTCAGCGTCTCTTCGTAGAACAGCTCTTTGCTGTCTTCGATGCCTTTCAGTTTCTGATAACGGGTTTCCGCCGCGTTCATCCCAACCGAGGCTTTGATGGTGTTGCCGCCGATGGTTGGCATCTTCTCGATGATCACCACGCGCGCGCCATCGTCATGCGCCTGAATCGCCGCCGCCAGACCAGCACCGCCGGTTCCTACCACGACAACATCGTAATTGACCGGCGCATTCGGGTTGCCGCCCTCTTCAATCACATACTCTTTGCTCGACGTGGTCATGGCACGTGATACCGCTTTCTTCAGCGCTTCACTCTGGGTGGTTGCGCCAGTGATCGCATCAACGTGTGGACTGTTGGCGACCAGAATGCGTTCACGCAGGCTTTCGAAGGTGCTGGTAAAATCGACATCCAGACTGGGATCCGGCACCAGTGAAATATCGGTAATACGGTCAGTATCCAGCGTGACGTTGATTTTCAGTTTCAGCGCTTCGGCTTCGACTTTGGCTTGATACACGCCAGCTTTGTATTTGCGATGGCCATCGCTGACGTCGCGGATCATTGCATCCACCAGCGAGAAGCGCCACAGCGGTTCTGGAATGGTCAGTTCCTCGCGCTTGGTGCTATCGATAGACAGCTCCATGTGCTCGTTACGCAACGCGCGATCGGTCCAATCCGGGTAAGCAATGCAGGCTTTACCGATCGCCACCAAATCGAACCCGTGCTCCAGCGCGTTCTCAGCGTCTTCTTTATTAACGATGCCGCCGACACCAATCACCGGTACTTTTGCCAGCTTCGGTGAGCGTTGTGCGAGATATTTAGTAATTAACGGCGTGGGATCCTGGGTATCGACAATCGATGGACGCAGCAACTGGCCGACAGAGAAGTGCACATAATCCAGACCGCGTTCCGCCAGTTTTTCCAGCAGGTACATCGTATCGTCCCAGCGAATGCCGGGCACTTCTAGCTCTTCAGGCGAGAAGCGATAACCAATCACGAAATCCGCCGCAGCGAAGCGGTCGGCCATTTTGTGAGTGATTTCCAGCACTTCCATTGGGAAACGGGCGCGATTATCGCGGCTGCCGCCCCATTTGTCGTCGCGCTGGTTGGAGTTTGGTGAGTAGAACTGCTGAATCAGATAGGTGTTCGCGCCGTGGATTTCTACGCCATCGAATCCGGCTTTGATCGCACGATTAACGGCATCACCAAACTTGGTGATCATTACATCTACTTCTTCAGCGGTTAAGGCTTGTGGCGTGGTGGCACCTTCACGCGGTGCGGCGATAGCACTTGGCGCGACCGGGGTTTTACCACCGATCAGTGCCGGTTCCACCATGCGGCCGCCGTGATAGATCTGCAAAATCGCTTTGGAACCTTGCGATTTGATGGCGTGGGCGATTTTCGCCAAGCCCGGGATTTTGTTGTCGCTGTCGATGCCGAGCGCACCCGGGAAGGCTGGACCACGGTTATCAATAAAGCAGCATTCAACGATGACGGTACCGATGCTGCCGGCGCGGACACGATAATATTCGACAAGGTCACTGGTAACACCGCCATCAAAGTAGCCGGTACAGGTGGTCATCGGTGCCATAACCAAGCGGTTTTTTAGCACCGCACCTTTCGGCAGCGTAAGCGGATTAAGGATCGGGGTGAGCTTATTCATGATGAGCAACTCCAAATTAAGAAATTCGTATTCAATTCTTTGGCGGTTCGGATGAGATTATATTTATTTTAGTGGTCCGATTTCATGGCGTAAATATACCATTTTATTTACTTACATAACCTCATTCGTTAGTTATATAAGTTTTACCCATGTAATTAATATTCGGAGCGTAATGCTTAAAGCTGCGCTTCGCTAAGTTTTGACCAAGTCTTGACAAAAATCAAATTTTTCCTTACTTTTAAAACAAAACCAGCCTTATCAGAAAGATAAAAATTCCCCACAACCTGTTTTTTGCTTGATTTGTTGCGTTTCGATGACCAAACACAGTTAATTTTCACCTATTGGTTCGTATATTAACGCGTGCATGTTTAAAGCAAAAAAACCACCAATAAATTTTATTGATCTGGATCAAAATAGATATTTTAATTAATCGCATCATGTTCACATTCAATTGATAATTCGCGTATCAAAATTTCCAAACGGCGATTTAATTAAAACTCAGTTTTAAATGTCACGACTAATCTGTTAAAAGGGTTTTGTAACTAAATAAACAGCTTAGTTCGGGGCGTATAACCGCATTCTCCATAACTTGCAGACCAAAACTATGAACACACAAACAACCCAGAGTGAATCCCTAAAAGCGCCCCCCGCGGCGCCCGGGAAAAAGAACCGCCTGATTATGTTGTGCCTGCCAATTATTGTGGCTGTGCTGTTGCTGCTGGTCCCAACTCCTGCGGGATTGGAACCTTATGCCTGGCACTTCTTCGCCATTTTTGTCGGGGTAATTGTGGGACTGATTTTCGAGCCATTGCCGGGTGCGGTCATCGGTTTAACTGGTGTGGTGGTGATTGCGCTATTCAGCCAATGGGTGCTGTTTAGCCCGGCGGAACTGGCAGATCCCAAGTTCAAAACCGCGGCGCAGTCGTTCAAATGGGCGGTCAGCGGCTTCGGCAACTCCACCGTTTGGCTGATCTTCGGTGCCTTTATGTTTGCCGCTGGCTACGATAAAACCCAGTTTGGTCGCCGCCTGGCGCTGATTCTGGTGAAATATCTTGGTCGCCGCAGCTTAACGCTGGGTTACGCCATTACCTTCGCTGACCTGTTGCTGGCACCGTTTACCCCATCCAACACCGCGCGCAGTGGCGGTACCATCTATCCAATCATCGCCAACCTGCCACCGCTGTACGGTTCAAAACCGAATGACCCAAGCGCGCGTAAGATTGGTTCTTACTTAATGTGGGTTGCGATCACCGCCGCCTGTATCACCAGTTCGATGTTCCTTTCTGCTCTGGCGCCGAACCTGTTAGCGCTGGCGCTGGTGAAAAGCGTGGTCGGCTTTGATATCTCATGGGGCATGTGGTTCCTCGCCTTCCTGCCGCTGGGCGTGCTGTTGATTCTGACCATGCCGCTGCTGGCTTACTGGCTGTATCCGCCAGAAGTCAAAATCAACGATGAAGTGCCACGTTGGGCCACCGCTGAACTGGCGAAACTCGGCAAATTGTCACGCAATGAAATTCTGCTGCTGGGCTTCGTGGTTGCGGCGCTGATGATGTGGATCTTCGCCACCGCGTGGATTGAACCGGCGATGGCGGCACTGTTAGTCATCGTGCTGATGCTGTGGACCGGTGTACTAAACTGGAATGACATCACCAGCAACAAAGCGGCCTGGAATACCTTTGCGTGGTTCGCCACCCTGGTTGCACTGGCGGATGGTCTGGCCCGCGTTGGCTTTATCGCCTGGTTAGGTAAAGAAGGCGCAATGCTGTTGCACGGTTACGATCCACAGGTTTCTGCGGTGGTTCTGCTGATTGCCTTCTACCTGCTGCACTACTTGTTCGCCAGTACCACTGCGCACACCACCGCGCTGCTGCCAGCCATGTTGACCATTGCCGCGTCAATCCCAGGCATCAACATGCCGGTATTCTGCTTGATGATGTGTGTTTCCTTGGGTGTGATGGGCATTATCACCCCATACGGCACCGGCCCAAGCCCGATTTACTACGGCAGCGGCTATCTGCCAACTAAAGATTACTGGCGCCTCGGCACCATCTTTGGTGGCTTGTTCCTGGTTCTGCTGATGGTTGTCGCCTATCCATGGATGGTGATGATGTTCTGATGATGTTGCTTCGATGTTAAAAAACGGAGCCGCGCAGTACCGTGAAAGTGTTATGATGCTCGCCAGTCAGCCCTTGCGGAGGGCTGGCGAGAGAAAATCGAATAACAGATGCCTAATTTGTCGCCCCTCGTGCTGATGGGCAACACGAAGCTAAGTGAGCCAACATGTCGAACAAACCCTTCTATTATCAGAATCCCTTTCCTCTCGCCAAAGATGATACCGAATACTATCTGCTGAGCAGCGATTACGTCTCGGTAGCCAATTTCGATGGCGAAGAAGTGCTGAAAGTCGATCCCCAAGCGCTGACGCTGCTGGCGAAGCAGGCATTCCACGATGCTTCGTTCATGCTGCGCGCCTCGCATCAGGCGCAGGTCGCCGCGATTTTGGCCGATGACGAAGCCAGCAAGAATGACAAATACGTGGCGCTGCAATTCCTGCGTAACTCGGAAATCGCGGCGAAAGGTGTATTGCCAACCTGCCAGGATACCGGCACCGCGATCATCATGGGTAAAAAAGGCCAGCGCGTCTGGACCGGCGGTGGCGATGAAGCCGCACTGTCGCAAGGCGTTTACAACACCTTTATCGAAGATAACCTGCGCTATTCCCAGAATGCCGCGCTGGATATGTATAAAGAGGTGAACACCGGCACTAACCTGCCGGCGCAAATCGACCTGTACAGCGTTGATGGCGACGAATACAAATTCCTGTGCATCGCCAAAGGTGGCGGTTCGGCCAACAAAACCTATCTGTATCAGGAAACTAAAGCGCTGATTACCCCAGCCAAGCTGAAAAACTACCTGGTCGATAAGATGATGTCGCTGGGCACCGCCGCGTGCCCGCCGTATCACATCGCCTTTGTGATTGGCGGTACGTCAGCGGAAGCGACGCTTAAAACCGTCAAACTGGCGTCAACGCACTATTACGATTCGCTACCAACCGAAGGTAACGAGCATGGTCAGGCGTTCCGCGATGTGCAGCTGGAAGAAGAACTGCTGAAAGCCTCGCAGGAACTTGGCCTTGGCGCGCAGTTTGGTGGCAAATACTTCGCCCACGATATTCGCGTGGTTCGCCTGCCGCGTCACGGCGCATCTTGCCCAGTTGGCATGGGCGTATCTTGCTCTGCCGACCGTAACATCAAAGCCAAGATCAACCGCGAAGGTATCTGGATCGAGAAACTGGAACACAACCCAGGTCGCTACATTCCAGAAGAGCTGCGTCAGCAAGGCGAAGGCGAAGTGGTTAACGTCGATCTGAACCAGCCAATGAGCGAAATCCTCAAGCTGCTGTCGTCTTATCCGGTATCGACCCGCTTGTCGCTGAACGGCACCATCATCGTGGCGCGCGATATTGCGCACGCTAAGTTGAAAGAGCGCATCGATAACGGCGAAGGGTTGCCGCAGTACATCAAAGATCATCCGGTGTATTACGCGGGCCCGGCCAAGACGCCTGAAGGTTACGCTTCCGGTTCACTCGGCCCAACTACTGCTGGTCGTATGGATTCCTATGTCGATCTGTTGCAAGCCAACGGCGGCAGCATGGTGATGTTGGCGAAAGGCAACCGCAGCCAGCAAGTGACCGATGCGTGTCACAAACATGGTGGTTTCTACCTCGGCAGCATCGGCGGCCCGGCAGCAGTGTTGGCGCAGCAGAGCATTAAGAGTCTGGAATGCGTGGAATATGCCGAACTCGGTATGGAAGCGATCTGGAAAATTGAAGTGGAAAACTTCCCGGCTTTCATCCTGGTGGATGATAAAGGCAACGACTTCTTCCAGCAGATTCACAACAACTGTGCGGCTTGCGTGAAGTAATTTTTTAATTTCACACTGTACTGTTCTTTAAGGTCGCCTTTCATGGCGACCTTTTTATTTATCACGCCAATCCACCTCCGTTTTGGTGCAATCTGCACTACAAAACAGCAGCTTAACCTCAGTGCCAGCGCCCTTCTCCGCTAACTCATTCTTAATTAACTGATTAATTTTCGCTCTGCTTGTGGCATAAAATTTGCTCAATTTAATTATCTGATTAATTAAACTCGTGGCAAATGCCACATTCACAACCACACCAGGAGAACGTTATGACGGTCGATGAAGCGATAGCGCTGTTTGACGCGCAGCGCGAGAAGATCTGGTTTGAGCAGCCCGCAGAAATTGCGGCGCTGGGCAGAGGTGAAGTGCCACGCGGCACCGGCTCACGCGGCCAATACCTCAGCACCATTATTTTCGCCGAAGGGGAAACCCGTACGCTGGCGGATGAAATGTTGTGGGGATTGATTCGCGTCGGTGAAGACCATCCGCAAGCCGATCTGAAAACGCTGCAACTGCTGATCAAAGAGATCATGGGCTACAAAGCCAATTTCTTTGATTTTGTCAGCTTGCCGCAAGCGGCGGAGATGCTGCACCTCTACGTCAAGGTGGCGGGTGAATGTGAAACGCTTGAAGAGTTAGTGCGCCTGTCGCACAGCGCGCTGTCGTGGGCCAACCGCCTGCATATGTGGGTTGATTTCATTCTTCCCTGGGGTCTCGGGGACGGTTTTCGTCGCGTCAAAGCCTGATTGGGAGAACAACAACAATGAAACTTGCAATGCATGTGGCCGATCACCAGATCTGCGTCATCGAAGTATGGGAAGACAAAGTGCCTAATCTGGCGAAAACGCTGCGCGAAAAGTTGCCGTTAAAAAGCGTGCTGCAACACGGCAAGCTGATTGGCGATATGGTGTTTTTCACCTTGCCGATCGTTGCGCCGTGGGAGAATAAATATCTGACCCAGGATGTTGGCAAACTGCGGCGTGAGCAGCACGGCGAAGTGACCGGCGCGGTGTGTTATTACAGCCCACGCCAGCAAATGTGCGTGGTGTACGGTGATGATACCGCCGATGAACCGTTGCAGATCTCCTACATCGGCGAAGTGATCGAAGGCAAACTGGAGTTGCGCGTTACCGGGCTGGAAACCTGGTTCGATCAGGGCCGCGTGGTGGAATTAAGTATTATCGAGTAAGCAGCAGCGCCTGCATGGCGCTGTCAATTTGTGCCGATTCCTCAGCAAAACGCGCCGGTGCGCCGGCGCAGTGTCCATAAGGCGAATGCAGCACGCGCAATTCGCCTTGCTTCAGTGCCGCCACTTCCAACTCCGCTTCTTCCAGAGTGAAATAACGATCGCTGTCGCACGGCATCACGATGCAGCGCGCACCAATGTTCCCTAGCGCGGCACGCCAGTCGCTGTCGGCCAGTTGTCCCACATCGGCGTGATACCAACTGTATAACGCGCACAGCAAATCGTTAGCATCCAGCGCTTGATGATCCTGCTCCCAATCCACCAGCAACGCTTCCAGCGAGGCGAAGCCCAGATCGCGCCAGCGCTCCTCGCGAAAAAACGCCGCCGAATAAGCCCATCCTGCATACACACGCCCAAACGCCGCCAGGCCGCGCAATGGCGGTTGCTGATAATAGCCACCGGCAAATTGCGCATCGCAACACAGTGCCGCGCGCACGCCGGCAAGGAACACCTGATTATTCGGCCAGCAGCGCGCCGATCCACATACCGCCAGCAGATTTTGCACCTGAGAAGGATGCGCCACCGCCAGATGCCACGCCTGCATCGCCCCCATCGACCAACCGTACGCCAGCGCGATACGTTCAATGCCAAGATGATTAAACAGCAGTTGCTGCTGCGCATGCAGATTGTCCACCAAGGTGATCGCCGGGAACGCCGCGCCAGCTTGCAATAATGAGTTGGACGGCGAAGAAGAAACGCCGTTGCCCAATTTGTTCACCAGCACAATAAACCAGCGCGCCGGATCAAGCGTTTTCCCCGCACCGATTAACGGCAAATAACGCTGATGCGTGCCGCTGTAATAGCTGAAAATCACCACCGCGTTGTCGCGCGTCGCATTGAGCTGGCCCAAAGTTTGATACGCCACTTGCGCATCCAACAGCGTTTCGCCGCTGACCAATGGCAGGTTACCCACCTGATAAAAATCCATGCCGTTCTCCTGAGGCGATATGGTAGAGTTAATTAATCAATTAACTTAAAATTTCGTCACTGTAGGGATGTCGTCTATGAAGGAAAAGCCCACTGCAAAACCCGTTACCGGCGACAAAAAACCGCGCAAAACCCAGCGCGATGTGGCGGAATTACTGCAATCCTCAGCCTTCGATCTGTTTGCCACTCACAACTATTCAGCGGTACGCATCAAAGATATCGCCACCGCCACCGGCCTCAATTCGGCGCTGATTTACTACTACTTCGGCTCGAAAGAAGACCTGTTCATCAAAGTGATCGAATCAGCAGTCGAACGCGCTTTTGTGCAGTTTGATGCAATTAAAGCCAGCGCCAACGGCCCGCGCGATCTGATCTTTCTGTGGATTGAAATTCACATCCTGCAATTTCATCTGCTGCAAAAACTGGCGAAAATTAGCCTCGATTACTCCAGCACCAACGGGCGCAATCCGAGCATTGATAAAGCGATTAAAAAGTTCTACGAGAAAGAGTCGCTGATCCTGAAAAACACCATTAAAGAAGGCATCGCCAGCGGCCTGTTTCGCGAGGTCAATCCGGCGGATATGGCGATGTTGATCTCGACCTATCTGGATGGCGTGCTGTTCCGCAATGTGATGTTCCCCAATTTCAAATACAAACAAGCGATCAATGTGATGCGTGATTTTGTGTTTGAGAAACTCGACGCCAAAGCGTGACGAAAACGGGCGACATCGCCGCCCGCTTTAACCATCAAAAAATGCTGCTGTAGCGATCGGTTTCCCACTGGCTGACGTGCAAGTGATAGCTGTTCCACTCCTGCAACTTGTAATGAATAAACTCTTTCTTTAGCGCCTCACCGAGCGTGGCGGCGACGAACGGATCAGCATCAAAGGCTTCTACCGCTTCCAGCAAATTCTGCGGCAGGAAATCGATACCGCGCTCGCGTCGCTCGGCTTCGCTAATCGCGTACAAGTTATCTTCATTCGGCTGGCGCGGATCGATCTTCTCGCGAATCCCTTCCAGTCCCGCCGCCAACGCCAGCGTGGCCGCCAGATACGGATTCACCGCGCCATCGGCATTACGTGATTCACAGCGTCCACCGCCCGCCGGAACGCGAACCGCATTGGTGCGATTATTGGATCCCCACGAATTAAATACCGGCGCCCACGAGAAGTAGCTCATTGCGCCCTGCCGCACCAGCCGTTTGTAGCTGTTGACCGTTGGGGCAAATGCCGCGCACAGCGCGCGTCCATGTTTCAGCAAGCCGCCGATAAAGTAATAGCCGGTATCGCTCAAACCTAATCCCCACGGATCGTCGGCGCTGCTGGCATCGCGTTTGAACACGTTGGCGCCACTTTGCAGATCGGACAGCGACATATTGAAGTGCGCGCCGGTGCCGGTTTTATCGGCGAACGGTTTCGGCATCATGGTGGCGATCATCCCGCGTTGCTTAGCGTAATGCTTGGCCATAAAGCGGAAAAAGATAAAGCGATCGCAGGTAGTTAGCGCGTCGGCATAGTTAAAGTCGAATTCGTACTGCGAGTTGCCATCCTCATGATCGAGCGAATAGAGATCCCAACCGAGGTTATTGATGGTGGAAGAGACTTCATCCAGCCAGCCAAACTGATCGACGAATCCCTGCAAGTCATAGCATGGCTTGTTGAGTTTATTGTCGCGCTCCGGCACCGAAAGCAACCCTTGTTCATCGCGCTTCAGCAGATAGATTTCGCACTCAATGCCGAGATTAAAACCAAAGCCCATTTCATTGGCCTGCTTGATGACGTTTTGCAGCGCCACGCGCGTGCTGAGCGCGTAGGGTTCACCCTGAAAATGGTTGTCGGCGGGCATCCAGGCGATTTTCGGTTCCCACGGCAGTTGGATGATGTGATCGAGATCCGGCACCGACGTCAGTTCATCTTCGTGCGGCGACTGACCAAGACCATCCAGCGCGTAGCCGGTATAACGCTCTGAACCTTGCGCCATATGATCCAGATGCGCAATCGGCACCACTTTCCCCTTCGGCACGCCGTGAATATCCACGTAAGCGCCCATGCAATATTCAACACCTTTCGCCAGCAAATCCTGTTTAATCTCGGCGATCTGTTCGGGAGTTTTCATCAATGCCCTGCCTTAATCGTGTTCAACAATGGAATGGGGAATGTAAGGAGCCTCAAGCGCATGGATCTCTTCGGCGCTGAGCTGGAAATCGAGCGCAGCCACCGCATCGGTCAGATGTGACTCGCGCGTGGCACCGATCACCGCAGCCACCACCGCGGGTCGTGTATACAGCCAGGCCAGCGCCACTTGCGCCATCGGCACGCCGCGCGTTTCGGCGATGACCTCAACCGCACGGATCACCGCGCTGTCGGCCTCGGCGGTGGCGGCATAGAGGAAATCGGTGTAGCTGTCATCCGCGCCGCGCACGCTGGCTTTGGCCGCATCAACGGGACGCGCCAACCGCCCGCGCGCCAGTGGGCTCCACGGCGTCACCGCCACGCCTTCCGCCGCACACAGCGCCAGCATCTCGCGCTCTTCTTCGCGATAGATCAGGTTGAGATGGTTTTGCATCACGATAAAACGGCTCCAGCGCTCATACTTCTGGATTTGCAGCGCTTTGCTGAACTGCCAGGCAAACATTGACGAGGCACCGAGATAGCGCACTTTGCCCATCTTCACCAAATCGTGCAGCGCTTCGAGCGTCTCCTCGATCGGGGTTTCATCGTCCCAGCGGTGGATTTCATACAGATCGATGTAATCCATGCTCAGCCGCTGCAAGCTGTGATCGCACTCCTGCATGATCGCCTTGCGCGACAAGCCTTTGCTGTTCGGTCCGCTGCGCATCGGGTTATACAGTTTGCTGGTGATCACCACTTCATCGCGCAGCGCAAAATCGCGTATCGCGCGGCCAACGATCTCTTCGCTGGCACCTTTGGCGTAGATGTTGGCGGTATCAATAAAGTTGATGCCCTGCTCCAGCGCCGCACGGATCAGGCTGCGGCTGGCCTCTTCATCCAGCGTCCAACTGCGGCCGCTGCGCGCGGGTGGCGCGTAGGTCACCGTTCCGAGGCAAAGCGCCGACACCTCCAGCCCGGAGTGTCCCAGCTTGTGATAACGCATTGTGTGCTCCTTACTCCGCCATGCGAGTTTTCAGGTAGTTGGCGAGATGCCAGACGGTGGTTTCCAGATGGCTCAAGCGGCCAGGTCGTGCGAGGCGTGAACGGCTGCCGCGCTGCTGTTCGGCGTTGATCCACTGATCTTCATCGATGATGGTTAAGCTGCCTTGTTTCATGCGCTCGGCGGTCTGGGCGAAGTCGTCGCGTGCCGCTGATTCTGCCGACACCAGCACCACGCGATGCCACTGGGTGCGGGTGGTGCTTTGCGGCAGAATCGCACTGATCGAGATGCGATCCGGATTAAGCGAGATCAGGCAGTTGGGATAGAGCAGCATCAAATCGCTAAAGCGCATTTCTTCGTCAGTTAATCCGCTAAACGGCGTCAACCCTTCGGTGAGAATCTCACTCAGTTCACCATTTTTGCGCAGCGGCTGATGGCAGAGAGTCCATCCGGGCCCATCTTCACCAATCGAACTGAGGCGACCGGGGAAACTGTCTTCCAGCGTGCTGCGATGCACCGCTGCGTGGTGATAGCACTCCATAAAGGTCTCAATCGCCATCTTCCAGTTGTACGGACAGTCGTAATCCAGCGTGTAAGCGGTGACCAAATCGGCCAGATGATAGCGCGCAAAGCGCGCTTGCAGCGGCGCCAGGCGCGTGGCCAGCGACGGCGCATCCGCGTTGAAGGTGACGAAGATCATGCCGAACACCTCTTCATGGCGGATCTTCGGCAGTTGGCAGTGCTGGCGCTCGAAGTCCTGCGCCTGATTCATTGATGGCGCGCCGCTCAGTTTGCCGTGCGTGTTGTAGGTCCAGTTGTGGAACGGACAAATAAACGACCGGCTGTTGCCACTGCCTTGCGCAATGGGTGCCCAGCGATGCAAGCAGACGTTGGAGAACACCGCAATGCCTTCATCGTTACGCACTATCAACAGCGGTTCGCCGACCACATCCAGCGTGAAGAAATCATTGAGCTGTGGCACCTGCGAAACGTGGCCGACAAACAGCCAATCCTGCCGAAACACTTTCTCCTCTTCGAGCCGGAAAAAACTGTCGCTGTTATAGGCTTCTGGCGGCAAGGTTTCGGCGCGGCTGGCATCGCTCTGCTGCTGTTGCAGCATGCGTTGCAAAATGCTGTCGCCATCATCAAACACCACATCAATTTTCTCGCGATACATCTCAGCCTCCTCTAACGATAGTGATGCTCAACTCGCGCCTGAATCACACTGAGCACCGTGGTGGCGGCCAGATACCAGATACAGGCAACGATCAATAACGGGATGTTTTCATAGGTGCGGGAGTAAATGGCCTGCGCCGAATAGAGCAGATCCGACAGTGAAATCACGCTCACCAGCGAGGTGGTTTTCAGCATGCCAATTACCTGATTGCCGGTGGGCGGGATGATGAAGGGAATCGCCTGCGGCAAAATAATCCGCTGCAAATATTGGCCGCGCGTCATGCCGAGCGCGCGCGCGGCTTCCTGCTGACCGTTCTCCACCGACGAAATACCCGCGCGGATGATCTCCGCCATATACGCCGATTCGTTCAAGCCGAGGCCGAGAATGGCGGCGGCCAGCGGCGTGATCAGATCGTTGGTGCTGCCGCTCCACAGCGTGATCACGCCCGGCACGCCCAAGGTGAATTGCGGATAGAGCGCCGCGAGGTTGTACCAAAAGATCAGTTGCACCAGCACCGGCGTACCGCGAAAGAACCAGATCCAACCGCGGCTGAATCCCACCAGCAGAGGATTACTGGAAAGCCGCATCACCGCCAGCATCACGCTGAGCACAATCGCCAGCAGCATGATCACCAGCGTCAGCCAGAAGGTGGTCCATAAGCCGGTCAGAATGGTCGGTGAAAACAGATATTTCCCCACCGTAGACCAATCAAAATTGGGATTGGTGATCATCGAATGCGCCACCAAACCGGTTAACGCCGCCATCACCAGCGCTGAGATCCAGCGACCGGGATAACGTTGTGCCACCACTTCGCGCGCACTGTGAGTGGGATTACGCGGCGTTGTCAGCGTTTTGTCTGTCATCAGCGTTCTCTTCATGGTTGCGGATTGATCACGCGGCATGCACGCGGGCGAGAAAATCACGCGTGCGCGCATGGCGCGGAGCGGCAAAAAACTGTTTGGCTTCCGCCACTTCGATAATTGCGCCGTTATCCATAAAGGCCACGCGATTCGCCACATCGCGCGCAAAGCCCATTTCGTGCGTCACGATCACCATGGTCATGCCATCGCGTGCCAGATCGCGCATCACCTCCAGCACTTCGCCCACCAGCTCCGGATCCAGTGCGCTGGTCGGTTCATCGAACAGCATCAACGACGGCTTCATCGCCATGGCACGCGCAATCGCCACGCGCTGCTGCTGTCCGCCGGATAACGCCGCCGGACGCGCATCGTAGCGATGGCTGAGGCCAACGCGATCCAGCAATGCTTTGGCTTCGCTCAGCGCCTGCGCGCGCGGCACTTTTTTCACCGTGATTGGCGCTTCCATCACGTTTTCCAACGCCGTCATGTGGCCGAACAAATTGAAGCGCTGAAACACCATGCCGATGTGAATGCGATTGCGCGCCACCTCGCCCTCTTTCAGCTCATACAACTTGTCGCCGTGCAGCCGATAGCCAACCATGCCGCCATTGACCCACAATTCACCGCCATCAATTTTTTCCAGATGATTGATGCAGCGCAGAAAGGTCGATTTGCCCGATCCCGACGGGCCAATCAGGCACACCACTTCGCCCTGCTGCACCGCCAGATCGACGCCTTTGAGGATTTCGACGCCGTTAAACGACTTGGTGACCTGCTGCGCATCCACCATTAACGAGGCTTTGCTCATCTCTCCTCCTGTTGCGTCATGTACCAGGTATTCAGCCCGCCGCTGTCGAGCACCAGCATTTGTCCGGTAAAAGCCGCCGCCGCCGGCGATGCGAGAAACGCCACGCTCTGCGCCACTTCATCGCTGCTCACTGGACGTTGCAGCGGCAAGCGCGCCACTTCCTTTGCCAGCAGCGGTTCGTGTAGCTGCCAATTGCTGTCCGCATCACGAATCGGCCCCGGACTGATGCCGCACACGCGAATGCCACGCGACGCCCATTCGATTGACATCTGTGCGGTGAGATTCACCACGCCCGCTTTGGAGGGGCCAAACGCGCCCGCATCGGGATAACAGCGGTGCGCCGATGCGCCAGCGATATTGATGATCACGCCGCCCGGCTTCATGTGTATCACCGTTTCCACGCAGGCGAGAAACGTGCCGGTTAACTGGGTATCGAGCACCAATTGCCACTGCGCATCGGTTAGCTCCAGTAGCGGGGCGGCGGCCGAGGCACCGGCGTTATTCACCAGTAACTGCGGCGCACCAAAGTCAGCGACGATGGCGGACATTGCCGCACGCAGCGCGGCGCGATCGGTGATATCGACCTGCCAGAACGCCGCGCGCACGCCGAGATTTTGCAATTGTGCGATCGCACGCTGCGCCACCTCACGTTGACGGCGCACCAGCAGCACAATGTCGTAGCCTTGCGCCGCCAGTACCGAAGCAATGCGCAATCCCACGCCTTGTGAGCCGCCGGTGACGATGGCGGTTTTGCCTATTACGCGCTGCATTTCATCCCCTCCGCTTGCGCTGCGAGTAATGCCGATCCGCAGATAAAGCCCCACGTCAGATTTGGCCCCAGCGTGGTGCCCGCACTGACCGCACGCGTGCCAATCGGATTGGCCATCGCTGCGCCAGCGCAATACAACCCAGTGATCGCTTGCCCATCGCGATGCAATACGTTGCCGTGCGCATTGGTGCGCGGCCCGCCTTTGGTGCCAAGAAAAGTGCGATTGAACGGTATCGCCAGATAAGGCGGGTGCTGGATCGCCGCCATGCCGCCCTGAAAGCGTCGATCGGTTTTGCCGCGAACCACGCTGAGATGGCGATCAAAATCCTCATCAACGCCGGAAACACAGAATTGGTTAAAGCGCGCCACGCTGCGTGGCAACGAACCGGCTGGCAGTGCTAGTTGTCTTTCCAGATCCTCTAACGTGGCAGCGGAACGCATCCAACCCGGCGTACGCCAGCGGTAGTAAAGCAGCAGCGGCGCACGGCGTAGTAAGCGTGCATCCGCGATCAGCCACGCCGGAAGATGGCGCGGTTGGCCGCTGGCATCGCGGCTATCCAGCGCTTCGCCGAGATTGAATGCCATTTCATTGGTAAAACGCTGGCCATAACGATTGACCAACATGGCGTTGGCTTCCGCATGGAAGAAAATCGATAAACCACTCCACGGCTGGCCGGATGCCGCCGGAATACCGCCGCCGATATTGGCTTGATCCATGTGCGCCAACTGCGCGCCAATAGCCTGTGCCATGCGTTGTCCATCACCGCTGTTGTCACGCGGGCTGGCGATGAAATCGTGCGGGCCGGGAAAATGTCGCGCACGTAAGTTGTCATCCCACTCAAATCCGCCGCTGGCAATCACCACGCCACGCTGCGCGTTGATCTCAACACTTTCGCCCTGCCAGCGGCAGCGCACGCCGCTGACCTGATGCGAACCACTGGTGAGCAGTTGCTCAGCGCGCGCTTCGGTTAGCAGCTGGCAACCGGCGGCCTGACAGGCATCGAGTAATCCGGCGATCAGTGCCGCACCTTTGGTCAGTTCACCACGCCACATACGTCGCACGAGGCGCGGCAAACAGCGCAACCCCGCGCGCAGCGGATGATGCCAAATATCCTGCTGTAGCAGTTCGTGATAGCTAAACCCGCGCGGCAGCGGCGTTGGACGCAAACGCCAGCGCCGCTGCGGTTTGAGTGGCGACGGCGCCAGCATGCGACCAACGGTTTTGGCACCCGCCAGCGGCCACAGCGGGTCGCCTTCCGCGGTGAGCGCAAAACGCAGCGCGCTGTGCTGTTCCAGAAACACCAGCATCGGCGCGGCTTGCTGTGCCAGCGCGTGCCACAATGCATCTTCACTGGCTTGCCAGCCGGCAGGCGCTGCCGCGCGCAAGTAAGCCAGCGCCTGCTGTGGCGAATCGTCATAACCGGCAGCAAGCGCATGATGATTGGCGGGCACCCACATCGCGCCGCCCGACATCGCCGTGGTACCGCCGAGCCAGGCGCTTTTCTCGACGATCAGCACCGAAAGTCCGCCGACAGCGGCACGTAACGCCGCCATCAATGCCGCGCCGCCGGAACCGATCACCAGCACATCGCAGTGACGCTCACTCATAACGGCTGGGTGCTGGTCAGGTTGATGCCCGGTTTATCCAGCTTCATAGCACCCAGATCCCACTTATCCATGATCTTGTCGTAGGTGCCGGTTTCATGAACTACCTGCAACGCTTTCAGCAGCACATTGGCGAGTTCGGTGTTCTCTTTCGCCACCACAATGCCGAGATAATATTTCGGCATCAGCGGCATCTGCACGGTGCGGATCGGATGCGGCGCTTTCTTCTTGATGTCATCCACTGAGGCGGCATCATTCAGCACGAAATCAACGCGCCCGGAATACAGCCCGAGTAGCACCGCATCGGCTGATGGCAACGTCACCTGCTGAATTGCCGCTTTGCCCTGCTTGGTGCAGTTTGGCGTGTAGATTTCACTGATGGCTTTTTCGAAATCGGTGCCGGTTTGTACGCCGACTTTCAAACCGCACAGCGTCAGCGGATCGTTGGTGATGCTTTTCTCGGTTTCCAGCGTGTACACCTCGCTGGTGGCGTAGGCATAGTTGACGAACGAGACCTGCTTCTCGCGCTCTGGACTATCCGAAATACACTCCATCGCCACATCGTAGCGGCCACTTTTAACGCCTGGGATCAGCCCGGCGAAATCAATCGAGACCGGCTTCACTGTTATGCCCAGCACCTGCCCTAAGGCGTCCCACAAATCCGGCTCAAACCCGACCATGGTTTTGTTGTCTTCAGCAAAGGATTCACACGGCGGATAGTGCGCATCGGTCACCAGATTGAGGGTTTTACTGCTGCGAATTTTCTCCGGCAGTTGTGCATGCAAGTCGGCATGCATCGCCAGCGGCGCATCGGCGGCTTTAAGAGTGAGTGGAGCAAGTGACGTGGCAAGCAACGATAAGGCAACAACCAGACTTTTCATTCTCATGCTTTTAACTCCAGTAGAAAGGCAAAATGCCTGAAGACCCTGATGACTTAAAAAAGCAAAAAACGAAGATGGTGCGCAGGAAGAATTGCAAGCGTTATGCCAGTTTTTAAATAACTGATTAATTAATCATGAGACGAGAGTGGATAAGGGATGGCGCGGCAGGCCTTGGTACAACGGGCATGAAAGGCTGGTGAGAGATTCACCAACAGAGTGCAAAAAGTGAGCTAATGGTGCAAAGAGAGGAAAGACGTCAGCGCGGAGTAAATCATCTGCTCAAGGCAAAACTGCCTCACACCGCGACAGACTTAAAAACGGTATTGGCTCTCTAACTGGCGCAAAGTTTCCACGCGCTGTGCCGAGGCGATTTCGCGCGCTTTCACTTCCAGCAACAAGTCAGCATCATTCTGACCAATCACATACACCGCCTGACGACCAGGCAGATTCACGGTAATAATATTTTGCTCTACGGCATCCAGCATATCGTCATGCTGTTCCAGGTAGTTGTACAACGTGTTCATAACTTCTCCTTAAAATGGATGCGCATTCTGCCTAATCACCCGCTTTAAATTCCACAAGACCAGGCTTAATTCTGTGACTGCATCAGAAACTTCTGCTGATTGGCTTATCCTGCTAATAGAAGATGACGAATAGATGAAAATCCCCACATCTGGCCAGGTAAAAAAATGAAATCATATCGTTGCGAATAGAGTAATGACTCTTAACAGAAGATGATGTTAGCGCTTCCTTTTTAACCCAACAATAAAGGGCAAATGAACTTGAATTTCATTCATTTATCTCGAAAAGGTTAAAAAGATTAAAGACGATTCGCATAAAGGCATAAAAAAAACGTCTGCAGACTGCTTGAACACTTTACATGGTGTGAAGTGAAAACGGATTAACAAAGGAAATAAAATGCCTAGATGGGAAGCTCCAGAAAATAGTAAGGGCACACCGCCTGTTCATATTGAGCAAAGGTTTACAAACAATCTTGGTTACGATGTGGCATTTATGTCGGGCAGCGAAATTGTCGATCCTACCCCACGCTTTGTCGGCTCTACTGGTCCCAATTTTATTGTTTATGCATGGGATAATGGAACAATCATTGGTTCAACACGCTCTGCAGCTGATGGTTCATGGTCATTCTCGCCACAATTATTAGATGGTCAGCACTCATTGACGTTTGGTTTACATAAAGATGTTGTCAGCCTACCTATTGAATTCAGCATAAATTCAGCTGCTGCTATTCCAGTGATTGTCAGTCAGCGCTATACCGACGATCTGGGTTATGATGTTGGCATTTGGCCAGGACAAGAGATTGTTGACAGCACCCCTCGCTTTATCGGGACCGCCGCACCAGAATCAATTATCTATGCGTGGGACGCAGGTAAATTGTTGGGTTCAACCGTTTCAGATGAGGACGGCAATTGGTCATTTGAAACGAATCTGGAAGACGGCAAACATGCTCTAACTTTTGGTGTTGAAAAAGACTCCGCCACTCCCTCTTTCGAATTCAGCATAAATTCAGCTGCTGCTATTCCAGTGATTGTCAGTCAGCGCTATACCGACGATCTGGGTTATGATGTTGGCATTTGGCCAGGACAAGAGATTGTTGACAGCACTCCTCGCTTTATCGGAACCGCCGCACCAGAATCAATTATCTATGCGTGGGACGCAGGTAAATTGTTGGGTTCAACCGTTTC
>NZ_JBCNNP010000037.1:0-42069 GCF_039594315.1 Pantoea sp.
TCATCAACCATGTCGCACTTGTTCAGGAACACGATGATGTAAGGAACGCCAACCTGACGACCCAGCAGGATGTGCTCACGGGTCTGTGGCATTGGGCCATCAGTCGCAGCAACAACCAGGATCGCGCCGTCCATCTGCGCAGCACCGGTGATCATGTTTTTCACATAGTCGGCGTGGCCTGGGCAGTCAACGTGCGCATAGTGGCGAGTTGGGGTTTCATATTCAACGTGAGAAGTGTTGATGGTGATACCACGTGCTTTCTCTTCAGGCGCTTTATCGATCTCGTCGAATTTGCTTGCCTTACCACCGTAGGTTTTAGCCAGAACGGTAGTGATCGCTGCAGTCAGAGTGGTTTTACCATGGTCAACGTGACCGATGGTGCCGACGTTTACGTGCAGTTTGTTACGCTGAAATTGCTCTTTCGCCATGGCGATAATTCCTTACGTTGTGCCTTCATGAGTCATGAAGGCATCAGTTCACAATTTTTAAACCGTAGCTTATTTGCTACGAGCTTCAATAACGGCCTGAGCGACGTTGTTCGGCGCATCATCGTACTTCAGGAACTCCATGGAGTAAGAAGCACGGCCTTTGGTCAGAGAACGCAGCTGAGTTGCGTATCCGAACATTTCAGACAGCGGAACTTCAGCATGGATCTGAACGCCAGTAGCGTTAGATTCCTGTCCTTTGAGCATACCACGACGACGGCTAAGGTCACCGATAACGTCACCGGTGTTCTCTTCCGGAGTCTCTACTTCAACCTTCATGATTGGCTCAAGCAGCACAGGTTGTGCTTTCTTGAAGCCATCTTTAAAGGCCAAAGAAGCAGCCAGTTTAAACGCCAGCTCAGAGGAGTCGACATCATGGTATGAACCGAAGTGCAGACGAACACCCAGATCTACTACCGGATAACCAGCCAGTGGACCTGATTTCAGCTGCTCCTGGAGACCTTTATCAACCGCAGGGATGTATTCAGTTGGAATCACACCGCCCTTGATATCGTTGACAAATTCGTAACCTTTCGGGTTCACACCTGGCTCCAGTGGGTACATGTCGATAACAACATGACCGTACTGACCACGACCACCAGACTGCTTGGCGTGTTTACCTTCGATATCGGTAACTTTAGAGCGGATCGCTTCACGGTAAGCAACCTGTGGTTTACCCACGTTTGCTTCCACGTTGAATTCACGCTTCATACGGTCAACGATGATATCGAGGTGCAGCTCACCCATACCGGCGATGATAGTCTGGTTAGATTCTTCATCAGTCCATACGCGGAATGATGGATCTTCTTTCGCCAGGCGCCCCAGAGCCAGACCCATTTTTTCCTGGTCAGCTTTGGTTTTTGGTTCAACGGCGATTGAGATTACTGGCTCTGGGAATTCCATGCGCTCAAGAATGATGACGTTATCTGGGTCACACAGGGTGTCACCAGTGGTCACATCTTTCAGGCCGATCGCAGCTGCGATGTCGCCCGCACGAACTTCTTTGATCTCTTCGCGTTTGTTAGCGTGCATCTGAACGATACGGCCCAGACGCTCACGGTTTGACTTAACCGGGTTGTACACGGTGTCACCGGTGTTAACCACACCAGAGTAAACGCGGAAGAAGGTCAAGTTACCTACAAACGGGTCGGTAGCGATTTTGAACGCCAGAGCAGCAAACGGCTCTTTGTCGTCTGAGTGACGCTCAGCCGGCGTGTCTTTACCGTCGTCCAGCATACCGTTAATCGCGGTAACGTCAGTCGGTGCTGGCAGGTATTCAACTACCGCATCCAGCATCGCCTGAACACCTTTGTTCTTAAATGCAGAACCACAGGTAACCAGGATAATTTCGTTGTTCAGAACGCGCTTACGCAGAGAAGTTTTGATCTCTTCTTCAGTCAGCTCTTCACCGCCGAAGAATTTATCCATCAGCTCATCAGAGCCTTCAGCTGCAGCTTCAACCAGCTTCGCACGCCATTCTTCAGCCAGTTCCTGCATATCCGCTGGAATATCTTCGTAAACGAAGGTGACGCCCTGATCGGCTTCGTTCCAGTTGATTGCTTTCATTTTCACCAGGTCAACAACACCGGTGAAGCCTTCTTCTGCGCCGATAGCCAGCTGAAGTGGAACTGGGTTTGCACCCAAGCGATCCTTCATCTGACCAACAACTTTCAGGAAGTTAGCACCCATGCGGTCCATTTTGTTAACGAACGCAATGCGTGGAACTTTATATTTGTTAGCCTGGCGCCATACGGTTTCAGACTGTGGCTGAACACCACCAACCGCACAGTAAACCATTACTGCGCCATCAAGAACACGCATAGAACGCTCAACTTCGATGGTGAAGTCAACGTGTCCCGGGGTGTCGATGATGTTTACGTGGTGTGGTTCAAACTGCTTAGCCATACCAGACCAGTAACAGGTGGTCGCAGCAGAGGTAATGGTAATACCACGTTCCTGCTCCTGCTCCATCCAGTCCATGGTTGCTGCGCCGTCATGCACTTCACCGATTTTGTGGTTTACACCGGTGTAGAACAGAACACGTTCGGTAGTAGTAGTCTTACCGGCGTCGATGTGCGCACTGATACCGATGTTACGGTAGCGCTCAATGGGTGTTTTACGAGCCATTTGATTCCTCTGATTCTGAGACGTTCTAAGTTAAAAAAGCCCAGCAGGTGAGTAACTGGGACGCCCGCTGGGTTAATAACAACTACTTTGCTGTTACCAGCGGTAGTGTGCGAACGCCTTGTTGGCTTCAGCCATACGGTGAACGTCTTCACGTTTCTTAACTGCAGTACCTTTGTTTTCTGCAGCGTCAGAAAGTTCGTTCGCCAGGCGGAGAGCCATAGATTTATCACCGCGTTTACGAGCAGCTTCTACGATCCAACGCATTGCCAAGGCATTACGACGAACCGGACGGACTTCAACTGGAACCTGATAGGTAGAACCACCAACGCGACGTGACTTAACTTCGACAGTCGGACGCACGTTTTCGAGAGCAACCTCGAACGCTTCCAGGCCATCTTTACCAGCACGTTGAGCCAGGGTATCAAGTGCGGTATAGACGATTGATTCAGCAGTAGATTTTTTACCATCTACCATCAAGATATTTACAAATTTAGCCAGCAGCTCTGATCCGAACTTAGGATCCGGCAGAATTTTACGCTGACCAATGACGCGACGACGTGGCATGGAAATACTCCGTTGTTAATTCAGGATTGTCCAAAACTCTACGAGTTTAGTTTGACATTTAAGTTAAAACGTTTGGCCTTACTTAACGGAGAACCATTAAGCCTTTGGCTTCTTCACGCCGTACTTGGAGCGTGACTGCTTACGGTCTTTAACACCTGAGCAGTCCAGCGCGCCACGAACGGTGTGGTAACGCACACCTGGCAAGTCTTTAACACGACCGCCACGGATCAGGATCACTGAGTGCTCCTGGAGGTTATGACCTTCACCGCCGATATAGGAGGTAACTTCAAAACCGTTAGTCAAACGCACACGGCAAACTTTACGCAGTGCTGAGTTTGGTTTTTTAGGGGTAGTGGTGTACACACGAGTACATACGCCACGTTTCTGCGGGCAAGCTTCCAGCGCAGGCACGTTGCTCTTTGCAACTTTGCGTACGCGTGGTTTGCGAACCAGCTGGTTAACTGTTGCCATTAAATAGCTCCTGGGATTTAGCTTTTTGCTTCGTAAACACGTAATAAATCGCCTCGTATTACTACGAGGAGGCAGAATTTTAGGGCTGTGTCAAAAGGGTGTCAAGAAATAACCAGGTTTTCGCTCTTACCAGGCCACTTGTTGTTGGTGCTTCGCTGTCAATGCAACGAAACCAGTATAGTCCAAACGTGCTACTTTGGTCGAAATTTGCTCAATGAGGCCGCGCGCCGCCACATCCTCAGTTAATACCCACAGCGTAGCAGGCGATGTGCTCAGCTTATCCAGCATTTGGCTGCCGGCTAAAGCAGCAGTTACACCATCTTGTAATAAAAGCAGATCATCACCTTCCTGTAACAGCAGCAGCAGACTATCGAGGTCGCATTGCCATGGCGATTGCATCAGCGTGTAGAGCATAATCAGTTCTCAGAATCGAATAACACGATGATACGTTGCCAGCTTTTCGCGCAGTGCAGCAGCATCCAGCACTTCAGCCTTCAATACACGTTCAGCCGTCAGGCTTTGGCCGCGCGCGCGCAGAGAGTCGGCGCAGATAAAAAATTGGTCGATGTCATACAGCTCCAGCACGCCAAAAGTCGCTATATAGTTGCGCGCCAAAATCTGATCTGGTTGCTGGTCGCGATTCAGTTGCAATACGCCGTCACCAATAAAAAACAGTCCAATCTCTTCGCTCAACGCACCTGTTGCCAGCACCGCATCCAGCCCTTCCCTGCCGGCGCTGCTGCCGTGCGGTGACTGAGTAAATAAAAACGCCACGCGATTCATTAGAATTGCACCAACCGATCGCAACTGAGCGCAGCTTCTGCCAATGCGCCCAAACCGCTGAGTTCAAAACCAGGTTGCAAGTTACTGCCCGCTAATTGCAAACGTGCCGCTTCCTGCGCATCCGTTACGCCACGACGTAACGCAGCGGCAACGCAGATATTCAGTGCGGCACCGCATTCGTCACGCAGATGTTGCCACTCACGCACCATATCCACTTCATCGCTAGCTGGTGCACTCAATTGGTTAGCGTTCAACACACCTTCACGGTAGAAAAACACGCTTTCTAACTGATGCCCGGCTTGCAGCAACGCGCGCGCAAACAGCAGCGCACTGCTAGCGTGTTGTGTGCCGTAAGCAGGTCCGGTGACCAGCAAGGTGTAGCGCATTAGCGATCTTGCCCTTGAAAATCGCCGCTTTTGAACTGGCGAATATAAAGGTAAACCGTGTGCTTCGAGATGTTAAGGCGGTCAGCAACCTGGTTGATGGCGTCTTTAATATCGAAGATGCCCTTCTCATACATATTGAGCACGATCTGACGATTTTTGGCGTTGTTAGAAACGTTGCGGTCGGCGCTGACTTCTTCAATGGCGAATTCCAGCGTCTGCATAACTAGGTCTTCAACCGAGCTGGCGAAGTTTACGTTGGAATCAACCTGCTGCATTTCCGGCGGCATAAAGGTCGACATAATTTGCGAGAACGGCACGTCGAGGTTCATGTTGATGCACAGCAAGCCAATCACACGCTGCTGGCGATTGCGAATCGCGATGGTGACGGATTTCATTAGCACGCCGCTTTTCGCGCGCGTGAAATAGGCGCGAGAGACATTGCTGTCCGCGCCATGCATGTCGTGCAACATGCGCAGCGCCAAATCGGTAATCGGCGAACCCACTTTACGTCCGGTATGTTCACCATTGGCGATGCGTACGGCAGAACATTTCAAATCTTCTAACGAGTGCAGCACGATTTCGCAGTGCGAGCCAATCAGCATTGCCAGCCCATCAACGACGGCTTCGTAAGATTTGAGGATATCGAAATCAGCTTGCTCGAACGGACGTTGCTCCAGTAAATCGAAGTCAGTCAGTTCACCGGGATTGAATGGATTAGACATCGGAGACATTACCCTAAATGGCTGGAGCCTGTCTCGACAGCATTGGGGCAGACTCATGATGTGATAATTGTGCAGGCGCTAGTCTGGCAAATGTCATGGTCTTTAGCCAGACCTTTACTCTCTTCTCACAAATAAAAACGCCGCCCGCAGGCGGCGTCATTCAGCAATTGCGAATTACTGTGCTTTCTGATCGGCAGCAGCAGGTGCCTGCGCTTTCTCATCTGCTTTTGGTGCTGGTTTGATGTCGAGCAGTTCAACATCGAATACCAGAGTGGAGTTAGCCGGAATGCCCGGAACGCCATTTTTGCCGTAAGCCAGGTTCGGTGGAATCACCAACTTGATCTTACCGCCTTTCTTCACGTGCTTCAGACCTTCGGTCCAGCCTGGAATTACACCATCCAGACGGAACGACAGCGGCTCGCCACGGGTATAAGAGTTATCGAACTCAGTACCGTCAATCAGCGTACCTTTGTAGTTCACCACTACGGTATCGCTGTCTTTTGGCACGTCGCCAGAACCTTCTTTCTCTACCTGATACAGCAGGCCAGATTCAGTTTTCTTCACGCCTTTTTCTTTAGCGAATTTGTCAGCGTAAGCAGCACCCTTATCAGAGTTCTCTTTCGCGTCTTTTTCCATCTTCGCCTGAGCTGCGCCTTTCACGCGGCCTTCAAAAGCTTGCAGAGTTTGCTCGATCTCTTGATCAGAGAGTTTGCTCTTGCCGCCAAACGCGTCCTGAACACCAGCAATCAGCTGATCTTTGTCCAGTTTGATGCCCAGTTTCTCTTGTTCCTTCAGAGAGTTGTCCATGTAGCGACCCAGAGACGCGCCCAGCGCATAGGCTGATTGCTGATCTTCATTTTTGAAGGCAGCATTTTTCGGAGCCTGTGGCGCAGCTTGAGCAGCATCAGCTGGTGCAGCGGCGGTTTCTGCTGCCATTGCCAGCGGTGCATTCAGCGCGACAGCCATGGTGGTAGCTAACAATGTGACTTTAAACAGTGATTTCATCCTTTCTCCAAAACCGAAGCCTCTCACCTCGGGAATCATTGCGGACTGAGGCCCACACTATAACTTTACGTGGCAGCGGCGAACACTCCCACAATGTAATTACCCGGTCAACCTCCGACCTTTTTTGCTTCAGGAAGTTTCATCAGAGATATAGGCGTTATGTCTGTTTTCAATGCAGCATGCCGCGGAAAGGTAAAATATCAGGTGATTCTGAAGCCAAAGACCGTAGAATCACGCCCGAATCAGTTTAACGTGCAATGCCGAAAGAGAGAGAAAGATCATGCAGCAAGCAGAATGGGAACAACGCCTTGAGGCGCTTGAGAGCAAATTGGCTTTTCAGGAATACACCATCGATCAGCTCAATCAAACGGTGGTTCAGCACGAGATGGAAATGATCAAACTGCGCGAGCAAGTGCGTTTGTTGATCGATAAAGTCAAAGAGAGCGCGCCTTCAATGATTGCATCGCAATCGGAAGAAACACCGCCTCCACATTACTAATAAAAGAAAGGCCACCCGAAGGTGGCCTCACAGAGCGTGACGCGGATTAGTGGCTGCAGCCGCAACCGCCAGTGCCACAACCGCCCTGGCCGTGATCGTGACCATGGTCGTGGTCATGATCGTGATGATGACCATCAGCACCGTGCACGTGACCGTGCGCCAGCTCTTCTTCGGTCGCTGCGCGAATCGCAACAACTTCCACGTTGAAGTTCAGGTTCTGACCGGCCAGCATGTGGTTACCATCAACCACGACGTGCTCGTCTTCAACTTCGGTGATTTCGACCGGAACTGGACCCTGATCGGTTTCTGCCAGGAAGCGCATGCCAACTTGCAGTTCGTCAACGCCCATAAACACGTCTTTAGGTACGCGCTGCACGAGGTTGTCATCGTATTGACCGTAAGCGTCATTCGCCGGGATATGCACGTCAAACTTATCGCCTACATCATGATTTTCCAGCGCTTTTTCCAGACCAGAAATCAGGGAACCATGACCGTGCAGATAGTCCAACGGTGCACTCACCGGTGACTCGTCAACCAACACACCGTCTTCGGTACGAACCTGATACGCCAGGCTCACCACCAGGTCTTTTGCTACTTTCATGATATCTCCTAACCGTTGAGAACTAAGATCCCGTCCCATTGGTCAATTTTGCGTGCAATAAACCAACCAGAAAGGTTCAAAACTGAGGATGCCAATAATGTTGCGGCATACTGCTCAGCGTTAATGGCGCCGATTGTAGCGGAATTCAATCCCGCTGTAAGTTCAAGCTTAAAAAAAGCTGCGCCATTGCGCTACTCAGGATGAAAAATACCGATCACTTGCTCATTAGTGCGAACCTGATCGCGCACTTGCTTATCGGCTTCACGCATCTGGTGACCGCATTGAACACATTCCACCACTTCAACGTTGTTTTCGCGCCACAACGCCAGGGTGTCTTTCTCTTGGCACTTTGGACAAACCGCGCCAGCAATAAAGCGTTTACGCATACTGATTCCTGTCATTCATGAACAGATCTATTAAGTGTAGCCCTACTCATCATCCCAGCCGTCAAACTGGCGTTTTTCGTGCTGCATTTCGCGCTGGAAGATATCCTCCAGCTCACGACGCGCTTCACGCACACGTGAAACCTGGGCGCTGTCATCATGGCTTGGCACCAGTTCACGCAGCATGCGCATATCCAGACGACGGAAATGCTGTTGTGCACGTTGCGCCTGATGGGGATGCATGCCGAGTGAGATCAGCGTCTTGCGCCCCAACTCCAACGCACTGGAGAAGGTTTCACGCGAGAACAGCGTCACGCCAGCCTGCAACAGTTCGTGAGCTTCAACACGGCCACGCGCGCGGGCCAGAATTTCCAGCTGCGGGAAATGTTGCTGGCACAACTGCACGATGGTCATCGAATCTTCCGGATCGTTACAGGTGATCACGATGGATTGCGCATTCTCCGCGCCCGCGGCACGCAGCAGCTCCAGCTCAGTGGCATCACCATAATAAACCTTGTAGCCATATTTACGCATCAGGCTGACGGCGGAGATGTCACGCTCCAACACGGTAATACGCTTGTTATTGGCCATCAACAAACGGCCAACCACCTGACCAAAACGACCGAAACCGACCACAATCACCTGTGGCTGATCGTCCTCAACAAAATGCTTCTCAGCATTCTCGTCGGGTTCATTAAAGCGGTGCGCCAGCAAGCGGTCGATCGCGTTCATCAACAGCGGCGTGGTCATCATAGAAAGCGTCACGGTAACCAGCAGCAGCGGCATTTGATCGCCACTGAACATTTTCGCCGATGAGGCTGCCGAGAACAGTACGAAGGCAAATTCTCCGCCCTGACTCAGCACACCCGCGAACTGCTGGCGCTCTGAACTGCGCAGGCCGTAAATGCGCCCCAGCACATACAGCACCAACGTTTTCACCGCGACCAGAATGACCACACCAACCAGGATTTCAACGATGTGGGTATAAAGCACGCCGAGGTTCAACGCCATGCCCACCGAAATAAAGAACAATCCCAGCAGCAAGCCTTTAAACGGTTCAATCGCCACTTCCAGCTCATGGCGATATTCACTTTCCGCCAACAGAATACCCGCGATGAACGTACCCAGCGCCATCGACAGGCCCAGCGCGTCCATAAACAGCGCCGATCCCAGTACCAATAACAATGAGGCGGCAGTAAACACTTCGCGCACGCCAGATGCGGCAATAAAGCGCAGGATCGGACGCAGTAAGTAGCGACCACCAATCAGCATCCCGGCAAACGCCAGCACTTTCATGCCCACTTTCAGCCAGTCAACGTGGCCGCTGTCGCCGCCCGCCAGCAACGGTACTAATGCCAACGCTGGAATCACCGCCAAATCCTGGAACAGCAAGACCGAGAACCCAAGCTGGCCCGATTCGCTGCGATTCATGCCTTTATCGCGCATCAACTGCAACGCCATCGCGGTGGAGGACATCGCCAAGCCGATGCCGCCAATCACCGCCGCCTGCCAGCTAAAGTTGGTCAGCCACAGCAGGCCACCGAGTATCGCCGCCGAAACCAAGACTTGCGCGGCACCGACGCCGAAAATCGACCGCCGCAGCGCCCACAACTTAGCTGGATTCAGTTCCAGGCCGATAATGAACATCAGGAACACCACGCCGAGTTCAGAGAAGTGCAGAATCTCCTCGACATCGCTGATGAAACCTAAACCCCATGGACCGATGGCAATCCCCGCCAGCAGATAGCCCAACACCGCGCCAATGCCGAGTCGCGCCGCAATCGGCACTATCAACACCGCCGCGACCAGATAAATCACCCCGGCTGTCAGTAACGTTTCGCCTTCCATCACACACCTCCTTGCGGCAGCGGTGAAGCCAGCCAGTCGCCGTACGCACGCGCAAAATTACGCATCACTTCCGGCGTTTGTCGCCGCGCCCAGTGAATCACCATCGGCGTCATCCAGTGCATGCGACACATCTGCGCCGTCAGCTCGAACGGACGCATAATGTCACTCATCGGATAGCGATTCAGGCCGCTGTGGTGATAAGCCGTTTCCGGTTCACCGGTGGTCACCACACTGCGCCAATATTTGCCTTCCAGCGCATTGCCATCCGGGCCGCTGGCAAACCCGCGCGACAACACGCGATCCAGCCACTCTTTCAGCAATGCCGGGCAGCTGTAGGTGTAAAGCGGGTGTTGGAATACGATGATTTGGTGCTCGCGCAGCAACTGCTGCTCATAGTGAATATCAATAAAAAAATCCGGATAGTGGGCGTATAAATCGTGCACCGTGACGTGGTCCAGTTCCATAGCCGACTGCAGCAAAACCCGATTAGCAATCGAATCCTGTGATTCCGGATGGGCGTAAAGCAGCAATACTTTAGGCGGCTGCGACATCAATCCCCTCCAAAGCGTCGTCACGGCACAGGAATTCCGCTACCATGCTCGACGCAACAAATATTCTCGAATTATGTTGCCGGTAAATTAACATATTCTGACGATACGGCGCTTATGATTGTCTTTTCAGCATTACAAATTCGCCGCGGCACTAATGTGCTGCTGGACAACGCAACAGCCACCATTAACCCAGGCCAGAAAGTCGGTTTAGTGGGCAAAAACGGCTGCGGCAAATCAACGCTGTTGTCGTTACTGAAAGGTGAAATCAGCAGCGACGCAGGCAATGCGACTTTCCCCAGTAACTGGGCGCTGGCGTGGGTCAATCAAGAAACCCCGGCACTCAGCAAACCGGCGCTGGACTATGTTATCGACGGCGACCGCGAATATCGTCAGCTTGAGTCTGAATTAGCCGATGCCAATGCGCGCAACGATGGCAACGCCATTGCCTTGCTGCACGGCAGGTTGGATGCGATTCAGGCGTGGAGCATACCGGCTCGCGCCTCAAGTTTGCTGCACGGTTTGGGCTTTAGCCAGGAACAATTAATGCGGCCGGTAAGCGATTTCTCCGGCGGCTGGCGCATGCGCCTCAACCTCGCGCAAGCTTTGGTGTGCCGTTCAGATCTGCTGCTGCTGGATGAACCGACCAACCACCTTGATTTGGATGCGGTGATTTGGCTGGAACGCTGGCTGAAAAGCTACGAAGGTACGTTGGTGCTAATCTCGCACGACCGCGATTTCCTCGATCCGGTTGTGGATAAGATCATCCACATCGAACAACAAACCCTGTTCGAATACACCGGCAACTACAGCTCGTTTGAGCGTCAGCGCGGCGCCAAGCTGGCACAACAGCAAGCGCTGTTCCAGAGCCAGCAGGAAAAAGTCGCCCACCTGCAAAAGTATATTGACCGCTTCCGCGCGCAGGCGACCAAAGCCAAGCAGGCACAAAGCCGCATCAAAATGCTGGAACGTATGGAATTGATTGCGCCAGCGCACGTCGATAACCCATTTAGCTTCAGCTTCCGCGCGCCAGAAAGCTTGCCGAATCCATTACTGAAAATGGAAAAAGTTACCGCGGGTTACGGTGAGCGCATCATTCTTGACGCCATCAAACTCAATTTGGTACCGGGTTCGCGCATTGGTTTACTGGGTCGCAACGGCGCAGGTAAATCCACGCTGATCAAACTGTTGGCCGGTGAACTGGAAGCGCTGGATGGCAAAGTCGGCTTGGCAAAAGGCATCAAGCTGGGTTACTTCGCGCAGCATCAGCTGGAATATCTGCGGGCCGATGAATCGCCATTGCAGCATTTGTCGCGCATCGCGCCGAAAGTGCTTGAGCAGCAGCTGCGTGATTATCTGGGCGGCTTCGGCTTCCAAGGCGATAAAGTCAGCGAAATAACCGAGCGTTTCTCCGGTGGCGAAAAAGCGCGTCTGGTGCTGGCGCTGATCGTCTGGCAGCGCCCGAACTTACTGCTACTTGATGAACCAACCAACCACCTTGATCTCGATATGCGTCAGGCACTCACTGAAGCGCTGATTGATTTCGAAGGCGCATTGGTGGTGGTGTCGCACGATCGTCATTTGCTTCGCGCAACCACGGATGATTTGTATCTGGTGCACGATGGCAAAGTCGATGTGTTTGAAGGCGATCTGGAAGACTACCAGCAATGGTTGAGCGATCTGCAAAAGCAGCAGGCGCAACAAGATGCCGCGCCGAAGCAGGATAACGCCAACAGCGCGCAGTCGCGTAAAGACCAGAAGCGCCGCGACGCTGAACTGCGCGCGCAAACCCAGCCGCTGCGCAAAGAGATCGAGAAGCTTGAGAAGCAGATGGCGAAGTGGCAAAGCCAGCTCAGCGAAGCCGAAGCTCAACTGGCCGACAGCGCGATTTACGATCAGAGCCGCAAAGCCGATTTGAATCTCGCCTTGCAGCGTCAGGCGGAAAGTAAAGCCGCGCTGGAAGAGGTTGAAATGGCGTGGCTGGATGCGCAAGAGCAGTTGGAGCAGATGCTGGCGAGTTGATCACTGCTTTTGGTTCGTGCTCGCTGTCCCCCATCCCAGCCTTCCCCCGCAAGCGGGAGAAGGGGCAGATCGAGCAGGAATTCAACTCAGAGCTCCACCTAAACATTCCCTCTCCCGCCTGCGGGAGAGGGTTAGGGTGAGGGAAAGATTTAAAACGGCTTATCCCCCAACACCGTTGCCCGATGCATCACCCGCCGCGCCGGATAATAATCCGCATTAGCGTAATGCTGCGTCACGCGGTTATCCCAAATCGCCACATCATTCTCCTGCCAGCGCCAGCGCACCTGAAACTCAGGTTTAGCGGTGTGAGCAAACAGGAAACCGAGCAAGGCATCGCTCTCTTTTTCACTCAATCCCAGCAAGCGCGTAGTAAATCCTTCATTAACAAACAACGCCTTACGCCCGCTGACCGGATGGGTACGAATCACCGGATGTTGCACCGGCGGATTTTTAGCTACCGCTTGCTGCCAGCGCTGATGCTCTTCTGCGGTTTTACGGTATTTGTATTCCTGGAACGACTTCTTAAAATCGTGCTCCGCTTGCAACTCGTTGAGCAGATGCTTGAACGGCTCCGACAGCGCTTCATACGCCGCAATACCGCTTGACCACAAGGTATCGCCGCCGCTTTCCGGCAACAGTTTCGACGCCAAAATGGCAATTGCTGGCGGTGTCTCGATAAAGGTGACATCGGTGTGCCAGTTATCGTTATCAGGCGGATTATCCTGATGGGTATCCAGCACAATGATCTCTTCCACGCCTTCCGCATGCGGATACACCGGATGAATGTGCAGATCGCCAAAACGAATCGCCAGCGCGCGCTGCTGTTCGGGCGTAATCACCTGATTGCGCAGGAACAACACTTGATGGCGCAGCAAGCCATGATAAAGCTGTTCAAACTGCGCATCGCTCAGCGGACGGCTAAGATCAACATCGCTGACCTGCGCACCGATATTCGGGCCCAGCGCGGTAAAATTAATGCGTTCGTTCATTGTTGTTCTCCATTCCAGGGCGTCAGTCGGCGCTGCAAGGCGCGTAGACCCAGTTCTAAACCAAAAGCAATCAGGGCGATTACCGCAATCCCGGCCAGCACCACATCGGTGGCGAGAAACTCGCCGGCCGACTGCACCATAAAGCCGAGACCGCGCGTGGCAGCGATCAATTCAGCGGCAACCAGCGTGGACCAACCCACACCGAGGCCGATACGCAAGCCAGTAAGAATTTCCGGCAATGCGCCCGGCAGAATCACGTAGCGCAGCAACTGCCAACGCGATGCACCCAGCGCTTGCGCGGCACGAATCCGCACTTGCTGGGCATTCTTCACGCCCGCCAGCGTTGATAAGGCCACAGGCGCGAAAATCGCCAGATAAATCAGTAAAATCTTCGAGGTTTCACCGATGCCAAACCAGATCACCATCAGCGGCAAATAGGCCAGCGGCGGCACCGGGCGATAGAGTTCAATCAGCGGATCAAGCAAGCCGCGAATCGCCGGGCTTAAACCCATCGCGATGCCCACCGGAATGCCAATCAGCGCGGCAAAGAACAGCGCCACCAGCATACGCGCCAGGCTAGCCCCTAAATGCTGCCACAATGTCGCGTCCATAAAGCCTTGCGGGCTGGCGATCAGCAGCAGCTTTTGCAATACCAACTGCGGCGGCGGCAAAAACAGTGGCGCAATCAAACCCAGCGCCGTTACGCCCCACCACAGCAGCAGCAGAATGCCGACGCTCAACAAACTGAGCGAAAACTGTAACGAGAATGGCCAGCGTAAGCTGCGGCGGCGCGTTTGGCGTTTCTCATCAATTAACGCGCTCATACAAATGCCTCCCGCTGTGAAAATACCTGATTCAGCACATATTCACGGCGTTCGATAAACGCCGGATCGGACTTGATGCTGCGGCACGCTTCCCCAGCGGCGAAGCGCTGACCGAAATCGAGCTTCAAACGTTCCACCACGCGACCCGGTCCCGGCGACAACAGCACCAGTTCGCTGGCAAGAAATACCGCTTCTTCTATATCGTGAGTGATCAGCAGGATCTGCTTGCCGGTATCGCGCCACAGCGTCAGCAGCAAGGTTTGCATCTGCTCGCGGGTAAAGGCATCCAGCGCGCCGAACGGCTCATCTAACAGCAGCAACTGAGGATCAGCCGCCAGCGCACGCGCAATCCCCACGCGCTGACGTTGACCCCCAGAGAGCTGCCAGATAAAACGCTGCTCTGCACCTTCAAGTCCTACTTTGCGAATTAAGCGACGGGCAATGGCATGGCGCTCCGCCTTCGCCATTCCCGCCAGTTGCAGGCCGAACGCCACGTTATCAATCACGTTACGCCACGGCAGCAATCCTTCATTTTGAAACACCACGCCGCGCTCAGCGCCCGGCCCTTCCACCGCTTTGCCATCCAGCGTGATGCTGCCGGATTCCAGCGGCAGAAAGCCGGCGATCAAATTCAACAGCGTGGTTTTGCCGCAGCCGGAGGGACCCAGCACCACCAGCAGGTCGCGTTGATCCAGTTGCAGATTGATATCCTGCAACGCGGGTTGTCCGGCGTAACGTGCATTGAGATTGGTGATGTTGAGCATATCGCCTCCGATTATTTGGCTAAGGGTGCAACGAAGCGAGTGGTGACAAAGCTGCTGTAATCGTCAGCCGCTGAAGGCACTTTGCCCTGCTCTTTCAGGAAGCTGGCGGTATCGACAATCGCCTTGTTCACCGGCTTGCCGAGCTGCTCAACTTGCTGCTGTGCGGTTAAGTAGGTGTTGCCTTTCACCAGCACCGGCACGTCTGATTCCGGCACCCCGCTTAAGCGCGCCAGCTTGCTCAAATTGTCGGGCTGCTTCAGCCACTGTTCTGGATTGGCGATATACGCTTGCTGCGCTTCAATCGCGCTGCGTGCAAAAGCAGTCACGATGTCAGGATGCTGTTGAGCAAAGTCCTTACGCACCACCCACACATCCAGCGTCGGCGCGCCCCATTTGCCCACCTGCGATGAATCCGTCAGCACGTTGCCCTCTTTTTCCAGCTCATTTACCGCCGGTGACCAAACGTAGGCACCATCAATATCGCCACGCTTCCATGCCGCGATAATCGCTGGCGGCTGCAAGTTCACCAACGTGACCTGCGAAGGTTTAATGCCCCAATGCTTGAGCGCGGCGAGGAAGCTGTAATGCGTGGTGGAGATGAAAGGCACGGCGATGCGTTTGCCAATCAGATCTTTGGGATTGGTAATGGATTTTTTCACCACCAGCGCTTCGGAATTGCCCAACTGAGAAGCCAGCAGGAAGGCTTCAATCGGCAGTTGTTGGGTGGCGGCTACCGCCAGCGGGCTGGAGCCGATATTGCCAATCTGCACATCGCCCGATGCTAAGGCGCGCAGCACGCTGGCGCCGCTATCGAACTTGCGCCAATCCACCGTCGCACCGCTGTCTTTGGCAAAGGTATTGTCAGCCTGTGCAACTTTGGCGGGTTCCGCCGAGGTTTGATACGCCACGGTGACATTGACCGCCTGCGCCTGGAAGGCCATCAAGGCGAATGCTGCCGCGACCGCTGTTATTGTTTTTTTCATTGCCATCATCTTTCACCCCAATGTGTTTTAGTGAGGGCAGTTTCTCCAGCCGCAGTAATTTCACCAAGGAATTAAAAATTATCCCTAATGACGATCCGTTCTTAGATCAACATCGGGCAAGCCTATGCAAAATGCGCAAATGCAAAGAACGCTTAAAATGACAAATATGTCATACGCTCACATTGCAGCTGTGCTATTGATAGACAACCTGTTTATCCCCCCTTATTAGCGGTCCTAAATCCATGTCGATTGAGAAAGTCGCGCATTTGGCTGGCGTGTCAAAAGCCACGGTTTCACGGGTTTTGAATCAAAATCCCGGCGTACGTCCCGACACGCGCGCCAAAGTGCTGGCAGCGATCGACATTTGCGACTATCAACCCAACTTACTGGCGCGCCAGCTGCGCACTTCGCAAAGTCACATGCTGCTGGTGCTGATCCCCGATATTACCAATCCGTTCTGCTCACGCGTGGTTCAGGGCATTGAAGCCGAGGCCGAAGCGCAGGGTTATCACATTCTGCTGTGCAATTCCGGATCGCAGTTGCGGCGCGAAGCAGCCTACATCGCGCTGCTGACTGGAAAAGTGGTCGATGGGGTGATCACCATGGATGCTGCCGCCTGTTTGCAGGAATTAAAGGAGCTGATTGGCGATGCGCCTTGGGTGCAATGTGCGGAGTACGATCCTGCTATCGCGGCATCCAGCGTGGCGATTGATAATAAAGAAGCGGCGTTTGAAACGATTCGTTATCTGGCGGAAAAAGGTCGCCGTCGCATCGCACTGGTTAACTGCGATATGCGCTATCTCTATTCCCATCAACGCGAAGATGGTTATCGCGCCGCGCTTGAACAGTTGGAATTGAATTATGGCAGCGTGGCGTACGCGGAAAATGTCACCTGCGAAGCGGGCAGCGCAGCGTTGCGCGAATTGCTGATGCAGCCAGAACGGCCAGATGCGGTGTTTGCGGTTTCGGATGTGTTGGCGGTTGGCGTGATTCACGCGGCGTTAGAAGCCGGGTTGCGTGTACCAGAAGATTTGGCGGTGGTGGGATTCGATGGCATCAACTTTACCAGCAGCCTCAATCCACCGCTCACCACCATTGAACAACCGATGAACCGCATGGGCGCGCGCAGCGTACAACTGTTGCTGCAACGCATCCGTCAGCCACTTTCACCGGTGGTGCATGAAGTGTTGCCGTGGAAGCGCGTCGAACGCGCCTCCAGCTAACTTAGTGCCAAATCAACAACACGCAAGCGGCAGTCAGCAAGCCCATCGCCAGATTGAAGATCTTCCACGCACGTGGGCTACGCAGTAATCGGCCAATCAGCGAGCCGAAGCCCATCCAGATTACGCCTGATACCACATTGACCAGCGCCATGCCGATACTGATCGCTACCACCGAATGCAGATAACGTTCGCCCGCCAGACTGAAACTGGCAACCGCACCCAGCGCCATCAACCAGGCTTTAGGGTTAATCAGTTGCAGCAATCCACCTTGCCAGAACGGCATCTGCTTGACCGTGACATCATCGGTTTCAAGCTTTTCATACTCGGCGGTGGCGATTTTCCACGCCAGCCACAGCAGATAAAGGCTACCGGCAATCTTCAGTACCAAGTGCAGTGAAGGATAAAGCAGGATCAACCCGCCGATGCCAAATGCCACCATCAGCAACATGACTTGCATGCCAATCATGATACCAATGAGCAGCGGAATGGTGCGCAGGAAGCCAAAATTAGCACCAGAGGCGGTAAGTAACATATTATTGGGACCTGGCGTGATGGCAGCGACCCAAAGAAAACCTAACATTGACAAAAAAAGACTCAGTTCCATGTATATTCGGGTGCTCCTCACCCAGTAAAGCGAACAACCCATCGAAGCTATCAGCGACTTATGCATCAGACAAGCCTTTACCCAAGCTATTTTAATCGCCCGAATGGCGAGCGCTTTAAACCACTGCGCGGATTCAGTAACGCGCACTTGCAAACGCTGCTGCCGCGTATTCTGCGGCGGCGCGTCACTTTACGTCCGCATTGGCAGCGTCTTGACCTGCCCGATGGGGATTTTGTCGACTTAGCGTGGAGTGAAGATCCGGCGCAAGCGCGTCATAAGCCGCGCATGGTGCTGTTTCATGGTCTGGAAGGCAGCTTCCGCAGTCCGTACGCGCACGGTTTGATGCAAGCGTGTCAGGCGCGTGGCTGGCTGGCGGTAATGATGCACTTTCGCGGCTGCGGCGGTGAACCGAATCGCCTCAATCGCATTTATCACTCCGGCGAAACCGAAGACGCCACCTACTTCCTCAGTTGGCTGCAACGCGAATGGGGCACGGTGCCAACCGCGGCCGTCGGCGTGTCACTCGGCGGCAATATGCTGGCGTGTTTGTTGGGGCAACAAGGCAACGATGCACTGCTGGATGCGGCGATGGTCATCTCCGCTCCACTGGCGTTAGAACCGTGTAGCGGCAAGTTGGATGTCGGCTTCTCGCGCTTCTATCAATACTATTTGCTCACGCAGTTGAAAAAGAACGCCACGCGCAAGTTGCAGGCTTGGCCCGGCACCTTACCGGTCGATCTCGATCAACTGCGCGCGTTCCGTCGTTTGCGTGAATTTGATGATGCGGTTACCGCGCGCGCGCACGGTTTCGTCGATGCCAACGACTATTATCAACGTGCCAGCGCCATGCCGTTTTTAACCGGCGTACGTAAACCGCTGCTGCTCATCCATGCGCAGGACGATCCCTTTATGACCGACGCCGTGATTCCGCAGCCGCATCAATTGTCAGCCTCAACGCAATACCAGCTGACCCAGCAAGGTGGCCACGTCGGCTTTGTTGGCGGCACGTTGTTGAAACCGCAAATGTGGCTGGAACAACGCGTGCCGGATTGGCTCTCTACCTATTTGGATGTGTAATTGTGATTATTCCCTGGCAGCAGCTTGCAGCGGAAACGCTGGAAAACCTGATTGAAACTTTCGTGCTGCGTGAAGGCACCGATTACGGCGAACAGGAACGCAGCCTGTCACAGAAAGTCGCCGATGTGCGCCGCCAACTTGAGCGCGGCGAGGTGGTGCTGGTATGGTCGGAGCTGCACGAATCCATCAATATCATGCCGAAGAGTGAATTTCGCGGCTAATGCACCGCGCGGCAATTCGTGGTAACAATGCTCATCGCCGGACTTCACAGGGAGCTCTGTTATGTCAGCCAGGCATCCAATTATTGCGGTTACCGGTTCCAGCGGTGCCGGAACCACCACCACCAGCCTTGCCTTTCGTAAGATTTTCCAGCAGTTAAATCTGCATGCCGCGGAAGTGGAAGGCGACAGTTTCCATCGCTACACGCGTCCAGAAATGGATATGGCGATCCGTAAAGCGCGCGATCTCGGGCGCCACATCAGTTATTTCGGCCCGGAAGCCAATGACTTTGGTTTGCTGGAGCAGACGTTCAAACATTACGGTCAAACTGGACTGGGCGAATCGCGTAAGTATTTGCACACCTACGATGAAGCCGTACCGTGGAATCAGGTGCCGGGCACCTTTACGCCGTGGCAACCGCTGCCGGAAAACACCGATGTGCTGTTTTATGAAGGTTTGCACGGCGGCGTGGTGACGCAGCCACACAACGTGGCAGAACATGTGGATCTGCTGGTTGGCGTGGTGCCAATTGTTAACCTGGAGTGGATTCAAAAGCTGGTGCGCGATACCAGCGAACGCGGTCATTCGCGGGAAGCGGTGATGGATTCGGTGGTACGTTCGATGGAGGATTACATCAACTTCATCACGCCGCAATTCTCGCGTACTCACATCAACTTTCAGCGTGTGCCAACGGTGGATACTTCAAACCCGTTTGCCGCACGCGAAATTCCGTCGCTCGACGAAAGCTTTGTGGTGATTCACTTCCGTGGATTGGAAGGGATCGCATTCCCTTATCTGCTGGCGATGATTCAGGGATCGTTTATCTCCCACATCAACACTTTGGTGGTGCCGGGCGGAAAAATGGGTTTGGCGATGGAGTTGATTATGTTGCCGCTGGTGCAGCGCCTGATTGAAGGCAAGCGAATTGAGTAAGCGCAGTGATTATCTAGCGGCGCAATTTATGGCGTTATGTTGACCTTTTAAAATCAACTGAACGCGATAAATCGCGCCGCTACAATCGAGCTAAAGCTCAACGACTTCGTAGCTGTGGGTGATCTCAACCCCTTTACCCAGCATGATCGCCACCGAGCAATATTTTTCCGCTGACAGATCGACCGCACGCGCCACCGCTTTATCACTCAACGCTTTGCCGCTGACAATAAAATGCAGGTTAATGTGCGTAAAAATACGTGGCGCTTCTTCACGACGTTCAGAGGTGAGTTTCACTTCGCAATCGGCGACATCGCTACGCCCTTTTTGCAGAATCGACACCACGTCAATCGCGCTACAGCCGCCGGCTGCCATCAACACCATCTCCATTGGACTTGGCGCTTTATCACCGGAATTACCGTCCATTAATACCTGATGGCCGGATGAGGATTCTCCGAGAAAGGTAAGCCCTTCCACCCATTTCACTCGTGCCTGCATTATTCTTTCTCCTGAAGCGGCGGTTTTGCCGTCAGAGTACGCTTTCACATGACAAACGGCAATCCAGAGAAATCCCCCTTCTGCTGAAGCGAGACAACACAAGACAGCTCGCAAAAGCTGTGCTACAAACAGTGCTGAAAATATTTTCGTCCTAACCGACGAAGGCGGGAAGAATCAAAAGCGTAGCTTAAGAGTCACCCCGGAATAAATTTTCCTTCATTAGGAAACGCTCGACGATTAAACCGCCTGACAGGGAAAAATGCCCCCTGTATTTTTGGGCACGATTACAACAGAGGATAATAGCGAATGGTTCTCGGCAAACCGCAAACAGACCCTACACTCGAATGGTTCCTGTCCCATTGCCATATTCACAAATATCCGTCAAAAAGCACGCTCATCCATCAGGGTGAGAAAGCGGAAACGCTGTACTACATCGTGAAAGGTTCCGTAGCGGTACTGATTAAAGATGAAGAAGGCAAAGAGATGATTCTCTCCTACCTTAATCAGGGAGATTTCATCGGCGAACTCGGTCTTTTCGAGGAAGGCCAGGAACGCAGTGCCTGGGTACGTGCGAAGTCTGCCTGCGAAGTGGCTGAAATTTCATACAAAAAATTCCGTCAGCTGATTCAGGTAAACCCGGATATTTTAATGCGACTGTCGTCGCAAATGGCGCGTCGTCTGCAAGTGACATCTGAAAAAGTGGGCAACCTTGCCTTCCTCGATGTGACCGGACGTATCGCGCAAACGCTGCTTAATCTGGCTAAACAGCCAGATGCGATGACTCACCCAGACGGAATGCAGATTAAAATCACTCGTCAGGAGATTGGTCAGATCGTGGGCTGCTCACGCGAAACCGTGGGTCGTATCCTGAAAATGCTGGAAGATCAGAATCTGATCTCCGCACACGGTAAAACCATCGTCGTTTACGGCACCCGCTAATTCCTTCTCACCCACGGCGTGATGGCAACATCGCGCCGTTTCTATTTGCGATGAGCTGATGTGGCGTCGAATCATCTATCATCCTGAAGTTAACTACGCGCTGCGACAAACGCTGGTGCTGTGCCTGCCTGTGGCTCTCGGTTGGCTGTTTGGCGATCTGCAAAAAGGGCTATTGTTCTCTTTAGTCCCGGCCTGCTGCAACATGGCGGGTTTGGATACGCCGCACAAACGCTTCTTCAAACGCTTGATTGTGGGTGGTTCGCTCTTTGCCACCGGCAGTTTCCTGATTCAGTACCTCACCGATTATCACGTGCCGTTGCCGCTGATTTTATTGGTGTTGCCGCTGCTGATTGGCGTCACCGGTGAAATCAGCCCGCTGCATGGCCGCTTACTGCCAGCCACCTTGATTGCCGCCATCTTTTCGCTAAGCCTGGTAGGACGCATGCCGATTTGGGTGCCGCCGCTGCTCTATATTGGCGGCACATTGTGGTACGGCTTGTTCAACTGGTTCTGGTTTTGGCTGTGGAAAGAGCAACCGATGCGCGAATCGCTCAGTTTGCTGTATCGCGAGCTGGCGGATTATTGCGATGCCAAATACACCTTGCTGACGCAGTTAACCGATCCGGAAAAAGCGCTGCCGCCGCTGCTGGCACGTCAACAAAAGGCGGTTGATCTGATTACCGTCTGTTATCAGCAGATGCACATGCTGTCGGCCAGTCGCGATAACAGTCATAAACGTCTGACGCGCGCCTTCCAGGTGGCGCTGGATTTGCAGGAACACATCTCAGTCAGCCTGCATCAGCCGGAAGAAGTGCAGAAGCTGGTTGAGCAGAGTCACGCCGAAGCGGTGATTCGTTGGAACGCCAAAATCATCTCGGCGCGGCTGCGGGTGCTCGCCGATGCCATTCTTTATCACCAGTTGCCGGATCGCTTTCACATGGAGAAGCAGCTGGGTGCGCTGGAGAAAATCGCCCGCCAGCATCCGGATAATCCGGTCGGCAACTTCTGTCTGTACCACTTCAGCCGCATCGCTCGCGTGCTGCGTACCCAAAAGCCGCTCTACACGCGTGACTTAATGGCCGATCGCCAACGCCGCTTGCCGCTGCTGCCAGCGCTGCGCAGCTATCTTTCCTTCAAATCATCGGCGTTACGTACCGCCGGTCGTTTTGCCGTGATGTTGATGTTTGGCAGCGCGCTGGCGCTGTTCTTCAACATCCCCAAACCATACTGGATTCTGATGACCATTATGTTCGTCAGCCAGAATGGCTACAGCGCCACGCGCGTGCGCATTCAGCACCGTGCGCTGGGCACCTTTGCCGGTTTGTTGATCGCCGCAGCTTCTTTGCGGCTGGAAGTGCCGGAATCGCTCACGCTGCTGTTTATGCTGGTGATTACGCTGGCGAGCTATTTGGTGACGCGCAAATATTACGGCTGGTCGATGATTGGCTTTACCGTCACTGCGGTGTATTCGCTGCAATTGCTGTCTCTGAATGGCGCGCAGTTCTTGTTGCCGCGCATGATGGATACCTTGATGGGATGCCTGATTGCCTTCGCCGGGATGATTTGGCTGTGGCCGCAATGGCAAAGCGGCTTGCTGCGTAACAATGCGCACGATGCGTTGGAGGCTTATCAGGACGCGCTGCGCTTGCTGCTCGGCCCGGAGCAATCGCCGGAGAAGTTAGCGTATCAACGCATGCGCGTCAATCAAGCGCACAACGCGCTGTTTAACTCGCTCAATCAAGCCTCTAGCGAACCCGGCTTCAATCTGCAATATCTGAAAGATATGCGCATGTGGGTAACGCACAGCCAATTTATCGTTGAGCATATCAATGCGATGACCATTCTGGCGCGTGAACACACTATGCTGACGTCCAAGTTGGCGGAACGTTATCTGCAATCCTGTGAAATCGCGCTGCAACGCTGTCAGCAACGGCTGGCGTATGACGGGCCGGGCAATGACAGCAATATTCTGGAAGCGCCGGAGAATTTGAATGAAGGGCCGGTGACGATTGTCGAACAGCATGTGAAGCGGATTTTGCAGCACCTCAATGTGATGCACACCATCTCTTCTTTGGCGTGGAGCCAGCGACCGCATCATGGCCGCTGGCTTAAGGTGCTGCGTCCGAAAGCGGATTAAGCGGCTAACACTTTCTCAATCGCGGTGGCGAAACGCGTCATGCCTTCGGCGATATCGGTGGGTTCAATCACCAGCGATGGCACAAAACGAATCACGTCGGTGCCCGCAGTCAAAATCATCAGCCCTTCTGCCGCTGAAGCGTTGAGAATGTCACGCGCTTTGCTGGCGAACTGCGGCTTCAGCGCGGCGCCAATCAGCAGACCTTTACCGCGGATCTCGCTGAAGATGTCGAACTTGCTGTCGATGGCTTGCAGCGCTTCAACGAACTGCTGGCGACGCGCATCCACACCTTCCAGCACTTCCGGCGTATTGATAATGTCGAGTGCGGTTTCCGCAATCGCACACGCCAGCGGGTTGCCGCCGTAAGTGGTGCCATGCACGCCCGGCGCCATCACCGAGGCAATTTCGTTGGTGGTCAACATCGCGCTCACTGGGAAACCGCCGCCCAGCGCTTTCGCGGTGGTGATGATGTCGGGTTTGATGCCGTAATGTTCATAGGCAAACAGCTTGCCGCTACGTCCCATGCCGCTCTGCACTTCATCCAACACCAGCAGCGCATTATGTTCATCACACAGCGCGCGCAAACCTTGCATAAATTCCGCCGTAGCGGGCATCACGCCGCCTTCGCCCTGAATCGGCTCGACCACGATGGCGCAGGTATGATCGTCAATCACGGCTTTTACCGCATCGAGATCGTTAAACGGCACATGCACGATATCTGCCGGTTTCGGTCCAAAGCCATCGGAATACTTTGGCTGCCCGCCAACCGACACGGTGAACAGCGTGCGGCCGTGGAAGGCGTTATGGAAAGCGATGATTTTGCTTTTGAACGGGCTGTGTTTTTTGCAGGCGTAATAACGTGCCAGCTTAAAGGCGGCTTCGTTGGCTTCTGCGCCAGAGTTACCGAAAAACACCCGGTCGGCAAACGTGGCCGCAATCAACTTGCTGGCCAGACGCAGCGCCGGTTCGTTGGTGAACACGTTGCTGGTATGCCACAAGGTTTCGCCCTGGGTTTTCAGCGTTTCCACCAGCGCCGGATGACAATGGCCCAATGCAGTCACCGCGATCCCGCCAGAGAAATCGATATACTCTTTGCCCTGCTGATCCCACACTCGGCTGCCTTTGCCTTTAACCGGCACAAACTGCGCAGGTGCATAAACAGGCAAAATAACGTTATCGAACGTTTCCCGGGTTACCGCTAGTTTTTCCGCTGCCATTGACGACCTCATCGGGTTATTTGTTGAGCTGATGTGAAATTATAATCACAAAATATGCATAAAAAATCACACGAAGGCAAACATAAGTTATGCGTTCAGGAAATTCGCCAGCAGTTGATGCCCTTGCTCGCTAAGAATGCTTTCCGGATGAAACTGCACGCCTTCCAGCGGCAACGTGCGATGGCGGAAACCCATGATCTCATCAGGCTCGCCATCGCGCAGGCTCCAGGCGGTAATTTCAAACTCAGCGGGCAGCGTATCGCGCGCCACAATCAATGAATGATAGCGCGTCACGGTGAGCGGATTATTAAGGTCACGAAACACACCTTGATTGGTGTGCTGAATCAGCGAGGTTTTGCCGTGCATCACCTGGCGCGCGCGCACCACCTGCGCGCCGTACGCCTGCGCGATGGCCTGATGGCCGAGACATACGCCGAGAATCGGTAGACGTCCGGCGAAGTGGCGAATCGCCGCGAGGGAAATACCGGATTGATCCGGCGTGCACGGACCCGGCGAAATCACCAGATGCGTCAGCGGCAACGCCTCCATCTCATCCAACGTAATCGCATCATTACGCACTACGCGCACTTCCGCGCCCAATTCGCAAAAGTATTGGTAGAGATTCCAGGTGAAAGAGTCGTAGTTATCGATTAGCAGCAGCATAGTTGTTCGTAGCGTGATTCATGACAGGTAACCCATGCAAGAAAGGTCGCAAAAGAGCCATGTTATCACCTCCCATCATCATACCCGCTGGCTGGCAAAAAAGTTTCTGATTACTCTCCCACCAGGTGCTATATTTTGGAGAGTTGCCATGTCAGCTACAACGCGAGTATTCAAAACCAAATGGTTTAGTAAGCAAGCTCGTCGGCATTTAATTGCTGATGATGAATTGTGCAGAGCAATCGCAGCCATAAAACTCGGTCATGCCGATAACCTCGGCGGCGGAGTATTTAAAAAGCGTCTGCAACATAATCGCGATCGCGCCATCATTTTAGCTAAAGGTGGTAAGAATTGGATTTATGCCTTCCTGTTCGCCAAACAAGATCAGGCCAACCTGAGTGATAGCGAACTTGAAGGATTCCGTGAACTGGCAAAACATTACTCATTAATTTCAAATGAGGCGCTGAATCGGCTTATTGCCGTTCGGGAGCTCGTGGAGATGTGTCATGACCAAAACCGGTAAGTTTAAAAGCCCGGCTTTTGAGGCTATTCACAGTGCTGCATCGGGGTTATTTGCAACTGATGCTATTAGCAAGCAGAGCATGCGTGACTTTGATGAACGCTGTTTAACCGATGTCGTAGATTTGGATGCGCAGGCGATTAAAAACCTGCGCGAAAATCTCAATGTGAGTCAGCCAGTTTTTGCGCGCTATCTCAATACCAGCGTTTCAACCATTCAAAAGTGGGAAACCGGTGCGAAACGCCCCGGCGGCATCTCACTCAAACTTTTGTCTGTGGTACAGAAGCATGGGTTGGAAGTGCTGCTATAAAACTTTAGCCACGCTCACCACTTTCGCAAACTGCGCGGTGAGCGGCGCTAAATCGCCAGCAACACCCGCTGAGATAGCGGCGCGCCATGCATCGCGCTCCAGGTTTTCCCACGTCAGCAAATATCCGGCGTGCAACGCCAGTTGCTCGAAGAAGATACGCTGTGCGCGGCCATTGCCGGCGCGGAACGGGTGCAGCACGAAGATTTCACAATAGTAATGCGCGATACGCGCCACAAACTCATCCTGAGGCAGATCCGCCAACCCGCGTTCTGCTTCCAGCGCTTGCATCAGCGTGTTGCCCTCTTTCTCAATGTATTCGCAGTGACAATACGGCGTTTCATCGCGCCAGATATCCACCGTGCGCAGTTCACCGGCCCACGCGTAGAGATCCTGAAACAACGTGCGATGAATGTGGCACAAGCGCGGCAAACCAATGCTGCGCGGGCCAAGTTCTAAGGTCGCGACACGTGCAGTACTGAAAGCCAGTTCGGCTTTACGCAGTTGTGCCTCATCATGGATATCAAGGCGATTCTTCAGCACGCTGTCGTTATGCCACAGATAAGGATCGCGCACCGCCAGGCTGTTATCCGCCATATTGCCTCCTCAACGACGCGAGTCGTTCTTCGGCCTGCTCGGCTTCAATTACGGGTTCACTGGTTAGGTAGCCAGCCAATCGACAACTGGCTTGATAACTCGCCGCACGGCGCTGCTGCCACAAAGCGGCTTTCTGTTTCTCGGTGAGTTTGCTGGTCATAGCGCCTCCGGCAAGCAATGAGCCCTAAGTATAAGCAGCAATTTTTTGCTTTGCCGGAGAGCAAATGACGCGCCACGGTTAAATGGCGCGAGAAGCGATTAAGGCAGGACTTTGGCAGAGAGGATAACAATCGGTTTTGACGGCACATTTTGGTACGGACCGACATCTTTGGTCGGTACCTGAGCAATCTTGTCGATCACATCCTGGCCTTTCACAACTTTACCAAACACCGCATACCCGAAGTCACGTTGACCGTGATCGAGGAAGGCGTTATCGGCCACGTTGAGGAAGAATTGGCTGGTCGCGCTATCTTTATCTGCGGTACGCGCCATCGAGATGGTGCCGCGCAGGTTACGCAAGCCGTTGTCAGCTTCGTTTTTAATCGGCGCCACAGTTTGCTTCTGCTGCATATCCGCCGTGAAACCACCGCCCTGAATCATAAAGCCAGGAATAACGCGATGGAAAATGGTGTTGTTGTAGAAACCATTGTTGACGTAATCAGTGAAGTTTTTCACCGAAACCGGGGCTTTCTGGTTATTCAGTTCGAGTTCAATATTGCCCGCAGAGGTGGTGAGCAGCACATGTGTATCGCCTTTTGCAGCCAGCGCGGCAGACGATACGGAAGAGAGCGCTAACAGGGCAACTGCCGCTGTCAAAGTACGTTTAAGCATGAAAGATTCCTTACCATGGAGAGCTAGCTCAAAAACGAGATTGATTGTAAAGAGCATGTAATCCAAGAGCCAGCGTTTTACCGATATTTACGTGGATGTTGCAATTGTCATACTTTTGCGGTCACGCAATCATTTGCGTGACGAAAATCACACTCTTAATGAAATATTTCCTGCTTGTTACACTCGTTGTTTATTAAGATCACATCAACACTTACAATTCATGACACTTTTTTGCCATCCTCGGCGCTTAACGGGTTCAGAACATGACAAACCGCAATCGACTTGGCCTTACCTGGATTAGCTATTTCTCCTATGCGCTCACTGGCGCACTGGTCATTGTTACCGGTATGGTGCTGGATAACATCGCGCAATATTTCCAACGCCCGATTTCAGAAATGAGTAACACCTTCACCTTCCTTAATGCGGGCATTTTGGTGTCGGTGTTCCTGAACGCCTGGTTGATGGTTATTGTACCGCTTAAGCGTCAGCTGATTTTTGGCTTCGTGCTGATGATTCTTGCCGTGGCAGGTTTGATGACCAGCCACGATCTGACCATCTTCTCACTGTGCATGTTCGTGCTCGGCGTGGTCAGCGGTATCACCATGTCGATTGGTACATTCCTGATTACCCATCTGTACGATGGTCGCCAACGCGGCGCACGTCTGCTGTTCACCGACTCATTCTTTAGCATGGCTGGCACCATCTTCCCGATCATCGCCGGTATTCTGCTGGCGCGCGCGCTGCCGTGGTACTGGGTTTACGCCTGCATCGGCGTGATTTACGTGGCGATCTTTGTACTGACGCTGTTCATCGAGTTCCCGGTACTGAAAAACGAAGCCGCTAAACCTGGCGTCGAGAAAGAGAAATGGGGCATCGGCGTGCTGTTCCTGTCGATTGCCGCGCTGTGCTACATCCTTGGCCAGTTGGGCTTTATCTCTTGGGTGCCGGAATACGCCACCAAATCAATGGGCATGGATATTGCCGCCGCCGGTCAATTGGTTGGTAACTTCTGGACCGCCTATATGGTCGGCATGTGGGTGTTCAGCTTCGTACTGCGCTTCTTCGATCTGCAACGCATCCTGATGGTACTGGCGGCGTTGGCAACCGGTTTGATGTACTGGTTCGTCACCACCCAAGACGCCAGCATGCTGCACTGGATCATCATGACATTGGGCTTCAGTTCTAGCGCCATTTACACCACCATCATCACGTTGGGTTCGCTGCAAACCAAGGTCTCTTCACCGAAGCTGGTGAACTTCATCCTGACCTGCGGCACCGTTGGCACCATGTTGACCTTTGTGGTTACCGGCCCAATTGTGGCATCCGGTGGCGCGCATGCGGCGCTCTCAACCGCGAATGGTTTGTATGCGGTGGTGTTCGTCATGTGTGTGTTGTTGGGCTTTGTCACCAAGCATCGCCAGCATGGTCACGTAACGCATTAATTTTTATGGGCGGCTCAAACGGGCCGCCCTGCTTTCACCGCTTGAACGTCACCGCTTCTTTTTCCACTAAATAAATCTCGCTGCTGGCCGGCTGTGTCGCCGCCACTAACACGCCCTTTCGGATGGAATAACGCACCGGCACCTGGCGCCGTACTGCATCAAATCCACTTTCTGCTGGCAGAATAATCAAACTGGCATCATTGCCCGGTTCAATACCGTAACTGTTCAGATGCATCGTTTTGGCGCTGTTATGAGTAATCAACTGCAAGCCATTATCAATCTGTTCGTAGCCCATTAGCTGGCAAACATGCAGTCCCATATGCAGCACCTGCAACATGCTGGCGGTGCCAAGCGGGTACCACGGATCGAACACATCATCGTGGCCGAAGCAGACATTGATATCCGCCTCCAGCAACTCTTTCACCCGCGTAATGCCACGCCGTTTCGGATAGCTATCAAAGCGCCCTTGCAGATGAATATTCACCAATGGATTGGCAACAAAGTTAATTTTCGAGAGCTTCAACAGACGGAACAACCGCGAGGTGTAGGCATTGTTGTAGGAGTGCATCGCCGTGGTATGGCTGGCGGTAACGCGTTCGCCGTTGCCATCACGATGCGCCAGCGCCGCCACAGTTTCCACGAAGCGGGATTGTTCATCGTCAATCTCATCACAGTGCACATCCACCAGCCGATCATAGCGATTCGCCAACGCGAAGGTTTTATGCAGCGATTCCACGCCATATTCGCGCGTAAACTCGAAATGCGGAATCGCACCCACCACATCTGCGCCCATGCGCATCGCCTCTTCTAGCAACGCTTCGCCATTGGGATACGAGAGAATGCCTTCCTGCGGAAACGCCACAATCTGGATGTCGATCCACGGCGCCATCTCCGCTTTCACTTCCAGCATGGCTTTCAGCGCGGTCAACGTCGGATCGGAGACATCCACATGGGTGCGCACATGCTGAATGCCATTGGCGATTTGCCATTTCAGAGTTTGTTTCGCGCGCCGCTTCACATCATCGTGACTTAGCAGCGCCTTACGTTCGGCCCAACGTTCAATACCTTCAAACAGCGTACCCGATTGATTCCACGCAGGCTCACCAGCAGTTTGCGTGGTGTCGAGGTGAATATGCGGCTCGATGAACGGCGCGCTGGCTAAACCGCCTTGTGCATCCAACGCATCCGCTTGCGCCGCCGCTTGAGAAGGCTGCGGATGAATCTGCGCAATCTTGCCGTTATCGATTTCGATCTGCCACAAACCTTGCTGGCCCGCTAAACGCAGATTGTTGATCCACTTTAGTGACGGATTTGCCATGCCCTTCTCCTGAAAATACAAAATCTAAAACTAGCACGAAATATGATTCCACCAAGCGCACGCTTCGTAGCGGCGCAATTTATTGCGCAATGCCAGGATGGGCAAATTGCCAACATTGAAACGCGCGATAAATCGCGCCGCAACGAATCGCAGATTTATTTGAACACTGAACAATTACCAACCAAATAAGCCACTTAACTAATTCGTTCAAAATCAGTTACATACCTCAAAATAGGTATATAAGGGCGCGCTTGATGTACATCAATAAGCGCCAAATGCGCCGCGTTAAGGTAAGCGCAGATACCGCAATTTTTGAGGCAAGCATGAGCAAGCACAGTGTCGTTATTATTGGCAACGGCATGGTCGGCCATCGCTTTATAGAAGAACTTATCGACAAAGCTGAAGCTGAGCAGTTCGCGATAACCGTTTTCTGTGAAGAACCCCGAGTCGCCTATGACCGCGTCCACCTTTCCGCCTATTTTTCCCATCACACCGCTGAAGAACTCTCGCTGGTACGCGTTGGTTATTATGAAAAGCATCAGGTCAATCTGCTGCTCGGCGAACGTGCTATCACCATCAACCGCGATGAAAAACTGATTCACTCGAATACCGGTCGCGCGGTGCATTACGACACGTTGATTTTCGCCACCGGTTCTTATCCGTGGATTCCGCCGATCAGCGGCGCGGAAGGCAGCGACTGTTTTGTCTATCGCACCATCGAAGATCTCAATGCGATTGAAGCCTGTTCACGCCGCACCCAACGCGGCGCGGTAATTGGTGGTGGATTGCTGGGCCTCGAAGCCGCAGGCGCATTGAAAAACCTCGGCATCGAAACCCACGTGATTGAATTCGCGCCGGTGTTGATGGCAGAACAGCTCGATCCGCAAGGCGGCGAACAGCTGCGCCGTAAGATTGAACAAATGGGCGTGCGGGTGCATACCGGCAAAAACACCCAGCAAATTGTCCATCATGCCAAAGGCGGTAAAACGCTGGAGTTCGCCGATGGCAGCGCGCTGGATGTCGATTTCATCGTGTTTTCCACCGGCATCCGGCCGCAAGACAAACTGGCCAAACAGTGCGGTTTGTCGCTGGGCGAGCGCGGCGGGATTGCCATTAATGAACGCTGCCAAACCAGCGATCCCGCGATTTTTGCTGTGGGCGAATGTGCGGCATGGCAGAACCGAATTTATGGTTTAGTCGCGCCGGGTTACAAGATGGCGCAGGTTGCCAGCGATATCTTAGTGGGTCGCGACAATGCCTTTGCCGGTGCGGATATGAGCGCCAAGCTCAAACTGCTGGGTGTGGATGTCGGCGGTATTGGCGACGCACACGGTCGCACGCCGGGCGCGCGTAGCTTCGTCTGGCTCGATGAACAGAAAAATATCTACAAACGTCTGATCGTCAGCGAAGACAACCGCACGCTATTGGGCGCGGTGCTCGTTGGCGACACCAGCGATTACGGCAACCTGCTGCAACTGGCGCTGAACAACATTACGCTGCCGGAAAATCCAGAATTGCTGATTCTGCCGGCGGGCAGCGGCGAGAAACCGGTGATGGGCGTCGATTCATTACCGGACAGCGCGCAAATCTGCTCATGCTTCGATGTCAGCAAGGGCGACATCGTCAAAGCGGTGCAAGGCGGCTGCCACACCGTTGCGGCGTTGAAAGCTGAAACCCGCGCGGGCACCGGCTGCGGCGGCTGTATTCCGTTGATTACCCAAGTGCTGAATGGTGAACTGAGCCGCCAGGGCATCGAAGTAAACAACCATCTTTGCGAGCATTTCCCCTATTCGCGTCAGGAGCTGTATCACCTGATCCGCGTTGAAGAGATCAAATCCTTCGCTGCATTGCTGGCGAAATACGGCCAAGGCTACGGTTGCGAAGTGTGTAAACCTACGGTCGGTTCGCTGCTGGCTTCTTGCTGGAACGAATATGTGCTCGAGCCAAAACTCACGCCGTTGCAGGACAGCAACGATTTGTTCCTTGGCAATATCCAGAAAGACGGTACTTACTCGGTAATTCCACGCTCGGCTGGCGGCGAAATCACGCCAGAAGGCTTAATGGCGATTGGTGCCGTAGCACGTCAGTACAATCTCTACACAAAGATCACCGGCTCGCAGCGCATTGGCCTGTTTGGCGCGCAGCGTGACGATCTACCAGCAATCTGGACGCAACTGATTGATGCAGGTTTCGAAACCGGCCAAGCGTACGCCAAAGCGCTGCGCATGGCGAAAACCTGTGTCGGCAGCGTGTGGTGCCGCTTTGGTGTGGGCGACAGCCTCGGCTTCGGCATTGAGCTGGAAAACCGCTACAAAGGCATTCGAACCCCGCACAAGATGAAGTTTGGCGTCTCTGGCTGCACCCGCGAATGTGCCGAGGCACAGGGCAAAGATGTCGGCATCATCGCCACCGAAAAAGGCTGGAATCTGTATGTATGCGGCAACGGCGGCATGAAACCACGCCATGCCGATTTGCTGGCTGCTGATCTCGATCGCGACACACTGCTGCACTACCTTGATCGCTTCATGATGTTCTATATCCGCACCGGCGATCGCTTACAGCGCACCTCGCTGTGGCTGGAAAGCATGGAAGGCGGCATCGATTACCTGCGCAGCGTGATCGTTGACGACAAGCTGGGCCTCAATGCGCAGCTCGAAAGCGAATTTACCCGTTTGCGTGGCGAAGTGGCGTGTGAATGGGCTGCTACCGTGCAAGATCCGCAGCAACAACCGCACTTCAACACCTTCATTAATAGCGATCAGCGCGATCCGCTGGTGCAGCACATCAACCAACGCGATCAGCATCGCCCGGCACGTCCCGACGAACGCATTGCCGTAACGCTGATTGAGGAGATCGACGCATGAGCCAGTGGCAATCGGTGTGTGAACTTCAACAAATCCTGCCGGCAACCGGCGTTTGTGCGCTGATTAACGGCCAGCAGATTGCCATCTTTCGTCCTTACGAAGATGAGCAACTTTACGCCTTAAGCAATATCGATCCTTTCGCCGAGGCCAGCGTGTTATCGCGCGGCCTGATTGCCGAGCACCAGAAAACGCTGTGGGTGGCGAGTCCATTGAAAAAGCAGCGCTTTCGTTTGAGCGATGGCGTGTGTCTGGAAGATCCGGCGCGCTCGGTGGCGAGCTATCCGGTGCGCGTCAGCAATGGCCACGTCGAAATTTGCGCCTGAACGAATTCCTTTACTTTATGAGACGTCACTATGTTTTCTGACACCCTGAATAAATGCGCAGCCAACGCGGCGCGCATCGTGCGAACGGCACAACACAGCCCGCTGGCCTTTTGGATCAGCTCGGCAATGGCAGGCGCGTACGTCGGCCTGGCAATCATCCTGATCTTCACGCTCGGCAATCTGGCCGATCCGGCTTATCGCCCGCTGTTAATGGGCGCCACCTTTGGCATCGCGTTAACGTTGGTGATCATCGCCGGTTCCGAGTTGTTCACTGGCCACACTATGTTCCTGACCATTGGCGTGAAAGCGGGCACCATCAAGCAAGGCCAAATGTGGTGCGTGTTGCCACAAACCTGGTTGGGTAACCTGCTCGGCTCGGTGTTGGTGGCGCTGATTTACTATTATGCCGCAGGCCCGCTGCTGCCGAATGCCGGATCGCTGATTCACAGCGCAGCGTTGGCGAAAACCACGCAACCGGCAATGGCGCTGTTCTTCAAAGGCGCACTGTGCAACTGGCTGGTTTGTCTGGCGATTTGGATGGCAGTGCGCACTGAAGGCACGGCGAAATTCATCGCCATCTGGTGGTGCTTGCTGGCATTTATCGCCTCCGGCTACGAACACTCAATTGCCAACATGACAGTCTTTGCGCTGTCGTGGTTTGGTCAGCATAATGCCGACTTCACGTTAAGCGGCATCGGCCACAACTTGCTATGGGTGACGCTGGGCAATATGTTCTCCGGCATGGTGCTGATGGGCCTCGGTTACTGGTACGCCACGCCGCAGGCGCAGCGCCCGCAGTCTGAAGCGCAACCCGCTGCGCTCAAATCGGTATAAACAAGTTTCAGCCCGCCGCGTGCGGGCTTTTTTTAGGATCAGCTATGGACTACTTTCCGCTGTTTTGCCGCCTGCAAGGCAAACGCTGTTTACTGGTTGGCGCAGGCGATGTAGCCGAACGCAAAGCGCGTTTGCTGCTGGATGCCGGTGCCGATTTGCACGTTGGCGCCTTTGATTTCTCCCCAGCGTTTCAGCAGTGGGCACAACAGGGAAAGCTGACCTTATTAACCGGCGCGTTTGATGCGCGCTGGCTGGATAAATGCTGGCTGGTGATTGCGGCGACTAATGATGATGCGGCCAATCAGCAGGTTGGCGCTGCCGCGGAACAGCGTCGCATCTTCTGTAATCTGGTCGATGCGCCGCAGGAAGCCAGCGCGATTATGCCGTCGATTGTTGATCGATCGCCGTTGATGATTGCCGTCTCTTCAGGCGGTCGTGCACCAGTATTGGCACGTTTGCTGCGCGAAAAACTGGAAGCGATGCTGCCACAACATCTTGGCGAGCTGGCGGCGCTGGCGGGATCGTTGCGCAGCCGGGTGAAGCAGACGTTTGCCAGCATGCCGCAGCGTCGCGCCTTCTGGGAACGCTTTTTTGTCAGCGATCGCCTGGCGCAAACGTTGGCCAATGGCGATCACGCGCGTGCCTCTGATTTGGTGGCTAGTTTGTTTGATGTGCCGCCTGCGCAACAAGGTGAAGTGGTGTTGGTCGGTGCTGGGCCAGGCGATGCCGGTTTGCTGACGTTGAAAGGCTTGCAGCATATTCAGCAGGCCGATGTGGTGGTTTACGACCGCTTGGTATCAGAACCGATTCTCAATCTGGTACGCCGCGATGCCGAGCGCATCTTCGTCGGCAAACAGGCGGGCAATCATTGCGTGCCGCAGTCGCAAATCAATCAAGTGTTACTCGAGCAGGCACAAAGCGGCAAACGCGTGGTGCGTCTGAAAGGCGGCGATCCGTTTATCTTTGGACGGGGCGGCGAAGAACTTGAGTTGCTGGCACAACATAACATTCCGTTTAGCGTGGTGCCGGGCATTACCGCGGCATCGGGCTGCGCCGCTTACAGCGGCATTCCCCTCACACATCGTGACCACGCGCAAAGCGTGCGCTTCGTCACCGGCCATTTGCAACAGCATGGCGAAATCGAATGGCGCAAATTGGCCGCCGAGCAGCAAACACTGGTGTTTTATATGGGGTTAGCGCAAGCACCGGAAATCCAGCAGCAACTGTTGCAGCACGGCATGGATGCAGCGATGCCAGTGGCGATAGTGCAAAACGGCACCACGCCGCAACAGCGCGTAGCAACCGCGACGCTGGCAGAACTGGCAACGCTGGCACAACAGTTTGAAAGCCCTGCACTGATTATTGTTGGCCGTGTGGTGGCGCTGCGTGAACAGCTGCGCTGGTTCTAAGCGGCAAAAAACTGTACAGCGTTGCGCTTTGTCGCCAAACTGAGCGCTATTTTTCTCATTGATATGGAGTTTCCATGCGCGTTGCTTCACTGGTTTGTGCTTTGTTATTGCCACTGAGTGCAGTGGCCTCCGCCGCACCGGTTACCTGGTCAAACGTGGTCGGTGAATGGCAAGTTGTGGCGGTGACGCCAAAGAAGGAAGTTGGGCAGCTTTACATCAAGAATGATCCGCAGTTTATGGGTGCGCGCGTGGCGTTTAAACCGAATGCCATCACCTGGACGCGGGGTACCGACGAACGCAGCATTAATCCTTCCGTCGATAATTGCCAGGGCAAACCGCGTCTCAGCGCTGCCAATGGAACGGGGCAAGATCGCGACTTCACCTTCCGCTACGGTTTTAACGTGAGTTGCGGCAATCAGGCGTGGGGACCGGCGCCGGGCGCAGTGTTAAGCGTGCTAGCCGATGGCAATGCCCGCCTGTTCTGGGATGGCGCGGAGTTGGCGCTACGTCGCATCAAATAAAAAACGGCGGGTCAAATGGCCCGCCGTTTTCACAATCTCGCACAGCGCCTGAAAATTAAGGCAGTGCGACGAAGCCGACCGCTTCGTAGGCTTTCTTCAGCGTTTCCTGCGCATGTGCACGCGCTTTGCTTGCGCCATCGCGCATCACTTGATTGAGGAAGGCTTCATCATTACGGAAACGATGATAACGCTCCTGCAACTCAGTCAGCATGCCGGAAACCGCATCAGCCACTTCGCCTTTGAGATGACCATACATTTTGCCTTCGAAATGCTGCTCCAGCTCAGGAATGCTTTTGCCAGTCACACCGGCCAGAATATCCAGCAGGTTGGAAACGCCCGCTTTCTCTTTGATGTCGTAGCGAATCACTGGCGGCTCTTCGGAGTCAGTTACCGCACGCTTGATCTTCTTCACCACCGCTTTGGTGTCTTCCAGCAGACCAATCACGTTGTTGCGATTGTCGTCGGATTTGGACATCTTTTTGGTCGGCTCAAGCAGCGACATCACGCGAGCACCCGATTTCGGGATGAACGGCTCTGGCACTTTGAACACATCGCCGTACAACGCATTGAAGCGCTGCGCGATATCGCGGCTCAGTTCCAGATGTTGCTTCTGATCTTCACCCACTGGCACCTGATTGGTTTGATACAGCAGGATATCTGCCGCCATCAGCACCGGATAATCGAACAGGCCCGCAGTGATGTTTTCTGAGTAACGCGCAGATTTATCTTTGAACTGCGTCATGCGGCTCAGTTCGCCAAATTGGGTATAGCAGTTCAGCACCCAGCTCAACTGCGCATGCTCTGGCACGTGTGACTGAACGAAGATGGTGCTTTTGGCTGGATCGATGCCGCAGGCAAGATACAGCGCTAAAGTATCCAGCGTGGCTTTGCGCAACGCAGCCGGATCCTGACGTACGGTGATGGCGTGCAGATCGACGATGCAGTAAATGCAGTGGAAATCATCCTGCATCTGCACCCACTGACGCAGCGCACCCATATAGTTGCCAATGGTCAGTTCACCGGAAGGCTGGGCGCCGCTGAAAACGATGGGTTTGCTCATGTTATATCCTGATAATTACAGCCCGATCGCGGGCAAAAGTTCGTCAAAAGAGTCGAGAGTTAAATCGGGTTGGCTGGTCGCAATCGGCTCGCCATAGTTGTAGCCGAAGGTCATGCCAATGTTCGGTACGCCCGCCGCCTGGGCCGCGAGAATATCATTGCGAGAATCGCCGACAAAGAGTAACTGGCTCGGCAAAACACCAAAATGACCAAGCACAAGGAAGATTGCCGCGGGATGTGGCTTTTTCACCACCACATCGTCGCCGCCAATAATCTGCGTGAAGTAGTCGGCAATGCCGAGTGACTTGAGCAGCGGTGCAACGAACGGCGTCGGTTTGTTCGTGACGATTGCCATCGGCAGCCCTTTGGCATGCAGCGCCGCTAACGTCTCTACCACCTGTGGAAACAGCGTGCTGCCGGCTTCCACCGTTTCGGCGTAATACTTGTCGAACAGCGCACGCGCATCGCGTTGCTCTTCGGCGTGCGGTTCGCGGCCTAGCGCCCAGGTCAGCGCGCGGGTCATCATCACGTCCGCGCCGTTGCCAATCCAGGTTGAGGCTAACGCCACGCCCGGCGGCGGCAATTGCAAATCGGCCAGCGCATGATCGATGGCTTGCGCCAAACCTGGCGCGCTATCAACCAGCGTGCCGTCGAGATCAAATGCCAGTGCGCGAATATCAGTGAAATGAGCCATTAACTTTCTCCAGTTCGCCACGCATCTCGTCGATCACTTTTTTGTAATCCGGATGACCAAAGATGGCTGAACCGGCAACAAACATATCAGCACCGGCAGCGGCGATCTGGCCGATGTTATCAATCTTGACGCCGCCATCCACTTCCAGGCGAATGTTGTAACCGCTCTCGTCAATCAAGCGGCGTGCCTGGCGCAATTTATCCAGCGTGCCGGGAATAAAGGATTGGCCGCCAAAGCCTGGATTCACCGACATCAACAGAATGATGTCCAGCTTATCCATCACATAATCGAGGTAATCAAGCGGCGTAGCTGGGTTGAACACCAAGCCGGCTTTGCAGCCGTGTTCTTTAATCAGCTGCAAAGTGCGATCAACATGCTCGCTGGCTTCGGGATGGAAGGTAATAAAGGTGGCTCCGGCTTTGGCAAACTCAGGAATCAAGGCATCAACCGGCTTTACCATCAGATGCACATCAATTGGCGCGGTGATGCCGTAATCGCGCAGCGCTTTCAGCACCATCGGACCCATAGTCAGATTGGGAACATAGTGGTTATCCATCACATCGAAATGGACCACATCACCACCTGCCGCCAGCGCTTTCGCCGTATCTTCACCTAAACGTGCAAAGTCAGCGGCAAGGATTGAAGGGGCCAGTAAAAATTGTTTCATCCGATTCTCCCAATTTTTTGCGCCAGCCGTAGCTGGCGTAATACGTCGTTGGTCGCGGACGAAACAGACTAGCGGAAAAGCGCCAGCAGTTCGTCGACCTGTGTGCGACCACTTATGCTTCGGCTGATGGAACGCCGGGCTTTGACTACGTGTAAATCCGCATTCTGATACCACTCACGCGTCAACAGCGTATCGTGGTTAGAAATCAGCACCGGTATGGAATTTTGCTGCGCCAACTTATTCGCCAATTCGGCCAGATGCTGCTGCTCGTGCAGACTGAAACTGTTGGTGTGATAGGCGGTGAAATTCGCCGTTGCCGAAAGCGGCGCGTACGGCGGATCGCAATACACCACTGAGCCTTTTGGCGCGCTGTTCAGAGTAACATCGTACGATTCACAGACAAAGGTCGCTTTTTGCGCCCGCTCAGCAAACCATAACAGCTCCGCTTCCGGGAAATAGGGCTTGCGATAACGGCCAAAAGGCACGTTGAACTCGCCGCGCAAATTGTAACGGCAAAGCCCGTTGTAACCGTGACGATTGAGATACAAGAACAACACCGCGCGCTGATATTCATCTTTACTGGCGTTAAAGGCGAGGCGCTGGGCGTAATAGGTTTCCGCCGTGTTGCCTTCAGCATTAAACAGCTGACGAGCGTCCTCAATGAACGCCGCAGTGCGCGTTTTGACGATGTTGTAGAGATTGATGAGATCACCGTTGATGTCCGCCAGGTGATAGCGATCATAATCGGTGTTGAGGAATACGGAACCGGCACCAACAAAGGGTTCAATTAGACAATCACCTTGTGGCAAGTAACGACGGATGTCGTCAAGGAGCGGGTATTTCCCTCCGGCCCATTTCAGGAAAGCGCGATTTTTTTTCATGCTGTCGTGGTTATTACATCTTAATTTTGGGCTGTGGTGGAACCGACAGCAGCTCTGCGCTTTAAACGGGGCCGCATCTGCGCAGCCCCACATCAATTACTGACTTTCTTTCTTCACCTGGCTAAGCGGTTTCACCCATGGATTCGCCGCACGCACTTCAGCAGGCAGCGAAGCCACCGCGCGTTTCGCATCCGCTGGTGTGGCATAAGCGCCGCTCACCAACACATACCAAGGCTCGCCGTTGCGCGTGGTTTTATACACGTGATAACCGCTCAGATTCTGTTTTTTCGCCCATGCATTCAGGCTCTCTTCTTTTGAAGCGCCGCTCAACTGCAAGGTGTAGTTTCCACCGGAAGGCAACGATTTGCTGGCACCGCTCGCCGAAGTCGCTGGACGAGATGCGGTGCTGTGCGTGTTGCTCTCTTTCACCGGAGCCGGTTTAGTGGCTGCAGGTGTTTTATGTGTGTTGGCAGCCGAGTGCGTTTCGCGTGCACCACTATTGCTGGTACGCGTTGGTGTTTCCGAACGCATCGCTGGCGGCGTGATCGCTTTACCATTGCCGCTCACCGTGGCTGGCGCGGTTGGCAATGAGCTGTTGCCCTGCGCACCTTGCGCGGCAGCATCAACAGAACCTTGCTGGTTGCTCAACGCACTGTTGAGATCGCCAGGCAGCGTTACGCGCTGTTGGTTCGCTGGAGTATCAACCGGAGCGGCTTGCGTTGGCGTTGAAGAAACCGATGGCATCTGGATGGACTGCGGATCGTTGCTCGCTGGTGCAGTCGTTCCCGCACTGTTTTGCGCGGTGCTGCCTTCAGCAGAAGGAGTGGCGTTTTGCTGACCGCTCATGGTGGTCGAACCCGATAGATCGATGTTCTTCTCATTACCACCCGCAGCGCCAGTATTCGCGGTATTGGTTGTCGGTTTTTTCTCGTCCGGGCCGGTCAATGCCGAACCAATGCCCAGCACCACTAACAGCAAAACCAAAATCCCGATGCCCATCATCATGTGCTGACGAGAAACCGGTACTTTTACTTTCGGCGCAGAAGACGATTTGCGTGGCCGCGTGGGACGGCGATCACTGGCGTCAGGTTTTAACTCGTCTTCCGGTTTGAACTCATCCATTTGGCCTCCTCCGTAAAACGACGCGCTTCCCACACGCCGCATCACCACTCACTCTTCTAATAATCAGGATTTCTGACAATCGTTAATTGCTGCCAGCACCATATCATGAGCCACACCAGCACGCACTTCAGAGCGTCCAATAGCGAGAGGCAGCACCAAACGCAATTCGCCTGCCAGTACTTTTTTGTCGCGCATCATATGAGGCAAATACGCTTCCGCCGCCATGCTTGCAGGACCGTGCACCGGTAAACCTGCGCGCAGCAACAGCGCGATAATGCGATCGGTATCCGCCGAGGTGAACTGCCCTAAACGTTCAGCGGTACGCGCCGCCATCACCATGCCAGCCGACACAGCTTCGCCGTGCAACCAGTTGCCGTAGCCCATGTGTGCTTCAATCGCATGACCAAAAGTATGGCCCAGATTAAGCAGCGCGCGTACGCCCGTTTCACGCTCATCCGCCGCAACCACTTCAGCTTTCAGCTCGCAGCAGCGACGGATGCAATAAGCCATGGCCTTTTCATCCAGCGCCAGCAGAGCATCAAGATTCTGCTCCAGCCACTGGAAGAATTCGCCATCAAGAATAATGCCGTATTTGATCACTTCCGCCAGGCCCGACGCAAGTTCGCGCGGCGGCAGAGTGGACAGGCAATGGGTATCAACCACAACCGAGGCCGGTTGGTAAAACGCCCCAATCATGTTTTTGCCGAGCGGATGGTTTACTGCGGTTTTTCCGCCAACGGAGGAGTCAACCTGAGACAGCAAGGTGGTCGGCACCTGAATAAAGCGCACACCACGTTGATAGCTGGCAGCGGCAAATCCGGTGAGATCACCAATCACTCCACCACCGAGTGCAATCAACGTGGTATCACGCCCGTGCGGCTTTTTCAGCAGCGCAGTGAATACCTCGTCCATCACCGCCAGCGTTTTGTACTGCTCACCATCCGGCAGAATCACCTGATCGACCTTAACACCCGCGTTGCTCAGCAACGTTGCAAGGGGTTCAAGGTAGAGAGGTGCCAGCGTCTGGTTTGTCACCAGCATGGCGTTGTCGCCTGCTTTGAGCGGCCAAAAAGAAGCCGGATCGTTAAACAGTCCGGCAGCGATGGTGATGGGGTAACTGCGATCCCCGAGTGAGACAGTGATCTTCTCCATGATGACCGATACCTATTGCT
>NZ_JBCNNP010000038.1:0-41498 GCF_039594315.1 Pantoea sp.
CAGCTGGCCGGCGAATGTAAAGACTGACTAAGCATGTAGTGCCGACGGTGTAGTAATTTCGGACGCGGGTTCAACTCCCGCCAGCTCCACCAAAATTCTTGACCGGTGATTACCAGAGTCATCATGTTAAGTCCTGAAAGCCCGCACGGTGAAAGCCTTGCGGGTTTTTTTGTATATGTCACTCTTTGAGGCGAACCGCGTGAATCCAGCGATAGAAAAGTTTGGCGGCTCCTCTGGCTGAAATAAGGTATAAAGCCGCATGAAGATTCCAAACAGAATTCAACCGCTGGTCGATGATGGCCTGATCGACGAAGTGCTGCAGCGCCTGAAAAGCGGCAAAGAAGCTGACGTTTACACCGTACTGAGCGGTGGCAATGTGCAGTGCGCCAAAGTGTATAAAGCAGCTTCGCAACGCAGCTTCAAGCAGGCGGTGCAGTATCAGGAAGGCCGTAAGGTGCGCAATTCGCGTAACTCGCGCGCCATGCAAAAAGGCTCGAAATTCGGCCGTAAACAGCAAGAAGAATCGTGGCACACCGCCGAAGTGGATGCGTTGTTCCGCCTGGCTAACGCAGGTGTTCGCGTTCCACAACCCTATCTTTGCATTGATGGCGTGCTGTTGATGGAGTTGGTCACCGATGGCGCAGGCGCTGTTGCCCCGCGACTCAGCGATGTGACCTTGACTGAAGAGAACGCCGTTACCGATTTCCACACCATGATCCGCAACATCGTGCGCATGCTATGTGCTGGGATTGTGCATGGCGATTTGTCGGAGTTTAACGTGCTGCTGGATGCGCAAGGACCGGTAATTATCGACTTGCCACAAGCCGTTGATGCCGCAGCGAACAATCACGCTGAATCGATGTTTGAACGCGACGTGAATAACATCACCGAGTATTACGGCCAGTTCGCGCCGCAACTACTGCAAACACGTTACGCCAAAGAGATTTGGGCGCTCTACGAAGACGGGAAATTAACCCCAGAAACGCCGTTAACCGGTTTGTTTGTTGAAGTGTTGCACGATGTCGATATGGACTCGCTGCTGGATGAAATCATCACCGCTGAGGATGAGTATTACGAACGTCAGCGCGCGGCGAAAGAGCGCGATGACGAGTAAGTACTGCGCCAAATCTCCAGCAAGCTGGCAATGAAAGCTTCGGCAAGCGCCTGTTTATTGCGGCCCGGATTCCACAACGTCACCAACGTGATGTTTAATCCTTGATTGCCCACTTCCGTATCCAGCGCTTGCACATTACGCCAGCGCTGAGCCTGAAAATGCGTGGGGAGAAATCCCCAACCCACACCACTTTCTAACTGATGTTGCAAAATGGCGCGATCGTTCACAAACAGCGATTTCCCCGATATTTGCAGACGCCGACTCACCTGCTCATCGTTAACGTGGTGCATCACCAGTTGCGGCACCAAAGACAGATTCAGCAACGTTACCGGCTGAGGATGATCGCGAAACAGTGATTTGGCGGCATAAAAATTGAGTTCGACATTACCCAGCGCCTGCCACTCCATCTCATTGCCTAGTGTACGATGCTGCGCCTGACAAATCGCGATATCGGCCAATCCATTTTTTAAAGCGGCTTCAGCTTGGTCGCGCGTCGCACTCCAGGCACTAAAACGAATGTTTTTCTGCGCCATTTCACTGATCACTGCCTGTAGGAATGCGAGCGGTACGAACGGATCGTAAACCAGTACCAACTCCTCTTCGATAGCCACGGGCAATCCACGCGCGTAGGACTCAAACGCCTGCGCCTGCCGCATGAAAAGATGCGCCTGACGATGCAATTGCTGGCCTTGTTGGGTGAGCAATAATTTGCGTCCTTCGCGTACGAAAAGCGTGTAGCCGAGCGCATCTTCAAGGTAATCCAGCAGATCGCGAATCGTGGTGCGATCTTTCCCCAGTAGCACAGCGGCTTTGGCGATGGTGCCGGTTTCCACAATAGTGGTAAAGGCTTCAATTTGCGAGAATGAGTAACGTAAAGCAGGCACAATCCACTCCAAAATAATCAGGGGATTTTCCCCTATTGAGTGATTTTATCAGGGGAAGTAACGTTCTTATACTGCTGCGCATTCACTCCTGAAGATGCAGAGACAATAATGAACCAACATCTGTTAAAACCACTGCTGATTGCCGCGACACTGAGCACCATCGCCTTCACCACATCAACTTTCGCGGCAGACCTGATCGATTGTGGCGGCGTTAAACTGGAATCTTGCCCGCAGCCTTTTGATAAAAAACTGCCGGATACACACAAAATGCTGAGCTGGAATCAAGCCGATCGCGTGGTGGGATTCCGCAATGATTACCGTAACTATGCTGGCGATGTGTTCCGCCATGGCAAAGCCGCACCTTTGCCTAAAGCCAGCAAAACGCTCACCTCAGCCTCTTACACGTTCAATGGCAACAACTATTCATTGCCTGATTATCTCAAACGAGAAAATGTCAGCGGTATGTTGGTGCTGAAAAACGGCCAAATCGCCTATAAATATTTAGCCGCAGGTAATACGGATAAGACGTTGTGGACGTCTCGCTCGGTAGGGAAATCCGTGGTCTCAACGCTGGTTGGCATCGCCATCAAACAAGGCAAGATTCATTCTCTCAACGACCTCGTCACCGATTACGAACCCGATCTCAAAGGCAGCGCCTGGGATGGCGTGACCTTGAAGCAGTTGATCCAGCACACTTCTGGCGTGGCCTGGAACGAAGATTACGCCAATCCTAACTCTGACTTTGCGCATCTTACGCAGTGTGAAGCGCGTGCTGGCACCTACGATTGTGTGCGCGACATCATCAAGCACTTACATCGCGCACATCCGGCAGGCACAACCTGGTCATACTCATCAGGCGGCGCCTGGCTACTCGGCGATGTGTTAGAAAAAGCCACCGGCATGCCGCTTGCCACTTACCTGGAAAAAACCATTTGGCAACCTTACGGCATGGCCAGTGATGGCGTCTGGCATGCCTATGAAAAAGGACAGCACGACGTAGGCGCGCACGGCTTTAACGCTACGCTGGAAGATTGGGGACGCTTCGGCTTATTCATTATGAACAACGGCCGCTTAGCGAATGGTGAACAAACGTTGCCCGATCACTGGCTGGACGATGCCGCCAATTGGACGCAGGCGAAAAATTCAGTATCCGCCGCACATCCAGAAGGCACTTATGGTTATCAGTGGTGGAACAACGCGGTGGCCGCCAATGCGCAACACGTTTCTCCTGTTGCCGATAAATCTCTGAAAAATTCACTGTGGGCGTTAGGCATTTATGGCCAGGTGATTATGGTGAATCGTGCAGAAAATCTGGTGATTGTGCAGTGGTCTACCTGGCCGCAGGCTGAACCGAAGATGAATGCTCAGCCATTAGAAGCAGCGCTGATGTATAGTGCGATTGCGCAGCAACTGGCTGATTAACCTACTAAAGCCGCCGCAAGGTGGCTTTTTTTAAAGCAATTTCGGCTTAAAATGCTTTCTGCGGGTTAATTCCCCGGCAAAACTAGAGCTTTTTCATTCCTGGTTTATTCTTAAATCTTTCCATTCCGGCTTATGCCAGGATGATTACCTGAAACGACATATTTCATGAAAGAGGGAATTATGAAAAAGACCATTATTGCACTGTCAGCCATTCTGATGGCTTCTTCGGCTTTTGCTGCCACTACACATGCAACTGATGACACTGTCGCTAACGCGCAAGCAGGCGCGAACACCGCCAAGGAAAAACTGCATCAGGCGCAGAACGAAGGCAAAGAGCAGCAGCTCAAAGCCAAACATGCCGCTGAAGGTAAAAGCGACAGCATGACCAGCAAAGCCAGCGAAGGCACGCAAAAAGCCTGGAACAAAACCAAAGAAGGTTCTGAGAAAGGTTGGGATGCCACCAAAGAAGGCACCCAGAAAGGCTGGAATAAAACCAAAGAAGGTGCCAGCGATCTGAAAAAGAAAGTGACTGAATAACTTTCTCTGCAAAATGAAAAGGCCGCAATTGCGGCCTTTTTTAATGCTTCAAAACATCCTTTAACTCAGCGAAACACCAGCGTTAGCACCACGATCACCACTATCATCAAAATCAGGTGAAACACCACTTTGTTGAGATTCGGGTTCCGCATATCGCCTCCTTGTGTTTAAAACCACTGACCAAAGCGCTTGATGTAGAGTGTTTTCATGCCCTGCGCCACCACGCAGTAACCGAACAGCGTCGCCACCAGCCATGGGAAATAAGCCCATGGTAGCGGCACCAAGCCCACCATGCTTCCCAGCGGTGAGAACGGCAACAAAATGCCCGCGATCATCACACCCGCGGTAGTCAGCAATACTGGCAGCGCCGCGCGACTCTGAATGAACGGAATCTTTTGCGTACGCAGCATATGCACCACCAACGTTTGAGACAGTAACCCTTCAACAAACCAGCCCGACTGGAACAGCGACTGCATTTCTGGCGTATTGGCCGCAAACACATACCACATCACGGCAAAGGTGGTGATGTCGAAAATTGATGAGGTTGGCCCAATCCACAGCATGAAACGTTTGATATTCCGCGCATCCCATTTGCGTGGTTTGCGCAGGAATTCGCGATCCATTTTGTCCCACGGCAATGCGAGTTGGGACAGATCGTACATCAGGTTCTGAATCAGCAGATGAATCGCCAGCATTGGCAGGAACGGAATAAAGGCGCTCGCCACCAATACCGAAAACACGTTGCCAAAGTTAGAACTGGCGGTCATGTTGAGGTACTTGATGATATTGCCGAAGGTTTCACGGCCCTTCATCACGCCCTCTTCCAGCACCATCAAATCTTTTTCCAGCAAGATGATATCGGACGACTCTTTGGCGATATCCGCCGCGCTATCCACTGAGATCCCCACATCCGCATCACGCAGCGCTGGCGCATCATTGATGCCGTCACCGAGGAAACCGACGGTGTGGCCTTGCTGCTGCAACGCACGCAAAATGCGCGATTTCTGCAACGGTGTCAGTTTCGCAAATACCGCACTACGCGCCGCTGCCTCCGCCAGTTGCTCGTCACTCATCGCCGCGATCTGATCGCCGGTCAGAATGTGGCCGCTATCAATGCCAACCTGCTGGCAAATACGCGCCGTGACCACCGGATTGTCGCCGGTCAGCACTTTGACACTCACGCCATTGTCGCGCAGTGCGCTAATGGCTTTCGCGGCGCTCTCTTTTGGCGGATCGAGGAACGTCAGCAGTCCTTCAATGGTTAATCCCTGTTCATCCGCCACGCTCAAGGCTCGCTGTAAACCCGGTTCCGCCAGTACGCGACTCGCCACCAGCAGCACGCGGAATCCTTGTTGATTGTATTGATGTGCCAGCGCCAATAGTTCCGCACGACGCGTTTCATTCAGTGGCTGGATCAGTTTGCCTTCACGCTCGGCGGTGGCGATGCTCAACATCTCTTCCACAGCACCTTTGCAAATCAGCATTTGTTGATTCAGGCGGCGATCGCGTACCACCACAGAAACGCGGCGACGAATGAAATCAAACGGCAGCTCATCCACTTTGGCGTAGTAATCGCCCATATCGTGACTAACGCGATCTTTGCCGTAACGCAGAATCGCCCGATCCATCAGGTTCAGCGTGCCGCTCTGATAATGGCTGTTGAGCCAGCTGAGCATCAGCACACGTGAATTTTCCACACCGGCGCAATCCAGATGGTGCTCTAGAATAATGTTGTCTTGCGTCAGCGTGCCGGTTTTGTCGGTGCACAGAATATCCATCGCGCCAAGGTTTTGAATCGCATTCAGGCGTTTGACGATCACTTTACGCCGCGACATGGCAATCGCGCCCTTCGCCAGATTCGAGCTCACAATCATCGGCAGCATTTCCGGGGTTAAACCCACCGCTACCGCCAGCGCAAACAGTGTGGCATCCAGCCAATCACCTTTGGTTAAACCATTAATCAGCAGCACTACTGGCACCATGACCAGCATGAAGCGGATCAGCAGCCAGCTCACGCTATTTACGCCGCGATCAAAAGCAGTTTGTGAGCGGTTACCCACAATCGATTTGGCCAGGCTACCAAAATAGGTTTCGCCGCCTGTCGCCACCACCACCGCTTTGGCGCTGCCGCTGGAAACGTTGGTGCCCATCAGGCACACGCTACCTAATTCCAGCAGCGATGTGCCCTGCTCGCTGGCCCCGCTGCTTTTGCTGGTGACATTGCCGGTGACGTCATATTTCTCCACCGGCAAAGATTCACCGGTTAAAATCGCCTGGCTGATAAACAGATCGCGTGAATCCAGCAGACGCACATCCGCCGGCACCAAATCGCCCGCAGAAAGGTAAATGATGTCGCCCGGTACCAGCGTGGCGATATCGACTTCCATTTTCATCGGTGCAGATTGCGCTGATTCCCGGCGCAGCACAGTCGCAGTAGTGCGCACCATCGATTTCAGCGCCTGCGCCGCTTTGTTAGTGCGGAACTCCTGCCAGAAGCGCAGCAAACCGCTGAGCGTTACCATCGTCACAATGATGATGACACCGGTCAGATCGGTCTCCTCGCCATGACGCAGCGGCAGCCAGAAATCGGTGAAAAAGCTCACCAATGCCAGCGCCATCAACACATAGATGAAAGGATTGTTGAAAGCTTGCAGCAGTTGCAGCAGCGCCGGTGGCGCTTTGTCGTGCTCCACCTGATTGCGGCCATACACCGCTAAACGCGCTTCCGCTTCACGCTCATGCAAGCCCAGCGCATCGCTGCGCAGACGCACTAGGGTTTCGTCAGCAGTAAAACCGGCTTCATCTTCAATCAGATAGCGCGGCGTTTTTTGGCGTGGCTGGCGAGTGGTATTCCAGGCTTTTTTTTCCTGGTTGAGTTTCATGTCAGTCATGGTGACATTCCTCTATTTTACGGCAATAAAAATCCCTGCATGCTGAGCACACAAATTAAATAAACGGCAAAACGTAGTTAAATTAAAAATAACCTGTCGGGAATTTCCATATCACCTCCCGGAAATTAAAGACGAAAGAAGTCGCTCGTAAAATAACGAGAAATAAATAATAACGATGGAAAACACCGCGCCGTCAGAAGGCGGAAAGCGATCTAACGCGCAGAGCAAATCAGCACGCTGAAGTTCAGCGCGCGCATCGAGGCGGAGGGAAAAGTGTGTTAAAAATCATGTGCATGATGAAATTCCCACGAGCATCAGCCCGTTACAATAGGTTTGTGAGGGAACAATCATCAGAAAGAGGAGGATTGCTGCCCGCCGTATTGGCAAGCAGCGACAAAAAAGTTCGCGCGTCAGCTTGCCTTGTGTTGCCAACTAAAAGGGTGACTGTCCAACTGAACTCTCCTGCTTTGAAATTGCCGCCATTATATTCCTGGCAAAAGCGAAGTAAAGTTAATTATCCGTTACTAACTACTTATTTAATTTTCGTTGGGATTGAGTTTAATTAACCGTCTAATCCAGCAATCAGGTCACCCTAAATGGCGCCCCCGCGATGTAAGGCCTTATAACCTAAGCACACCACTTAGATCATTAATGCATATGCATAGCCTGAAATTGACTATTCTTCACCGCAGCGCTCTCGTAAACTCGCGTAACTTTTTAAGGCAAGGGAACACCATGAAAAAAATTATTCCAACTATGCTGGCACTTTCGCTGGCAGCCGCCTTCTCTGTGCAGGCCGCAACGCCGAAAGACACGCTGGTGATTGCTCAATCAACGGATGATGCGGATAGCTTCGATCCCGCGCAGGGCTTTGAACTGACCACGGTGCAAGCGTTCACTAACATTTACCAACGTCTGGTGCAGTCCGATCCCACCAACCCGATTGACCTCAAGCCAACGCTGGCGACTTCATGGCAAGCTGGCAGCGATAATCGCAGCCTGACGTTTGAACTGCGCAAAGGGGCGCAATTCGCCAGCGGCAATCCGCTGCGTCCAGAAGATGTGATCTTCTCGCTGGGTCGCGTGGTGAAGCTGAACCTCGATCCTTCCTTTATTCTGACGCAGCTTGGCTGGAATAAAGACAACGTCGATAGCTTCCTGAAGAAAGTCGATGACAATCACGTACAGATTAGCTGGAGCGCCAACGTTAGCCCGGCGTATGTGCTGAGCCTACTGTCTGCGCCGGTCTCGTCGATTATTGATGAGAAAACCGCGCAGGCGAATGCTAAAAACAACGATTTCGGCCACGCGTGGCTGGCCACTAACTCAGCGGGTAGCGGCCCGTATCAGATTCGCAAAGTGGTACTGCATGAAGCCGTGCTGCTGACGGCAAACCCAACGTCGCCTGCTGGCGCGCCGAAGCTGAAAAATATCCTGATTAAAAACGTTCCGGAACCGGCGGCGCGTCGTCTGCTGCTGGAACAAGGCGATGTGGATATCGCGCGTAACCTCGGTGCAGATCAGATTGCCTCACTGAAAGGCAAAGCGGGCGTGAAGACGGAAGCGATTCCGATGGCTTCGCTCTATTACATCCAGTTCAACATTGGTGAAAATCCAGTGCTGAAAAATCCGGCCTTGTGGGAAGCCGCACGTTACCTGTTCGATTACAAAGGCATCGCCAACGATCTGCTGAAAGGCCAGTTCGATGTGCATCAAACCTTCCTGCCGAAAGGTTTCCTCGGTGCCATCAACGACACGCCATACAGTTACGATCCAGAAAAAGCCAAAGCGATTCTGAAGAAAGCCGGTTTGACCAACGTCAGCTTCAAACTCTCCACCAGCAATCAGCCGCCTTATCTCGATATCGCTCAGGCGCTGCAAGGCAGCTTCGCCAAAGGTGGCGTGAAAGTGGAAGTGCAACCGGGCTTAAGCTCAGAAGTCTCTACCCGCGTGAAAGCCCACAAATACGAAGCGACACTCAACGCCTGGGGCGCGGACTATTTCGATCCCAACACCAACGCCGCTTCGTTCGCTTACAACCCGGAAGATGGCAGCAAAACCGTGGCGTACCGTTCTGACTGGCATATTCCTGAGTTGAACAAACAAACGCTGGCGGCGACGGCTGAAAGCGATCCTAAAAAACGCGTTGAGCTGTATCAGGCGATGCAACAAGAAGTGTTAAAAAACTCGCCATATGTGATTGGTTTGCAGGCGAAAAACCTGATTGCGCTGCGCGACAATCTGCAAGGCTATGTGCAGGGTATCAACCCGGACATGGTGTATTACTCGCAGGTTTCTAAGTAATGGCAGCATCAGATTCATCGGCCGGGTTCGCCCGGCCACTGTGGCAACGTTTTAGCCACCTCGTCACCAGCCTGCTGTCGCTGCTGGTAACGCTAGTCGGTTTGTTAGCGTTTACTTTCATGTTGTCGCACCTATCGCCTGTCGATCCGGTGCAACAAATTGCGGGCGATCACGCCAGCGAAGCCACCTATGCGCAAGTGCGCCACGATCTTGGCCTTGATCAGCCGGTGCTGGTGCAGTTTTGGCGCTACATCAGCCATTTGGCGCGCGGCGATCTCGGTTTATCGCATCTGACTAACCAACCGGTGAGCGCCGATCTAATGCGCACCTTCCCCGCCACCATTGAACTCGCCACCTGCGCGATGATTTTTGCCGCCGTATTTGGCATTGCCTTAGCGCTGCTGGCCGCATGGAAACCCGGCAGCCTCATTGATAACGTGGCACGTTTTGTCTCGCTGCTTGGCTATTCGGTGCCAGTATTCTGGCTCGGATTGCTGGGTTTATTGCTGTTTTACGCCGTGCTGCACTGGTCGGCAGGACCGGGCCAGCTCGATGACATCTGGGTGTATACGCTGGAGCCTAAAACCGTCTTTGTGCTGATTGATAGCTGGCTGTCCGGTGATGCTGAAATGTTCCGCAATGCTATCGCCCACTTGTGGCTGCCGGTGGTGATTCTTGGCTTGCTGGCGATGGCTGGGATTACACGTCTGCTGCGTGCGGCGCTACTCGAAGAGAGCAATAAAGAGTATGTGGTGCTAGCGCGCGCCAAAGGGGCCAGCCGTGGTCGTATTCTGCTGCGTCATATTTTCCCCAACGTGCTAGGCACGCTGATTACCGTCATCGCCCTCTCCTACGCCACGCTGCTGGAAGGTTCGGTATTGACCGAAACGGTGTTTGCCTGGCCGGGCGTCGGTCGTTACATGACCAACGCGCTGTTTTCCTCTGATGTACCGGCGATTCTTGGCTCAACCTTGCTGATTGGCAGCTGCTTCATTCTGCTCAACGCGCTGGCTGATGCTTTGACCTGGTTAACCGATCCGAGAACCCGATGACCCAACAACTCTCTGAACTGGAAACGCTGCGCCCACGTCGCCGTCGCGCACGCGTGACCTCGCTCACCATCGGCCTGACGTTGGTGTGTATTGTGGTGGCGATGGCGTTATTTGCGCCATTGCTGGCCCCGTTTGATCCCAATGCGCAGGTGATTGCCCAGCGTTTGCAGGCTCCTTCGGCCTTGCATTGGTTTGGTACCGATGGCTTTGGTCGCGATTTGCTGTCGCGCGTGATTTACGGCGCGCGTCCGACGCTGCTGCTGGTCGCGCTGATTTTGATTTTGACCATTCCGGTGGGATTGCTGATTGGCATTACCGCGGGCTACGTCGGCGGCTGGACTGAGCGTGTGCTGATGCGCATTACCGATATCTTCCTGTCGTTGCCGAATCTGGTGATCGCGCTGGCGCTGGTCGCCATGCTGGGTCCGGGTTTGATGAATGGCGCGCTGGCATTGGCGCTCACCAGTTGGCCGCCGTTTGCCCGCCAGGCGCGCGCGGAAACCCTGGCGCTGCGCCGCAGTGATTACCTCGCCGCCGCACGTATGCAAGGCATCACCGGATTACGTTTGATGTTCGGCCACATTCTGCCGCTGTGTATGCCAACGGCGGTGGTGCGCGCTGCGCTCAGCCTCGGCGGCATTATTTTGTCGGCGGCCGGTCTGGGCTTCCTCGGCATGGGCGTGCAACCGCCAACCGCGGAATGGGGTTCGATGGTGGCAGAAGGCAGTAAAGTGATCTTCGACCAATGGTGGGTCGCCGCGGCACCCGGCGGCGCCATTCTGTTCGCCAGCCTGGCGTTTAACCTGACAGGCGATGGCCTGCGTGACCGACTGGATACTCGCCATGCCAAATGATCTGTTAGTCGATGTGCAAGGCCTGACCATTCGCAGCGATGATGCGCTGCTGGTCGATAATATTGGCTTCCAAATTGGCCGAGAGCGCGTGGCGTTGGTCGGTGAATCGGGATCGGGCAAATCGCTCACCGCCCGCACGCTGATGGGCTTGCTGTCACCTTCGTTGCAGGTGCAGGCCGATCGTTTACAGGTGATCGGCAATGATGCGCTGCATCTGCGTGAACGTGACTGGATTCAACTGCGCGGCAGCAAAGTGGCGATGGTGATGCAGGATCCGAAATACGCCCTCAATCCCACGCGCACCATTGGCTGGCAGGTGGAAGAACCGCTGGTGCTGCATCACAAATTGAGCCGTGCCGAGCGCAAAGAAAAAGTGTGCGAGATGCTGGATGCGGTTGGTTTGCCCGATCCGCGTCAGCTGATGAAACGCTATCCGCATCAGCTTTCCGGCGGCATGGGTCAACGCGTGATGCTGGCGATCGCCCTGATTACCGATCCAGAACTGCTGATCGCCGATGAACCGACGTCAGCACTCGATCACGCGATGCGCGATCAGGTACTGGCGCTGATTCGTCATTTGGTCGAGCAACGCAACATGGGCTTGCTGCTGATCAGCCACGATCTGCAACAGGTTTCTGAACACTGCGAACGTGTAATGGTGATGTATCAAGGCCGCGTGCTGGATACGCTGCCCGCTGCTGAATTGTCCAACGCCAGCCACCCTTACACCCGCACGCTGTGGTCTTGCCGTCCGAGCAAAGCCACGCACGGCGAACGCTTGCCGGTGCTGGATCGTGCCGCGCTGGAGAAAAGTCATGATTGAGTTAACCAACTTGAGCGTGTCGCACAAGCAAGGATACGAGCTGCGCACGGTGGTGCATGACGTCTCGCTACAGGTCAACGCCGGTGAGTGTTTTGGCCTGGTTGGCCCATCCGGCTGCGGCAAATCGTCGCTGCTGTGGGTGCTGGCGGGATTGAATGCGCATTGGAGTGGCAAGATGGCGTTGGCGGGAACCACGGTTCAGCCTGGCAAAGCGTTTACCGGACAGTTGCGGCAGGACGTGCAGATGGTGTTTCAGGATCCTTATGCATCGCTGCATCCGCGTCATCGGCTGCGTCGCACGCTGGCAGAACCATTGAAAATGCTGAAACGCGATAATATCGACGATCGCATTGATGCCGGATTCCGCCATGTTGGGCTTGATCCGGCCTTAGCGGATCGCTATCCACACCAGCTTTCTGGCGGTCAACGTCAGCGCGTAGCGATTGTGCGGGCCTTGCTGCTGCAACCCAAGATCCTGCTGCTGGATGAGCCGACTTCCGCGCTGGATATGTCAGTGCAGGCTGAGATCCTCAACCTGCTCAACGATCTCAAGCAGAATGATGGGTTAACCATGGTGCTGGTTAGTCACGATCCCGATGTGATCGATCACATGTGCGATCGCGCGGCACGCATGGCGCAAGGAAGGATTGTTAGCTGATTTCGTCAGGTCGCCAATTTTTGGCGACCTGTTAATTAGTGCGCCATTGCCTGCATCGTTTCACTGCGAATCGATTCGGTGACTTCCGCTTTCAGCATCATAAATTCTGGCGATGTTTTGATGGTGTAATCGCGTCCGGCATTAAAATTCACCGCCACTTCCTGTTTGATGCGTCCCGGGCGGGCGCTGAAAATCGCCACCTTATTCGCCATGAAAATCGCTTCATCAATATCGTGCGTCACGAATAATACGGTTTTGCGCGATTGCTCCCACACCGACAGCAACAGCTCCTGCATCATCACTCGCGTCTGGTTATCCAGCGCGCCAAAAGGTTCGTCCATCAGCAACACTTTGGGATCGTTGGCTAACGCACGGGCAATTGCGGTGCGCTGCTGCATGCCGCCGGAAAGCTGGCGCGGATAGTGCTGAGCAAAGCCGCGCAGGCCAACCTGATGAATATAGTAGTCGCTGCGCTCTTTCTGCTGTGCCGCACTCAAGCCGCGCTCCTGTAAACCAAAACGGATGTTCTCTTCCACCGTCAGCCATGGAAACAGCGTGTAGCTCTGAAATACCATGCCACGATCGGCGCCCGGCCCTTCCACGCTTTTGCCATCCAACCAGATCTCGCCGCGCGTCGGCGTGTCCAGCCCGGCGATGATGCGTAGCAGCGTAGATTTGCCGCAGCCCGAAGGCCCCAGAATCGTGATGAAGTCGTTCTCTTCCACCTGATAATCAATCGGCTGCAATGCCTGAGTTTGCTCGCCTTTCGGCCCGGTGAAGATGCGCTCGACGCCGCGCACGTTGAGTTTGCTGTGTTTCATCACAAAGTACTCCATGCAAACAAGCGCCGATTGAGCACTTTAAATAAGTAATCCGAGATCAGCCCAATGCAGCCGATCACGATGATACCGAAAATGATCTGCCCGGTATTCAGCAACGCCTGACTATCAACGATCATATGACCAATGCCGCTTTCCGAGCCGATCAACTCAGCGACGATCACATAGGTCCACGCCCAACCCAGCACCAAACGCAGCAACTCGGCAATGCCCGGCGCGGCTCCGGGAATCAGCACGCGCCGCACGATTGAACGATTGCTGCAACCCAGCGTGTAAGCCGCTTCAACCAGATCGCGCCGTGCGCCGCTTACGGTCACCGCCACCATCAACACAATCTGGAAGAAGGAGCCAATGAAGATCACCAGGATCTTCTGGGTTTCGCCAATGCCCGCCCACAGAATCAGCAGCGGGACAAACGCCGAAGCCGGTAAATAACGGCAGAAGGAGACAAAGGGTTCGAGAAACGCTTCCCAGGTTTTATATGCGCCCATCATGATGCCGAGCGGCACGCCAATGATTGCCGCTAACACGAAGCCCGACAGCACGCGCATCACCGTCATGCCGATGTCCAGCGAGAAGTTGTACTCGGTGAACAGCAGCACGCCTTGCTGCAACATGGTGAGCGGATCGGCGAGGAAGGTCGGCGACACCATGCCGCTCAGCGTCACCAGCGTCCACAGCGCGATAAACAGCACGAAGAACGCCACGCCAAGCCCAATGCGCAGGCGCAGCGAAATGGCTTTCAGTGGCACCATCAGCGGATTGTGCCAACGCTGTGGCGCATCCGGCAGTGCTGCTGGCGGTGAAACCGGTTGGCTTTTACTCATCTCCATCTCCTTTCTCCCGCTTACTGCACGAAGCTGGCGTCGTACAGGCTCTTCACGTCAGGCATTTTCTTGATTACGCCCGCGCGTAGCAGCAATTTGCCGGCTTCATCGCTGAAGGTTTCAATCTCGCCACTGAAGAACTTTTTGTTCTCTTCCGGTCCCGCCCAACGCAAATAACTGGCCGATTCGGCAAACTCTTTGCCGGTGGATTTCACCGCTGCGCCCATGATTTCATTGGACTTATCCGGCTGCTGTTTGATCATCTCCAGCGCATCGTAATAGCTGGCCACCAGCGCTTTCGCCGCCTCAGGATGATCTTTCAGGAAGGTTGGCGTGCAACCTAAGGTGTCCATCACAGTGGGATAATCCAGCGTGGTGGCGAGGATTTTGCCGGCCTTCGGCTGATTACGGATCACCGAAAGATAAGGTTCGTAGGTCACCGCCGCATCGTTTTGACCGGCAGCAAAGGATTGTGCCGCCGCTTGTGGCGCCATGGTTGCCAGACGCACGTCTTTCATCGTCATGCCGTTTTTATCCAGCATCCACGCCAGCAGGAAGTACGGTGAAGTACCCGGCGCATCCACTGCCACGGTTTTGCCTTTCAGATCTTTGATGCTGGTGATGTCGCTGCGCGTTGCCAGGCCATCTGCGCCATACGATTTATCCAACTGGACAATCTGCTTGATCGGCACACCGGCGGCGTTCCATGAAATATAGGTTTCCACGGTAGTCGCAGCGCATTGAATGGTGCCGGAAGCCACCGCTAAATGGCGACTGCTTTGCGGAATCATCTTCACATCGACATCCAAGCCGTGCTTTTTGAAGATGCCCGCTTTGTCCGCCAGCGTCAGCGGGGCGAAACCGGTCCAGCCGGAAATACCGATGGCAACTTTGGTGTCTGCGGCCTGCGCCTGCAATACGCTGGTAATCAACGCAGCGACGGTTACAACTTTAATGACCTGTTTCATTGGCTTGCCCATGTTCCACTCCTGTCAAAAGGTGATGAAAAACAACGGTTGTATAGTCTTATCTATACAAGCCAAGCAATGCGTGTGCCAGAACAGCAAAGCCTGATGCAGCCAGCGAATCCTGCGCTAATGCGCACCAGCAAGGTGCAGCGCGGCGGCTTGCTCACCCACACTGGTGCGTAAAACAGGTTTAATTGAATGGCGCTATACTCGCGCCATCATCTCAACGGAAGGAGCAGCTTATGACAGTTAAATTACGGCCACTGGAGCGCGAAGATCTGCATTTTGTTCATCAACTGGATAACAACGCCAGCGTGATGCGTTACTGGTTTGAAGAGCCATACGAAGCGTTTGTCGAGCTATCCGATCTCTACGACAAGCACATTCACGATCAAACCGAACGCCGTTTTGTGGTGGAGCATGAAGGTCAGAAAGCCGGTTTAGTGGAGTTGGTGGAGATTAACCATGTGCATCGCCGCGCCGAATTTCAGATCATCATCGCGCCGTCGCATCAGGGCAAAGGCTTAGCCACCAAGGCGGCAAAGTTAGCCATGGATTATGGTTTTTCGGTGCTGAATCTCTACAAGTTGTATTTGATTGTCGATGAGGAGAACGCGAAGGCGGTGCATATCTACACCAAGTTAGGCTTTGAGGTGGAAGGTGTGCTGAAGCACGAATTTTTCATTAACGGTGAATATCGCAACACCGTACGCATGTGCATTTTCCAGCAGCAATATCTGGCGCAGCATAAAAGCGCCAATACGATGGTGAAACCCACCGCGCAGTAATAGCAAGGTCGCCAACATCAATGGCGACCCATTTATTTAACCGCGAGCGCCTACCACGTTTAACTTCGGCTGCGGATGCTCAGGTTTGAGATCGTACATGCCGCCGTAGAACGGATCGACCAACAACCAGCCGGGAAAGCCCAACAGCGGAATGTTGCCGAGCAGATACCACAAGTTGGCATTGGCTTCGATCGGCAATGTCACTGGCACATAACCCGGCGCTTCCAGCATCACCTGATAGTGTTTTTTGCCAAAATAGTTACCGGTCGATTTGGCTAACTCAACGGTTTGCGGCGTGTAGCCCTGCGCTACCGCGCGGCCGGTTTCATCCTGCACGGTGAAACGCGCACCTTGCGGCAATGAGTCGATTTTTACCGGTTGAGTTTGCGTGCCGACGATAGAGGCGCAGCCGCTTAATAGCAGCGCACAGGCAGGAAAAAGGTGTCGCAGGTTCATAGCAGGTCCGCGTTAGCATCAGATTAAGGCAGTCTAAACTGCCTTTGCGTGATTAATCGCGCTAGTACTGATGTTTTTCTGCGCTTTATTGCGGTTTACAACATGCCGCAATCGCTGCGATATCCTGCGGAGTGGTGCGACAGCAGCCACCAATCAAGCGCGCGCCCGCCTGCTGCCATTCGGCGAATTTATCATGCAGCGTGCAACCCGATGGCGCCGAATGCCAGGTTTTGCTGCTGGCATCGTACTGTTCACCGGAATTGGGATAGACCAGCAGCGGCTTGTCGCACAGCGCCTGCAAGGTACGCAACGCGGGCGTCACGCTTTCCAGTGCCACACAGTTGAGGCCGATCGCCACCACTTGCGATGCGGCATTGACCAGCTCTGCTACTTTGCTCAACGGCGTGCCATCGCTGATGTGCTGTGCATCGCGCAAGGTGAAAGAGAACCACGCGCTGCTGGCAGGAAACTCCGCCAATAAACTCACTAACGCCTGCGCCTCGGCAAACGAAGGCAGCGTTTCGCACGCCAGCACATCAACGCCTGCCTCGACTAAAGCCTGCACGCGCGGACGATGGAAGGCTTTCATCTCTTCTTCCGGCAACGCGTAATCGCCACGATATTCCGCGCCGTTCGCCAGATACGCGCCATAAGGTCCCACGGAACCGGCCACCAGCAACCCCGCAACGCTGGATGATGCCGCGCGATAATCGTCACGCGCACGCTGCGCCAGCTTCACGCTTTGTTTGATCAGTTCCAACGCCTGCGCGCCATCCAAACCACGAGCGGCAAAGCCCTGCGGCGTGGCTTGATAGCTGGCGGTGATCGCCACATGCGCGCCTGCGGCATAATAATCGTGATGCACCTGATAGATCAGCTCAGGATTTTCCATCAGCACTTTGGCGGACCACAGCGCATCGGCCAGATTGCAGCCGCGCGCTTCCAGTTCGGTGGCCAGTGCGCCATCAATAATCAAGGTGTCAGTTTGGTTTAGTGCCTGAGCGATAGGATTACGCGACATCATTGGCCTCCTCAGCCTTTTGCGATGACTTTCCTCGTTGCGACACATGGTATGCGGCATAGCAGAACAGCACAAATGGAATGCCGCACCACAACGCGATGCGCTGCGAGGCATCAAATGCCAGGCCCACGCAGGCCAATAAGCACAATAGGAAGCCGAGAATCGGCGTCAGCGGATAAAGCGGTGCGCGATAGGCAAGCTGCTTGACGTTACCGCCAGCCTGAACAAAGCGACGGCGAAACACGTAGTGCGAAGCGCAAATACTCAGCCACACCGCCACCACCGCAAATCCGGAGATGGCCGACAGCGCCACAAACACCGTGTCCGGCGCAATCACGCTCGAGAACAGCGCCAGCAGGCCGCCAATCATGCTCACAGTCAGGGCCAGCGTCGGAATACCGCGACGGTTCACCTGCGCAAAGCAGCGCGGCAAAGTATTCTCATTCGCCAGCGACCACAACATGCGGCCTGATGCATACAATCCAGAGTTAGCAGCAGAAAGAATCGCGGTGAGGATCACGAAGTTGAAGATATCCGCCGCGTACGGGATGCCGATCTTCTCAAACACCAGTACAAACGGGCTTTTCACGATGCCCGCTTGATCCATCGGGATCAGCGCCGCCAGCACAAAAACCGTGCCGATAAAGAAGATGATCAAACGTGCCACCGTGGTGCGAATCGCCAGCGGCAGCGCTTTTTGCGGCTGTTCGGTTTCCCCGGCGGCAATGCCGATCAATTCCGTTCCCGAAAAAGCAAAGTTGACTGCCACCATGGTCATCAGAATCGGCAAAGTGCCGTGCGGCAACCAGCCAGAAGCGGTGAGATTGTGCAATCCTGGCGCGGCGCTGCCATCTTTCATCGGGATAAAACCAAACATCGCCGCAGCGCCAAGAATGATAAAGGCGATGATGGTGATCACTTTGATAATCGAAAACCAGAATTCACCTTCAGCAAAGAAGCGCGTCGAGACAATGTTGAGCAAATAGATGGCAATGCAGAAGACTAAGCACCACATCCAGACCGGCACGTTGGGGAACCAATACTGCATGCAGAATCCCGCGGCGGTCAGGCTCGATCCCAGCGCGACAGTCCAGGTAAGCCAATACAGCCAGGCCACGGTATAACCGGTGGCGGGACTTAAATAACGCGCGGCATACACATGGAAAGCGCCGGTTTCTGGCATCGCCACAGCCAACTCGCCGAGACACACCATCACCAGCCACACCACCAGCGCACCAATCAGATAGGCCAGTAAGGTGCCGGCAGCGCCCGTGGTTGAGATGATATAGCCGGTGTTGAAGAACAGGCCGGTGCCGATCACCCCGCCCAGCGATAGCATCACCAAATGGCGAACTTTCATGGTGCGCTGAAAATTTTGTTGCGGGGACGTTTCCTGAGTTTGCATATCTTTGTATCCGTATGGACGTCTGAACATCTATATGGACACAGGGTTATACGCGTCAGCGTGGGGATTTGCAACGTGGTAGAAAGTAAGGATTAACGAAAGGTTTGCGGCCCCGCGAACACGGGGCGCAGCATTAGCCGCCGAAGACGCCTTGCAGATAGCGCTCAAGCGCTACACGTGAACTAAAGCCGTGCGGAATACCGTAATGCTCTTGTGAATCGCCCATTAGATAGAGCGGAAACTGCGTGTAGTGATCGCAGGTTTTCATTTCTGACGCTGGCTCAGCAAAGTGATGACTCTTCTCTTTCAGCGTCGGATGGATGATCAATGCGGTACGTCCCATGCGTGCTTCGCGATTGACGTAAACGTAGTTGTCGCCGCGGCGATAACCATAAGTTTTTGGCGTTTGGGTATCCATTTCGAAGCCCACTTTCTCAAGTACGCGCGCTACCTCATCTGGTCGTAAATACATGCTTGCTCCTCTCTTCTCACAGCCCCGCAACCTTACAACAGCAAGACAGCGCGGAGCATTCGGAATTTTCCCTAAAGCCTGGCACATCCCTGCGTTTAATCACGCTTCGTCTACACTGAGTATTACGTTTTAAATCAAAGGGAGCTAAAAATGTTTAATCGAAGCGCTAAAAACGATGACATTGATATCAATCAGGATGTAAACGAACTGGCAGATTCGCTAGAAGCGTTACTTAAATCTTATGGCAGCGAAGCCAAAGATGAGGTTGATAGTGCACGCAGCCAGGCGCAGGCGCTGCTGAAGCAGACGCGGGCGAAACTGAGCGGCGGTCAGAGTCGCGTATCGCAAGCGGCACGTGATGCAGGTACCCATGTTGATGCGTATGTGCATGACAAGCCGTGGCACGGCGTCGGTGTCGGCGCGGCCGTTGGTTTAGTGCTGGGCGCGCTGCTGGTGTCTTCACGCCGCTAATCCTCGTAGTGCATGCAATAAGCCTCGCCTGGTGCGGGGCTTTTTTGTGGGCGAGGGATAGTGCGCGCTGTCCCTCACCCTAACCCTCTCCCACAAGCGGGCGAGGGAATGTTTAGGTGGCGTTCAACTGTGACACCTATGCTCGATCGGCCCCTTCTCCTGCTTGCGGGAGAAGGCTGGGATGAGGGCCAGATCGCACAAAACTCAACCATCTCTCGCCCTACTCATCCTTTACAAAAAAAATTTTCGGCCTGGAGAGCGCATGATCTCTGGCGTTAGCGATTATCTGAAGATCAAAATAACAAAACCCTATATCTGGTGGGCTTGACCCATTTAATCACTACATCTAGTATTCAACCCATCACACGCAACCAGATGTCGTCAAGGACGAAGCTCGATGCAAACAGGAATTTGCTTCGTATCTCGCAATCTGACCGCAATAAAAGGGAAATACGAATCATGCGCATTATTATTTACACCAAAGACAACTGTGTCCAGTGCAACGCAACAAAAAATGCAATGGATCGCAAAGGCATCGATTACGATTTAATCAATCTTGATAGCCAACCCGAAGCTATCGACAGCCTCAAATCCCTCGGCTATCGCCAGGTGCCCGTGGTGATGACGCACGACGATCACTGGAGCGGCTTCCGTCCCGATAAAATCGCCGGCCTGCGCCAACTCGCTGCCGTCGGGGGATAAGACGATGTTTCCACTGGTCTATTTCTCTAGCCAGTCGGAAAACACGCACCGATTCATCACGCGTTTGGGGCTGCCTGCCCGCCGCATTCCGGTTGATGGCACGCAGCGCCTGCAAATCGAACAGCCCTATATTTTGGTGGTGCCGAGCTACGGCGGCGGCAGTTCACGCGGTGCAGTGCCCAAACAAGTGATTCAATTCCTCAATGATGATGCCAACCGACGCGGAATTCGCGGCGTGATTGCTGCCGGTAACCGTAACTTCGGTGAAGTCTATTGCCTGGCGGGCGACATCATTGCGCAGAAATGTCAGGTTCCCTATCTCTACCGCTTTGAGCTGATGGGAACCCCCGACGATATCGCTAATGTAAAAGCGGGAGTGACCCAATTTTGGCAACGACAGACACCCTAAACAGCACGGCGCTGGATTACCACGCGCTCAACGCAATGCTGAACCTGTATGACGCCGATGGCCGCATCCAGTTCGGCAAAGATCACGAAGCCACGCGCCAGTTCTTCCTGCAACACGTGCAACCCAACACGGTGCAATTTGCTGATGCCGGCGCGCGCCTGCGCTATCTGGTGGCCGAAGGCTATTACGAAGCTGAAGTGTTGAATCAGTATGCATTCGAGTTCCTGTGCCAGTTGCACGATGAAGCGGCAGCGGCGGGTTTCCGTTTTCACACCTTCCTCGGCGCGTGGAAGTTCTACACCAGCTACACGTTAAAAACCTTCGACGGCAAACGCTATCTAGAAACCTTTGAACAGCGCGCCTGCATGGTGGCGCTGACATTGGCACGCGGCAATGAAACCTTGGCGCGCGAGCTGCTGGCAGAAATGCTCAGCGGTCGCTTCCAGCCCGCAACGCCAACTTTCCTCAACTGCGGCAAACAGCAACGCGGCGAGTTAGTTTCCTGCTTCCTGTTGCGCATCGAAGACAATATGGAATCGATTGGTCGTGCAGTGAATTCGGCGCTGCAACTGTCGAAACGCGGTGGCGGCGTGGCGTTTCTGCTCTCCAACCTGCGTGAATCTGGTGCGCCGATTAAGCGCATTGAGAACCAATCTTCCGGCGTAATTCCGGTGATGAAGATGCTGGAAGACGCATTTTCTTACGCCAACCAGCTAGGTGCTCGTCAAGGCGCGGGCGCGGTGTGGCTCAATGCCCATCATCCGGATATTTTCCGTTTCCTGGATACCAAACGCGAAAACGCTGACGAGAAGATTCGTATCAAAACGCTGTCGCTCGGCGTGGTGATCCCGGATATCACTTTCCAGTTAGCGAAAGAGAACCGCGATATGGCGTTGTTCTCGCCGTACGATGTGGAACGCATTTATGGCAAGGCGTTTGGTGACATCAGCATTAGCGAGCATTACGACGAAATGCTGGCCGACGATCGCATCACCAAAACCTACATTAAGCCGCGCGATTTCTTCCAGACGCTGGCCGAGATTCAATTCGAGTCGGGTTATCCGTACATCATGTTTGAAGACAGCGTGAACCGCAGCAATCCGATTGCCGGCCGCATCAACATGAGCAATTTGTGTTCTGAGATTTTGCAGGTCAACAGCGCCAGCGAGTTCCATGACGATCTCAGCTATCGCCGCGTGGGCAAAGATATCTCCTGCAACCTTGGTTCGCTTAACATCGCGCATGCGATGGATTCACGTAATCTGGCGCAAACGGTGGAAACCGCGGTGCGTGCCCTGACCGCGGTTTCCGAAATGAGCGAAATTAATTCGGTGCCGTCTGTGGCTGAAGGTAACCGCCGCTCACACGCCATTGGCCTGGGACAGATGAACCTGCACGGTTATCTGGCGCGCGAAGGCATGGCGTACGGTTCGGCAGAAGCGTTGGATTTCACCAATCTCTACTTCTATTGCGTCACCTATTACGCGGTGCGCACCTCAAATCTGCTGGCGCAGGAACATCAGCAAAGCTTTGATGGTTTCGCCCAGTCAAAATACGCTAGCGGCCAATACTTTGATAAGTATGTTGATCAAGCCTGGCAACCACGTACCGCGCGCGTGGCGCAACTGTTTGCCGATGCCGGCATTGCCTTGCCGACGCAGGCCGATTGGCAAGCATTGCGTGAAGCGGTAATGCAGCACGGTTTATACAATCAAAACCTGCAAGCGATTCCGCCAACCGGTTCGATTTCCTATATCAACCACGCCACTTCGAGTATTCACCCGATTGTGTCGCGCATTGAGATTCGTAAAGAGGGCAAAACTGGCCGCGTCTATTATCCGGCGCCGTTTATGACCAATGACAATCTCGATCTCTATCAGGATGCTTACTCGATTGGCCCGGAAGCGATTATTGATACCTACGCCGAAGCCACGCAGCACGTCGATCAAGGCTTGTCGCTGACGCTGTTCTTCCGCGATGACGTCACCACGCGCGATATCAACAAAGCGCAAATTTACGCGTGGAAGAAAGGCATCAAAACGCTCTATTACATCCGTCTGCGTCAAATGGCGCTTCAAGGTACCGAGGTGCAAGGCTGCGTCTCGTGCGCACTGTGATGAAAACTATGCAACTAAAACAAATTCAAGCGATTAACTGGAACCGCATCCAGGACGATAAAGATCTCGAAGTGTGGAACCGCCTGACCAGCAACTTTTGGCTGCCGGAAAAAGTGCCGCTCTCCAACGATCTGCCTGCCTGGCAATCGTTAGACCACCAGCAACAGCAGCTGACGATTCGCGTGTTCACCGGTTTGACGCTGCTCGATACCATTCAGAATGTGATTGGCGCGCCGGGACTGATGGAAGATGCGATTACGCCGCATGAAGAAGCGGTATTGTCGAACATCTCCTTTATGGAAGCGGTGCATGCGCGTTCATACAGTTCGATTTTCTCCACGCTGTGCAACACCGCTGATGTCGATGCGGCGTATCGCTGGAGCGAAGAGAATGAAGCGCTGCAAAACAAAGCGAAGATTGTGCTGGAGCACTATCGCGCCGAGGATCCGCTGAAGAAAAAAATCGCCAGCGTGTTCCTTGAATCGTTCCTGTTTTATTCCGGTTTCTGGCTGCCGATGTATTGGTCGAGTCGCGGCAAATTAACCAACACCGCCGATCTGATTCGCCTGATCATTCGCGACGAAGCAGTGCACGGCTATTACATCGGTTATAAGTACCAGAAAGCGCTGGAAACCGTAGATGACGCACGCCGCGAAGAGTTGCAGCAATTTGCGATTGATTTGCTGCTGGCGCTGTACGAGAACGAAGTGACCTATACCGAAGCGCTGTATGGCGAGGTTGGCTGGGCGGAAGAAGTGAAAACCTTCCTGCACTACAACGCCAACAAAGCGTTGATGAATTTGGGTTATGAAGCGTTGTTCCCGGCAGAGTTGACCAGCGTAAATCCGGCCATCTTGTCGGCATTATCGCCCAACGCCGATGAAAACCATGATTTCTTCTCAGGTTCTGGCTCATCCTACGTGATGGGGAAGGCAGTCGAAACCGAAGACGAAGACTGGAATTTCTAATACGCGTCATACTTCACGCCACAGCTGCGTTGACTGCGCCCCCTCTTCCCAGTCACATAGTTCACTATGCTCCTGGGTCGAGCGGGCTGGTCGCCTTGTTGCAACACGAACTATTTAGGGGATTAATTTGGTGATATTTGCTTTAAAACCAAATTTTATTTCCCCTTAGAACATCACTTTTCAATCACGCTATTTATCCTCATCACATCGCTTTATTTCACTTATATTTCGTTTGATCAGGGTGCTTTTTCGGCAATTCTGCGTCGTAAATTTCCTGAAGCAGCTATAAATTCACTTCTTTGAGACAAAAAATTCATCCACGCGCATCCCTTGTGAGCACTGGAATTATTGCCAATCGTTACCGCTCTGCTCCTGCCAATATTCCCATTCAGGGTTGTCAGATATTCTCACTATGCTACGGTATAGGGCGCTTAAATTTGACCAGGACCACAACAAGAAATAGTTAAACATTAACCGGGAAATTAATTACTGCATGGCAATTAAACTCGAAGTAAAGAATTTATATAAAGTATTTGGGGACAACCCCGAAAAGGCATTTAAGCTGATTGAAAAAGGGGAAAGCAAAGAGAGTATTCTGGCAAAAACCGGTCTCTCAGTCGGCGTCAAAAATGCCAGTCTGGCCATTGAAGAAGGCGAGATATTCGTCATCATGGGGCTTTCAGGTTCAGGTAAGTCCACCATGGTTCGCCTTCTCAATCGTCTGATCGAGCCCACTCGCGGCCAGGTAATCATCGACGGTGTCGATATCGCTAAAATATCGGAATCCGAACTGCGTGAAGTGCGCAGAAATAAGATCAGCATGGTATTCCAATCCTTCGCGCTAATGCCACATATGACGGTACTAAATAATGCCGCCTTCGGCATGGAATTAGCCGGTGTGCCCTTGCAGGAACGTCAGGAAAAAGCACTGGAAGCCCTACGTCAGGTTGGGCTGGATAATTACGCCCATTCGTATCCTGATGAACTTTCTGGTGGCATGCGTCAACGTGTTGGATTAGCGCGTGCATTGGCGATTAATCCCGATATTTTATTGATGGATGAAGCCTTCTCAGCACTCGATCCTCTGATTCGTACTGAAATGCAGGATGAATTAGTCAAATTGCAGGCGAAACATCAGCGCACCATCGTATTTATTTCTCACGATCTTGATGAAGCCATGCGTATTGGCGATCGCATTGCGATTATGCAAGGCGGCGAAGTGGTGCAGGTCGGTACGCCCGATGAAATTCTCAATAATCCTGCCAACGATTATGTGCGCACCTTCTTCCGTGGCGTCGATATCAGCCACGTCTTCAGCGCCAAAGATATTGCCCGTCGTAGCGCTGGCGCGTTGATTCGTAAAGCCGCCGGTTTTGGTCCGCGATCCGCCATCAAGTTGTTGCAGGATGAAGACCGCGAATTTGGTTATGTACTGGAAAAACAGAAGTTTGTTGGCGTGGTGTCAACCGATTCTCTGAAAGCTGCATTGGCAGCCGGAGAAGGTCTCGACAGCGCGCTACTTGAGGTTCCTGCGGCGGTAACTGCCGATACCTCGCTGAACGATCTGCTGTCGCATGTGGCGCAAGCCCCGTGCGCCGTGCCGGTGGTCGGCGAAGAGAATCAGTACGTCGGTATCATTTCGAAAAGCATGCTATTGCGCGCTTTAGATCGTGAAGGAGCCTAATTATGAGTGAACAAACAGCCAATCCGTGGGAAAGCGCCAGCCAAACCACACCCGCCGCCGACACCAACGCCGCCGCCAGCAGTAGCGATCCGTGGTCGAGTGGCGACAGTGCCAGCAGCGCAGCACCAACCGACAGCGGTTCAGGCGGTGCTGATGCGTGGGGTGATCCAACAGCCGCTAGCAGCGGCGGTCACGATGCCGCCAGCAGTGCGGCGAGCAGTGGCAGCGACTGGTTAAGCAGTGCACCCGCTCCTGCACCGGAACATTTCAACATCATGGATCCGTTCCATAAAACCTGGATTCCGCTGGATAGCTGGGTCACCGAAGGCATCGATTGGGTGGTCAGCCATTTCCGCCCGCTGTTCCAGGGCATTCGCGTGCCGGTGGATTACATCCTCAGCGCTTTCCAGCAGTTGTTGCTGGGCATGCCTGCGCCGGTGGCGATTGTAGTATTTGCGCTGATCGCCTGGCAGATTGCCAGCCCGGCAATGGGCATCGCCACCTTGATCTCGTTGATTGCGATTGGCGCGATTGGTGCCTGGTCGCAGGCGATGGTCACGCTGGCGCTGGTGCTGACCGCCCTGCTGTTCTGTATCGTCATTGGCTTGCCGCTGGGAATCTGGCTGGCACGCAGTGAACGTGCCGCACGCATTATCCGTCCGTTACTGGATGCGATGCAGACCACGCCAGCGTTCGTCTATTTGGTGCCGATCGTCATGCTGTTTGGTATCGGCAACGTGCCAGGTGTGGTGGTGACTATCATCTTTGCGTTGCCGCCGATTGTACGCCTGACGATTCTCGGCATTAAGCAAGTGCCCGCCGACTTGATCGAAGCCAGCGAATCCTTTGGTGCCAGCCCACGTCAGATGCTGTTCAAAGTGCAATTGCCGCTGGCGATGCCAACCATTATGGCGGGTGTCAACCAGACACTGATGCTGGCGCTGTCGATGGTGGTGATCGCCTCGATGATCGCCGTCGGTGGTCTGGGCCAGATGGTGCTGCGCGGCATTGGTCGCCTTGATATGGGCCTCGCCACCGTCGGCGGCGTGGGCATCGTGATCCTCGCCATTATCCTTGATCGTCTGACGCAATCCATGGGCCGCGATAGCCGCAGCCGTGGTAGCCGCCATTGGTACAGCACCGGTCCACTTGGCCTGCTGCTGCGCCCTTTCAGTAAAAAAGCCTGATTTATTGGGCGGCCCGCTGTGGCCGCCCGTCTCCGACGTAACACGTAAAATAAGGAATGACTATGCGCAAGACAGCTCTATTCGCCGCCGTCCTGACGACGTTCGCCGCGACGCACGTGTCCGCCGCCGACCTGCCCGGTAAAGGCATCACCGTTAAGCCCGCTCAAAGCACCATTTCTGAAGAGACGTTTCAGACGCTGCTGGTCAGCCGCGCGTTAGAGAAGCTCGGCTATACCGTTGAGAAGCCAAGTGAAGTGGATTACAACGTGGCTTACACCACCATTGCTGCGGGTGATGCGACCTTTATCGCCACCAACTGGAAGCCGCTGCACGATGATATGTATGCCGCTGCTGGTGGCGATGCGAAATTCTATCGCCAGGGCACTTACGTGACCGGTGCTGCGCAAGGTTATTTGATCGATAAGAAAACCGCCGAGCAATACCACATCACCAATATCGAGCAGATGAAAGATCCGAAGATTGCCAAACTGTTTGATACCAATGGCGATGGCAAAGCTGACTTGACCGGTTGTACGCCAGGTTGGGGCTGTGAAGCGGTGATTAATCACCAGATTGACGCCTTTAAACTCAGTAACAGCGTGGAGCACAACCAGGGCAACTATTCGGCGATGATTGCCGATACCATCACCCGCTTTAAGCAAGGCAAACCGATTTTCTATTACACCTGGACACCATATTGGGTCAGTGATGTATTGAAACCGGGCAAAGACGTGGTGTGGTTGCAGGTACCATTCTCATCAATGCCTGGCGCGCAGAGCAAGGTCGATACCAAATTGCCTAATGGCAAAAACTACGGTTTCCCGGTCAATACCATGCACATTGTGGCGAACAAAGCCTGGGCGGAGAAAAACCCGGCTGCCGCGAAACTGTTTGCTGAGATGAAGCTGCCACTGGCGGATATCAATGCCGAAAACGCGGCGATGCATGAAGGTCATGCTTCTGAAGCGGATATCAACGGTCACGTGGATGGCTGGATTAAAGGTCACCAGGCTGAGTTTGATAAGTGGGTGCAAGATGCCCAAGCCGCAGCGAAATAGTTAAATAATACACGCCACTCTTTCAGGTCGGCATGCTTGTCGACCTGCTTTCGAAACACATTATTCCGTCCCGTACAAGCAACCATCCCTGCCAATTTAAGCGCAGCGTACGCTATAGCGCACTGGTACGTCCTGTTAATTAACACATCAATGTAATAATTTTTTGGGTTACTATTACCCACATATGATTATTTCCCTCATTCTCACGCCATGAATGCTGTCAACCTGGGCAACGTGTTTAGCCTAACTCAGCTGATGCCCGCAGCGGCAGATTTGATGACCTTCCAATCTTGCGATCGAATTCCGTCATTTTTCCTGGTACGGCGCCATGACACACTTTGTTAAAGGGATGTTAATTAACACATTGATTTTAGTGCTTAACCTACATAGCGAAAGTGTTTAGAAATCGTAAAGATGAGACCAATTTGTTGAGCAATACTGTTCATTGATGATTGGGTTTGTTATGGTTAGCAGCGCAGTTATTCACCACAGTTATTTTTTCTCGCGAAATTATTTATCGCTAAAAAGGTTTCGCAGAGCGCATTGATGATAGCGTCCATTTTCACCTGCTGGCGCGCTATCAGGGCAAACCGCCCAAGGTTAAGGAACAACCTGGAATGTCAGATGTTGACAATGTGATCGTGCGAACAATCACTAGCGGAAAATATGACTACGCTTAATCTGTCACCATCATTACTATACCAGTTGCAACTAAGAGGTTTTTTTAAAATGGAAAGTTCGTTTTCCCCGATTGAACAGATGCTAAACATCCGTGCTAACCGCCATAAAGATTTTCCGTTGCAGGAGATCATTCTGACCCGCCTGTGCATGCACATGCAGGGAAAACTGCTGGATAATCGCAACAAAATGTTGAAGGCGCAGGGAATTAACGAGACCTTATTCATGGCGCTGATCACGCTGGATGCGCAAGAAAATCAAAGCATTCAGCCATCAGAATTGAGTTCAGCGCTGGGTTCCTCACGTACCAATGCCACACGTATCGCCGATGAGCTGGAGAAGCGCGGTTGGATTGAGCGTCGTGAAAGCGAAAACGATCGCCGTTGCCTGCATCTGCATTTGACCGAAAAAGGTAACGAATTCTTACGTCAGCTGCTGCCACCACAGCATCAGAGCCTGCAATATTTGTGGTCTTCGCTTTCAACTAACGAACAAGATCAGCTTGAAGCGATTACCCGTAAGTTGCTTAACCGCCTTGATAAAATGGACGAAGATCAGGTTATCGCTTCCCTGTCGCGCTAATAGCAAGAAGTGCGACACAATCACCTTCCGAAATCGCTATTTTAATCCCCTTTTGTCCGGCCAGCGCTCTAAGTGCTGGCTTTTTCGACTCGGGCAACCGTGTTGAAGGATCAGCACATCCCGACTAAATGGAAAACGTGGAGAACAACATGAGTGCGACAGCGGAAGCTCAAAGCCCGCAACAGCCAGCAAATAAAAAGAAGAAGCGCAAAGGTGTGCTTATCCTGCTGGCTATCGTGTTTGTATTAATTGGCGTGGCGTACCTGGCTTACTGGTATTTGGTACTGCGTCACTTCCAGGAAACCGATGATGCGTACGTTGCAGGTAACCAGGTGCAGGTGATGGCACAGGTTTCCGGCAGCGTGAATAAAGTGTGGTTTGATAACACCGATGTGGTGAAAAAAGGCGATGTACTGGTTTCGCTGGATAAAACTGATGCGGAGCAAGCGTTTGAAAAAGCGCAGACCGCGTTGGCCACCAGCGTGCGTCAAACCCATCAATTAATGATTAATGGCAAGCAGTATCAAGCCACTATCAAACTTCAGCAAACTGCGCTGGATCAGGCCGAATCAGACCTGAAACGCCGCGAGCCGCTGGGTGCATCCAATCTGATTGGTCGAGAAGAGCTGCAACACTCGCGTGATGCGGTGGCGACAGCGAAAGCGCAGTTGGATGTCGCGGTGCAACAATACAATGCTAATCAGGCAATGATTCTGAATACCTCGCTGGAAAATCAGCCTGCGGTACAACAGAGTGCTGCTGAATTGCGTGATGCTTGGCTGGCCTTGCAGCGTACCGAAATTCGTAGCCCGATTGATGGCTTCATTTCGCGTCGTAGCGTGCAGGTTGGTTCGCAAATCACCACCAGCACGCCGCTGCTGGCCGTGGTTCCCGCCAACAATTTGTGGGTGGATGCCAACTTTAAAGAGACGCAGCTTGCTGGCGTGCGTATTGGACAATCAGCCACGGTGATCAGCGATATTTACGGCAATGATGTTGAATATCACGGCAAAGTTGTTGGTCTGGATATGGGCACCGGTAGCGCCTTCTCGCTGCTGCCTGCACAGAACGCCACCGGTAACTGGATCAAAGTGGTTCAGCGTCTCCCAGTGCGTATCGAGTTGGATCCGCAGCAAGTGGCGCAACATCCGCTGCGCATTGGTCTCTCCACCTTGGTGAAAATCGACACGCAGAATAAAGATGGCGCAACGCTGGCAAGCGTGGTGCGTTCGCAAGCTGCGTATGAAAGTAACGCTTTGGCAATCGACCTCGCGCCGGTTAACCAGCTGATTACTGACATCGTTCGTGCCAACGCTGAATAACGCCGCGGGAGGCTGTGATGGCACAAAAACCGCTTGAAGGTGCGCCGTTAGTCCTGATGACCATCGCCCTGTCGTTGGCGACGTTTATGCAGGTCCTTGACTCCACCATCGCTAACGTGGCGATTCCGACCATCGCCGGTAACCTTGGCGCCTCGAACTCGCAGGGCACATGGGTGATTACCTCGTTCGGGGTGGCGAATGCCATCTCGATCCCAATCACCGGCTGGTTGGCGAAACGCATTGGCGAAGTGAAGCTGTTTACGTGGTCCACCATTCTGTTTGTGCTCGCGTCATGGGCTTGCGGCATGTCCGAAAGCCTGGAAATGCTGATCTTCTTCCGTGTGATTCAGGGTGTGGTTGCCGGCCCGCTGATTCCGCTGTCGCAAAGTTTGCTGCTGAATAACTATCCACCCGCAAAACGCAGCGTAGCGCTGTCACTGTGGGCGATGACGGTGATCGTCGCACCGATCTGCGGCCCGATTCTCGGCGGCTGGATCAGCGATAACTATCACTGGGGCTGGATTTTCTTCATCAACGTGCCGATCGGTTTGGTGGTGGTGCTGTTAACGTTGCAAACGCTGCGTGGACGCGAAACCAAAACCGAAATCCGCCCGATCGATATGGTTGGCTTGGTGCTGCTGGTAGTCGGTATCGGATCGTTGCAGGTGATGCTCGACCGCGGTAAAGAGCTCGACTGGTTCAGCTCAACCGAGATTGTGGTGCTGATGGTGGTCGCGGTGGTGGCGCTGCTGGTGTTGTTGGTGTGGGAACTCACCGACGATCACCCGATAGTCGATCTCTCGCTGTTTAAGATGCGCAACTTCACTATTGGCTGTTTGTCGATAAGCCTGGCGTACATGCTTTACTTCGGCTCGATAGTGTTACTGCCGCAGCTGTTGCAGGAGGTTTATGGCTACACCGCCACCTGGGCCGGATTGGCGTCGGCGCCGGTAGGCATTCTGCCAGTCATCCTGTCGCCGATCATTGGCCGCTTCGCCCACAAGCTGGATATGCGCAAGCTGGTAACCTTCAGCTTTATCATGTACGCCGTGTGTTTCTATTGGCGCGCTTATACTTTTGAACCGGGCATGGACTTTGGTGCGTCGGCGTGGCCGCAATTTATTCAGGGCTTCGCGGTGGCATGCTTCTTCATGCCATTGACCACCATTACGCTGTCGGGCTTACCGCCAGAACGCATGGCGGCAGCATCGAGCTTGTCGAACTTCGTGCGTACGTTAGCGGGCTCCATTGGTACGTCGATCACCACCACCATGTGGACCGATCGCGAATCCATGCATCACAGCTATTTGTCGGAGTCGGTGAACCCGTTCAACGTCAATTCACAGCAGATGTACGACCAACTGCAAAGTCTGGGCATGACGCAACAACAGGCGTCGGCGTATATCGCGCAGCAAATTACTAATCAGGGCCTGATCATCTCAGCGAATGAGATCTTCTGGGCATCGGCGGGAGTGTTCTTATTGCTGCTGGTGCTGGTGTGGTTTGCGCGTCCGCCATTTGGTGCGGGCAGTGGCGGCGGTGGCGCTCACTAAACGGTGAAAATAAAAACGGGCCTTGCGGCCCGTTTTTTTATGCGTTCTGACGCCACCATTCGGCAAGCAGAATGCCGGTTGCGACCGATACGTTGAGGCTTTCAACGTTGCCGGTGCCACCAATCGACAGGCTGATATCACCTTGCTGGAACGCGCTGTCTGACAGACCTTCGCTCTCCTGGCCCAGCACCAGCACCATTTTGGCCGGCAGCTCGGCTTTCGCCAGTGGCGTGCCTTCGTGGCTTGACGTAGTCACAATGGTGTAACCCGCTTTACGGAAGGCTTCGAGGCCATCGGCAAAATTCTCGCCGCTGATCGCTTGCACGTGCTCAGCACCCCCTTCAGCGGTACGCACAGCGGCGCCCGATTCCAGCAATGAAGCATCATTTACCAGCAAACCTTTCACGCCGAAGTGCGCGCAGCTACGCATGATGCCGCCGAGGTTATGCGGGTTGCTGACATCTTCCAGCGCCAGCACGCAATCTTTGGTTGGTGCTTTGCTCAGCCACTCGGTAACCGGCATGCCCATACGTTTCTTGATGATGAAGCAAACGCCGCCATGATGCTCAGTACCAGAAGCTTTGGTCAGCTCGGCATCATCCACGACGTGATAGGCTTTGCGGTTAGCCGCTAACCAACGTAAGGTTTCACGGAAACGCGGCGTGACACTCTGGATAAACCAGGCGCGCACGATGCTTTCTGGACGGCTCAGGAACAGCGCTTTACAGGCGTTTTCACCGTAAACGCGCGTCTCTTCCTGGCGCTGACGGCGAATTTGTTCAGGATCGATCACCGGCTTGTTGCTTGCCGCATCATCCAGTTGGCTCTCATCCGTTACCGGCGGGCGAGAAACGGTGCGCCACGGCGAATCGCCGAAGCTGCGATTATCATCCGCGCGATCGTCACGACGGCCAAAACTGCGACCACGTTCAGTATTGCTCGCACCGCGTGGTGCAGAGCTGCGGCCCCCCGCTTCGCTACGCGCACCACGTGGAGCACCGCTACGGCCACTGCCTTCTTCATTATTACGTGCAGTGCGAGGACCAGAGCGACGATTATCTTCCTGGCGCGCAGCAGGACGGCCGCCTTTACCGGTACGAGGATTAGGCTTCTGACCGCCATCCTCATCACGTACGTACATCACTTTTACCTTGCCGCTTTTGCCTTTAAATTCGTCGTTCATCTGTTCCTCCTGCATTGAGAGCGCGAAGATTACCTGATGTGTCGGAGCTTAGCTATCATCTATTGAACCTATTGGGTAATCCAGATTGAGCATAGCACTCAACCTTTTCATAATGTCCGGCAATCATGAGATTTACAGGTCCGGATTGAGGTAAATATGAATACAGTTTGTGCCTCGTGTCAGGCAACCAACCGCGTGCCCGAAGCGCGTATTGCCGATGGCGCGAAATGTGGACGCTGCGGCGGCGAGCTTTTCAATGGCGAAGTGGCTAACGCAACAGCCGCGACGTTGGATAAATTTTTGCAGGACGACTTGCCGGTGGTGATCGACTTCTGGGCGCCGTGGTGCGGCCCGTGCGTTAACTTTGCGCCGGTGTTTAAAGACGTCGCCGACGAACGCCGTGGCAAAGTGCGTTTTGTGAAAGTGAACACCGAAGCCGAACCGGCGCTGAGTTCGCGTTTTCGCATTCGCAGCATTCCAACCATTATGCTGTTTAAGAATGGCGAGATGGTCGACATGTTGAACGGTGCGATGCCGAAAGCGCCTTTCAACGAATGGCTCGACGAATCCCTGTAAGCCGTTAGGCCAGCCGCGTGTTGGCCCTCCTTATTACCTTTCCCGGCTAATTCCATTACACTGGCGTTTTTTCCCTGCCTGCGAATCTATGTCTGAAAATGCCGTTCTGCGCTTACGTGCGCAACGTTTAGCGCGCGCCACGCGCCCGTTTCTTGCGCGCGGTAATCGCGTGTTGCGCTGCCAACGCTGCTTGCTGCCGCAGAAGAACTGTCTGTGCGCCACCATGCAACCGCAAGATGCGCGTAGCCGTTTTTGTTTGGTAATGTTTGATACCGAACCGATGAAACCGAGCAATACTGGTAGATTGATCGCCGATGTGCTGCCAGACACGCTGGCGTTTGGCTGGTCGCGTACTGAACCTGATGAAGCGTTGCTCGCAGCAGTGAAAAACAGTGATTACCAACCGCTGGTTGTGTTCCCTGGTTCGTATGCAGATGCTGATCGTCAAGTGCTCACCACCCCGCCTCTCAGCGGCAAACCGCCACTGTTTATCATGCTCGATGGCACATGGACCGAAGCGCGCAAGATGTTTCGCAAAAGTCCGTGGCTCGATGCATTTCCGGTGATGTCACTGGATGTCTCGACGCCTTCGCGCTACACGCTGCGTGAAGCCCACGGCGTAGGCCAACATTGCACTGCTGAAGTCGCAGCCGCGCTGCTGGAACAAGCCGGCGATATTGCCGCCGCCGCTGAACTGCAACGCTACTTCGAACGCTTCCGTCATGCTTATTTGGCAGGGAAACCGCATCATCCAGTGCACAGACTGGAAAATGTGCTTTAAGGGTTTCGCTCTTTTTTAAGCCGCCAGTTTGATTTATAGTCGCGCATCGCCACGGAGTTGGCCTTAATTGCAAAGGATGCATGATGAAAATTTTCTGGCTGCTTATGCTGCTACTTGCCGGTTGCAGTACCGGCTCCAAACCCGATCACTCTTTTCCACCGCAACTGCAATCTGCCAGTACGCGCCCCACCATGTTGATTTCCGCTGACGCGTTGTTGCCCGGTGATTTGTTACTTTCTTCTGCGACCTCGCCGCAATCCTGGGGCATTCGTCTATTTACACTCACGGGCGTGAGCCATGCCGCCATTTATCTCGGTGATCACCAAGTCGCAGAAGCGGTTGGCAGCGGCGTCAAAATTATTCCTCTTAACCACGCTATAGATGAAAGCAATAATCTGCTGGTGCTGCGCGTACCAGGAATGACAAGTGATCAGATGCTGCGTTTACGTGAATTTGCCAATATGCAGCAAGGCAAAAAATATAATTTTAAAGGCATCGTGATGTTTATGCCCTTTATGGTGTCTCGTCGCGTGTGTGAATTGCCGCTGGTTAATGAAGGATTGCGCAGCGCCTGTCTCACCGCGCTGGCTCGGGTACAACTGGCTGATGTTGACGATCCACAAGCTAACAGCTTCTTCTGCTCCGAGTTCGTGCTGGCTGGTTATCGTCATGCGGGAATTGAATTACTGCAAGGTCAAGCAAATTGGATCAGTCCAGCGGATCTGCTTCATCTGCGCGAAGGCGATATCTCGGCATGGCAAACACAACAAAATATGCAGTATGTCGGTCATTTAAAACGCTGGGATTTAAAAGAGATCCTCAGCCTGCGATCGGCGAATCGGCACGCGCAGTAAAAAGCGTTTACAATCATGCCAATCTTGATAGCAGGAGCGGATGATGAGCCAACGCGGACTGGAAGCGCTGTTACGACCTAAATCAATTGCGGTGATTGGTGCGTCAATTACGCCCGGACGCGCCGGTTACTTTATGATGCGTAACCTGCTGGCAGGCGGATTTAGCGGCCCAGTTTTGCCGGTAACGCCAAAGTATAAAGCTGTGAGTGGCGTGCTTGCCTGGCCGAATATCGCCAGCCTTCCCTTCGCGCCCGATCTCGCCATCATTTGCACCCACGCCAAACGCAATCTCGAACTGTTACAGCAACTGGGTGAAAAAGGCTGTAAGGCGTGCATTATCCTATCTGCGCCCGCCAGCCAATTGGAAGAGTTGAAAGCCTGCGCCAGCCAATGGCAAATTCGCCTGCTCGGCCCGAATAGTTTAGGCTTGCTGGCACCGTGGCAAGGACTGAATGCCAGCTTTTCGCCGGTGCCGATTGCCAAAGGACGCATTGCCTTTATTTCGCAATCAGCGGCGGTTTCCAACACCATTCTTGATTGGGCGCAGCAGCGGAATCTCGGTTTTTCGTGGTTTATCGCGCTGGGTGACAGCCTTGATATTGATGTTGATGATTTGCTGGACTTTCTTGCGCGTGACGGAAAAACCAGCGCCATTCTGCTGTATCTCGAACATCTCAGTGATGCCCGCCGCTTTGTCTCAGCCTCGCGAAGCGCATCACGTAATAAACCGATCCTGGTGATTAAAAGCGGCCGCAGCCATCAGGCACAAGCGATGATCGGCAGCCACAGCGGGCTGGATGCCGCCTGGGATGCGGCAATCCAACGTGCAGGTCTATTGCGCGTGCAGGATACGCATGAGTTGTTTTCCGCAGTGGAATCGCTGAGCCACATGCGCCCGCTGCGCGGTGATCGCTTGATGATCATTAGCAATGGCGCGGCACCTGCGGCGCTGGCGCTTGATGAGTTGTATGCGCGTAACGGAAAACTGGCCACGCTGAGTGAGGAAACCTTGCAGGCGCTAGAAAGATGGCTGCCGGAGGGCGTGGGCCGCGGCAATCCGCTCGATTTGAAAGATGACGCGACGCCAGCACGTTATGTCGCCTGCATCGAACAGTTGCTCAATAGCCATGAACTTGATGCCTTGATGATCATCCACGCGCCAAGTGCCGTTTCCCCAGCCAGTGAAACCGCCGAGCAGATTATTGCGGCAGTGGCTAAACATCCACGTGGCAAACAAATCACCTTGCTCACCAACTGGTGCGGCGAATACTCATCGCAGGCAGCAAGGCGCGCATTTACTCAGGCCGGCATTCCTACGTGGCGCACGCCAGAAGGTACCGTAACCGCGTTTATGCATCAGGTGGAATATCGTCGCAATCAGAAGCAGTTACGTGAAACGCCAGCGCTGCCGCTCGGCTTAACCCAGAACAGCGCGCAAGCACATCAGTTGATTCAGCAAGCTTTGGATAGAGGCATCATCACGTTAGATACCCACGAAGTGCAGCCGGTGTTGCAAGCTTACGGATTAGCGACCTTACCGACGTGGATCGCCAACGACAGTGCAGCAGCGGCCAGCATCGCCGATCAAATTGGCTATCCGGTTGCGCTGAAATTGCGCTCACCGGATATTCCACATAAATCCGAAGTACAAGGTGTGATGTTGTATCTGCGCAGTGCCGCTGAAGTGGAACAGGCGGCTGAGGCCATTTTTGATCGTGTACGTGAAACCCATCCGCAGGCACACATTGATGGCCTGCTGGTGCAAAGCATGGCGAATCGTGCCGGTGCACAGGAATTACGCGTGGTGGTTGAGCAAGATCCGCTGTTTGGCCCGATTATTCTGTTGGGTGAAGGCGGTGTGGAGTGGCAGCCAGACAAACAAGCCGCTGTGGCTTTGCCGCCGCTGAACATGACGCTGGCACGCTATCTGGTGATTCAGGCGATGAAAAGTGGCAAGGTGCGCAGTCGTAGCGCGTTACGACCGCTGGATATTACCGGGCTGAGCCAGTTATTGGTGCAGGTTTCGAATCTGGTAGTGGATTGCCCTGAAATCCAGCGTTTGGATATCCATCCACTGCTGGCTTCAGCCAATGAATTTACCCTGTTGGACGTCACATTGCAGCTGGCGCCTTTCCATGGCGATAACGAAACTCGCCTCGCGATTCGCCCTTACCCGCATCATCTGGAAGAACAAGTCGAGTTGAAAGATGGTCAACATTGCCTGTTTCGTCCGATTTTGCCGGAAGATGAACCGCAGTTACGCGCCTTTATCGCCCAAGTCACCAAAGAAGATCTCTATTATCGCTATTTCAGTGAAATCAATGAGTTTACTCATGAAGATCTGGCTAACATGACGCAAATTGATTACGACCGCGAAATGGCGATTGTGGCTGTGCGTCAACACAACGGCGCAGATGAGATTATTGGCGTGACGCGTGCCATTTCGGACGCCGATAACATTGATGCTGAATTCTCTGTACTGGTGCGATCTGACCTGAAAGGTTTGGGTATGGGCAGACGCTTGCTGGAAAAAATGATTAGCTATACGCGCGATCATGGCCTGCAACAATTGAACGGTATCACCATGCCGCACAATACCGGCATGATCACCTTGGCGCGAAAACTCAATTTTCGTGTGAATATTCAATTGGATGATGGCATTGTAAGTCTGAACTTACCGCTCGGGGAGGCGATCAGCTAACCTGTACAGAAAAGTAAAAATCCTCCTCTGCGAGCCGGTTGATGGTATTATTTACCGTTAGGATCATGATTTGATGGCAAAAGGCCATGCAATGAACAGAGAAGAAGTGCACTGTGATGTTGTCTAAATTTAAACGCAATAAACACCAACAACACCTCGCACAGCTGCCTAAACTGTCACAATCCGTGTCGGATTTGACGACGCTTTACTCGCCTGCCGAGTTTCGCGAAACCCTGCTGACGAAGATAGCGGCGGCAGAGAAGCGCATCTGCATTACGGCACTGTATCTGGAAAATGATGACGGCGGCCGGGGAGTTATGCAGGCGCTCTATGCTGCGCGTCAGGCACGTCCGGAGCTGGATGTTTGCATCCTGGTTGACTGGCATCGTGCGCAGCGTGGTCGTATCGGCGCAGCGCGCGGCGTGACCAATGCCGATTGGTATTGTGAAATGGCAGCTCAATATCCTGACATCGCCATTCCGGTTTACGGCATTCCAGTTAATACCCGTGAAGCGCTTGGCGTGCTGCATCTGAAAGGTTTTATCATTGATGACACACTGCTTTACAGCGGTGCTAGCCTGAATGACGTCTATCTCCATCAGCATGATAAATATCGATACGATCGCTATCAGTTGATCCGTAATCCACAACTGACCGATACCATGTATGCGTGGATTTGCGAAAATCTCAAAGAATCGGATGCGGTTAATCGACTCGATCAATCCGAGCGTCCTTCTAGCCCGGAAATCAAGAACGAAACGCGCCAGTTCCGCCAGGACCTGCGCAGCTTTAACTATCAATTTACCGGCAATGCAGATAACGAATCTCTGGCCGTGACGCCATTGGTTGGCTTAGGCAAACGCAGCCTGCTGAACAAAACCATCTTTCATTTGATGCCCTGCGCCGAGCGTAAACTGACGCTTTGCACGCCTTACTTTAACCTGCCAGCGATTCTGGTACGCAACCTGATTCATTTGCTGCGTCAGGGTAAAGAAGTCGAGATCATCATTGGTGATAAAACGGCGAACGACTTTTATATCCCGCCTGATCAACCATTTAAAATCATTGGTGCGCTGCCATATCTTTATGAGATCAACCTGCGCCGTTTCCTTAGCCGCCTGCAGTATTACGTGAACAACGGCCAATTGACCGTGCGTTTGTGGAAAGATGGCGAAAACAGTTATCACCTCAAAGGCATTTGGGTCGATGACGAATGGATGATGATCACCGGCAACAACCTCAATCCACGCGCATGGCGGCTTGATCTGGAAAATGCAGTGCTGATTCACGATCCGCTCAATCAGTTGGCTGAGCAGCGCGAAAAAGAGCTGGCGCTGATTCGTGAGCATACTTCCGTGGTGCAGCATTTTCGCGAACTGGAAAGCATCTCAGATTATCCAGCCAAGGTGCGTAAGCTGATTCGTCGCCTGCGCCGCATTCGTATTGACCGTTTGATTAGCCGTCTGCTGTAAGCCAATGCGTGCGCTCATCCTCTGCGTGGTTTTATTGTGTAGCGGATGTGCACATGTGGCGCAAGATAGCTGGACCGGCAAAGATAAAGCGGAACACTTTTTCTCCTCTGCTGCGTTGGCGACTGCCGGTAGTGAGATTTCACAGCATCAGCATCAAAGCCGTGGGCAAAATCTGCGTTTTGGCTTCCTGTTCTCACTGAGTTTTGGTGTTGGGAAGGAGTTGTATGACAGCCGCTCGGCTGGGAGCGGCTGGAGTTGGAAAGATCTTAGTTGGGATGTTGCTGGTGCTGCTAGCGGTATTGCGCTCTGGAACCTAAGTCAGTAATTACAATGCGATACCTTTTCCTTTACGATGCAGCATTAATGAAACCAGAAACGCTAAAGCGCCCATAGCCGAAACGTACCAGAAGAAGCTGCTTTCAATGCCTTCCTTTTTGAGCAGCAATGCCACGTACTCCGCTGAACCACCAAAAATCGCATTCGCCACTGCATACGACAATCCAACGCCTAATGCGCGTACTTCCGGTGGAAACATCTCTGCTTTCAAAATGCCACTTATCGCGGTGTAGAAACTGGTAATCAGCAGCGCCAGCATGATCAGCGCAAACGCCAGCCAACTGCTCTGTACGTTTTGCAGCAGCATAAGAATTGGCACAGTACAAATTGCCGCGCCAGCACCAAAAATCATCATTGATGCACGACGGCCAATTTTGTCTGATAACGCGCCAATAACAGGCTGAATCAACATGAATACCAGCAAAGCCCCGGTCATCAATCCACTGGCGCTACGTGCATCCATGCCTGCAGTGTTAACCAGATATTTCTGCATGTAGGTGGTGAAGGTGTAGAAACTGAGCGAACCGCCGGCGGTGAAACCTAGCACCATCAGAAAAGCACGTGAATGGTTGCGCAAAAGCCCAATAATGCTGCCGGCATCGCGGTGTTCACGATGCTTTTTATCAGAGGTTTCATTGAGCGAGCGACGTAGCCACAATGCGACAACAGCCAATATAGCTCCGAGGAAGAATGGGATGCGCCAGCCCCAACTGCGAAGTTCTTCATCGCTGAGGATTTGCTGTAACACAACCACAGTCAGCACCGCTAACAATTGCCCACCAATCAGCGTTACATACTGGAATGATGCATAGAAACCTTTCCGCCCTTCTAATGCCACCTCACTCATATAAGTGGCACTGGTGCCGTATTCACCGCCAACCGATAATCCCTGGAACATGCGAGCCAGCAACAGAATAACGGGTGCAGCTAAACCTATTTCCCCGTAGCCGGGCAAGCAAGCGATCACTAATGATCCCAGGCACATCATGCAGACGGAGATTAACATCGACGTTTTGCGCCCATGGCGATCAGCGATGTAACCAAATAGCCAGCCGCCAATTGGTCGCATTAAAAATCCCGCAGCAAATACGCCAGCAGTTTGCAGCAATTGTGTGGTGGTATCGCCACTTGGGAAGAAGATATGAGCAAAATAGAGTGAGAAGAAGGAGTAGACGTAGAAATCGAACCATTCAACCAGGTTGCCAGACGATGCACCAACGATCGCCCAGATGCGTTGTTTAGTGTCAGCGGTGGGTTCTGGCTGTGTTGCTTTTTGTTGTAGTGAATCTGTCATGCTTACCTCTTTTCCATGCTAATAATTAGCGCCAAAGGATTGAGTAAAGCATCAATTTGCTACTTGCGGGAATTCTGGCTAATCCTGACTGACAAATTGTGACTGAAGAGGAATTTTTCGTTGGGATTGTTGCTGTTTTTCGCAAAAGCTCAGTGTTTTAGTGGTTGAAGGCAGAGGAAATTAGCTGATTTTTGCTGTGTTTTTCTAATATTCAGACGTAAAAAAGCCCTGAACTTTCGTTCAGGGCTTCTTCAC
>NZ_JBCNNP010000039.1:0-40752 GCF_039594315.1 Pantoea sp.
GCAATCCGGGTATGTCGAAGCGGCGCGCGCGCTCGGTCATCCATGGCATCGACTGTTTACCCAGCACATCGCACCTAACGTATTCCGGCCGCTGTTCTCGTTGGTAGCACTCGGCATTGGCCAATCGGTGGTGTGGGCATCCGGCTTATCGTTTCTCGGATTGGGCGTGGTGCCGCCGTCACCGGAATGGGGCGCGCTGCTGGAAGCGGGAAAAATAAACGTCACCGTCGCCTGGTGGCTGGAAGTATTGCCGGGCATTGCGATTGTGCTGGTGGCGCTGTCATTTACACAAATCGGCCGCTACATCCAGCAGCGAGCCGAAGGGGAGAAGCGCTGATGAGCAAACACATAATTGAAGTGCGCGACCTGAACATTTGGGCCAGCGGTGATAATTCAGCGCCGCGCCATATTGTGAAAAACGTCAGCTTTACCCTGCAACGCGGCAGATGTTTGGCGCTGGTCGGCGAATCAGGATCGGGCAAAAGCGTGACCGCCCGCGCGCTGGTGGGGTTAGCGGGTGACGGTTTGCAGGTGCAGGCCAACACTTTGCGCCTGCACGACGAATCGCTGCTTCAGCGCAGCGACAACTGGTGGCGTAAGGTGCGCGGCCGCAAGGTCGGCTTTATTTTGCAAGATGCATTGGTCTCACTCGATCCGCTGCGCCCGGTGGGCAAAGAGATCGCCGAAGCGCTGGCGCTGCACGGTTGGGGCAATGCCGCCAGCCGCCAGCAAAAAGTGCACGCGCTGCTGGAAGAAGTCGGCGTGCCGCAGGCGGAATACCGGGCTAAACAGCGGCCAGGCGAATTGTCGGGCGGCTTGCGCCAGCGCGCGCTGATCGCCTCAGCGATTGCTTTGCATCCCGATGTGCTGATCGCCGATGAACCGACCACCGCGCTGGATGTGACGGTACAAGCGCAGGTGCTGGAGGTCTTGCGGCAGATGCTAGATCGCGGCACCAGCGTGATTCTCATCAGCCATGATTTAGCCGTGGTGGCAAAAATTGCCGATCACATTCTGGTAATGCAGGGCGGCGCGATCGTCGAAGCTGGTGCGGCACAGCAGGTGCTACAGCAGCCACAGCATCCCTATACTCAGGGATTAATCAACGCCATTCCCAGCGAACACACTAAAGGGCAGCGACTTTCCGCCGCCGCGCCGAACGCGCCCACGCAGACGACGAAATCAACGGAAGTGCTACTGGAAGCACGCCATATCGTGAAGCGCTTCCGTGGACATCACGCGGTGGCGGATGTGTCGTTCTCACTCAAACGCGGCGAAACCTTGGGCATTGTCGGCGAATCAGGATCGGGTAAAACCACGTTATCGCGCATTGCACTGGCGCTCGAAGCGCCGGACAGCGGCGAGGTGTTGTTTGCTGGTCAGCCGTGGAGCCACGCGTCGGTTACCGCACAGCGTGCCATTCGCCGCCAGATTGCGGTGGTGTATCAGGATCCGCTTTCGTCTTTTGATCCGCGCTGGCGCGTGGGCGACATTTTGCTGGATGCGATTGCGTTGGATCGGCATCCCGCGACACAAACGCCGCACGAAAGAGCGATCAGCCTGCTGCACGCGGTGGGTTTGGGCGCTGAACATCTGACTCAGTGGCCGGCGCGCATGTCGGGCGGTCAACGGCAGCGCGTGGCGATTGCCCGCGCCATCGCCACGCATCCGCAAGTAATCGTGCTGGATGAAGCAGTCTCGGCGCTGGATGTCACCATTCAGGCGCAAATCCTCGATCTACTCAGCGACTTACAGGCGCAGCTCGGCGTCAGCTATCTGTTTATTTCACACGATCTCGGCGTTATCCATCATATGAGCGACCGAGTGCTGGTGATGCAAAATGGCGAGGCAGTTGAGCAGGGCGCCGCCGACGAGGTGTTCTACCGCCCACGCCATCCTTACACCCAAAAATTACTTGCCTCGCTGCCGCGTTTGGCTGCGCTGGAAACCGTCTAACGTTGTTACTGGAGCGAATATGTCACGTGAATTGATTTATAACGGATTTTTGCATCTCACGCCGAACCATCACAGCCACGGTTACTGGCGCACACCGGAAGGGCAAGTGCAATACGGCTACAACCAGCTTGATGCTTATGTGAAGACGGTGAAAACGCTGGAGAAAGGCCTGTTCGATACCTTGTTTATCGCCGATGTGGTCGGCGTTTATGACATCGAATACGGCGACGGCAAAACCACCATCCAGGCGGGTACGCAGTTTCCTGAACCGGATCCGATCACCCTCTTGTCGGCGCTGGGATTGGTGACCGAACATTTGGGTTTAGTGATGACCAGCAACGTGATTCAGGCGCATCCGTTCTCGTTTGCGCGGCAGATTTCGTCGCTGGATGAGTTCACGGGCGGCCGCATTGGCTGGAATATTGTGACTTCGTATCTCTCCAATGGATTCCGCAACTACGGCTATCAGGACATTGTGCCGCACGATGAACGCTACGAATGGGCGCAAGAGTATCTGGATGTGGCGTATAAATTGTGGGAACTGTCGTGGGAAGAGGGCGCGGTGCTGCATGATCCTGCTACCAATCGCTTTTTCGATGCCGATAAGATCCACAAGATTAATCACGTTGGTAAGCGTTATCGGGTGGAAGGACCGCACATTGTTGAGCCGTCGCCGCAGCGCAGCCCGGTATTTTTCCAGGCCGGAAACTCAGATGCTGGACGGCGCTTTGCCGCGCGCAACGCGGAAGTCACTTTCCTGCCGTCACAAACGCCGGACACCGCGCGCAAAGACATCGCGATCCTCAATCAGGACGTGGTGGACTTTGGTCGCCAGCCGGAAGATTTGAAAAAGCTGGTGATGCTCTCGACGGTAATCGGTTCTACCGAAGAAGAGGCCAGGCGCAAACAACAACATCTGTTCGACAACATTGATATCAACGCGCTGCAAGGATTCTACAGCGGTGGATCGGGTATAGATCTGGCGAATATTGATCCCGATACGCCACTGACGGAGTTAAGCCGTCGCGAAGCGTTCAGCCCGCATATGCGTTCAAAATTCCGCATTGCCGTGGATGCCGATTATGGTCAAGGCCGGGTGCTGACGTGGCGCGAATACTTAATCCAGCATGCGCTGCTGCCAGGCCGCTTCGCCGGTACGCCAGAGCAAATTGCTGACAAAGTGCAACAGTTTGCCGATGCCGGTGTCGATGGTTTCAACGTCGTGCCGGTTACCACGCTGGGCTGGTGGGATGAATGGGTGGAACACGTGGTGCCGGTGCTGCAAAAACGCGGTCTGGCGCAAACGGCCTATAAAGATGGCACCCTGCGCGAGAAGATTTTTGGTAAACAAAGCCAACTGCCCGCCTCGCATCCGCAACGGAAATTGTCGTTGGGGTAAGTTGCGTGTTGAATCGGTCGCCATGAATGGCGACCTTGCAAGCATGACAGCGTTGTCGAGCTTTACAGCACCTTACTGAGAAACGCCTGCGTGCGGGGATTGTTTGGCTGACTGAAAATCACCTCTGGCGTGTCGATTTCCTGAATAATGCCTTGATCCATAAACAACACGCGGTCGGCCACTTCGCGGGCGAAGCCCATTTCGTGGGTGACGATCACCATGGTCATACCTTCCTGCGCCAGCATTTTCATCACGCTGAGCACTTCACCAACCAATTCCGGATCGAGCGCGGAAGTCGGTTCATCAAACAGCATAATGCTCGGTTCCATCGCCAGCGCGCGGGCAATCGCCACACGCTGCTGTTGGCCGCCCGACAAGCTGTTCGGCCACGCATCAATCTTGTCTTCCAGACCGACTTTCGCCAGCAGCACTTTGGCTTGCTCAATGGCTTGTTGGCGCGACAGCTTGCGCACATCCATCGGTGCCATGATCAGGTTTTCCAGCACCGTCATGTGCGGGAACAGGTTGAAGCGCTGGAACACCATGCCAACATGTTCACGCAGCGTGTTGATGTTGGTTTTCGGGTTTTGCACCTCAAAACCGTTCACCACCACGCGACCGCCTTCGATGCTCTCTAGCCCGTTCAGGCAACGCAGAAAGGTGCTTTTACCTGAACCGGAAGGGCCGATAACACACAACACTTCCTGCGCCGGAATGTCACAGCTGATGCCATTCAGTACCGAGGTTGCACCAAAGTTTTTCTGTAAATTTTCAACGTGAATCACTTTTGCCAAACCTCTTTTCCATGTAACGAACCAGCAGCGACAGCACGAAGGTGAACACCCAATACACCAGCGAAATCACCAGATACGGTTCCCAATAAGTGGCATAAGCGCCAGAAACCGTGCGTGCGGCGTAGGCTAAATCGGCGAGGCCAATCGCCGAAGCCAGCGAGGAATCTTTCACAATCGCGATGGCATTATTACCCAACGGCGGCAGCATGCGACGAAACGCCTGCGGCAGAATCACCCGGCGCATGGTGCGGCCATACGGCATGCCGAGTGAACGCGAGGCTTCCATTTGCCCACGATCAATCGATTGAATGCCCGCGCGGAAAATCTCTGAAACGTACGCACCGGCATTCAGGGTGATCGCCACTACGCAGGAGAGAAATGCGCCGTAATCGGCACGCAGAGAGCGGGCAAAATCCGCTGACATAATGCCGTTGGCCACCAATACGCCATCGCGTGGATTGATAAACAGCGGAATCAATGCGAAGTGCACCACCATAATCTGCACAAACAGCGGCGTGCCGCGAAAGGCGCTGATGTAAATACGCACCGGCCATTGCACACCATAATGCAGAATATATTTCCACGGTCCGTGTGGCGCTTGCGCCAGGCGACCTAAGCCCAAGGTTAAGCCCCACAAGGTGCCGGTGATGACACAAATCAGGGTGCATTTTAGGGTCATCATCGCGCCGTCGATAAATAACGGCATATATTCCTGGATGATTTCCCAACGAAATCCTGTCATAAAAAACGTCCTTTCAAGCGTGACGGCAAGCGGAACTTACTGCGCGGGAAGCGTCGGTACGTTGTTATCAAACCAGTTGGCGTAGATTTTGGCGTAAGTACCGTCAGCAACGATTTTTTGCAGACCGGCGTTGATCTTATTGCGCAGTTCGTCGTTGCCTTTTGCTACGGCAATGCCGAAATACTGGCGCTGGAATTTGTTATCCGAGATCAGTTTGAACTGCTTTTCTGGGTGAGTTTTGATGTAATACTTCACCACGCCCACGTCGCCAACTGCCGCGCCGATGCCATCTTCATACAGTTCCTGCAACATCAATGGCGTGTTATCGAAGCGCTTGATCGCGGTGCTGTTTTTGCCCAACACATCTGAAACCACGATATCGCCGGTGCTGGAGTTCACCACGCCAACGTTGATGGATTTCAGCGATTCCAGTGACGAAACTTGCGTATTTTCTGGTACGACGATGGCTTGTTCAGCCGGGAAGTAAGGTGCAGAAAAATCCACCATCTGCTTGCGCTTATCGGTGATGGTAATGCCGGAAATGATGATGTCACGGTCGCCTGAGTTCAGCGTGGCGAAAATGCCTTCCCACGGCGTATTCACCAGTTTGATGTCAAAATTCTCCGCTTTCGCCACCGCTTTAATAATATCAATATCAAAGCCTTCGAGCTGTTTCTGGGCATTTTCAAATTCAAACGGGCGATAGGTACCGCCAGAGCCGACGGTGTAAGTAGTGGCTTGGGCTGCGGTTGCCGACAGCGCCAACAGAGCGCCGAAAAGTGCAAAACGTTTCAACATGGTGTTTCTCCTGGGAATGCTCTTGATATTTTTATGCAAATTAGGTGCATAAAAATACACTTAGAAACACATCGTGACAAGCTAAAGGATTTGACTTTAGATCCATCCGCACGTTTATTAAGCGCAGCACTGCGAGGGCCAATGAGTGTTAGCTCAACTTAGGTAGGCAATGGCCGCTGTACAGCCATCAAAAAAGGGACTAAATCGGTTCAATAATTAACACCGCGGAGCCTGAATAGTTTCCACCTTGGTTAATGCCCTCCAACTTGCTGGTTATCGTCAATGAGGATAAGCCAATAGGCAACGCATGTTGTTTACCCGGCAGTTTATTGTTGATTAAGAGATTCGCTTTTGCGTAATTATTATTGAGCTGCACATAAGTAAGTTTGCTTTCAAGACTTAATTTAACGTTGTTTTGTTGTGAGCAATTGATATTGACCGTTGCCGTTGCCGTGGAATTGGTGACATCTTTGAGTGCGATAGTGCCATGATTAAGGTTGATTTCTGGCGTGACAATAAAACAATACAGATTGGTCGGTGGAGAACGCATGCAGCCGGTGGGTAATATCGCGCTGGCATACGCGGTGTTCCCTTGTGGGATACCGCCGAAAGCGACACAGTTCCCATTTGCTCCGCCGGATGCAGAGTGATAGGTGGTCGTAGGGCCTTTATTATATGCCCGCATCGCCGCAGCACTGATAGTTTCACCCGGTTTAACTTTGGTCGCGCATATCGTATTCACGCAAGTTTCACTTTGGATAACAGAAAAAGTGTTAGCAACGCCCACTGCGCTGCCGAACCAATAACCGGCAGGGGCTTTAGCATCGGCTTCAGGAATATCAACGATTGCCCAGTTAACTCTATATTGTGGGATTTTATCGCTGGTGCGGTAAATAGTTAATGGTACAGGGAAAGGCCCGGCAATCGCTGCCGATAACCACAGCATTAGGCTGAGCAATAATAATCTACGGACTTTCATGTCTGTTCCTTTATTGGTAGCTGAGACTAAATGTTGCCGTGGCACTGTAAGGTCCTGGCGTGATGCTACGCTGAGTGATTGCCGATGGCTCACCTTGCAGGAAAGCGCGTAACAGAATCACAGTTTTGCCATTTTCGAGTGAAACAGGAGGCGATGCTTTATTTAACAGCACAGCTTGTCCTGACAATGTTTCAATGCCAATGGCGATACCTTTCGCATTACTTGCGGGGTTCATGGCTAGAAAACCTGGCAATTCACTACTTTCATTGCCACTAAACGTGATGGTCACTGATTTAGCCATATCCAGAGCACAATGGGCAAGCGTAAGAGTTAATGGCTTGGTCAAAGTTCGTTGGTTGAAATAAAGTTCTTTATCAACAATATTGCCCAAATCGACATCTTTGGCTTCATCCCCGGCTTCAATTACACAGGGTTCAGCTACCAACGCGCCGCTGAAATGGATATCAGTAGCGGCTAAAACTGATAAGGGAAAAACGAGAGTAAATAGTAAGCTGAGAAATATCATCTTCTGCATTTAATTGTACTCCGCAATAATTGAAGCAATAGCCTCAAAGCTGCCTTCACTTAATCTAATGCCCGGATTAGCAACGGGAACGGCTTCAAAAATCGGCGGTTTAGTCGGATCTATAATTATAGAATTTCCAATGTTGACACGTTGATTATCAAGTAATAGGCGAATGCCCAATCCTGGTTTACTGGTCTGAATCGCCGAAAAATCACTGCTCATAATATTGCCGGTTATAGTGAGTTTTAGCCTGGAAGGAGGCATATCCACTGAGCACTGAATCTGGTATGCGATTTTTTGCCGATAATGAATGCCGTCAATTTTCCCTACGCCTAACTCGTCACCGAAAATCACATTGATTTGGGTGTCATTATTAATTTTACAGGCGGGGGGATCGATGATGATACCGCGAAACAGCAGGTTTGGTGTGGCCTCAGAGACATTGCACCAAAGTGAACCTAGATTGAAAAGCCCGAAAGCCAGGATAAAAAACAGGCTACTCCTCATTCGAAAAATATCTTAACAGTAGCAAAGGCGGTAAAAGGGCCCGGCTCAACTTTTGCAGAGCCAATCGATTCTGGGCGTGCAGAAATGATAAAAAGGCTTCTTGGTCCACTGTAGTATTTTTTTTCATTTAAAGGTAACCATTCAGAACCAGTAAAGAAAACTATACTCAAGTTTTCTTTACTGGTTTTCAAAACTTTAATGCTGGGTTCCCATTGTTCACCTTCAAGGAAAAGATACCAATTATTAGGCGCATCATTTGTGCATTTAACTTCAATGAAAATTGTTTTTTTAGGGCCGGAACCAGTACTCAAATTGGTCGATAGAACGTCATCACCAAAGTCAATTTCAATAGCATTGCCATCATTGATAATGCACGATGGTCCCAATACGTTGACATTAACATTGATTTTAGATGCGTTGGCATAAACAGAGATTAAGCATAGCAATATTAACGCAGTGTTTTTAAGTAATGAAAGTCCACACATTTTCTGACCTGTTATTAATAACGACCAAGAATTGCCAGTTAATCGAATTATTATTATTCGATGGGTTTGGCCTTACACTCGTTTGCTAAACACGTGAATTGGAGTTTAGGTCTGGCACCATAATCATTAACATAATTAATGACCGGTGAAGAACCTAACTCCGTTACGCTTGACGTAAGAAGTTGCGCGCTCTTTGGTGCCATCATCACGGGTTTAAAATTTTCAATAGCCTTGCCTTTGACCGTTTTTCGACCTTCAACTAACGTAATATAATAATTAGTTGGGTTATATATGCGATATTTGTCACCTTCACGCTTTAAAGTGAGTTGTTCCTGCCATGGCGCTGCGTCTTTATCTGCAATGATGGCGGCAGGGCGATAAAAAAGCTTAATGCGCGTTTGTAAAGCAATCTGTAATGTATTGGGTTTAGACGATTTAGGGGGGATTTCGCGCAAATTAAAGAAGAACAAACTTTCCCTGTCTTGTGGCAATGTTGCAACGCTGGGTAATCCCTGAATTTTAATTTGGCTGGATGCGCCGGGTTCTACACGCTGTACCGGAGGCAATACCACCAGCGGCGCAGTGATTTTTTTTCCCTCTGCATCCTCAAGCCATCCTTGGGCCAGATAGGGTAATTTTTTATTTTCATTACTGATACGCAAGCTTAGTGATTTTTGCGTGCTATCAAAAACAATACGTGTGCGATCTAATGAAATAGCCGCCTGAGCAGATTGACTACCGACTGCACCGATGATCAGTGAAGTTAGCAATGAATTAATCTTACAAAACATGTTGGTCCCCGTTCATAATAAGTTGCAATATAAAGGTTGCGGGTTAAATATCACTTTCTCTTCGACAAGGAAGAAATAGATTTGCAGTCATATCTACAGAGGTTAAAGTGGCAGGCAGTTCGATAACGCACTGCGATTTTTCCGACCAATTTACCGTCATACTTTCGCCTGGGTTAATACCCGTGAGATAAACATTACCGCTATCGCTGACAATACCCACTTCTTGTTTTTTCCGGTTACGCACCGTGGCACCAAACGGTGGATATGAACCATCAGCTAAGCGTAAAATAGCCATCGCTTTCTCTCCGGCAATGACATCAAATTTACGATAACCAATGGCACCCTCGGTCAGTGTTGCCTCAACGACGGAACGCACGGCGTCGACATTATCGGGCAGATTATTAACATCGAGACTGGCACTATTACGGTAATAGCTGTTTACTGAGGTGACGACTAATTTGCCAAAACGATTACTGTGCACCGGTAATCCACCGCTGCTGACGGGAATATCCGCTACAGCATCGGTATCAATCATCAGCCGCGTTCCACCCATATTCGTGCTGCCATGTAACGCGGCACCCTGAGTCGTCGCCGTTGCGCCGCCGCGAATATTAAATCCTGCTTGCGTATTTTTACCTGATTGAGTATTCACGTTTGCATTTAGGTACGCTAATTCACCATCGTGAGTAATACTGCCATTGGCTGTCGAGCCATCTCGATTAATACCGGTTCCCAGCTGATAACTATCACGTTGGTTTATGCGACCATAATAGCTAACACGTTGATTACTGCCGCCACGACTTTCTGCGGCGCTATAACTCAAGGTAGAGTTGTTACCAATAGGCACCGAAAGTGACAGGAAAACACCCTCATCTTTGTTGCCGGGATTAATGGTACGATAAGCAGAAAAAGATAAACTTAGATTTCGTAATCTTCCTAGATCAAAGTACTTTGATAAAGTAGCGCTATAACGATCATTGTCAGGAAGATTCCAGTAAGTTTGATGATTATAATTAACATACGCACTAAGTCGCCAATCACGAAACTGTTTATTAAAGGTGATGGTATAAAGTTCTTTGCTATTTGTTTGGTGCGCTCCACCTTTGCGCGCGTCCAGATATTCATTCATGCTGAGAAAGTTTCGTTCTGAAAAACGATAGCCAGCAAATGTAATTTGACTGTCATACTGTTCAAAGTTTTTAGAATAGCTGAGACGATATGAGCGCCCCGTAAGCGTCTCGTTCAGGTTGCTTAATACCGCGCGTGATTGCGTAATATCAAATGACATCGCTCCCAGCCAATAGAGATCTCGACCTAAACCCAGTGCGAAAGCGCTATAATTCCCTGTGCCGATGCCTCCGCCGAACAGTGACCAACCGTTGCTGACTCCCCAGGATAATTCACCACTAACAAAGCCCGGCCCTTTTAATTGATGGCGCGTCGTGGATAATTTTCCGGTGAAAAATTTATATCGTATCCGACCTGGCCGGGTGAGATAGGGGATATTGGATGTTTCAATGCTGAATGTTTGTGCTTCACCATCCTGTTCCTCGACCCGCACATCCAATTTGCCCGATACCGAGTTTTCAATGTCCTGAATACGGAAAGGACCCGCGGCAACCTGAATTTCTTTTAGAATGCGTCCCTGCTGGCTAATAATCACCAACGCATTGGTTCGGGCGATACCTGTGACTTCAGGCGCATAACCCCGTAAATTAGGCGGCAATTGGCTGTCATCGGAGGCAAGACTTGCACCAGCATAACTAAAACTGTCAAACAACTCTGAACTTAAATAATCCTCGCCTACTGATACTTTCGCTTCCCAGCCAGGGATAGCGCGATAAGCATAATAGCGACTCCAGTCGAAGCGCTGCGCCAGGGTTTTAGATTTATTATTATTGATTCTTTTCGGCTGAGATTGCCAATCAGCGCGTAAACGCCATGCACCCAAGTTAGCACCGGTTGTGCCGTTTGCATTAAGTACTAAACGCTGGCCTTTTTTCTGACTTTGTGTTTGACCATTCAGATTATAGTCAAATAAAACACCCGGCAGACCATTATCCCATTGTGCTGGCGCATCCCAGTTTTCGTTGAAATATTGTAAGTATGCCTGAGGAACACTGATATATAACGTCGATGTGCTCAGGTCTGGACGCAGCTCCAATCCTTTGAGACTTTCCGCATCAAGACATTTTTCTTCCTGATTCCAGACGATTTTATCAAATACCCTTTTTCTCAATCCAAACTGTTCAACCAACTCAGGCGTTATACAAACCTTGTTTTTATTATCTGTCTCGACAGCCTGGATCACGATAGTTTGTTCCGGTAGCACGCGTTTATTCACCATTACAACCATTTCGTATTCACCGGGCAAAATGAAGCCACTCTTAGAAAAACGCGAGAGGTCAATATTTTTACGATCGTTGATATCAAGAATGTCAGTATTAAATTCAATCTCTTCAGCAACGCCCTGATATGAAAAACCCAGCAAGCAACTGGCTATCACCACACTAAGAATTTTCGGTTGTAATGTTAGGGAAATGTTGAAATAAACCACTTTCATGTTCTTGACCTTGGTTTTCCCTAAAATACGTAAGTGCTTTACAAATCAACAAAACTTTTAAAAGTTGAGAACAAATAGCCAGCGATGAGTTATGGCGACACCAAAATCGTGAAATTAAATCATTCGTAGGATTTTTCTCATCTTTGGTGTTGGAGAAGAAGGGAAAAGGCTGGAAAATTAAAAGACTCTTTTAGATTTACTTTTTACGTTAAGGTGCCGCTTTTAGTGGCCGAGATGACAGTTTGAACATGATGGACCTGAGGTTTTAGAGTGGAGCATGCAACTCGGCGCATGCCCCGGCGCTATTACAGGTAGTTCAGACCGAAGTTGACCACCGCCTGAAAGTCACCTGGGACAATCGGCAGGTCTTTATCGTCGGCATCGACATCGCCTTGCAGATAGGCGGCGAAACTCAGAGCGTTATTACCATCTTGCAACGCTTGTGCAATTGAAGGGCTACCCAGTTTAATCTCGTTGTAAGCACCATCAACAATCGCAATGCTTGCGCCTTTAGCCGTTCCAGCAATACCTACGCGATTGGAACCGCCCGCCGGGCCTGTGAACGTTGTGGTAACGGTCTTTTTGGTTGATAGCGCACAGTTTTCCAGTTCGATCGTAAACTTGCGTGGTTCAGATTTGCCACTTTTCGCCAGAGCCACGTTTGAGATTTGGCCAAGATCGATGGTTTGCTCGCTATTATCATGCGAGATGGAGCAAGGTGCTTCAATGATAGAACCGGTGAAGGTAATGGTGCCGCTACCTTCATTAGCAGCCTGAGCTGTCGGGATGGTTCCTAGAGCAATTAAGCTTGCGGTAACGAGGGTTTTCAATTTCATGATTATTCCTTTAATACATTGTATTTAATTGATTAAGCGGTTTTTTTGCATTAAAACCTGATGTTTGAAAGTTGAATTGAGTTTACAAGTGGGAATTTTCTTACTCAATCGGAACGGATTGTCAGTTGATGTAGGTGACTACCTACATTTCTTATGAAATAAGGTTGGATGAGAATGCATTCATCCGTTTGAATATTGAGAGAGGACAATGGCGTTAATACCAACCATTATTATCGATGACCATGCTTTGATTCGCTTAGCCGTTCGAACATTATTAGAAAAAGAGCAATTTACCATCGTGGCTGAATCAGATGATGGAATTGAAGCGCAGCATCTGGTTGACTTATACCAGCCTGATGTTGTGATCATCGATATTGATATTGCACGGCTGGATGGTCTTGAAGTTATCAAACGGCTTAGACGCTGCCATTATTCGGGCGTCATTATTGTGCTTTCGGCAAAAAATCCTGATTTTTACGCACCATTGAGCGCGTCGGCCGGGGCAAATGGTTTTGTTAGTAAAGACGATACTTTGAGCGAAGTGATCACGGCTATCCATGCCGGCATAAAGGGTTACAGCTATTTTCCTCTGGTGCAAAGAAAAATAATTGATGGCGCGGATTTAACGGACCAGCAAAAGATTGAAACGTTATCCTCTCAAGAGTTTAAAGTTTTCCAACTCCTTCTTAATGGCCTGCAAAATGCTGAGGTAGCATTAAAAATGAATCTCAGCGCCAAAACAGTGGCGACCTATAAATGCCGACTAATGGAAAAATTAAATTTTAAAACCATAAAGCAATTATATGAGTTCGGTCAGAGAAATTGTTTATGAGACAATACGTTGCCTCATCGAAAACTTACTCCTTGGGCATAGTCTGACTGATGAACAAGGCTAATAAACCCTAGCTGATTACCCTATCTAATCAAATCAATCCTGCGGCGTTATCCTTCTTTGCAAACTCAAAAAGGATAACGCCATGCACACCACCAAACTGAATAACGGCCTTGAAATGCCCTTGCTGGGCTTTGGCGTGTTTCAAATGACCGATGCCGCCGAGTGCGAACGCGCGGTCATCGATGCCATCGAAACCGGCTATCGCCTGATTGATACCGCCGCTTCCTACCAAAATGAAACCCAGGTTGGCAACGCGCTACGTAATAGCGGTGTGGCGCGCGAAGCGCTGTTTGTTACCACTAAACTGTGGTTACAGGGCAGCAGTTATGAAGGCGCGAAAGCGCAGTTTGAACGTTCACTGAATCGCTTGCAGCTGGATTATGTCGATCTCTATTTAATTCACCAACCGTACGGCGATGTGCATGGCGCGTGGCGTGCGATGGAAGAGTTGCATCAGGCGGGCAAGATCAAAGCGATTGGTGTCAGCAACTTCCAATCCGACCGTCTCGCCGATCTTATCGCCTTCAATAACATTGTTCCGGCGGTTAATCAGGTGGAAGTGAACCCGTTTAACCAACAACTGCATGCGGTGCCGTGGATGAAAACGCGCGGCATTCAGGCCGAAGCCTGGGCACCATTTGCTGAAGGTAAAAACGGGTTATTCCAGCATCCCGTGCTAGCGGCGATTGCTGCCACGCATGGTAAGAGCGTTGGGCAAGTGGTGCTGCGCTGGATCTACCAACGCGGCATCGTGTCGCTGGCAAAAACCGTGCGCAAACAGCGCATGGAGGAAAACTTCAATGTGCTGGACTTTGAACTGAGCCACGACGATATGCAGCAAATCACCGCACTGGATACCGCCACTAGCGCGTTCTTCTCGCATCGTGATCCGGCGATGGTGGAGTGGCTGACCCAGCGCAAACTCGACGTGTAATCCCACAACATCCATTCAGAGGAACTGAACCATGCAAAAACGCTATCTTGGCAACAGCCAACTCGAAGTCTCCGCGCTTGGCCTCGGCTGTATGGGATTGAGTTACGGCTACGGCCCGGCGACCAATACTAAACAGGCGATTGACCTGATCCGTGCCGCCGTAGAACGTGGCGTGACCTTCTTCGATACCGCCGAAGTGTACGGGCCGTACCTGAATGAAGAGGTGGTTGGCGAAGCGTTGCAGCCGTATCGCGATCGGGTGGTGATTGCCACCAAATTTGGTTTCACCTTTGGTGATGATAATAAGCAGCAGATCCTTAATAGCCGCCCTGAGCATATCCGCGAGGCGGTAGAAGGTTCACTGCGTCGCCTGAAAACCGATGTAATTGACTTGTTGTATCAGCATCGCGTCGATCCCGACGTGCCGATTGAAGATGTGGCTGGCACGGTGAAAGACCTGATTGACGAAGGCAAAGTGAAGCATTTTGGTTTGTCGGAAGCTGGCGCCAATACTATCCGCCGCGCACATGCGGTGCAGCCGGTCACCGCGCTACAAAGTGAATATTCGATGTGGTGGCGCGAGCCAGAGCAGGAAATCTTGCCGCTGCTGCAAGAGTTGGGCATTGGCTTCGTGCCGTTTAGCCCGTTGGGCAAAGGTTTTTTAACCGGCGCGATTAAATCCGGTCATAGCTTTGGCGATGATGATTTCCGCAGCAAAGTGCCGCGTTTCGCCGCTGAAGCCATCGCCGCCAATGAGCAATTGGTCACGCTGGTGGCGCAACTGGCCGCCGATAATGGCGTGACATCAGCGCAAATCGCGCTGGCGTGGCTGCTGTCGCAGCAACCGTGGATTGTGCCGATTCCTGGCACCACCAAACTGCATCGACTGGAAGAGAACCTTGGGGCGGTAAACGTGACTTTATCTGCCGCAGAGTTGCAGAAACTGACCCAGGCGCTGGAAACCATTAAGGTGATCGGCGAGCGTTATCCCGCGGCAATGCAGGCGCGAGTAGGGAAGTAGTCGCTTACTGGCAGAGCGCACGGACCGTAGCGGCGCAATTTATTGCGTTGTGTTGACCTTAAAAATCAACTGAACGCGATAAATCGCGCCGCTACGAAATATACAATTGTTGTACGCAGTCATCACCGCAACCCATCAAGCCCTCAGTTAATTCGCTATGTATCGTTAACAAACGAATACCCCCCTCAAATTAATCTGCTTTTACACCTCTCAATAGATGTCGTGATTATTCATCGCGTATGTTTAATCAATTCATGCTGTTAAATCGTATCCTCAATTTATTCCCGCTAAATAGATATCTTTTTTGTGTGAGCACCAGCACAAAATCTGCGCATGCAGATTGCTCATTAACCGCTTGCAGGAGTACGGTTCACTCAGGTTGAACATAGTTGTACATAGACAACCATGCCTGTTACTGATCGCTAAGGCGTCAGGCTATTCGTTTAATTGGATGCACAGAGGGTCAAGATGTCATTGAACACATCACTGGAAAACGAGCTGATTCACATTCATCTGCCCACGCAGCAACGTGATGAATTGTTTATAAAAATCAGCGATCAGTTGCTGGAAAAAGGCATTGTTGAGTCCAGCTATCCAGAAGCGTTGCGCCTGCGTGAGCAGCATCATCCTACGGCAATGCAACTGGAGACCATGGGCGTGGCGATTCCCCATGTAGATGTTGAACATGTGCGTGAAGAACGTCTGGTGGTGGTGACGTGTCCGGAAGGGATTGTGTTCAATCAGGCTGAAGATCCTGACCTGACCATGAAGGTTAACGTTATTTTCTTCCTGCTGCTCAAGGAAAAAGATGCGCACCTGGAATTTCTTATGAAGCTTATTTCGCTGTTTCAAAAGACCGACCAGATGAACACGCTGTTAAATACCGATTCAAGCGATGAAGTCATAAAAATACTGGCAAAAAATCTCGACTAAACCCGTGCTTAATAATTTTAAATCCCGATTACAAATAACGGAGTCTGATATGAATAAGAAAATTATCTTCGCCTGTACCAGCGGAATTGCAACCTCAGCCGTGGCGACGGAAAAAGTGGTGACCTACTGCAAAGAGCAGGGCATTAACGTTGAGCCGATTCAATCCAATATCGGCACCATCGCCTCTCAGGATGGTATGGCGGATCTGATTATTGTCACCTCGGCGGTAAAAACCACGCTGGAGACGCCAGTGTTGAATGGCCTGCCGCTGCTCACCGGTTTTGGTGAAGATGAACTGCTCGAAAAAATCGTCTCAATCCTGAAAAAATAACCGAGGACAGGCCGATGCTCGAAACACTCTATGGCGGGATTCAATATTTGCTGGGGCTTGGCCCCACGATAATGCTGCCAATCATCATCTTTATTATGGGGCTGTGCCTGGGCGCCGGGTTCAGCAAATCGCTGCGCTCCTCATTGACCATTGGCATGGGGTTCATCGGCATCTTTCTGGTGTTCGGCCTGTTGTTGGATCAACTCGGCCCAGCGGCAAAAGACATGGTGAAGCACACCGGAATTAACTTGCCGGTGGTCGATTTGGGTTGGACGCCGCTGGCGGCCATTGCTTGGGCATCGCAGGTCGCGCCATTTGTGGTGCCGCTGACCATTGGCATTAACGTATTGATGTTGACCATGAAATGGACACGTACCGTCAACATCGATGTGTGGAACTTCTGGCACTTCTCGATGGTGGGCGCGATGGTTTACAACGTCACCGGCAGCTTTATGTTTGGTTTGTTGATTGCTGGCGTCACCTCAATCATCACGCTGTTGCTGGCGGATTGGTGCGCCCCGATGATTCAGAAGTATTTCAATCTGCCGGGCATCTCTTTGCCGACCTTGTCCTCGGCGATCTTCTTCCCGTTCGGTCTGCTGGGTAACCTGATTCTGGATAAGATTCCGGGCATCAATAAGCTCAATGCCGATGCCGACACCATCCAGAAACGCTTTGGCATCTTTGGCGAACCGATGATGTTAGGCGTGTTTCTCGGCGCGGGGATCGGCTTGCTGGCGCGCTATGACTTCAAAGGCGTGCTGACGCTGGCGATGAGTCTTGGTGCCGTGATGCTGATTATGCCGCGCATGGTGAAGTTGCTGATGGAAGGGTTGTTGCCACTCTCTGAGGCGGTGAAAAAGTTCCTGCGCAAGAAATACCCGGATCGCGATGATCTGTATATCGGGCTTGATATTGCGGTGGCGGTCGGTCATCCATCGGTACTTTCAACTGCGCTGCTGCTGATTCCGATGGGTGTGTTGCTGGCGGTGATTTTGCCGGGTAACCGCCTGCTGCCGCTGGGTGATTTGGCGAATATCTGGGTGCCAATCTCGATGGTGGTGCTGGCTTGCCGTGGCAACATTGCGCGTGCCTTTATCCTGGGCATCCCGCTGTTGACGGTCAATCTGTACGTCGCTTCGGCGGCGGCACCGATTCTCACTGCGGTGGCCAAAAGTATTCACTTCCCGATCAACACCGACAGCGAAATCTCCAGCTTGCTGGATGGCGGCAACCCGTTCCGCTTCTGGATGGTGAAGATCTTTGAAGGCAACATTATCGCCCTGGGCTTGATTCCGGTGATTTTCGTGACTTGCTTGCTGCTGTATCGCATGACGACGAAACAGATGCAGCGTGAAGAGTTGGCCGAGCACGCCGAAGCACAACAGGCTGCGATGTCGAAATAAGCCATAACGATATAAAAAGGGAAAGGCAGAGTGGTATTTCCCTTCTTTCTTAATCATTGATGATATTCCCTGCCTGAGGGGAGAGATATGTACGCGATTGGCATAGATGTTGGAACCACCAATTGCAAGGTCTGCTTATATCGCATCGCAGATCTGGCATTAATTAAAAAGCACAGTTTCATTACGCCAAAAAACAGTACGCAATATGGCAGTGATTTTGATATCGACCAGCTGTGGCTCGGTATCATCGCCGGTTTACGTGACATTGCCAGCGCGATTAACGATGCAGAAAATATCGTCAGCGTTTCTGTCGCCAGCGTCGGTGAAGCCGGTGTGTTGCTGGATGAAAACGATAATGTGATTGGCCCGGTGATGACCTGGTACGATACTCGCACGCAACCGCAACTTGAGCAGGTTATTAGTCGCATCAGCGAAAGTCGGCTGTATGAAATTACCGGTATTCCGGCGCACAGCAATTACAGCCTGAATAAAATTTTGTGGCTAATGGAACACGCCAATAAGCAAAAGCCAGCGCACTGGCTGTGCATGGCGGAATATATTGCTTTCCGCCTCAGCGGCGTGAAGCGCGCAGAATATTCGCTGGCCTCCCGTACGCTGGCTTTTGATATTAGCGAGCAGGTTTGGTCGGCAGAGATTTGTTCGGCGCTGGATATTCCCTTGTCACTGTTCAGCCCGTTAGTCGCTGCGGGTGAACCGATTGGTCAGTTGCTTCCGGAGTTGTGTGCCATCACCGCAATTACGGCTGCACCCAATATTTCGATTGCCGGTCACGATCATATGGTGGGTTCAGTAGCGGTGGGCATCACCGATGAACAGCAGATCCTGAATTCGACCGGCACCACCGAAGGTTTGCTGGTGGTGCTAAATAAACCGTCGGCCACCGAACCGTACTTTCAATCACGCGTATCGAATGGTTCTCATGTGTTGCCGAATGCCTACACGCTTTACGCCTCGCTGCCATCGGCTGGCTACGCCATTGAGTGGTTCTCAAAACTGTTCAATCTGAAACCGGCGGATTTCAACTGCATGACGCATTGGTTGCTGGATAAAGGTGCGGCGACCACGCCAACCGACAGTTTTCTCATTCCCCATCTGCGTGGCAGCGGGCCGCCGAAAAGATCGATTTATGCCAAAGGATTGATTTACGGCGTGGAAGATAAAACCGATGCCGAAACGTTCCTGAAAGCGGTGTTTCACGGTCTGTGTTACGAGCTGCGCTTGCTGCTGGAAACCTATGAATCCTTAACCGGTTCGCACTGGAAATCGGTGATGGTGATTGGCGCGGCTTGCCAGAATCCATATTGGTTGCAACTCAAGGCGACCATTCTTAATCGCGAAATAGTGGCCTGCAACATACCCGAAGCGGTGAGTCGTGGTGCGGCATTGATCGGTGCGCAAGGCGCAGGATTTGAGCCGGGCAATCGCACCTTGCCGGAAGAGGCGCTGGTGCGTTATCAGCCCGACAACCAGGCCGCCACCGGTTTTGAGCGTGTTTATCAGCAGATCTATCAGCCGCTCTACCACACCAAAATGCACATTGAAAATCAGCTAAGCAGGACGTGAGCCATGAAAGCCAGTGTTTATTACGCCAAAAATGATATCCGCTACGAAGAGTTGCCGGTGCCTGAAATTGAGGACGGTGACATTTTATTGAAAATGAAAAGCTGTGGTCTGTGCGGCACCGACATTCATAAAGCGCAGCATCAAACCGTCACTGGCCCGGTGGTGTTAGGCCATGAAGTGGCGGCGGAAGTGGTGAAAGTGGGCAAACGGGTGACGCGTTTCCGTCCCGGCGATCGCGTGGTGACTGCCATCCATGTACCGTGTTTTAGCTGTCACTACTGCGACCGCGGCCATTTTACGCTGTGCGAACAGTTTAAACCCACCCACATCGAACCAGGCGGTTTTGCCGAGTACATCCGTTTGCCGGAGCTGCACGTTAAACATCTGACGCACAAAATTCCAGAAGGCGTGTCGTGGGAAAAAGCCGCGATGGTCGAGCCAATCGGTTGCTGTCTGCATGGCCTGAAACGAGCGGCAATTACGCCAGGTTGCAGCGTGCTAGTGATGGGGTCGGGCACCATCGGTCTGCTGAGCGCACAACTCAGCGCCATGATGGGCGCGTCGCAAGTCATTGTCTCCGACTTGTCACCGTTCAAACTGGAGCTGGCTTTGAAACTGGGGATTCACCATGCCATCAATCCGTCTACTGAAAATCTGGAAGCGCGCATCAGTGATATCACCGAAGGTTTAGGTGTCGATGTGGTGGTCATCGCTGCGGGCGTGTCTGCACTTCTGCCGCAAGCCATTAATTTGCTGCGACGCGGGGGACGCGTCGTCGTGTTCTCCCCGTTTGACCAGCACAACATGGTCAACATTGATGCGGCGCGTTTCTTCCGCGATGAAATCTCGGTGATTGGCACATATTCGCTTTCGTCGTATGAGATGCCGGAAGCGGTGGAGATTATTCGCCAAAACCGCATCAACGTGGATGAGATGATCACCCACACTTACCCGCTATCGCAGTTAGAGGAAGCCATCGAATTTGCGTCGAATCCGCATAACGACGTGTTGAAAGTCATCATGCAGATGGATGCGTAACAGTGACGATATTTCCTGATCTTACGTGCGGTTAAGGGCGTGGATTTTGTGAAGCAGATCGTTTGTGAAAGGCGGGAAATCAGGTTATGTTCGGGCGATACTTGTGCATAGTCGTACATAGACGATCTTAATTACTGAGGGAACATCGCATGAATACCGTTTTGAAAGACTCTGAAGTCCCGCTTTACCTTCAAGTCTCAGAGTGGATCCGTGAAAACATTTACAAGGGAGATCTCACCACCGGCGATCGCGTGCCATCTGAGAATCAGATCATGGAGATGCTTGGTGTCAGTCGCGGCACGGTAAAGAAAGCCGTCACCATGCTGGTGAATGAAGGTTTGCTGGTGCAAGTGCAGGGGAAGGGAACGTTCGTTAAAAGCGAAAATATCTCGTATTCGCTGGGTGAAGGATTGCTCTCCTTCGCGGAGTCGCTGGAAAGCCAGCATCTGCACTTTGAAACCCAGGTGATTGAATCACGGCTGGATGTGGCTTCTAAGCTGGTGGCGTCCAAATTAGGCATTGAAGTGGGCGCGCCGATTTTATATCTGAAACGTGTGCGCAGCGTCGAAGGCGAAAAGGTGATGCTGATCGAAAACCGCATCAATATTGCTTATTGCCCAGGCATTGAAGCGATCGATTTCAACAGCAATAACCTGTTCCCAACCATTGAAAGATTATCCGGCAAGAAGATCAGTTTCTCTGAAAGCCGCTACGCCGCAAAAATTATTGGTGCCGATCGCGGCCATTATTTAGAAGTGCATGAAGATGCACCGGTGCTGCATTTAGAACAGCTGGTATTTTTCCAACAAGATATGGCGATTGAGTTTGGCAATGTCTGGCTCAAATCCGACAAATATTATTTAGGTACGGTACTTCAACGAAGAGAGAGGTAAATGTTATGCCATTAGTAAACGGTAATATTCTGCTGAATAGCATTCAGGAGAAACGCGTGCTGGCCGGTGCATTTAATACCACCAATCTGGAAACCACTATTTCCATTCTGGATGCCATTGAGCGTTCAGGTTTACCCAATTTCATTCAGATTGCACCGACCAATGCCAAACTTTCTGGCTACGATTACATTTATGAAATCGTCAAAAAGCGCGCGGCCAGCATGGATGTGCCGATCAGCTTGCATCTCGATCACGGTAAAGAGCTCGATGATGTTAAACAGGCGGTACGCGCCGGTTTCACTTCGGTGATGATTGACGGTGCTGAATTGCCATTTGAAGAGAATATTGCCTTTACTAAAGCAGCGGTGGATTTCTGTAAATCGTTTGGCGTGCCGGTGGAAGCGGAACTGGGCGCGATTTTGGGTAAAGAGGACGACCACGTCAGTGAAGCGGATTGTAAAACCGATCCGCAGCAGGTGTTGCGCTTCGTGCAGGAAACCGGCTGTAGCATGCTGGCAGTTTCGGTTGGAAACGTGCACGGCTTAGAAGATATTCCACGTATTGATATCCCGTTGTTAAAAGAGATTGCTGCAATCTGTCCGGTGCCATTAGTGATTCATGGTGGTTCAGGGATTGATGAAGCGATTATTCGCAGCTTCGTGAAATACAACGTGGTGAAAGTCAATATTGCCAGCGATTTGCGCAAAGCGTTTATTACTTCCGTGGGCCGCGCCTGGACAGAAAATAATAATGAAGCCAATCTGGCTCGTGTGATGACCAGCGCCAAAGCAGCGGTGGAAGCCGATGTGTTTAGCAAAATCCAAATGATGAATCGCGCTTCCTGATATTAATAAAAGAAAACCTGCACATCGGGATTTAAAAATGATTAAAGAAAATATACGTGTCGTTAATAGCACGGGCCTCCACGCGCGCCCGGCTGCCACGCTGATTAAAGCCGTCAAGAAATATCAGTCATCGGTGATGTTGGTGAATAATGGCAAAACCATCGAGTTAAAGGGATTAATGAGCGTGCTCGGCGCTGGCGTCAAGGGTAATTCTAATATTGAGATTATCTGTGAAGGCAGCGACGAACATGATGCCATGAGTGAAATTAAAGGTTTATTTGCCAGCGGGTTTGGTGAGAAAGAGTAATTAAGTTAAATAGCGCGTATTTGTAGCGGCGCGATTTATCGCGTTCAGTTGATTTTTAAAGATCAATACAACGCAATAAATTGCGCCGCTACGGAATGTGCGGTGTTTGAAAATGCTATTTATCCAAGGTAATACATCATGAAAGCCCTCAACTTATATGGCAAACAAGATGTCAGATTTGAAGATGTGCCGATGTTGCTTATTAAGCACGATGATGACGTGATAATTAAAGTAAATACCGCGGGAATATGCGGCTCTGATATTTCGCGCTTTGGCAAAATTGGCTCCTATAATCCCGGTTTGACCTGGGGACATGAGTTCTCCGGTACCGTGGCAGAAGTGGGTAAAAATGTCGCTGGCTTCCGTCCCGGCGATCGGGTGATTGGTTGTCCGTGTTTTCCCTGCCATCATTGCGAATTTTGCCAGCAAAGCCAGTTTTCCAAATGCATCGAATTGAAGGTGCTCGGCGGCCATCACCAAGGCGCGTTTGCCGAATATGTACGTTTGCCTGCGGCGAATGTGGTGGCGATTCCCGAGGGATTGGATTTCGCCGCCGCCAGCTTTGTTGAACCGTCGGCGGTGGTGGTGCATGGGCTGGATCAAGTCAGCATCCAACCGCACAGCCGCGTGGTGATTGTTGGCTGCGGCACCATTGGTTTGTTAGCGGTGCAGTGGACGCGCATTTACGGTGCCGCCAACGTCTTTGCTTGTGATACCGATGACTTCAAACTGGCGATGGCGTTAGAAACTGGCGCTGATGCCGCGTTTAACGTCAGCGATGCTGATTTCGCCCAGCGCTTTGCTGCGGCAACAGCAGGGAGAGGTTGCGATGTGGTGGTTGAATCATCGGGCAATGCGCGCGGCATCGTGAATGCCATGAATTTGGCCAACAAGGGCGGCACAGTGCTGTTATTGGGCATTCCTTATGGCGATGTGGCATTTGATCGCACTAGCTTTGAAAAAATCATCCGTAACGAATTAGTGGTGCGCGGTTCCTGGAATTCGCTATCGGCACCGTTTCCGGGTAAGGAGTGGCAAATGTCGCTGGATTATATGCAGAAAGGCCAACTCAATCCCGCGCCGCTAATAACCCATCGCATTGGTATGCATCAAGCGCCTGCGCTATTTCCACAACTCTATAATCGCGAGTTTGATTTTATTAAAGTGCTGATTGACGTTGCCGGTTAATGGCGCTGGTTTTTGCAGCGAATAATATCCGCCATCACCGCAATCGCTATTTCAGCCGGAGTTTTACTGGCGATATCCAATCCAATTGGCGCATGGATGCGCGCCAGATCCTGCGCCGAGAAATCGCCGATGCGCTGTAATCGTTCCAGTCGTCCCTGGCTGTTTTTCATTGAACCCATCGCACCGATATAAAACGCATCAGTGTTAATTGCTTCCATCATGGTTAAATCATCAATCCGCGGATCGTGGGTGACCGAAATAATGGCGGTGTTAGCGTGGCTTGGATGCTGTTCTAAATAGCTGGCGGGGAATTGCGTGATCAAGGTGATATCGGCATGCAGGCTGCTGGCGAAATTGTCGCGCACTTCCTGGCGATGCTCACATACAAGAGTTTCAAAGCCTAACGACAGCGCATAATTGGCGCAAAACAGCGCCACGCTGGAGAGGCCGGCAATGATAATGCGTGGCGGTGCCGCCAGAATTAATTCAACCTGGGTGGCGCTGTAATGGGCGATGGTCGAACTTGACCACTCACAAGGCTGCAATGACGGGCAGGCATCAGGCAGCACCAGCGTTTTTTTCAGCGTCAGTGCGCCGCGCAACGCGTGCAGCATCTGCTCGAAATACTCGACGCTGCTTGAACCCGCAGCTAAATGCTCAATCAGAATATCCAACCTGCCGCCGCACGGCAGCGCCTGGCTTGGCGTTAAGCCACCGTCGCCATAGCGCACAATCTGCGCCGGTTGATCAAACTGCGCGCTGGCAATGCGATCAATAAAATCCTCTTCTATACATCCACCTGACAGCGAACCGACATAGCGGCCATCGGCTTGCAACACCATCATGGTGCCTGGCGGACGCGGCGACGAGCCAAAGGTGCTCAGCACGGTACAGAGCCACACATCGTTGTCTTCAGCCCAATGCCGGGCGCGGGTTAATACCTGAATATCGAGATTTTGCACCCATCAATCCTAATCAATATTGGAGGAAAACCGGCTTGCAGATGCGCGACGAATAAATTTTAAGCCGCATTTGCAGCTTAGCACTCATAGCCATAATTAATGAGTGGCTATCTGTGAATAGCGTTATGAGGAAATCTCATCAAAATCAGCCAGGATTAATTGTTATAACTCCCAATATTTGTGCGGATAAAGCGCGTTGCTCAATGTCGTGACTGGAGAACTATGAAACTTCAAATCAATAACCAAACGCTTGAGGTTGATGCTGAAGGGGATACGCCGCTGCTGTGGGTGATCCGCGATGATCTTGGCATGACCGGCACTAAATATGGCTGCGGACTTTCGCAGTGCGGCGCTTGTTCGGTGCTGGTCGACGGGCAAGTGGTGCGCTCCTGCGTGACGCCGGTCGAGCAGGTGGTGGGAAAAACCATTACCACCATAGAAGCGATTGAGAGTGATGAGGTTGGCAAACGCGTGGTGCAGGCGTGGATGCAGCATCAGGTACCGCAATGCGGCTACTGTCAATCCGGCCAGGTAATGGCGGCGACCGCGCTGCTAAAACAAGTGGCGCATCCATCTGATGAAGAGATCGTGGCGGCGATGATTAACCTGTGTCGCTGCGGCACGTACAACGCGATTAGCGCAGCGATTCATGACGTGGCGCAGCAGGGAGGTGAAGCATGAACCTCCCTGAAACGCTTCTGCAAACCTTAACCTCTGAACAACCGCACAACCTTTCTCGTCGTCGATTTTTACTCAGCGTGGCTGGCACTGCGGCGGGCGCTTTTGTGCTGGGCCTCGGATTGCCGATTGGCGAGGCGCGCGCGCAAGGGACCGCTGCTGCGCCTGCTGGCACGCGCGTACCAGCTTTTCTGGAAATCCGCCCCGATAACACCATCCGCTTTTTAAGCCCGTTCGTCGAAGGCGGACAAGGGATCTTTACCGGCATGGCGCAGATCGTGGGCGAAGAATTGGATGCCGATCCGGCCAGCTTCGTGGTGGAAAATGCCCCGGCGGATGCGCAATACAAAGTGATGGATTCGGGGATGCGCATCACCGGCGGCAGCATGTCGGTGCGCATGAGTTACAACACTATGCGACGACTCGGCGCGTCAGCTCGACAGATGCTGCTGCAAGCCGCCGCGTTGGAAATGCAGGTGCCGATTGGCAATCTGATTACCGAACCTGGCAAAGTGATCGATCCGGCGTCTGGCCGTTCGATTAACTACGGCGATCTGGCGCAGCGTGCGCTGGATATGCCGGTGCCCGATCCCGCCAGCGTGAAGCTCAAAGATCCGGCGCAATTCCGCTGGATTGGTAAGCCGGTTAAGCGGCTGGATGTGTATGCCAAATCCACCGGTCAGGCGATTTACAGCATTGATATTAAAGTCGATAACATGCTGCAAGCGGCGGTCCAGCACGCGCCACGCCTCGGGTTGAATGTTGGACAGATTCGCAATGAAGCGCAGGTCACTGCCATGAACGGCGTGCATTCGGTGCATCGACTGCCCGGCGCAGTGGCAGTAGTGGCAGAACGTTGGTGGCATGCCAAACGCGCGGCGGAAGCGTTACAAGTGGAGTGGCTTGAACCGCCGGAAGATCAGCGCGATCGCTATATGCCTGCCGACTTCTCTTCCGATGCCCACGCCGAGCAACTGGCAAAAGAGCCGGGCGAGGGCGCAGATGCTGAAGTTAAAGGCGATAGCGTCAACGCGATGAAAAATGCCCATAGCACGCTGGAAGCCACTTATCACAGCCAGTACCTCAATCATGCCCAGTTAGAACCGCCTTCTGCGCTGGCGCGCTTTAATGAGGATGGTTCGCTGGAGTTGTGGATGCCGAATCAGGCACCGGAAATGTTCCAGGCGGATGCGGCGAAACGCACCGGCTTGCCTGCGGAAAAGATCTTCATCCACTCTCCGCTGCTCGGCGGTTTCTTTGGTCGCCACTTCGTTTACGACACCGCGATGGTCTATCCGCAAGCCATTGCGCTCGCCAAAGCTGTCGGACGTCCGGTGAAAGTCATCTGGAGCCGGGAAGAAGAATTCTTGCGCGATACCCATCGTCCGATGGCGGCGGTGCGTTTCCGTGCCGGGCTGGATGCGGAGGGCTATCCGCTGGCGCTGGAAGCGGTCAGTATCACGGAAGGCCCAACTGAAGGTATCGCCGGGAAGCAGGGCGCGAAAATGGACGATTCCGCCGTTGAAGGTTTGACCGGCAAAGCTTACGCCATCCCCAATCGCCGCATTGCGCAGCTGTATAAAAAAGGCCCGGTGATGCTCGGTTATTGGCGCTCGGTGGGCAATTCGATGAACGATTTCCTCTACGAAAGCTTCCTTGATGAGATTGCCGCGAAAGGCGAGAAAGATCCGTTCGATTTGCGCCTGCATCTGTTGCGCGATAATCCACGCTTGACCAACCTGCTGCATGCCGTGGCGGATTTGTCAGGCGGCTGGAAACCGGGGCCGTTCCAGGCGGCAGATGGATCAACGCGCGCACGTGGTATTGCGATGGCATCACCGTTCGGCACCGAAGCGGCGGCGATCGCGGAAGTATCGATCAAAAATGGGCAAGTGATGGTGCATGACGTGTGGGAAGCCATCGATCCGGGCAGCATCGTCAATCCGGCCATCGTCAAAGCGCAGGTTAACAGCGCAGCGGCGCTGGGATTATCGCAAGTGTTGCTGGAAGAGTGCGTGTATCAACAGGGTAAACCGCTGGCACGCAACTATGATCTGTATCCGATTCTGCCCGCTTCGCGCATGGCTAAGGTGCACGTTCGCATCGTTGAAAGTGGTGAAAAAATGGGTGGCATTGGCGAGCCTCCGCTGCCTGCCGTACCGCCTGCGGTGGCGAATGCAGTGTTCCGTTTGACCGGCAAACGCGCGCGCAGTATGCCGTTATCACGCCATGATTTCACCTAACCCACCACGACGAACCTGAGGGATTGAGCATGTTGAAACGCAGGATTTCGCTGTGGTTATTGGCGATTATCATCATTGTGCTGGCCGCGGTGTTGTATGCGACGCGCACGCCAAAATCGGTATTCGATGGCCAAGCCGCGCTGGCAACGCCCAATGCCGACGTGTTGAAGCGCGGCGAATATGTGGCACGACTCAGCGATTGTGTGGCGTGCCACAGCACGCCAGACAGCGCGCCATTTTCCGGTGGCTTAAAAATGGCCACGCCGGTCGGCAACATCTACACCAGCAACATCACGCCTGACGACGCCACCGGGATTGGCCGCTACACGCTGGCGGATTTTGATCGTGCAGTGCGCAAAGGCGTGGCAAAAGATGGGCATCGTCTTTATCCCGCCATGCCGTTTCCTTCTTATGCCAAGTTGAACGATCAGGATGTGCAGGATCTCTACGCGTGGTTTAAGCATCAGGTTAAACCGGTGAATCAGGCAAACAAGGAATCAGACATTCCGTGGCCGCTGAATATGCGCTGGCCGCTGGCGTTCTGGAGTGGCGCGTTTGCTCCCACTGCAACATGGCAAGCCAATGCCCAGCAGGATGAGTTGTGGAATCGCGGCGCTTATATCGTTGAAGGGCCGGGACATTGTGGTAGCTGCCATACGCCGCGCGGTCTGGCATTCAACGAGAAAGGCCTGGACAGCAGCAGCCCCGATTTCCTTGCGGGCGCATTGCTGGATGGTTGGTACGCGCCAAGTTTACGCGGGGACAGCAACACCGGCATGGCGCGCTGGAGCGAAGATGATGTGGTGGCGTTCCTAAAAACTGGCCGTAATCAGCATGGCGTGGTGTTTGGTTCAATGGCCGACGCCTTCAATAACTCGACGCAGTTCATGAGTGATAACGATTTAAAAGCCATCGCGCATTATCTCAAGGCATTGCCGGCCGGCAGCAACAATCAGCCGGTCAATTTCAATTGGCAATATCAGGATTCCAGCAGCAAGCTGGCACTGCCCGCACGCTTACACACGCCGGGCGCGCAGACCTTTATTGCGCGTTGCAGCAGCTGCCACAGCCCAGATGGCAAAGGACAAGCGCCGTGGATCTCCCCGCTGGCGGGTGCGACATCAATGATGGTGGATGATGCTTCGGCGATTAACGTGACGCTGAACGGTTCAGCTCGCGTGGTAGCCGATGGCATGCCGGATGCTTATCGCATGCCGCCGTTCCGCAAACAGCTTTCAGATCAAGAGATGGCGGATGTGCTGACCTTTATCCGCACTTCGTGGGGCAATAATGGCAGTGCGGTGAAACCCGAAAGCGTCAAGGCGCTGCGTGAGCGCACCGATCCCGCCAGCAGTAACGTCATCATCTTGCAGATGCGTTAACCTGATGAAAGATATAAGCATCGGCATTGTGATTCTGGCGGCGGGCAAAGGCACGCGCTATCGGCTTAGCGGCGGGCGCGGGCATAAACTGTTGGCGCTTCACGCTGATGCGGCTGGGAATGTGCAGCCGCTGATTGCCTTAACGCTGCACAACGCGAGTCAAAGCGGACTGCCGGTGGCGTTGGTCTGTCATCCTGAGGCGTCTGAAATCCAGGCGATTGCGGCAAGCTATCAGGCGCAAATCATCCGCTACGCCAGCAACGGCAGCGGCGAGACCATCGCGGCGGGCGTGCGCGCCACCGCCGACTGGGACGGTTGGCTTATTCTGCCAGGGGATATGGGCTGGGTCACCGCCGACGATATTCAACAAGTGGCAAGGGCGCTGCAAAGCGGCGCACAGCAGGCGCGTCTGTGCTGGCAGGATAAACCGGGGCATCCGGTGGGATTCGCCAAACAATATCAGCATGCGTTGACACAACTTAATGGTGATAGCGGGGCGAAAGGATTACTCGATCGCGATGTTCTGGTGACGCTGGCAGCAGCGGAACGTGCGATCCGAGATGCTGATTTTGCCGATTAATTCCGATAGCGCAGCGCTTCGATCACTAGCGAGAATGCTTTGGACGAGCCGCGCCGGTTGGGATAGTAAATGTGCAAGCCTTCCCAATACGGCGTCCACTCTTCCATGACATTGATTAATTGGCCTGATTGCAAATAAGGCGCCGCCAGTTCTTCCGGAACGTGTGCCAGGCCAAATCCTGCCACTGCGGCTTTGACGATCTGGAAAATGCTGTGGAAAATAATCTGGCCTTCAACGCGTGCCGTGACTTCTCGGCCATCTTTCTCAAACTCCCACACGTAGAAGCCACCATGAACCGGCAGGCGAAGATTGATGCATTGGTGCTTGAGCAAATCCTGCGGTGACGTCGGCAGGTTTTTACCGGCAAAGTAGTCGGGCGATCCGACCACCAGAAAACGCATATCTGGACCGATACGCGCCGAAATCATGCCGCTGGCCAATTGGTCGCCCAAGCGCACGCCAGCGTCATAACGTTTTTCCACAATATCGGTAAGACCGTAATCATTGACGAACTCAATATTGATGTCGGGATAGGTGTGCATTAACGGCGCCAGCTTCGGCCAGAGAATAGTTTCAATAGCGAAGTCGGTGGCTGAAATACGGATGGTGCCCGCCGGATGCTCTTTTTTGTCGTGTAACGCGGCCAGCTCGCTATAAATATCATCAAATTTCGGTGCAAGGCTGGCTAGCAACTGCTCACCGATTTCTGTCGGTGAAACACTGCGCGTGGTGCGCGTTAATAAGCGCACGCCCATCTTAGTTTCCAGCGAGCGCATGGTATGGCTCAAGGCGGATTGCGAGACACCCAACTGTGCTGCTGCTCGGGTAAAACTTTGTTCACGCGCAACAGTGACAAATGCCACCAAATCATTGAGATTGTCTCGGGCCATATTTTTCGCTCCTGTACTCGGTGCGACTGATATTAACAATATATTTTCAGCAGTGTCTATGAACTTGATAAAGCAGAAAATATCGATTGATGATGATTCCTCATAACTCTATTCATTCAGTGACGCTTATCGCCGGCATTTAATCACGCTATGTTGATTACATGTCATTTGGATAGAGGAATGTTTATGCCACATATTATTGTTAAAATTGTCGGCCAGTCGGAAGAGAATAAAACAGCAATCGCTCAAGCATTGAGTGAAACGTTAATTAACGCATTTGGCATTAATGAATCTTCTATTTCTGTGTCGATTGAGGATGTATTAAAAGAGAACTGGATCGAAGCGGTTTATAAGCCGGATATTCTCGCTAAGTCCAACGAACTCTATAAAAAACCCGGTTACGACCCGCTGTACTAATTAACTGAATCAGGAAATACACTATGCATTATTCATTTAACGGTCAGGTGGCGTTGGTTACCGGTGCTGCATCGGGAATGGGCTTGGCTGCTGCCAACGCTTTTGCGGCGGCTGGCGCTGCGGTGGTGCTGGTTGATATTAATCAACAGGCGGTTACTCACGCCGCAGCCGAACTCACTGCGGCAGGATACGATGCCATTGGTATTGGCTGTAATGTCGCCAATATCGATGAAGTGAAAGCCATGGTTGATCAGGCAGTCGCCACTTTTGGACGCATTGATGCGGCTTTTAATAATGCTGGCGTGCAGAGCCCGGTCGCTGAAACAGCCATCGCCGATCCGGCAGATTATGACTTCGTAATGGATGTGAATTTGCGTGGCATCTGGAACTGCATGAAGTACCAACTAATCCAGATGAAGAAGCAGGGCAGTGGCGCCATCGTCAATAACTCCTCGCTGGGTGGTTTGGTCGGGATAGCGGAACGCGGCATTTACCATGCATCAAAACATGGCGTGGTGGGATTAACCAAAAGCGCCGGTTTGGAATACGCCGCGCAAAACATCCGCATTAATGCGGTTTGCCCGGGAATCATTGAAACGCCGATGGTTGCTGGCATGTTAGAAAGCCAGCCCGAAGCGATGGCTGAAATGATGAAAGACGTGCCGATTAAACGGCTGGGCCGTGCTGAGGAGATTGCCGATGCGGTGCTGTGGCTGTGCAGCCCTCAATCCAGCTTCGTTATTGGTCACGCATTACCGGTTGATGGTGGCTACACTGTGCGTTAACGCATCGTGGAGAACAATATTGATGATTATTCCTCATAAATGCATTCAGGTTTAGAGGGTTAATGCGCATCAATCCCTCAGGCATACTGGACTCCAACAACAGGCAAAATGTTTAAGGAAACGAGATGACGACTATCAACAAAACCGGCGCACAAGCATCCATGGTTGGCCCAGAAGACTGGTTTACCGGCACCGTACGCATTGATCCACTGTTTGCCGCGGATGAAAATGCGCGTGCCAGCGCCGGCCATGTGACGTTTGAGCCGGGCGCACGCACCGCGTGGCATACCCATCCATTGGGGCAGCGCTTGATCGTGACGTCCGGTTTTGGCTATGTGCAAACCTGGGGTGAGCCGGCGCGTGAAATTCGTCCGGGCGACGTGGTGTGTATTCCAGCACACGAAAAGCATTGGCACGGCGCGAGCGCAACCACCGCGATGACGCACATCGCGATTCAGGAAGCGCAGGATGGCAAAGTGGTTGAGTGGCTGGAGCATGTTTCCGATGAGCAGTATGGCGATACTGAATAAGCCATAAATCACGTTATGCGATTAAGCCTGGGAATCCTGTTCTCAGGCTTTTACTCTTTCACTTCTGACCGGCTTTACGCATTGGCATTTGGTCGATAGTCGATAGCAACACTTCCGAACTCAATGGCGTTGTTTCGCGCAGTTTTATCCCGCCATCTTTACCCACCAATACCACAGCAAAACCTTCGGGTTTGAGTTGTGAACGCAGCACGCCATTTTCCGCTGGCGTGGTATCACTCAGCACCACAATATCGCGGTCGGCAAGTTGGTCGGCGTTGTTTCTTAACATCGCCATTTGGCTAATATAATTGGCATCTGTTTTTGACGGCGCAAAAATTACCAGCGGACGCATGTTCCATTGGTACTGATTTAGGTTGGCGGTGCTTGGGGTTAAATCCTGAAATAAAGGCGGTTCGTCGGCTTGCGCTGTATGAATAATGGTAAGAAACAGGGCCGGAATTAATAGGGTGATTCGCAACATGATCGTCTCCCGTAATTAATGAGCCTTTTAAGCATAGTGGAAGATAATCAGGTGCCAGAAACAAAAAATCCACGCAGAAGCGTGGATTTTTTCAGGCAGAATATTTAGACGTTGAACAGGAAGTTCATCACGTCGCCATCTTTAACGATGTATTCTTTACCTTCTGAACGCATTTTGCCGGCTTCTTTCGCGCCTTGTTCACCTTTGAACGCCACGAAATCGTCAAATGCGATGGTTTGCGCGCGGATAAAGCCTTTCTCGAAGTCGGTGTGGATTTTACCGGCCGCTTGTGGCGCGGTCGCACCGACAGGAATGGTCCATGCACGCACTTCTTTCACGCCCGCGGTGAAGTAAGTTTGCAGGTTCAGCAAAGCATAACCGGCGCGGATCACACGGTTAAGACCTGGCTCTTCCAGACCCAATTCCGCCATGAACTCGTCGCGCTCATCATCTTCCAGCTCGGCGATGTCAGATTCAACCGCAGCACACACCGGAACCACCACAGAACCTTCGGCTTCCGCAATCGCACGGACTTGATCGAGATACGGGTTGTTTTCAAAACCGTCTTCGCTGACGTTAGCAATGTACATGGTCGGCTTCAGCGTCAGGAAGCTCAAATAGCGGATGGCGGCTTTTTCGTCAGCATCCAGATCCAGTGCACGCAACATGCCGGCTTCGGAAAGGTGCGGCAGGCATTTTTCCAGCGCGGCCAGTTCGGCTTTAGCATCTTTGTCGCCGCCTTTGGCTTTCTTCTGGCAACGCTGAATCGCGCGCTCACAGGTATCAAGATCCGACAGCGCCAACTCGGTGTTAATCACATCAATATCTTCGGCTGGGTTAACTTTACCCGCAACGTGGATGATGTTGTCATTTTCGAAGCAGCGCACCACATGACCGATGGCTTCGGTTTCACGGATGTTGGTCAGGAACTTGTTGCCCAAACCTTCGCCTTTCGATGCGCCTTCCACTAAACCGGCGATATCGACGAATTCCATGGTGGTTGGCACCACGCGCTGTGGCTTAACAATCTCGCTCAGTTGATCGAGGCGCAGATCGGGCATTGGCACCACACCGGTGTTTGGCTCGATGGTGCAGAACGGAAAGTTGGCTGCTTCGATACCCGCTTTGGTCAGCGCGTTGAACAGGGTGGATTTACCGACGTTCGGCAGGCCCACAATACCGCATTTAAATCCCATGGTCTGATTACCTTTCTCACTGAGTGCGCGACGCTGCGAAACAGCGCCGACAGATTCAAAAAATTTCGCGCATTATACACAGAATTGCCTTCTGCGGCGCGGGAATTGGCCTTAGCCCGCCTTGAAGGCGTGCAGGCGATTCATCGCCTTAATTTTGTCTTCTTTTAGCCACAGCTCGGTGCAGCGCACCGCTTCATCTACTGCGTCGTCTATCAGCTTTTGCTCGCTGGCCGGCGGCTTGCCCAGCACAAAGCCGGTGACTTTATTGCGATCGCCAGGATGACCGATGCCGACGCGCAGACGGTGAAAATTATTGTTGTTGCCCAATTTGCTGATGATGTCTTTCAGGCCGTTATGGCCGCCGTGGCCGCCGCCTTGTTTGAATTTCGCCACGCCCGGTGGTAAATCCAACTCATCGTGTGCCACCAAAATTTCTTCCGGCGCGATGCGATAAAAAGTCGCCATCGCTGCTACCGCTTTGCCGCTCAGGTTCATAAAGGTGGTCGGCACCAGCAAGCGCACATCTTCCCCCGCTAATGACAAGCGCGCGGTGTAGCCAAAGAATTTGGGTTCGTCTTTTAACGACTGATTGTTACGGCTGGCCAGTAAATCAACATACCAGGCGCCTGCGTTATGGCGTGTTGCGGCGTATTCAGCGCCGGGATTGGCTAGCCCCACAATCAGTTTAATGCTGCTCACAATGTTTATCCTGTCTTGCTGCGGAAAGGGCGATAGTTTACTGCCTGGCGACACGGATCACAAAGGCCATGCGCCACAGATAATGTCTCTGCGTGACTAATCAATTTCTATCGAAATCAAGGTTATGGCGGTAAAGATTTGTCAAAGGTTGTGAAGGATATGTGATCCTGTACGCAACTTAAGCGGCAACTATTGCCTAAGCTTATGGCTAGTTAACCATACGTGCTGTTTTGGTTTTATAGTCATATGGATGGAGGTGGATCATGAAACGTCAACAATGCCGCTATGTAGGTAATGGTTTGATGTGCTTAGGTTTACTGACGATGGTTCTGGGCGTCGGGTATTCCATTATCAATCAGCTTCCTTCTCTAAACTTGCCGCAATTCCTCGCGCATGGCGCCATGTTCAGCATCTTCGTGGGTGCATTGTTATGGCTGGTGGGTGCGCGCGTGAGCGGACGTGAAAGAGTTGAAGATCGTTATTACTGGCTGCGTCATTATGGCGACAAACGCTGCCGTCGCGATCACTCTTCGCATTAAGTCAGCACTGTTTCCTGCTGCGGCTGTAATGTTGCCTGATAACTTTCGGTGCGATTACGGCCGCTGGCTTTAGCGCGATACAGCGCTTCATCGGCCAACGCCAATAAAGGCGGGAAAGGTTGTCCCGGTTGCAACGCGGTAGCAAAGCCAATGCTGACGGTGTAACACACGTCGTTGGGCTGCGACAGCTGTGTCGCTAATCGAATACGTTCACAAGCGATTCGCGCTTGATCGCCATCGCCGGGGATAATCGCGGCAAACTCCTCACCGCCCAAACGGGCAAAATGACTTTCCTGCGGCAATAACGCCTGCACCACCAAACAAAAATCCACTAAAACCTGGTCACCTTGCTGATGACCATAGCGATCGTTAATGCTTTTGAAATGGTCTAAATCGAATAGCACTGCATTATAGATAAACGGTTGAGCGGGGCGCGTGCTGCGTTGCACCATTTTGTCCGCTTGTTCAAACAACGCGCGGCGGTTCCACACGCTGGTCAACGGATCGCGCAGCGATGCCAATTTGTGCGCAATTTGCGTACGTTCATTGACCATCGCCAGAATGGTGAATGTCAGGCCAATCACAAATAAGATTGATTCCAGTATTACGTAGACTGAGAAACTCGAACCGGCAATTGCGCCGTGCACCGGCGTAGCCACCGCATCATCCAGAAAGATGCGCGCCACGTGAAATAACAGGTGAATCCACAGCAGAATTTGTGCCGGCCAAAACGTCACGGTGAGGCTTGCGCGCACGCGCCACAACAAGCGGATTAACGCGCCGGTGTAGATAATGCACAGCAAACAGATCACTAAAACGCGTTTGGGTTGGCTGTAATAGAATTCCGGGAAGATGCAGAGGATCGCCCACAAGAGTGCGCCGCCTAGCCAACTGAGTCCAAGCGGTTTTCCGCAGAATAAACGGAAGGCATTGAGCAAATTGCCGTAAGCCAGTAGCAGTAGAACATTGCCCATCGCGACCGGTAAAAATTGGAATCCGCCGCTGCGCAAGCTGCTGAGCAGCACCGTGGCGAACGTGAGAACTAACGCTAATGTGGTGCAGCCCAGCACGCGGTCATATTGCGCGCCGACCCACGCAAATACCAAAATAATGCTTAAAAACCCCAGCACGTAGAGCTCGCAAACAAACAGCGTATACATGTCGAGGGGCATAGTGGTCGGAGCTCTTGAAAAAAAGTGTCAAGAAAAATACCACTAATCAATGGACCGCTAAAGGGCGGCAATGCGCACGGAATGAAAATAGTGAATGGCAGCGAAAATTGCGGATTTTAACGAAATTTATCGCGTGAATATCAGTGGCAACAGCGGCTTAATCGGTGGGAATTCATCATCTACGATAAAGAAAAACCGGGCACTGGGCCCGGTTTCATGCGATGAATTAATGCTCAAACATCGCGGAGATCGATTCTTCGTTGCTGATACGACGAATCGCTTCGGCCAGCATGCCAGACAGCGTTAAGGTACGCACGTTTGGCAGTGACTTCATCTCTTCAGACAGCGGAATGGTATCGCATACAATCACCTGATCGATAACTGACTTACGCAGGTTTTCAACCGCGTTGCCAGAGAAGATTGGGTGAGTTGCATAGGCGAATACGCGTTTCGCGCCGCGCTCTTTCAACGCTTCAGCCGCTTTGCACAGCGTACCGCCGGTGTCGATCATATCGTCGACCAGTACACAGTCACGACCTGCAACGTCACCAATGATGTGCATCACCTGAGAAACGTTCGCGCGCGGGCGACGCTTGTCGATGATAGCCATATCGGTATCGTTGAGCAGTTTAGCGATAGCACGGGCACGCACTACGCCACCAATGTCTGGAGAAACAACGATTGGGTTTTCCAGACCAATCTGCAGCATATCTTCCAGCAAAATTGGGCTACCAAATACGTTATCCACCGGGACATCAAAGAAGCCCTGAATCTGTTCAGCATGCAGGTCAACGGTGAGAACACGGTCAACACCCACGCTGGAAAGGAAATCGGCAACCACTTTGGCGGTGATCGGCACACGAGCAGAACGCACACGGCGATCCTGACGCGCATAGCCAAAATAAGGAATAACAGCAGTAATACGACCAGCAGAAGCCCGACGCAATGCGTCGACCATCACAACCAGCTCCATCAGATTATCGTTGGTGGGGGCACAGGTGGACTGGATGATGAAAATATCACCACCGCGTACATTTTCGTTGATCTGTACACTTACTTCACCATCACTGAAACGGCCAACAGCGGCGTCTCCGAGGCTAGTGTAAAGGCGGTTGGCAATACGTTGTGCTAGTTCCGGGGTGGCGTTACCAGCAAATAGCTTCATATCAGGCACGAGAAGAACCTCAGGCTTGGCGTCCAGAGAATGAACGGCTCTAGAGTAACCGGCGAATACCAAAGAGCATGTTCATACGGGTGTGTTAATGCGCCACGTGCAGTGTCTGGAACGAGTGACACTGTCACGTTAACGCTTAGAGCCCAGAAAGTGTGCGCTGCAACGGCGAGAGATTAAGCCCGCGCGCCACAAATCCGCAAATCCATTTCGGGGCAAGCTCCAGCACCTGACGTGCGTCGGACTCGGTGTCAAATTCAGCAAACACACAAGCTCCGGTCCCAGTCAGGCGCGACGGCGCGTATTCTAGCAGCCAGGAAAGCAGCGCATCAACCTTACGAAAACGTTTTCTTGCCACAGCCTCACAATCATTGTGAAAAGGACGCTGTAACAGTTCATCTAATGTGCGGATTGGTGAATCACGCGTCAGATCCGGATCGCGGAACAAATCGGGTGTGGCGATGCTCACGCCCGGATGCGCCACCAGATACCATTTTTCCGCAGGATTGGCTGGCTGCAACTGCTCGCCAACACCTTCGGCAAAGGCCGCGTGACCGCGCACAAACACCGGTACATCTGCACCCAATTTGATGCCAATCGTCGCAAGCTCATCGACGCTGAGATCGGTTTGCCACAGATGATTTAAGGCAACCAGCACGGTTGCGGCATCGGATGAACCGCCGCCCAATCCGCCGCCCATCGGCAAACTCTTTTCCAGCGCGATGGTGGCGCCGGCTTGCGCAGGAAGGGTTCCGCGCTCGGTGGCAGCGGCTTTCAACGCCTGTGCGGCACGCACAATCAGGTTCTGTTCATCTGGCACGCCATCGAGCGGCGTCAGTAACGTAATCTTGCCACTGTTATCCGGGATGATTTCCAGCGTGTCGCCGTAATCAAGAAACTGAAACAGGGTTTGCAGATTGTGGTAGCCGTCAGTACGACGGCCAGTGATATACAAAAAGAGATTCAGCTTTGCTGGCGCGGGCCACGTGGTGATCATTGTGTGGTCCAGCTATCCATGCGCAGTTTGATACGTTGCCCGCCTTCGGTCAGCTCCAGATTCGCCGGCAGCGGTGGATTCACTTTGCTGTCGTAATCGTTGATTTTGACCTGCCATTGCTGGCCGTTGCGGCTGTAGTTCACGCTTTGCAGCTGATAATTACTGTTCAGCTGATAATCGCTGGCATCGCCCGGCAAGCCCATCATCCACTGACGCAGATTCGCTAGCGGGATATCCATGCCGGTCAACTGCGAAATCATCTTCTCGGCGTCATTGCTGACGTAACGCTTGCCTTTGTTATCGACGATCTGCACCACAGAACCTTGCGCATCGAGCTGCAATTCGGTGCTGCCGAGCGGATTGGTTAACAGCAGGCGATAACGATCGGCGGCGGTTTGCTGCCAGTTAAAGCGTGCATAGACTTTTTGTTTATCAGAAAGATAAGCGAAGGCGCCGCGCGTCTGATATTGGCTAATTTTGGCGACAGCTTGCTGATGCTGCTGCCATTGTGGTGACGTGGTGCTTGGGCCCGGACCTTGTGGTTTGTTAATGGTACATGCAGCCAGTAACACGCTGGCAAGGGGTAAAAGGCGCAGTAACTTGCGCGGGGGCAAATGCATCACGTGGTCATCTCCTCAGACACGTTTTTACTTCGTAACCGGTAACGCTAACCATCCGCAGGTAAGCCGTCAATGGCGATGTAGCGATAATTGCGCACGATCAGTTTAATCTTATTACAGTCATAGGCTTTGTATGGCTTTTCTTGACCTGTGGCATCTTGTAGAATGCGCTGCACAAAACCCTGACAATTATTGGGATATCCCAACCCGAATTCACCATGACGCTGCTAGCCCTCGGAATCAACCACAAAACTGCCCCAGTTGCGCTGCGCGAACGCGTTGCGTTTACACCCGACACGCTGGAACAGGCGCTGAATAGCCTGCTGTCTCAGCCGATGGTGCAGAGTGGCGTGGTTCTCTCAACCTGTAACCGGACGGAACTCTACCTGAGTGTAGAGCAGCAAACCGATTTGCAGGAGAAGCTGGTGCAGTGGCTGTGTGCGTATCACGACCTGCGTGAAGAAGATGTGCGAGCCAGTTTGTATTGGCATCACGATAACGCGGCGGTCAGCCACTTGATGCGTGTTGCCAGCGGCCTCGATTCGCTGGTGTTGGGTGAACCGCAGATTTTAGGTCAGGTAAAAAAAGCGTTTGCTGATTCATCACGCGATCACGCGTTGAGCAGCGAACTGGAGCGCATGTTCCAGAAAACTTTCTCTGTCGCTAAACGCGTGCGCACCGAAACCGAAATTGGTGCCAGCGCAGTATCGGTCGCTTTTGCCGCCTGTTCTCTGGCTCGTCAAATCTTTGAATCGCTTAGCACCGTCAATGTGCTGCTGGTTGGCGCTGGTGAAACCATCGAATTGGTGGCGCGCCATCTGCGTGAACATTCGGTGAAGAAGCTGATGATTGCTAACCGCACGCGCGAACGTGCGCAGTTGCTGGCCGATGAAGTGGGCGCGGAAGTGATTGGGCTGGGCGATATCGAAACCCGCCTGGCCGATGCCGACATTATTATCTCTTCCACCGCCAGCCCGCTGCCGATTATCGGCAAAGGCATGGTGGAGCGCGCGCTGAAAGCACGTCGCAATCAGCCAATGCTGCTGGTGGATATCGCCGTTCCGCGCGATGTCGAGCCCGAAGTGGGCAAACTGGCTAACGCCTATTTGTACAGCGTCGACGATCTGCAAGCCATCATCGAGCAGAACATGGCGCAGCGCAAAGCCGCCGCCGTGCAAGCTGAAAGCATTGTGGTGCAGGAAAGCGGCGAATTTATGGCCTGGCTGCGGGCACAAAGTGCCGTCGAAACCATTCGTGAATACCGGTCACAAGCCGATCAGGTGCGTGCCGAATTGCAGGAACGCGCACTTGCCGCGTTACAGCAAGGCGCTGACGCCGAAAAAGTATTGCAAGAGTTGGCGCATAAGCTGACCAACCGTTTAATCCATGCTCCAACCAAATCACTGCAGCAGGCCGCACGCGACGGCGATAGCGAACGCCTGCAGATCTTACGTGACAGCCTCGGTTTAGAGTAATCTAGCCGGTCACGACCTATCACTGGGATACCCGCTATTACATGAAGAGTTCTATTGTTGCCAAGCTGGAAGCGCTCCAGGAACGCCACGAGGAAGTGGAAGCGTTGCTGGGCGATGCCGGCGTGATTGCCGATCAGGATCGTTTCCGTGCGTTATCACGCGAATATGCCCAGCTTAGCGACGT
>NZ_JBCNNP010000004.1:0-182079 GCF_039594315.1 Pantoea sp.
GAGTTCAATCAGCACATCGCTTACGGTGAGCTGGCGAAAATTCTGGAGCGCATGGTGTGAGCGGATTAAAAAAACAGGCCGTTTGGCTGTTTGGTAGTACCTGTTTTGCCGCATTGCTTCAGGTGTTACAGCTCGCCGTTCTGGCGCGCAAATTGGAAACCCATGAACTGGGTTTGCTGGCGATCATCAATGCGATTCTGGCGGTGGCGACCGTGCTGCAAGATATGGGCATGAGCAGCTATATCGTGCATCGCCAGGATATCAATCGTCGTGAACAGAGCACGATTTACTGGGTTAACGTGTCGCTCAGCTTCTGTACCGGCTTGATTATGCTGGCGATTGCTTATCCGGTGGCGTGGTTCTATCACTTGCCGGAGTTGGTGGGCTTAATCATGCTCACCAGCCTCAACTTCCTGGTGCTGGGACATCTGTCGCAGTATCAGGCGCACTATGTGAAAACCAAACGCATGGTGACGCTGGCGAAGATTGAGATGGCAACCAAGCTGTTTGCGTTCCTGTGCACGGTGGCGATGCTCTATTTCACCTCGCTCACGGTAGCGGCGGCGATTCTTGGGCTGTTCATTAACGCCTTCACGCGTATTCTCTGCATGATCTACTTCGGTGAGAAATCGTGGCGACCGACATGGGAATTCGATGGCAAAACCTTTGTCAGCGCGGTGCGTTACGGGGTTTACCAACTCGGTTCGCAGACCATTAACCAGCTGCGTACTCAAGCGGATGCCTTGATCGTAGGTAAAGTGATGGGCGCGGAAATGCTGGGTATTTACTCGCTGGCTAAAGAGCTGATTCTGCAACCATTGAAGCTGGTTTCGCCGGTGATTAACCGTTTGGCGTTACCGCGTTTTGCCGAGAAGCAGCACGATCCGGAGCAGTTGAAGAAGCTGTTCCTGAAAGGCACTTTCGTCATCATGCTGTTTAGCAGCGCAATGTATCTGGCGATTGGCATCATGTCACCGGTGATTGTACGCGTGCTGTACGGCGCTTCGCATGAGCAGGTTTACCATCTGATTCCGCTGATGCTGCTGTTTGGCATGCTGCGTCCGATGGGTGGCTTAACTGGCGCGATTTCGCAGGCTAACGGTCGCACCAATGTCGAGTTTTACTGGAACATCGTGGCGAGCCTGGTGGTAGTCGTAGTGTTGGCAACCACCTACATCTGGCCAAATGTGCTGTATGTGGCGTTGACGCTGTCGATCTCGCAGGTGCTGATCTCGGCTTTTGCGCATCCGTTCTTCATCAAGCCGGTGATTGGCATCCGCTTTATGCCGTACGCCCGTCAATGGGTTTCGGTGTCAGTGGTGTTTGTCGGACTGATGATGCTAGTGAATCACTTCAACCTGTTCATCATGCCGGAATGGTTTGAAGGTTGGTTGTAATTTAGCGGGCGGCTTTAGGGTCGCCCGATTCATTCTGCGAATTTATTGGCTTCTTTTTACGCCGCCCGATTCTGAAAATATCTGGCACCATCAGCACAAACTCTTCTGTGATCCTTCCACCACTTTTCAGCGGTTTAGCGCAGGCAATTCACGCTGTAATCACGCTTCGGTTTGGTCTATAAAAAGCGATTTTTGATGGTGTGACAGAGAGTTAGTGCCGGTTTTTCAGATAAAGATTATACTTGCTCAACTGGCCGATCCTGCATAATCGAGCCCACGTATTCACTTCATGAAATGGAATAAATATGACCAAGCTTAAAGCAGTAATCCCCGTTGCGGGCCTCGGTATGCATATGCTTCCTGCGACAAAAGCCATTCCGAAAGAGATGCTGCCAATCGTCGACAAACCAATGATTCAATACATTGTTGACGAATGCGTCGCGGCTGGCATCAAGGAGATTGTGCTGGTCACCCATGCTTCCAAAAATGCAGTGGAAAACCACTTCGATACCACTTATGAGCTGGAAGCGCTGCTTGAAGCGCGCGTCAAGCGTCAACTGCTGAGCGAAGTGCAGTCAATCTGCCCGCCGGGCGTGACCATTATGAACGTACGTCAGGCTAACCCGCTGGGTCTGGGCCACTCCGTACTGTGCGCGCGTCCAATGATCGGCGACAACCCGTTTGTGGTGGTGCTGCCAGACGTGCTGCTGGATGACTCAACCGCTGACCACCTGCGTTATAACCTCGCATCGATGGTTGCGCGCTTTGAAGACACCGGCCACAGCCAGGTGCTGGCGAAACACATGCCGGGCGCAGATCTGACCGAGTATGGTGTTCTGACCACCGAAGAGCCGATCGATAACCCAGGCGATATCAGCACCATCACCAGCTTCGTTGAGAAGCCAGAAGCCGGTTCAACCGATTCTGATCTAACTGCTGTTGGTCGTTATGTGTTGTCTGCGGATATCTGGGAAGAACTTGAGCGCACCGAACCTGGCGCATGGGGCCGTATCCAGCTGACCGATGCTATCGCCGCACTCAGCAAGAAAAAACCGGTTGATGTGCAACTGCTGACCGGCACCAGCTTCGACTGCGGCCGTAAACTCGGTTACATGCAGGCATTCGTTTCTTACGGCTTACGTAACAACGCACAAGGCCGTGATTTCCGCGAATCCATCCAGAAAATCCTGGCGAAATAAGCTTCCTCATTCTCTGCCGCGCATTGCGCGCGGTTTAAAGGAGTACACATGGCTATTTTGGTAACGGGCGGAGCAGGGTACATCGGCTCCCATACGGTGCTGGCGCTCTTAGAGCGTGGCGACGACGTTGTGGTCCTGGATAACCTTTGCAATGCTTCCCGCGAAGCCATCAATCGCGTGGAAAAGCTGTCTGGCAAAAAAGCGGTGTTCGTTGAAGGCGACATCCGCGATCGTGCTTGCTTGCGCGACCTGTTCGCCAGCAACGACATCAACGCAGTAATTCATTTCGCCGCGCTGAAAGCCGTTGGTGAATCCACGCGCATGCCGCTGGAATACTACGACAACAACTTCTCTGGCACCGTAGTGCTGCTGGAAGAGATGCGCGCTGCTGGCGTGTGGAACTTCATTTTCAGCTCGTCTGCCACCGTGTATGGTGCTGATGCGCCGGTTCCTTACGTGGAAACCACGCCAATCGGCGGCACCACTAGTCCGTACGGCACCTCGAAGTTCATGATCGAATTGGTGATGCGCGACTTTGCGAAAGCCGATCCGAATTTCAAAGCCATCGCACTGCGCTACTTCAACCCGGTTGGTGCGCATGAATCAGGCGAAATCGGTGAAGATCCAAGCGGCATTCCTAACAACCTGCTGCCGTACATTGCGCAGGTAGCGATTGGTCGTTTGGACAAGCTGGGCGTGTTTGGTGACGATTACGACACGCCAGATGGCACCGCGCAGCGCGACTACATTCATGTGGTCGATCTGGCAGAAGGGCACCTTAAGGCGCTCGACCATTTGTCTAAGGTTGAAGGCTACAAGGCGTATAACCTTGGTGGCGGTGTTGGCTTCTCCGTGCTGGAGATGATCAAGGCGTTTGAGAAGGCCTCTGGCAAGCCGATTCCTTTCGAGTTCAAACCACGCCGTGCTGGCGACCTGCCTGCGTTCTGGGCCGATGCGACGTTGGCGAACAATGAACTGGACTGGCGTGTGACACGCGGGATTGATGCCATGATGCGCGATACGTGGAACTGGCAGAGTAAGAACCCGAATGGGTTTGAGTAGCTGATACTGATTTGCTAAAACCCGGCTTCGGCCGGGTTTTTTTATACCTGAATATTTTATCTTTTGTATTGATTGCGTGTTTTTTATTCAAATGTGAGTGGGTGAGGTAAGGATAAATCCTAAACATATTGTTGAACGAAATGCTGCGTGCGCCATTTATCTTGCTGTTTTAGCATGAGAAAAATACAGACTTTAATTGTTTAAAAAAGCGACTATATTCTTTTGCGTCAAGCAGTTGTATTTAAGCGTACCGATAAGTTGATGTTAAGATTTGTCGCTAAGTCATCGGACAATAACCATGTTAATTCGGCAGCACAAAATGTATTATTTGCGGTGCTCTCGAATTAGGTCGTTTCTTGCTGCGTTATTGACCGGTTAGATATTTCTGAGAGAAAAGACAGTTTTGACTTGTTACACAGCATAGTGGTTGCTGCAAGCCAAGGGCGGTAGCGTGGCTATTTTCTATTTTGATGAAAAAATAACCCGCTGGTAAATGATATAGCAGTCTAAAAAAGACACATTAGAGGTTGTGGAATGTTACTTCCCGTAATCATGGCCGGAGGAACCGGCAGTCGTTTGTGGCCCCTTTCACGCGAACTCTATCCTAAGCAGTTCATTAGTCTGCACGGACAGCACTCGATGCTGCAGGAAACCGTCAATCGCTTGACCGGCGTAGAAGCACGTGCTCCGCTGGTCATCTGCAACGAAGAGCACCGCTTTTTGGTAGCTGAGCAGCTTCGCCAAATTAATAAACTCTCCCACAACATTATCCTCGAACCGGTTGGTCGTAATACCGCACCGGCGATTGCTCTCGCGGCGATTAATGCGATTGAGCAGGGAGATGATCCGGTTCTGTTGGTGCTTGCGGCTGACCATGTAATCGAAAATCGCGCCGCATTCCATCAGGCGATTACCACGGCCACTAAATATGCCAAAGCTGGGCATTTAGTCACTTTTGGTATTGTCCCTACCGGGCCAGAAACGGGATATGGCTATATTCATCGCGGAGCGCAAATTGCTGATGTGACTGATGCACCTTTCGGTGTGCAGCGTTTTGTAGAGAAACCAAATCTTAAAACCGCAGAAGATTACCTGGCTTCAGGTGAGTATTACTGGAACAGCGGGATGTTTATGTTCCGCGCCAAGCGTTACTTACAAGAGCTTGAGAAATTCCGGCCTGATATTCTTGAAGCCTGCCATCGTGCAATGGCTAATGTAAAAGAAGGCAGCGACTTCATTAGCATTGATAAAGATGACTTCATAGCCTGCCCTGATGAATCGGTTGATTATGCAGTCATGGAGCAAACCGATGCTGCGGTCGTTGTGCCATTGGATGCTGGCTGGAGCGATGTCGGTTCTTGGTCCGCGTTATGGGAAGTGAATGAAAAAGATGCGGCTGGTAACTCGCTCAAAGGGGATACCTTCCTGCATAACACTAAGAATTGCTATATCAATAGTGAAGACCAATTGGTTGCAGCGATTGGCGTGGAAGACTTGGTCATTGTTAATACCAAAGATGCCGTATTGGTAGCGCGTAAAGATCAAGTGCAGGACGTTAAGCGTGTTGTTGAATTCCTCAAAAGTGAATGTCGCAGCGAATACCGCCGCCATCGCGAAACCTATTGGCCGTGGGGACGTTGCGATCTCATCGTCAATACCGGGCGCTTTAACGTTAATCGAATTACGGTTAAACCGGGCGAGTCATTTGAATTGCAGATGCATTATCACCGTACAGAACACTGGGTTATTCTTTCAGGCACGGCAAAAGTCACCATTCAGGATAAAACTTTATTGCTGACTGAAAACCAATCCACTTTCATTCCTATCGGGCATCAACATACGTTAGAAAATCCCGGTAAAATTCCATTGGAATTACTGGAAATACAGTCTGGCTCGTACCTAGGCGATGACGACCTCATTATGATTAAAGAGCAATTTGCTGGAAAATAAGGACACCCGATAAAAATGGAAGCACTGACTTGTTTTAAAGCGTATGACATTCGTGGTGAGTTGGGCAAAGAGCTAAACGAAGATATTGCCTATCGTATTGGTCGCGCTTATGGCGAATTTTTAAAGCCGAAAACGATTGTGGTAGGCGGTGATGTTCGCCTGACTAGCGAAGCATTAAAGATGGCGCTGGCGAACGGATTGATGGATGCCGGTACTGATGTGCTGGATATCGGCATGAGCGGCACCGAAGAGATTTACTTCGCGACTTTTCATTTAGGCATCGATGGTGGCATTGAAGTGACCGCCAGCCACAATCCAATGAATTACAACGGCATGAAGCTGGTGCGTGAAGGTGCACGCCCAATTAGTGGCGACACTGGATTACGCGATGTGCAGCGTTTAGCTGAAGCTAATCAGTTTGCTGATGTTGATAGTGTTAAGCGCGGTTCGTATAAACAAATTTCAGTATTGGATGCTTACGTCGACCATTTGATGGGCTATATCGATTTAGCCAATTTCAAACAGCCGATGAAACTGGTGATTAATTCGGGAAATGGCGCGGCGGGACATGTCATAGATGAGATCGAGAAAAGATTCCAGCAAGCAAATGCACCTGTAAGTTTTATCAAGGTGCATCATCAGGCCGATGGCAACTTCCCTAATGGAATTCCTAATCCACTTCTGCCTGAATGCCGCAAAGATACCTCAGATGCTGTGCGTGAGCATCGGGCAGATATGGGCATTGCCTTTGACGGCGATTTTGACCGCTGCTTCTTATTTGACGAAAATGCCGAATTTATTGAAGGCTATTACATTGTTGGCCTGCTGGCAGAAGCTTTCTTAAAGAAAGAGCAAGGCGCAAAAATCATTCATGATCCACGTCTAACCTGGAACACCATCGATGTTGTGACCAAGGCAGGCGGGATTCCAGTGATGTCCAAAACTGGACATGCGTTTATTAAAGAACGTATGCGTGAGGAAGATGCGATCTATGGCGGTGAGATGAGTGCCCACCATTATTTCCGTGATTTCGCTTACTGTGATAGTGGGATGATTCCGTGGCTGCTGGTGGCTGAATTGTTGGCGGTTAAAGGGCAAACACTGTCTCAGCAAGTTGCAGAAAGGATGAAGGCGTTTCCTTGTAGTGGGGAGATTAATTTCAAGGTTAGCAATGCTAGTGAAATTATCTCTATTCTTTCAGGGAAGTATTCGTCGCTTTGCCAAACTAGAGATGATATTGATGGAATTAGTTTGAATTTTTCAGATTGGCGTTTCAACTTGAGGACTTCAAACACTGAGCCTTTGCTTCGTTTAAACATCGAAACAAAAGGTGATATCAAAAAATTAAATTTATTGCTTGAAGAATTTACTTCAATTATCCACTCGTATTAATTTTAATAAATAATGGTAGGTTAGAATATGTCGAATAAGGTTGCTGTTATCACAGGTATTACAGGTCAGGATGGTGCATATCTTGCAGAACTATTGCTGGATAAGGGGTATACGGTATATGGTACATATCGTCGCACTAGTTCAGTGAATTTCTGGCGTATTGAAGAGTTAGGTATTAAGGATAATAAAAACCTACATCTCGTCGAGTATGATCTGACAGACTTATCCGCCAGCATTCGACTTTTACAACAAAGCGGAGCGACTGAGGTTTATAACTTAGCTGCTCAAAGTTTTGTTGGTGTGTCTTTTGAACAGCCTTTGACTACGGCGGAAATAACGGGAATTGGGCCAGTTAACTTGCTAGAAGCAATTCGCATCGTCAATTCAAAAATCCGTTTCTATCAAGCATCTACCTCCGAGATGTTTGGAAAAGTACAAGCCATTCCTCAAAAAGAAGATACACCATTTTATCCACGAAGCCCGTATGGGGTAGCCAAGCTATATGCTCACTGGATGACAATCAATTATCGCGAGAGCTATAATATTTTTGCCTCGAGTGGCATTTTGTTTAACCATGAGTCTCCACTACGTGGACAGGAATTTGTTACCCGAAAAATCACTGACTCTGTCGCCAAAATCAAACTAGGAAAATTAGATGTCCTTGAACTGGGCAATATGGATGCTAAACGCGATTGGGGCTTCGCAAAAGAATATGTAGAAGGTATGTGGCTTATGCTTCAGGCTGATGAGCCCGATACATTTGTCCTGGCAACCAACCGAACTGAAACAGTTCGTGATTTTGTTACGATGGCATTTAAAGCCGCAGGTTTTGAATTGCGCTTTGAAGGTAAAGAAGAGCAAGAAGTCGGCATTGATGTATCAACTGGTAAAGTTTTAGTTAAGGTAAATCCTAAGTTTTATCGTCCAGCCGAAGTTGAACTTTTGATCGGTAATCCTGAGCGAGCGAAACAAATTTTAGGTTGGGAGCCTCAAACTACTCTTGAACAGTTATGTGATATGATGGTGAGAGCTGATTTAGAGAGAAATAAAAACGGTAATTCATTCTAATATTTGAGCAGCCTGTTCTTTCTTCAGGCTGCTTTTTTGTTTACATAAGTGATAAAACTCTAAATCTAGAGATTTTCATTATTTTCTGTTTAAAAATATGCGTGATTATGGGCAAATTAAGAGTTTTACATTGCTATAAAACATACTATCCGGTTACTTTTGGTGGCATCGAGCAGGTTATATTCCAGCTTTCCGAAGCAATGAACACTGATGAGGTAGAATCTACGGTATTTTGTGTAAATAATAGCGAAGATTCAGGGCTAGAGCCATTCCATAATCATTATGTTTTTAGAACGAAAAAAGATTTCGAAATAGCCTCAACTCCATTTTCTTTTAAGGCATTTAAGCAATTTAAGGAATTAGTTAAGAGCTTTGATATTGTGCATTACCATTTCCCATATCCGTTTATGGATATGCTCCATTTTGCTTCTAAAGTTAACAAGCCTTCCGTAGTAAGTTATCATTCCGACATCATCAAACAAAAAAAATTAATGGGCTTATATAATCCATTAATGAAACGATTTTTGAAAAGTGTAGATAGAATAGTTACAGCCTCACCTAATTATTTAAATTCGAGTAAGGTTTTGCAAAATTATAAAGATAAGGTATCGATAGTACCCTATGGGATACCTGATATTACAAAGTCAAAATCCGATGCTGATGTGAATAATGAAATTACCAAACAGTTTCCAAATGGATATTTTCTATTTGTTGGTTCTTTTAGATATTACAAAGGATTACATTATTTACTTGAGGCAATGAAGGATAGCAATATTCCAATCGTTCTGCTTGGTGCAAATGGTGAAGAAGATAGTCTTAAAAAATTTGTAAAAGAGCATAACATGACAAATATTAACTTTGTTGGTGCTAAAGATGACTCTATAAAATATTCGTATTTGGCCAAAGCTGTAGGGTTTGTATTTCCATCTCATTTACGATCTGAGGCATTTGGAATTTCGCTTGTTGAAGCAGCTTGTTTTGGCTTGCCACTTATTTCTTGCGAAATAGGCACAGGAACAACATTTATTAATACCAATGACCAAACGGGTATTGTGATAGATGGAGCTAATCCCGAACAATTAAAACGAGCTGTTTATAACATTTGGAACGATAGAAGTAAAAGTTCTGAATATGGGAAAAGGGCGAGAGAAAGGTATGAGGAAATATTTACGGCAAAAAAAATGGCCAGTGAATATTTGGATATTTATGAAGAAGTAATTTTTCAGCATAAAAATCGTCAATTCTATATTACAAGGTGATTTGAATAAATGAGTGGATTTACAGATTTAGCCGGAACGATCAAAAAATCACGGATAATATTTTTCTTCGCTAAGTCCGATACTCAAGCTAGATATAAGCGAAGTATATTGGGTCCTTTTTGGTTAACACTCGGAACTCTTATCGGAGTATTGGGGCTGGGTATTGTTTGGAGTCAAATTCTCAACATTAAAAGTGATGATTTCATACCGAATTTAACAATTGGATTAGTCTGTTGGCAGTTGATATCTAACTGCATTGCAGAATCTCCAAGCGTATTTATGCGTTATGCTAGCATCATTAAGAATAGCCCCCAGCCTTTTTCTTTCTACCCAGCTTTATTGGTTTCGAGACATATAATTAATTTCGCACATAATTTTGTTGTGATTGTTCTGGTAATGCTTTATTACTCTATAGCTATTAATGCTAATACTTTTCTGGTTATTCCAGCCCTAATTTTAGTTTTTATAAATTTATTTTTTATTAGTATAATCCTGGGGTTCATTGGCGCTAGATACCGTGATTTGGAACCAACAATCACAGCGTTTCTTCCATTGCTATTTTTTATAACGCCAATCCTTTACAAACCGACACAAATAAAAGTCGCATCTTGGGTTATAGATTACAACCCATTTGCTTACTATGTGACAATAGTTCGAGATCTACTGTTAGGTAAAATTCCTGAGAACAATTTTATTATTGGATTTGTGCTTATAACCGTTATTACTATGGTTGTAGGCTGTATATTATTAAATTACAAAAGAAAAAATATTACTTTTTGGTTATAAGGAATTAAGATGGCTTTTGTAAAACTTAATCAAGTGAGTTTAGACTTTCCTATTTATAATACAAAAACATTATCTCTTCGCCATAATCTTTTAAGACTTTCAACTGGTGGGCGAATTTCTTCTGAGGCTGGTAAAACAACAGTTGTTCGCGCACTTGATGATATTAATTTAGATATTAAAGATGGTGATAGTGTAGGATTGATTGGCCATAACGGATCAGGAAAAAGCACTTTACTAAGAGTTCTTGCTGGCATCTATTCCCCTACCGGTGGAGAGATAATTAAAGCAGGTAAAGTAACCACTGTATTCGAATTAGGAGCTGGCATTGACCCAGAATTAACTGGCAAAGAAAATATATTACGAGTAGCCATGCTTCAGGGAGCTGATTTCCGGCAGGCGTATCAATTATTAGATGAAGTTACAGATTTTTGTGGCCTTGGGGACTTTATTAATTTGCCTGTTAGAGTTTACTCAAGTGGTATGACTATGCGATTAATGTTCGGGGTTGCTACTAGTGTTATGCCAGAAATATTCTTGGTAGACGAAATGATTTCGACAGGGGATTCAGATTTTCAAGAAAAAGCACTTCAAAGAATGAAAGATATTTCTAAATCCTCCAAGATTTTTGTTTTGGCTTCGCACGATAGAGAAATGATTAATACAATGTGTAATAAAATAATTAGACTTGAGCATGGAAAAATTGTTGAGGTGGTTAAATAATGGCTAAGCAAATTTGGTTTGATATGACCACCTCAATGCAATGGACTGGCGGAGTTGTAGGCATTGTTCGCGCAGAATTAGAAGTAGCCAAGAATCTTCATGCTCTTAATAAAGATATAAAATTTTGCTTGGAAAATAATGGACATATTGAAGAGATTAATGTTGACTCACTCTCATGGTTATGGGAAACAGAAGATGTAACTGCTGACTATTTAAAGAATAGGCCTAATAATAGTATCAAAAATAATGGTATCATCGAAAATATTCTAAACCAAGATGAAGCTCAGAGAAACTCCGGAATAGGACGATCTGCACGGTTAAAACGCGCTAGTTTGATGGGGATTAGCGTACTACCGAAACATATACAAGGTATTTCTTTGCTACTTGCATATTTACCTCTAAAATTAGTTGACATTACTTCTTTCATTTTTAGACGTTTGAGCATTAAAAGAGCGCGCTCAACAATTTCGATTGAGAACCCGGTCGAAATATTAAACTCATTGAGACTTAGTTCTAATGATGTGATTGTAAGTATGGGGTGGATGGACTCTCAAAAAGAAACTGTCTTTGAAATGTATAAAAAAGAATTTAAACTTAAACTTGTTTATTTAGTTTATGATTTGATTCTTATTAATAATCAAACCTCTCATTTATATAACAAGATCGGAAGTGAGAAATTCAAAAAATATTTTGAATGGATCTCGCAGCACTGTGATTTTTTATTATTCGGTGGTGAAACGGCTAAGAGAGATACCCTTTCTTATCAAAAGCTTCATCATTTAAGAAGCCCAGCAGGCCAGAGTGTTAAGTTTGGCTCAGATATTATTAAAGTTAAAAAAGAAAATTCAGAAAGCGATAAAGGGATTCTATCTAAGCTAGGAGTAACTGATGATTTTATTATCACTGTTGGCTCAATTGAAGCTCGAAAGAATCACGATGTCTTATATAAAGCTTATGCAATTCTTAATGAAAAAAAATCTGGTAACATTCCCAAGCTAATAATCATAGGGCGTCCAAGTTATCGTAGTGAAGAGCTAGTTGATAACATTAAAAGAGATCCTAGAGTTAAAGATAGTATTATACTACTTACTCCAAGTGATGAAGAACTTGATTGCCTGTATCGTAACTGCTTATTTACCTTATTACCTAGTTTTTACGAAGGATGGAGTTTAACTCTTCCTGAAAGTTTTGGGTATGGAAAACTGTGCCTTGCAGCCGATGTGCCTCCTTTGAGGGAAATAGGTGACGGCCTAACAGAGTTTATAAATATTTATGATCCGTTCGCATGGGCTAAAAAAATTGATTATTACGCTAATAATAAAAATGAAATAAAAAACCGTGAAGTTGTAATTAAGCAACAATGGGAAAATACGACATGGCTTCAATGTGCTGAGCAAATTAATAAAATAATTGCGCAACCTGATTTTCTAATCCGTGAAGATGAATCAACATATGAAACACTTTGGTATGATCTAACTACATCTTATGTAAGATGGCGCGGAGGGGTGAGTGGGATTATTAGAAGTGAATTGATACTTGCCAAAGAAATACTTCAGTCGAATATAAATGTTAAATTTTTCGGTTATTACAATGGCAAAATATTCATAATTCCACATGAAAATCTCAAAATAATATTTGATGCTCCAAGTATTGAAGAAGGCTATCGACATTTCCAAAGTTTTTGGAGTTATTATGAATCTGCTGGCTCAGGAAATCGTATTCCAAATGATTTAATAAAACCCAGTGAGAATCCAATAATTTTCCCTGAACTTCAAGATTCATATAATTTCTCAAATTCCAGGCGCAATCGCCTTTTTCACTCTTTTATACTATTATCAAGTGTTCTGCCTAAAAATATTGGCAATTTCGTTATTAAATCATTGTATGCGTTAAAAACAAAAACCCTTGGCAGATCTAAAGTTCTTCCTACTGAAGTGAAGGCTACAGTTAATAATGAACTTAAGGTTGATACCTCTAATTCACCATTTCAAAACGGTGATCAAGTTTTATCTGTAGGTATAGATTGGACTACAGAGTTACTACAGTTTATTACTGAAGCAAAAAAAACTAAAACATTTAAATTTACACAAGTAATATATGATCTAACTCCTGTTATTACCCCACATTTGCATGCTGAAGAAAATAGTATGAAATACCATAATTTTTTGGAAAGCGTTGCAAAAGCAAGTGACCAAATTATATTTGGGGGAGCGACAGCTCAAAGAGATGCACATCTATATTTCAAAGAACATGATTGGCCAATTGAATGTTCAGATTACATCAAGTTTGGTTCGGATATCGTTTCGACGAAGAGTGACAATAATGATGGCGATGATGAGATTCTCAAGAAATTAGAGATTGAACAGCCATTCATTCTGACTGTCGGTACCATTGAAATCAGAAAAAATCATGAGACGCTTTATAAGACGTATTTAAACTTACTTGATAAAGACCAAATACCTCCATTATTAATCATCGCTGGCAAACCAGGATGGAAGATATCAAGTTTCCTTGAATCATTGCAAAATGATTTGAGAGTTAGGAAATATATCCGTTATATTTCGCCTTCAGATTCTGAATTAGATGTTTTGTATAGAAGATGTATGTTTACTGTTTTATCAAGCATGTATGAAGGTTGGAGCTTAACTCTGCCCGAAAGTCTTTCATATGGTAAAGTCTGCATTACTTCGGATGTAGACCCTCTGAGGGAAGTTGGAGAAGGTTTAGTGCCTTTTGTTCATCCATGGAATGTTGAGCAATGGGGAGATGAAATCATTCGACTGTTTAAAGATGAAAACTATCGCACTAGTTTAGAACAAAAAATTCATAAAAATTGGAAAAGCATAACGTGGCAAGACTGTGCTAAGTCATTAGTCACAAAAATTGGCTTACATGTCCCGGAGTAAAAAAGTTATGAGTAAAGTGCTAATTACAGGTATTACTGGGTTTATAGGTTCAAATTTAGCCTCCGTGTTAGAAAAAGAAAGTTTTGAAGTCATAGGTTCAACTAATAGCCCTGAAAAAATTAACACGACAATATCTCATTTGGATTTTTCTAATGAGGATTCTCTAACTGAATGGATTTCTGAATTCCAACCCGATTCTATAGTCCATACAGCAGCGATCACAAATGTGATGCATAATGATCTTTCCGAAATTTATAGAACAAATGTGATATACACCGAAAATTTACTTAATGCTATCGCAAGGTCTTGCTCTAAAAAAGTAAATGTAATTGTTGCAAGTACAGCTGGTGTTTATGGAAATAACCAGTCTGAAAATATCGAAGAAACTTCGTTAGCCACTCCCAATAATCACTATTCGTACAGTAAATTAATTGTTGAACATTTGTGTAGTCACTATCGGGATAAGTTTAATATAAATATCGTTCGCCCTTTCAACATTATAGGTAAGGGGCAAAGAGATAATTTTCTAATCCCCAAACTAGCGTCTCGCTATGCTAACAAAGTTGACAATGTGCCCTTGGGGAATATTGATGCGGTTAGAGATTACCTTTCAATAGATGATTGCGTAAGAGTTCTAAAGAAGATGATATTAAACAACTCTCAACTAGATGGACCGGTTAATATTTGCTCAGGTGTTGGACATAGTGCTCGTGACGCTATGAATGTATTAGAAAAAATTTCCGGACATAAACTTGATTATTTTATCAATCCTGATTTCGTTAGAAAAAACGAAATATGGCGTTTGGTTGGGTGTCCAAAGAAATTAAATAACGTTGTTAATGAATCATCTGTTGTTACTGCAACGTTTGAGGATATTGTCACTGATATATATATTGATTATTTGAGTAAGGTGAGTTAATGGGCGAGATTTTAATGCTGCTGATTAGTTCAGCAATTCTCATCTACGCTTTGTTTTTATGTACATTCTTGGGTCAGAGAATTGGAGTTAAAATTGAGAATGCTCAGGGTTTTAATGTAAATCTAGAAATGTTAAGAGGGCTTGCTTCTTTTTCAGTTTTCTTGGCGCATACGACTATGTATTTTGGATATTTATCACCAAGATATATTTTGTCTACTTACACTGGTTCTTTTGGCGTTAACATTTTTTTTATGCTAACTGCTTATCTTTTTTGGAATCAAGTGATAAGTAATAAAATTGATTTTAATAGGTTTTATATAAAACGTTTTTACCGCTTGGTGCCAATCGTTATAACGGTCGTAACAGCCGTAACTCTTGTGGATTTCATAACTAGCCAAGACAGAGCTTTAGATTTATCGCGACTAAATGCGATATTGAAAAACTATATGTTTGGATTTGGTGGAGTTAATGATGTTTTTTCAAGTAATATGTACTTGAGAATAAATACAATTTGGACATTAAAGTGGGAGTGGTTATTTTATCTAACTCTCCCTATTCTAGCCATATGGCCAAAAAAGTTAACTCTGATTATCGCTTTGATTTTAGCTGTCTTTACTTTCAGCGATATTACGAAAGTATTTAGTGGTGATAGTGATTTTGTTTTTTTCGCCGCTTTTTTCTTAGGTGCAATAACTTTGTATTTTGAAAGTTATCTGAAGAATCTTTTTTCAGGTAAGTTAACTCTTTTGTTTATACTTTCATCTCTGTCATTAATTGTTTATTTGTTCAGCGAAGGTTATAAAGGAATAGTGCATTACAAGTCTATCTTATGTACCATAAGCGCTTATTTTGCATTTTTATCATTTTTAATATGTCCATTTAAGATTCCTGTCAGAATATCTCATTCATTGCAGTTGTTAGGGAAGGTGAGTTATTCATTTTATCTTTGGCATTTATCTATTAACTTTTATGGGATTTTTTTGATCAAAAAGTATCTTGTAAAAGATGAAAGTATTTTTTTCTCGAGTCCTTACCATTTTTTTGTGTTCGGGATAAGCATGATTACCATATCGCTAATAATTTCTTTTGTTAGTTTTAAATGCATTGAGGACTATTTTTTAAAGAAAAGTCACTCTCTAAAGATAAAATTTTGAGTGTTTACCAATGAAAGTTATAATTTCATCTGACCCCATAAAATTCCCACTAACTGGAATTGGTCGTTATACTTATGAATTAATAATGGCATTCCAAAAGTTGAAATCGTTTGAAGACGTTAAATACCTTAACGGCTATACAGTTGTAAATGATTTTAATTCTAATCATGGCGTTGCTTCTGTTAATTCTAGCTCTTCATTAAAAACAAGGATTGTTTCTCAGTTAAAGAAGAGTTCGGTTGCTGATGTCTATCGTGTTTTGTCTCCTTATTTGAAGAGTAGGGCGCTTTCTTCTTATACTGATCATATATTCCATGGAACCAATTTTTACGTTCCTAAGTTTAAAGGAAAGAGTATCTCCACGTTTCATGATCTTTCCCCTTTTTTAATGCCTCATTGCATTGAGCCTAAACGTTGTGACTTTCTACAGCGGCAACTGACTGAAACTGTAAAAAATGCCACCTTTTTTATTACTGATACTCATCATACTAAAAATGAATTAATAGAGCATTTTGGTATTGATGAAAATAGAGTCAAAGCAGTTCATTTAGCTTGTGATTCAAGTTTTCAAGTGAGAAAAGAAGCTCAGGTTTTAGATGCACTACATAAGTATGGACTTAGTTATAACAATTTTTCATTATGTGTTTGCACCATTGAGCCTCGAAAAAATATAGATGTTTTAATTGATGCTTATAGTAGACTTCCTAATGTTCTGAGGGCTAAATTTCCTTTAGTACTTGTAGGGCACGAAGGTTGGTGCAGCGAAAAAACACACGTAAAAATTAAGCGATTTGAGTCTGAAGGCTGGCTAAAATACCTTAGCTTTGTTAATCATGATGATCTTCCTCTTATTTACTCAGCCGCTCGTTTATTTGTTTTCCCTTCTATATATGAAGGTTTTGGCCTGCCTATTTTGGAGGCCATGAGCTCTGGCGTTCCTGTAATATCTTCTAATGCTTCATGTTTACCAGAAGTTGCGGGAGAAGCTGCATTGTACTTCGCCCCCTCCGACGTTGAAGGATTAAGCTCTCATCTAAATGAGATGTTGGAAGACGAAGAGACTTTAGATTTTTATCGGCAGTCAGGTCTTAAACGCGTCGAACAATTTTCCTGGCATCGTTGTGCTATGGAGACACTCCAAGTATATAAAACTCTCTCAGAACTATAGTTTTTAATATATGAAATAATGCATTCTCTGAAATTTTTGATGATTTATAAACGCACCAATTACTACCTCTTCAATACTCACTTGAGTTAACATGTTTGCCACTTTTGTTCACAAACAGATTTGTTTGTGAAGTGATCATCAGACAGGAGTAAAAAATGTCCAAGCAACAGATCGGCGTTGTAGGTATGGCAGTGATGGGCCGTAACTTGGCTCTTAACATTGAGAGCCGCGGTTACACTGTTTCTATTTTCAACCGTTCACGCGAAAAGACTGATGAAGTCATCGCTGAGAATCAAGGTAAGAAACTGGCTCCTTTTTATACTGTTGAAGAGTTTGTTGAATCGCTGGAAAAACCTCGTCGTATTCTTTTGATGGTACAAGCAGGTGAAGCGACGGATAAAACTATCGCCTCGCTGACACCACATCTGGATAAAGGCGACATCCTAATCGATGGCGGTAACACCTTCTATAAAGATACCATCCGTCGTAACAAAGAATTGTCTGATCAGGGGTTCAACTTTATCGGCACCGGCGTTTCTGGTGGGGAAGAGGGCGCATTGAAAGGTCCTTCAATCATGCCTGGCGGCCAGAAAGAAGCTTATGAACTGGTTGCACCAATCCTCGATAAAATCGCTGCACGTGCGGAAGATGGCGAAGCCTGTGTTGCTTATATCGGCCCGAACGGTGCTGGTCACTATGTGAAGATGGTGCATAACGGCATCGAATACGGTGACATGCAGCTGATTGCTGAGGCTTATGCTTTGCTGAAAGGCGCATTGGGCCTGAACAACGAAGAGCTGGCAGAAACCTTTACCGAGTGGAACAACGGTGAGTTGAGCAGCTACCTGATCGACATCACCAAAGATATCTTCACTAAGAAAGATGAAGACGGTAAATATTTGGTTGATGTAATTCTGGATGAAGCGGCTAACAAAGGTACGGGTAAATGGACTAGCCAGAGTTCACTGGATCTGGGTGAGCCACTGTCTCTGATCACTGAATCAGTATTTGCACGTTACTTGTCTTCTCTGAAATCTCAACGCGTTGCGGCTTCCAAAGTATTAAGCGGCCCGCAGGCGAAAGCCTTCACTGGTGATAAAGCTGAGTTTGTTGAGAAAGTTCGTCGTGCTCTGTATCTCGGCAAAATCGTTTCTTATGCTCAGGGCTTCTCTCAGCTGCGTGCAGCCTCTGAAGAAAATAACTGGGACCTGCATTATGGTGAGATTGCTAAGATCTTCCGTGCTGGTTGCATCATCCGTGCTCAGTTCTTGCAGAAAATCACTGATGCGTATGCAACAGATGCAAACATCGCCAACCTTCTGTTAGATCCGTACTTCAAGAATATCGCAGACGAATACCAGCAGGCATTGCGTGATGTTGTTTCTTACGCGATTCAGAACGGTATCCCTACACCGACCTTCTCAGCAGCGATTGCATACTACGACAGCTATCGTTCAGAAGTTCTGCCGGCTAACCTGATTCAGGCTCAGCGCGACTACTTCGGTGCGCATACTTACAAGCGCATTGATAAAGACGGTGTGTTCCACACTGAGTGGCTGGATTAATAGCACTGAGGCTTCCTTCGGGAAGCCTTATTTTTATCCCACCAACAACTCCCCCCGTCTCCCCGCATTCTCCCCAGCCAGCCTCACCACCAACATCCCCGCCGTCACAAACTTCATCAAATTCCTGGCATACAGCACACCGCCAAACTCAGCTACCAGTGGCGTGACCATATCCGTAATCGGGTCAACAATCTCCGCTACTACTTCGCCAGCCTTAATCCATTCACCCAAATTACGGCGATATAACACCAGCCCGGAATGCGCCGCATGAATGTACTCACAACCAGCTAAATCCGTCGCTGGATGGATCAGCTTTGGCGACTCACCCAACTCACCCGCAATATAGCCACCTTCAATCAGCGCATTGATAATCGCATCGGCATCTTTCTCGGCTTGCTCAGGCGAGACATCCGCCACGCCGCGCAATTCCAGCGTCACCGGCAATAATCCCCGCGGCATTGGATATTCATCACCATAGCGTTCCGCCAACGTCAACCACGGCTCGCAACAAGCTTCATCGAATGGTTCGCCGCCAGAAATCTGCGCCAGCAATTGCACTTCGCTGCCAAGCCAGCGCGCCAGCGGCTCAATTTCTGCCCATGCATGTGGCGTGGTGTAGAGATGGGGTAGAGCGTCCCAATCGCAGTGCAGATCGATCATTAAATCGGCCTGGCTCGCCATGCGCATTAAGGTAAAGCGTTGTGCATCGAGTTCAGTGCGGGCAATGCAATCGCGATAATGGCGATCGATAGCTTCACGAATCAGCCGTTTGTTTTCGTATTCGCTTTGCGTCAATGAATCTGCCAGTTCGGCTGCCAATGTTTCTCCTAACGCTGGGAAACGGCGATTGAAATCTTGGCCAGACAACGTATGGAAGCGACCTAAATGGCTGCCGTGCCAGTGCTGTCCCATAGCCAGAGGATTGGCCACCGGCACCAGGGTGATTTTCGATTTAAGCTGACCAGCCGACTCAAGCGCCAGAAGTTTCTGCTTCAAGTACCACGCCACCGCCATGCCCGGCAGTTCATCGCCGTGCAGTGCCGCCTGGATGTATACGCGCTGTTGTGAATCGGTGCCGAAGTGGAAGCTGACAATTTCGCGTTGGGTGCCGAGTGAGGCGCTTAATAGGGGATGATGTTGTTGTTGCATAACGCTATCGATGTCCTTTACCACGGCACGTAGCCATCGCGCCTGATTAATTTTCTGATGGAATTATAGTGCTGCTGCGGAAAAGGGCGGCAAAAAGCCGCCCAAAAGATTACTGCTGAATGGAGATATCCGTCGCGAAATACTGCTTCTGGATCTTATCGAAAGTGCCGTTCTTTTTGATTTCAGCAAAAGCGTTATCCAGCGCGGTTTTCAGCTCGGTGTCGCCTTTGCGCAGGCCAATCGCGGTGCCCGGGCCGATAATCGGATCCTGCACAATTGGGCCAGCCAGTTCGAAATCCTTGCCTTGTGGATGCTTCAGGAAGCCGTTTGCCGCTTGCGCCGCATCAGTAAACACCACGTCAAGACGACCAGAAATTAGGTCACTTTCCACTTGTGCTTGATCGCCATAAGGTACCACTTGCACGCCGTGCGGCTGCCATTTAGCCAGCGCGTAACGTTCCTGCACCGTACCTTGCTCAACGCCAACGGTTTTACCTTTCAGCGATTCGGCGGTCGGCAGCAGGCCAGAACCTTTGCGCGCAATCAGCTGGGTGTGGGTGTCGTACAGCGGCACAGTGAAGTCAATCTGCTTCAGGCGTTCTTCAGTGATGCCCATATCGGACAAAATGGCATCAAACTTACGCGCCTTCAGCGCCGGAATCATGCCGTCAAACTGGCTCTCGACCCACACGCATTTCGCCTGCATCTGCTCGCACAGCGCATTGCCGAGGTCGATATCAAAGCCAACCAGTTTGCCTTGTGGGGTTTTGGATTCGAAAGGAGGGTAGGTCGGATCAACCGCGAAACGTACTTGATCAATTTTTGCCTGCGCACCAAATGCGCAACCTGCCAGCACAGCCAGCGCCAGCGTTTGACGCAGGCGGGCGGTAAAACGAGAACTTGCCATAAATTCGGTCTTCTTTTACGTGATGTGGAATCACGAAGAGTACCGCTCAGGGCTAATCAAGGCAATTACTGGATTATTTTCATAACGTTACCATTGTGCAGTGCTTGATAATCCACCACATTCATCACCACCGATTGCTCCAGTAGGCCAGCATTGAAGGCGATTTCGTCATAGCGCTCGAACAAGAGTGGGTCGACCACCAACATTAAATCGGCGTGGAAACTGAACGGGGGAATGGCACCAAATACGCAGCCGGTCAGCGCATCGACTTCCGCCGGTGAAGCCAGCGATGCGCGACGTCCTCCCACTGCGGCTGCCACTTTGCTGAGATCGGCTTGCTGATCGGCGGGCAGTACGGCTAATACATGCTGTTTGATGCCGTTACCTTTCACATGGCACACCAACGCCTTCGCGCCTTGACCCACCTCGGTACCACGAATCGCCGCCACCGCTTCACACTTGCCGGTCGCTTCATGTTCCATCACACGATATCGCGCTTGATGTTGATCGAGCAGGGCGAGTAGTTTTTCATGGGTGGTCATGGTGGTCTCCTTGTTGAGTAAGTTGGGTCAGCAGCGCTTGCATCATATGCGTTTGGCGCGGCAATAAACCCAGCTTTAATCCTAACGGTTTAAACGCCCGGTTTAATGTCGTCAACGTGATGCTCTCTTTATCCTGTTCAATGTCAGAGAGTGTGCGCCGGCTGATTCCAGCCAGTGACGCGTAGCGATCTTGCGAGAAGCCCAACACTTTTTTGCGCAATTGCATCAATAATGCTCCTTGCGTGAATTTCTCTTCGATGAACTGTTGCAGCAGGTCTAGCAGCATTGCCTCACGCTCAAAAGGTGACAGATTTTTTTTCATAATTGCCATCCTGCGATGCGTTCATCCAGATAATTAAAACCGATGCCAGGCATTTCCAGTATTGATGTGGGGACACCGCGTGCCGCCAAACGCGCCTTCAATCCCTTCAGTTTTTTTGCCAGTGCACCTAATTCCGCAAGCAAAACATCATGTGGAGCCAGGTCATTAAGCTGTTGGGCAATCAGCTGCCATTGATAATGACCGCCTTCCTCGAAAGGCGAGCCCCATTGTGTGGTACGCACTATGCCTTCGGGATCGGCTTTCATTGGGGCGAAATCATAAACCGGCGACAAGCCCATTCCCGTGGGTTTCTTGAGAATGGCGCTATTACGACCATGATTATCGGAGTTACCAAAAGCGATATTTAGCATGTCACGTTTAACCCACTCGATAACTAGATCGGCAGCTTGTGCAGCATCCAGCTGCAACTTATCTAGCAAAGCATGCAGCACCTCAAAATGGTTTAGATAGCTGCCGGGCGCTTTTTGCATGATGGAATAAACTGATTCCAATCCATACAGAACCTTTTGGCCAGAGCTGAAATCCACGTCAAAACGCGGCAACCAAAGCGAAGGATAGCGTTCACCTTCGCATAGCAACATCTGTTGCGTGTCGATAGTCTCAACGCCCAGCGCATGTAACTCATGGTAGAAATGGTATTCCGCCCGCAGGATATCGCAATCAATCGGGCTACGTGCACCGCGCGGATATTTAACTAAATAGGCAGTGTCTTGATTTAATGGATCGTCCTGCCAGGTATCAATCCAAACTTCGCTGTTGCTATTGCGGCGCAACAGCAGTTTTGGTGCTTCACCGCCTGCGCCGGTAGCACCGCCGCTGGCCGCGCCCATCTGCTGCGCATATTCAAGAAAATCAGTATCCCGCTCGATCGCCCATTCAGCGGGGAAGCGCCGACTCTTCAGCTGGCTGTTTGCAGGCAACTGCGGTAAGGATTCCTTAATGCGCAGGTTGCCAACGGGCGCGATAGTACCCGCTTTTAACAGCGCAAAATCCTGCTCGCTGGCGGTTTTACTTTGCAGACCCAACAGGGTGATCCAGTAACGTCTGCTGGCGCCAGCGGGGATAATGTCGTCAAGAAAACCGAACCACGGTTTGGCGAAGTGGCTGCCAATCAGCATCACCGGATAATTGATACTGCAACTGGCAATATCGTTGCGATCCAGATGATCAACGGCGTAATTGAAGTCGTAAGCCAGTAAGGCTTCGCTGTCGCGACCTTTTAGCGGCTCTTTGCAATCGAGCAGTGCTGCATCCTGCCAGCGGCCATCAAGATAGATTTGTAAGGTAAGCATGCGAGAGCCTATTGAGCAGTATCTTGCTCAATTCTAGTTCGCATTTGATTTTTTGAGAAGTATGTTGCTCAAAATTAGCCATAGAAGCCAATTTTGAGCAGTATGTTGCACAATCCGTTATTTATGACGCGCACGCAGATTATTGATGATGGTGCTCAAATCCAGTTCCTGATCCTGCAACAGCACCATCAGGTGATACAGCAGATCTGACGCTTCGTTAGTCAGTTCGTGGCGATCGTTGACCGTAGCAGCCAGCGCGGTTTCTACGCCTTCTTCACCGACTTTCTGCGCGATGCGCTTGGTGCCGCTGGCGTAGAGTTTCGCGGTATACGAACTCTCCGGATCGGCAGTTTTGCGCGAAGCCAGCAGTTGCTCTAGCTGATACAAGAACGTCCAGTCTGGTGCCGCAGGTGAGAAGCAGCTCGAGGTGCCGAGATGGCACGTTGGACCAATTGGATTGGCTAAAATCAGCAGCGTATCGTTATCACAATCCGGCGTAATGCTGGCGACTTGCAGGAAGTGGCCCGAAGTTTCGCCTTTGGTCCACAGGCGATTCTTGGTGCGCGAGAAGAAGGTGACGTTGCCCTCGCTGAGGGTTTTTTGCAGTGCTTCTTCGTTCATATAACCGTGCATCAGCACTTCGCCAGAAACGTTGTGCTGGACGATCACAGGCATCATGCCCGCGGTTTTGACCCAATCCAGTTTGGTCAGTTGTTCTGCTGTTAACACGCGCGAATCTCCACACCGTTGTCGATCAGGAAGTTTTTCAACTCGCCGATATTGATAATTTGTTTGTGAAACACCGAAGCGGCCAGCGCGCCATCAACATTGGCTTGCTCGAAGGCTTCGAGGAAGTGCGGCATGGTGCCTGCGCCGCCAGAGGCGATGAGTGGCACCTTGCAGACGTCGCGTACTTTCTTCAGTTGCACCAGATCGTAGCCGTTACGCACGCCGTCCTGGTTCATCATATTCAGCACGATTTCGCCGGCGCCCAGCTTCTGCACTTCCTGCACCCAATCCAGTGTTTCCCACGTGGTCACTTTGGTGCGCGCTTCATCGCCAGTGTACTGATTGACGTGATATTTGCCGCTGGCTTCATCAAACCAGGTATCGATGCCCACCACGATGCACTGCACGCCAAAACGATCGGCAAGGCGCGTGATCAGCGTCGGATCGGCCAATGCTGGCGAGTTGATGGAGATCTTGTCGGCACCGAATTGCAGGATGCGCGCGGCATCTGCTTCGCTTTTGATACCGCCGGCCACGCAGAAAGGAATATCAATCACTTCTGCAACGCGCGACACCCAGCTTTTATCCACCACGCGGCCATCAGAAGAGGCGGTGATATCGTAGAACACCAGCTCATCTGCGCCTTCTTGCGCATAACGCTGCGCCAATGGCACGATGTCGCCGATGATTTCGTGGTTGCGGAACTGCACGCCTTTCACCACTTGTCCGTCACGCACATCAAGACAAGGAATTATCCGTTTTGCCAGCATGCGATTGCCTCCGCTACGGTGAATTTATCTTCCAATAAGGCGCGACCCACAATCACGCCTTGTGCGCCGCTGCCGCGCAGCGCGGCGATGTCATCCAGTGAACCAATGCCGCCAGAAGACTGGAACGCAATGTCCGGGAAGGCAGCAGAAACTTCTTGATACAGCTCGACGTTGGAGCCGCTCAGCGTGCCATCGCGCGAAATATCGGTGCACAGCACGTGTTTAAGGCCGACCGGTTGATACCAGCCAATCACTTCTTCCAACGTCACGCCCGCCGCTTCTTGCCAGCCGCTGATCGCCACTTCTTTACGATTAGTGGCGTCAATGCGCACGTCCAGCGCCAGCACAATGGCGTCGGCACCAAATTCGCTGAACCAGCTTTTCACTTCTTCTGGTTGCTTAACGGCAGTAGAACCGACGACAACGCGCGTCGCGCCCGCCGCCAGCAATGCCGCGACATCATCGCGATTGCGGATGCCGCCGCCAACTTGCACCGGCACGTTCACGCCGCGCAGCAAGGTGGTGAGCAGCGGAATCTGACGTTTGGCCGGATCTTTGGCGCCGGTCAAATCCACCAGGTGCAGCACTTCTGCGCCCTGGCGTTCGTAATCTTGCAAGCGTGGCAGTGGATCGCTGCCGTAGTTGCGCTGCTGGCCGTAATCGCCCTGATGCAGACGCACCACTTTGCCGTCGATTAAATCTAATGCGGGGATAATCATCACATCTCCAGGAAATTTTTCAGCAACTGCGCGCCGGCTTTGCCCGAACGCTCCGGGTGGAATTGCACGCCGAAGAAGTTATCTTTCTGCAAGGCGGCAGTAAACGGCTGACCATAATCACATTGGGCGATGGTAGCGGCATTCACCGGCATGGCGTAGCTGTGCACGAAGTAGAAATAGCTGCCGTCAGGAATGTCGCGGAACAGATGATGACCGGCTTGCGCAGTGATCTGGTTCCAGCCCATGTGCGGCAGCGGCAAACCTTGGGTATCCATTAATGAAACCGGTTCATCCACCAGGCCAAGCGTGGTGACGCCGCCGTTCTCATCGCTGCCGCGGCCGAGCAACTGCATGCCAAGGCAAATGCCTAAAACCGGCTGCGTACAGGCTTTGATCAGATCGATCAGGTCGCGTTCCTGCAACTGATTCATGGCGGCTTGCGCGGTGCCAACGCCCGGCAATAGCAGTTTGTCGGCATGCAGCACTACGTCGGGATCGCGACTCACCTGCGGCGTATAACCGAGGCGCTCAATCGCCCACTTCACCGACGACAAGTTGGCGCAGCCGGTATCGAGGATCACCACGTTCATCACAGCACTCCTTTCGAGCTCGGCAAGGTGTTGCCGTCAACGCGAATCGCCTGACGCAGCGTGCGGCCAAAGGCTTTGAACAGGCTTTCGACGCGATGGTGATCGTTGCGGCCTTTGGTTTTCAGGTGCAGCGTGCTCATCATTGCGTAGGAGAGTGAGCTGAAGAAGTGCTCGACCATTTCGGTGCTGAGATCGCCAACGCGCTGGTAGCTGAATTCGGCTTTAAATTCGATGTGCGGGCGACCGGAAATATCCAGCGCGCAGCGGGCCAGACACTCATCCATTGGCAGCACAAAGCCGAAACGGCCGATGCCGCGCTTGTCGCCCAGCGCTTTCAATAATGCTTCGCCGAGCGCCAAACCGGTATCTTCCACGGTGTGGTGATCGTCGATATACAGATCGCCTTTAACGTCGATGTTCATGCGGAAACCGCCGTGCACCGCAATCTGATCCAGCATGTGATCGAAGAAACCGACGCCAGTATTAATTTTGCTGCCGCCTTCGCGATCCAGCCACACTTCGACTTTAATCTGCGTCTCTTTGGTATTGCGCTGCACCAGCGCATAGCGATCGCGCTTGGTTAAACGCGCCTGAATCGCATCCCAATCTTCGCCTTCTTTGCCGTAACGCAGGCCCTGAATGCCCATGTTTTGCGCCAACTGAATATCGGTCAGACGATCGCCGATCACGTAGCTGTTGGCGGTATCCAGCGCCCCTTCGGCCAGCCAGGCTTCAACCATTTTGGTTTTTGGCTTGCGGCAATCACAGTTGTCATCCGGCATGTGCGGGCAAATCAGGATGTCGCTGAAGTTGATACCTTGCGAGCTGAGGATCTGCATCATCAGATTATGCGGGCCATCAAAATCCGCCTGCGGGAAGCTATCGGTGCCGAGGCCATCCTGGTTGGTGATCATCACCAACTGATAACCCGCAGCTTGCAGCGCCAGCAGCGCCGGGATCGCGTTCTTCTCAAACGCCAGCTTCTCCATACGATCCACCTGATAATCAGTTGGTGGCTCAGAGATGATGGTGCCGTCGCGGTCGATAAAAAGGATCTTCTGACTCATGCTTACTCCACTGATAAGGCTTGCAGCGCGGCGATCAGGCGCTCGCACTCTTCACGGGTGCCGATGGAGATGCGCAGGCATCCCGCAAGGCCGGGGTTTTTGTTTTGGTCGCGCAGAATAATGCCTTGATCCCACAGTGTTTTAAACACTTTTGGCGAATCAGTGAAGCGCGCCAGAATATAGTTGGTTTCGCTCGGGAACACTTGCTGGACCACATCCAGCTGCGGCAACTGCTCAAACAGCCAGGCGCGATTGGCATTCAGTTGCGCCACATGCTGGCGCATCAAGGCGATACCTTGCTCGCTCAATGCTTGTCCAGCAACATCGGCAACCGGCGTGGCGAGCGGATAGGGCGCAATCACCTTCATCAGCAGATCGATCACCGGCTTGTTCGCCAGGGTGAAGCCGCAACGCAAACCCGCCAGCGCAAAGGCTTTCGACAGCGTGCGCAGAATCACCAGATGCGGATAATCCTTCAGCCAACCCGCCAGTGTCGCTTCCGGGCAAAACTCAATATAGGCTTCATCGGCGACCAGCAGCGCTTTTCCGGCAGTCATATCCAGCAGTTTACGGATGTCGTCGGGATTGATCAGGTTGCCGGTAGGATTGTTCGGGCTGCACATATACACCACTTTCACGCCGTCGAGTTGATCAGCGATAGCCGGAAGATTGAGCTGCCAATCCTCCAGAGCAGCCACGGTGCGATATTCAATGCCGATGGTTTCGGCGCTGACGCTGTACATGCCGTAAGTTGGCGGACAGAACAGAATCCCATCTTTACCCGGCTCGCAGAACGCGCGCATCAGCAGTTCGATACCTTCATCGGCACCGCGGCTGACCAACACCTGCTCTGGCGCTAAACCGGCGTAAGCGGCGTAGCGTTCAATCACCAATTTTGGCTGGCATTCTGGATAGCGGTTCAGGGTTTGCTGCGACAGTTCAAACGGCACCGGCAGCGGGTATTCGTTGGCATTCAGCCACACATCGCCGTTGCCACCCAAACGACGCGCCGATTGATACGGCGTCAAGGCTCGCACATTGGCGCGCGCCAAATCTTCAATATTCAGGCTCATGCTTGCTCCTTCAATGCGGCAACGCGCAGGGTCACGGCGTTTTTGTGGGCTTCTAACTGCTCGGCGGCGGCCAGCGTTTCAATGGTTGCAGCCAGATTGAGGAAACCTTGAGGCGTCAATTCTTGCACCGTCATACGTTTCTGGAAATCGGCCAATCCGAGGCTGGAACAGGTGGCGGTGTAACCGTAAGTCGGTAACACGTGGTTGGTGCCGGAGGCGTAATCGCCCGCTGATTCCGGTGACCAATCGCCAAGGAACACTGAACCGGCGCTGGTGATGTCATCCACTAATTCGCGCGGCTGACGCGTCTGGATGATCAGATGCTCCGGACCGTACAGATTGGAAATCTCCACACACTGCGCCAAATCACGCAGCACAATCAGGCGACTACTTTCCAGCGCCTGGCGTGCAGTCGCCGCGCGTGGCAGTTGCGCCAATTGTTCTTCCACTGCTTGCGCCACGCCTTCAGCCAGCTTTAAAGAAGGCGTCAGCAGGATTACCTGTGAATCCGGGCCGTGTTCGGCTTGCGACAGCAAATCCGATGCCACGAACGCTGGCGTTGCGCCTTCATCGGCAATCACCAACACTTCGGATGGGCCAGCAGGCATATCAATCGCTGCACCATCAAGACGTTGGCTGACCTGACGTTTGGCTTCGGTGACATAAGCGTTACCTGGGCCAAAAATCTTGTCCACTTTCGGCACGGTTTCGGTGCCAAAGGCGAGGGCGGCAATCGCTTGTGAACCGCCAACCTGAAACATTTCCTTCACGCCGCACAGTTGTGCAGCGTAGAGAATTTCATCGGCGATCGGTGGCGGCGAGCACAGCACCACGCGTCCACAACCGGCAATGCGCGCAGGCGTCGCCAGCATCAATACGGTGGAGAACAGCGGGGCGGAACCACCAGGAATGTAAAGTCCAACCGATTTTACCGGACGGGTAATCTGCTGGCAGCGCACGCCCGGCTGCGTTTCCACATCCACTTCACGCAGAATCTGCGCGTTGTGGAAGGTTTCGATATTGCCCACAGCCACCGCCATCGCTTGCTTCAGCGTGTCGCTTAGACGATCGCTGGCCGCTTGCATCTCTTCGGCACTGACGCGCAGATTATCCACCTGCGCTTTGTCGAAGCGCGCGCTAAATTCACGCAGCGCCGCATCGCCTTCATTCTTTACTTTGACCAGCACGTCACGCACGATCTGGCTGATGCTTTCCGAGGCTGAAATCGCCGGACGCATCAGCAGCGCTTGCTGCTGATCTTCATTACACTGTTGCCAATCAATCGGCGTCATCAGCTTGCTCATCGTATTACTCCAACATTTTTTCGATTGGCAATACGAGGATTGAGCTGGCGCCCAGCGCTTTCAGTTTTTCCATGGTTTCCCAGAACAGCGTTTCTGTGCTCACCATGTGCATCGCCACGCGGCTCACATCACCCGCCAGCGGCAGCACGGTTGGACGCTCAGCACCTGGCAGCAGAGCGATCACTTCTTCCAGACGCTCGCTTGGCGCGTGCAGCATGATGTATTTGGATTCACGCGCTTTAATCACGCCTTGAATACGCGTCATCATTTTGTCGACCAGCTCTTGCTTAGCAGCAGGCAGCTCGCCATCGCGCTGAATCAACACCGCTTTGGAACGGTAAATCACTTCCACTTCGCGCAGGCCGTTGGCTTCCAGCGTTGCGCCGGTAGAAACCAAGTCACAAATCGCATCGGCCAAACCGGCGCGCGGTGCCACTTCGACAGAACCATTAAGCAGGCAAGATTTGAAAGCGACGCCTTGTTTATCGAGGTATTTCTTCAGCAGGTGGGGATAAGAGGTGGCGATGCGGGCGTTATTCAGGCATTGCGGGCCGGTGTACTCTTCATCAACCGGCATCGCCAGCGACAGGCGGCAACCGCCAAAATCCAGGCGACGCAGCGTGAAGTAGCGTGGATCTTCGCCTTGTGCACGGCGGTTCAGCAGCTCTTCTTCCAGCACGTTTTCGCCGACGATACCGAGATCCACCACGCCATCCATCACCAGGCCAGGAATATCGTCATCACGCACACGCAGGATGTCGATAGGCATGTTCTCCGCAAACGCAATCAGACGCTGCTGCTGAAGATTGATTTTGATGCCGCAGCGCGCCAGCAATTCGCGTGATTCATCGCTTAAACGGCCTGATTTCTGCATAGCTATGCGAATACGGGTGTTATCTAACATGGTTCCTATCCTCTTATTCAATCCTGTTTGAACTTGTCGGGTTGCGTTCGCCCATAAAAAAACCCCCGGAAGATGATCTTCCGGGGGCTCTCTTTGCGTTCGCACCACTGGAAGATCCTAATCGTCTCCCAGCACACATCGCCTGAAAGACTAGTCAGGATGATGGTGATGATGGTGGTTGAACTGAACGCGTGTCATAGTAAATTCCGTTGCTGAATGAGTATTCATTTGCGTGCTGATTAACCTAACCAAGATGATGAAATTTGGCAACCCTTTTTTAACCGTCAATTTCCGGAATCTCCCGAAACAGTTTGCGCTGGTTTGCGACATCTCCCGGCACTAAGATGAACTTTCAACGAGCCGTGTATCAGGAGTCGATATGAAAAAGGTCGCGATTGTAGGTCTGGGATGGCTGGGGATGCCGCTGGCGATGGCGTTAACGGCACGCGGTTGGCAAGTGACCGGCAGCAAAACCTCGCCGGATGGTGTGGACGCGGCACGACGCTGCGGCATTGATGCGTTTCAACTGGTTCTCACGCCAGAACTGGAGTGCGAAGCGGAAGATTTAGAGCGGCTGATGGCGGTGGACGCGCTGGTGGTGACTTTGCCTGCCAGCCGCACGGTACAAGGCGGCGAAGCCTATCTGCAAGCAGTGCAAAACGTGGTGGATACCGCGCTGGCGAAAAAAGTGCCGCGCATTATTTTCACCAGCTCGTCATCAGTGTACGGCAGCGGCAATGGTGTGATGAAAGAGAGCAGCCCGCTGCAACCGGAAACCGTCGCCGGCAAAACGCTGGTGGAGCTGGAAAACTGGCTGCACGATCTGCCGGGCACCAGCGTGGATATTGTACGTTTGGCAGGATTAGTTGGGCCGAATCGTCATCCTGGCCGTTTTCTCGCCGGTAAAACCGGGCTGGAAAATGGTGGATATGCGGTGAATCTGGTGCATCTTGATGATGTGGTAGATGCGATTGTGCTGCTGCTACAAACGCCTAAAGGCGGGCATGTTTACAACCTTTGCGCTTCGAAACATCCGTCGCGTGACAGCTTCTATCCAAGCGTGTCGAAACAGTTGGGTCTGGAAGCGCCGACGTTTGCTGTTGAGCAGGAGCGATCAGCGGGGAAGGTGATCGATGGCTCGAAAATCGCTAATGAGTTGGGGTTTGAGTACACCTACGATGACCCGATGAAAATGCCATTGGAGTGATTTCCCCGCTACCGCGAATGCTCCGTAGGGTCGCCATTTATGGCGACCTGGTCAATCTCAAACCCCCAACCGATCCCGCAACGCATACCACGCCGCGCCCATCGCCGTCAGCGGCACTTTAAACCTTCTCCCGCCGGGGAACGGCAAGTGTGGCAACTTAGCAAACGCATCAAACCGTTCCGCCTGCCCGCGCAGCACTTCCGCAATCAGTTTCCCGGAAAGGTGCGTACAAGTGACGCCGTGCCCGCTGTCGCCCTGCATAAAGAACGCATTCTTTTCCACCTGACCAAACTGCGGCATGCGCGACAGCGTCAGCAGGAAGTTGCCGCTCCAGCGATGGCTGATTTTGATATCACGCAGTTGTGGGAAGGTACGTAGCAATTTAGGGCGAATCAGCGCTTCGATATCATCCGGCTCGCGTGCGCCGTACACCACGCCGCCGCCATACAGCAGGCGGTTATCGGCGGTGAGACGGAAGTAATCCAGCAGATAGTTACAATCTTCAACGCAATGATTGTTCGGCAGCAAACCCAGCGCCTGATCGCGCGTTAACGGTTCGGTGGTCACAATTTGCGAGCCGCACGGCATGCTTTTGCGGCTCAGTCGTGGTTCCAGTTGTGACGGTAAATAGGCGTTGCCCGCAAAAATCACAAAGGTAGCCGTCACCTCGCCTTTGGCGGTTTTTACCCGATGCGGCGCGCCATATTTCACTTCCAGCGCCGACGATTGTTCGTAAATTCGTCCGCCGTGGCGGCGAATGGCCTCGGCTTCGCCCAGCGCCAGATTGAGCGGATGCAAATGCCCGCCGCGCTTATCCAGCAAGCCACCAACATAACGATCGGTCGCCACTTCACGCCGAATGCCACGTTCATCTAAAAGTTCTAGATCATGATTGCCATAGCGCGTCCACAGCGCTTTCTGGCTGCGCAAATGGACCATTTGGCGCTGATTGAGCGCGGCGAAAATGCCACCGGGACGATAATCGCAGGCGATAGCGTAACGATCGATGCGATCGCGGATAATCTCCGCGCCTTCAAACATCATGCTGCCGAGCATCTGCGCGGTTTGCTTGCCGTAGCGCTGTTCGATTACATCCACGTCTCGGCTGTACGAATTCACCACCTGGCCGCCGTTACGGCCGCTGGCGCCAAAGCCGATTTTTGCGGCTTCCAAAACCACCACGTCGTAACCGGCTTCAGTGAGAAACAATGCTGAAGAGAGTCCGGTAAAGCCGCCGCCGATGATGCAGACATCACACTGCACCGATTCCTGCAATTCTGGCCACGGTGCATGAGCGTTGGCGGTTGCGGCGTAAAAACTTCCCACATGTTGCATTAAAGCCTCCTAAAGCGCGAAACCTAGAAATTGGCGGGCGTATGCGCGCTAACAATGCGACACGGTTGATCTGAGGTATTGGTAAAACTGTGCGGCAAACCGGTATCAATCACGTAGCTTTCGCCGCGATACAAATGGTAGCTCTGACCATTCACCACCAAGGTAATTTCCCCTTCCAGTACCGTGCCGGTCTCTTCGCCGGGATGGCGGATCTTCTCGCCGGTGCTGGCGCCTGGTTCATAGCTCTCCAGCAGCATCGCCAGCGCGCGGCGTGCGGCACCGTTATCGATCAACAGCAGCGAGACGCCGAGGCTGCCGATCTCGACACACTCTTCTGGGCGCACAATCACGCGCGGCGTGGCGTTGATTTTCGGTTCAGAGAAAAATTCCGACAGCGACAGACCATAAACCTTCAGCAACTTTTGCAAGGTACTGACTGCCGGGCTGACTTTGTCCTGTTCGATGGTGCTAATGGCGCTATGCGTTAATCCTGACAACTCAGCGACGCGACGCTGAGACAATCCCAACTCTTGCCGGATCTGTGACAAACGTCGTCCGGGTGCCAGAGTGGCATCATTCATGGCTGCTTTTCCTTGTGATAACTGCGCGCGGCGGCAATAAAGGCCGCAAACAAACGACGTGAGATGGGATCGTCTTCAGAATGCCATTCCGGATGCCACTGCACCGCGAGAGCAAACGGGTGCTGGCGCAGGCTGACCGCTTCAACCAAGCCATCCGCTGCTCGCGCTTCTACGCGCAGCTGCGGGCCCGTTTCGCGAATGCCCTGACCGTGCAGAGAATTCACGGCAAACGGCGCATCGCTGCCCAGCAGTTCACGCAACATGCCGTCGCTTTCCGGTTGCACGTCGTGCACCGGCGCGTACTGCTCATCCAGCGGTAAGGAGTCGTCTTCGCGGTGTTCTTGATAAAGATGGGTCATGTGCAGTTGGCGATGCAGCGCGCCGCCGTTGGCTACCACCATTTCTTGTAAGCCGCGACAAATGCCAAACATCGGCATCTTTTTGCCAATCGCGTGAGTGATCAAGCCAAAGGCAAGGCGATCGCGCGCTGGATCGGCATGCGCTTCTTTACCGTCTTCACCGTAATGCCAGGGCTCGATGTTGCTGGGGCTGCCGGTCAGCAAAATGCCATCCAGCATGGTCATACTGTTTTCTAATAGATGAGGTGCGTGCATCAATTGATGTGGCAAAGGCAGCGGCACGCCGCCAGCCAGGACAATAGCGTCGAGATATTTGTTGTGAACCGTTTGCCCTACATGGCTGCCGATGAAGTTTTGGCACATCACTACACCAATCAAGGGCTTGTCAAAAATAATGCCCATAACGTCTCCACGTTGCTGTTCAATATTTTCACCGAAATTGCGCGGCTAGACTTAAAAGTGTGCAATATTTTGTCAATCTAGCAACCACATGTTCGTTCTTCAAACAGATTTGTTACATTTGCACACTTTTTGCGTTAGAGCTATGTTAGAAGAGTGGCTGTTATTTTGAGCATTGCGCGCACCAAATTTAAACGGTAAAAGGCGGGTGGGAACATGACGAACCTCGTAGAAGTAGAAGACTTCACGCGACACAGTGAAGAAAAACGAACAAGCGCGTTCCAGCTGGAGGTGAAAACCTGGCTGGAACGCCATCCTGAAACGCAGTATGTCGATATTCTTCTTAATGATTTAAATGGGGTATTTCGCGGTAAGCGCATTCCCATCTCCGCATTAGCAAAACTGGAAAAAGGCTGTTATTTCCCGGCTTCGGTTTTTGCCATGGATATTCTCGGTAACACGGTCGAAGAAGCGGGACTTGGACAGTCACTTGGCGAACCCGACCACCTCTGCACGCCGGTTCCCGGCACCTTGATACCTTCCGCTGCTGATCCCACTCACATCGCCCAGCTACTGCTGACCATGTGTAACCAAGATGGCACTCCCTTTGACGTTGAACCCCGTAATGTCCTCAATCGCTTGTGGCAACAGCTGCGCAATCGAGGATTGTTCCCGGTGGTAGCGGTAGAGCTGGAGTTCTATCTGGTGGACAAGCATCGAGACGCGGAAGGGTTTATCCAACCGCCATGCGCGCCGGGTAGTGATGAACGAAACATGCAGAGTCAGGTGTATTCGGTAGATAATCTCGACCATTTCGCCGACGTTCTGCGTGATATCGATAATCTTGCTAAGCAGCAGGGTATTCCGGCGGATGGCGCATTAGCGGAAGCTTCGCCCGGTCAGTTCGAAATCAACTTGCATCACACCCGTGATGTGCTGAAAGCCTGCGATCACGCGATTCAGCTGAAACGCTTGATCCGTCAGGTAGCGGAAAATCACGGCATGACCGCCACCTTTATGGCCAAGCCGTACGAAGAGTACGCCGGCAGCGGCATGCACGTGCATATCAGCATGCTGGATGCCGCCGACCACAACGCCTTTGCGTTGGACGATGGCAGCGATTCGCCGCTGATGAAGCGTGCGTTAGCGGGGATGATCGATCTGATGCCGGCTTCGATGGCGTTGCTGGCGCCGAATGTGAATGCTTATCGCCGCTTTGTGCCGGAATCCTATGTACCGCTGCAAGCGTCATGGGGACATAACAATCGTACGGTAGCCTTACGTATTCCTTGCGGCGATGCCGATAATCATCGCATCGAATATCGTGTGGCCGGTGCCGATGCAAATCCTTATCTGGTGGTGTCAACAATTCTTGCCGGAATTTTGCACGGTTTGGATAATCAGCTACCCTTACCGCATGCCGTGAAGGGCAACGGACATGAGGCGGAAGGGCTGGCCTTGCCGATTCGGCAAAGCGATGCGCTGTACGAATTCGAGAATAGCTACCCGCTGCAAAAGCTGTTGGGCGAGCGTTTCAGCGGCGTGTGGCACAGCTGCAAACAGTATGAATTGATGCAGTTTGAGCGCTTAATCACCGCCACTGAGATTGATTGGATGCTGAAGAACGCTTAAGTGCGGAGAGATTTGATCTAACGTCTTGTGCCGATGGCCTAATTTGGGGCAAAATACGCGCCCTGCAAAATGAGAAACATAACCGACGCTTATCCCGTCGGTTATTTTTTTGCATGATGTACTCACTGACATTCAAACGAGGCCGGACACGCATCCGGATAGATAGATACTGACAACACGCGTTGTGCGTGAGATTTGAGGAAAACAAAGATGGGACTGTTTACCATTGCACCAGCTCAGGCTGGCGCGCGCTTCCGTGACGACTACGGCGCCGCAACAATCGCAAACACTTATACCACTTCTCACTGCAACACAGTGCGCAGCGTCCTTTTCAACGAGGGCCTGAAGCATGTCGCTTAATACCTCTGCCGCACCTCAGCGTGCACACCTGAAAAAATCTCTGACCTTGATCCCGGTTGTCATGATGGGCCTGGCGTATATGCAGCCAATGACCCTGTTTGATACTTTCGGCATCGTGTCAGGATTGACCGACGGCCACGTCGCCACCGCTTATGCTTTCGCCCTGATTGCGATTCTGTTTACTGCCGTGAGCTACGGCAAGCTGGTACGCCGCTTCCCATCTGCGGGCTCCGCTTACACCTATGCTCAGAAGGCTATCAGTCCGCACGTCGGCTTTATGGTTGGCTGGTCATCACTGCTGGACTACCTGTTCATGCCGATGATCAACATCCTGCTGGCGAAAAGCTATTTTGAAACGCTGGTGCCGGGCATTCCGTCGTGGATTTTCGTGGTGTTGCTGGTGGCCTTTATGACCATCTCCAACCTGCGCGGAATCAAAACCGTTGCCAACTTCAACAGCGTGATCGTGGTGCTGCAAGTGGTGGTGATGGTGGTGATTACCGGCATGGTGGTTTACGGTGTGGCACACGGTGTTGGCGCAGGAACCCTGACCAGCACGAAACCGTTCTGGTCTGAGAACGCACATGTGGTGCCGATGATTACCGGCGCGACCATTCTCTGCTTCTCGTTCCTCGGCTTTGACGGCATCAGTTCGCTGTCGGAAGAGACCAAAGATGCTGAACGCACTATCCCGCGCGCGATTTTCCTCACCGCGCTGATTGGTGGTGTGATCTTTATTGGTGTCTCTTACTTCCTGCAACTGTACTTCCCGGACATCTCACGTTTCACCAATCCGGACTCTTCACAGCCAGAAATCATGCTGTTTGTTGCGGGTAAAGCGCTGCAAATCGGCATCCTGATCTTCTCGGTGGTGACGGTATTGGCATCGGGCATGGCGGCGCACGCCGGTGTTTCGCGCTTGATGTACGTGATGGGCCGCGATGGCGTGTTCCCACAGCGTTTCTTCGGCTTCATCCACCCAACTTACCGCACGCCGTCACTGAACGTGCTGCTGGTGGGTGGTGTGGCGCTGCTGGCGATCAACTTCGACCTGGTCACGGCAACCGCGCTGATTAACTTCGGTGCGCTGGTGGCGTTCACCTTTGTGAACCTGTCGGTGATTGCCCAGTTCTGGATCCGTGAGCAGCGTAACAAGACGCTGAAAGATCACCTGAACTATCTGGTGCTGCCGGTGATGGGCGCGCTGACGGTGGGTGCGTTGTGGATTAACCTGGAAGAGACCTCAATGGTGCTCGGCCTGGTGTGGGCGGCGATTGGTATTATTTACCTCGCGTTTGTTACCCGCACTTTCCGCAATCCGGTGCCGCAGTTCAGCGAAGAAGTTTGATGTGATCGAGGGCGCTGTCCCTCACCCTAACCCTCTCCCGCACGCGGGAGAGGGGACTGCCCGAGCGAATATGTCAGCTCATCATTCACATGTGGCAGCGTCTCCTTCTTCCGCTTGCGGGGGAAGGCCGGGATGGGGGACAGCGAGCACCATCCAACCCTTTTAAAAACCGCAACATCAACCCGCCAACACCAATTCCCAGCTCCCCGAGCTCAATGTCTCACGTCCGGCTTTACTTAACTCGGCATCGGTAATCAAGGTATCAAACCGCTCCAGCGGCAACGCCAGATGCGTAGCAATTTTGTTGTACTTCGAACTATCACTCAGCAACACGCGCTTGCTGCTGACATCGCTCGCCGCCAGCTTCACCGGCACTTTATCTTCATCCGGCGTAAACAAGCCGCGCGGGCCCCAGCAAGATGCCGAGATAAATGCGATATCGATCGCCAGCTGACGCAAACTGCGCGCTGCGGCTTCACCGACGCTGGATCGGTTCTCACGGCAAACGGTGCCGCCAGTATGAATCAGCTTGCAGCCGCTGCTCTCCATCAACAGGCGGGCAATCACGAAATCATTGGTCACCACCAGCAAATCGTCGCGCTCAACTAACTCTCGCGCCAGCGCCAGCGTGGTGGTGCCGGCATCAATGTAAATACAACTGTTACGCGGAATATGGCGCGCGGCATATTGCCCGATTGCCATCTTCTCGCCGCTGTACATGCTGGTTTTCGCCAGATGTGACGGCTCCGCCGCCAGCCGATCCGCTGAACGCACGCCGCCCGACACCGACAACACCGCGCCTTGTTCCTCCAGCTTCTGCACGTCGCGGCGAATCGTCATATGCGACACGCCTAATCTTTCCGTCAACTCGGCAATGCTCACCACGCCGCGCTCAGCAACCAACGCTAGAATCTGTTGATGACGTTCAACCGGAATCATGATGCTCTCCCTGAATTATCATTTTTTCACATTGTAGATCATCGATTCACAGGCCGCAGCAGAATTTATCTTGCCGTAAACTAAGCAGAAATCCCGCCAATCCTGTGGTTGTGACCTGTGCCTCATCGTGTGAAGGGATGTTAAATGTTCCGTGGGTAAGTTAATTTTTGTGATATCACGCACGTTTCCTGGTCAGTTTCTGCGGCAGACTTAACACCAATGAACAAATTATCACTTAAATTAACAATGGAGGTTTGCTGTGTCAGCAACCGTGAATAACATCGGCGTGATTGGTTTAGGTTCCATGGGCATGGGCGCAGCGCAGTCTTGTATCCGCGCTGGATTAAATACCTGGGGTGTTGATCTCAATCCGCAGGCGCTGGAAACCTTGCGTCAGGCCGGTGCACGTGATGCACAGACCTCCGCAGCCAGCTTTGCCGCAGAGCTCGATGCCGTATTGCTGCTGGTGGTGAATGCCGCGCAAGTGAAAGCGATTCTGTTTGGTGAAAACGGTGTTGCCGCGCAACTGAAGCCGGGCACAGTGGTGATGGTGTCCTCTACCATTTCTTCACAAGATGCGCAGGCGATTGAACAACAGCTTACACAACACCAGTTGTTGATGCTGGATGCACCGGTTTCTGGCGGCGCAGCGAAAGCGGCGGTGGGCGAGATGACGGTGATGGCGTCGGGTAGCGATGAAGCCTTTGCGTTGCTCAAGCCGGTGCTGGATGCGGTCGCCGCGAAGGTTTATCGCGTTGGCAGTGAAATCGGCCTAGGTTCCACCGTCAAAATTATTCACCAGTTGCTGGCGGGCGTACATATCGCCGTTGGTGCAGAAGCGATGGCGCTAGCGGCGCGCGCGGGCATTCCACTCGACACCATGTATGACGTGGTGACCAACGCGGCAGGCAACTCGTGGATGTTTGAGAACCGCATGCGCCACGTGGTTGATGGTGATTACTCGCCAAAATCCGCGGTGGATATCTTCGTTAAAGATCTCAATCTGGTGGCGGATACCGCCAAGTCGCTGCATTTCCCGCTGCCGCTGGCCTCAACTGCACTCAACATGTTTACCGAAGCCAGCAATGCCGGTCACGGTCGTGAAGACGACAGCGCAGTGATCAAGATTTTCAGCGGCATCACGCTGCCGCAGGGCAAGGAGAAGTAATTATGCGTTTAGGCGTAATTGCAGACGATTTTACCGGCGCGACTGACATCGCCAGTTTTCTGGTGCAAAACGGTTTGCCGACCATTCAGTTTAACGGCGTACCCGCCGAGCACGATGAATTGAGCACGCAGGCGATTGTCATCAGCCTGAAGTCACGTTCTTGCCCGGCGCAACAGGCGATTGATCAATCGCTGGCGGCCTTAAAATGGCTGCAACAGCAGGGCTGCGACCGTTTCTACTTCAAATATTGCTCGACCTTCGACAGCACCGAGCAGGGCAACATCGGTCCGGTTACCGATGCGCTGCTGGCGGCGCTGGGCGAAACACAAACGGTGATCTCGCCGTCGCTGCCGGTCAACGGTCGCACCGTGTATCAAGGTTATCTGTTTGTTGCCGACCAGCTGCTGTCCGAATCAGGCATGCGCCACCACCCGGTGACGCCGATGACCGACAGCAATCTGGTGCGTTTGATGACGCGCCAGGCCCAAGGCCAGGCGGCGGTGATCAATGCCGCGCATTTGGATAAAGGTGCCGACGCGGTACGTGAGCAATTGGACGCATTGAAAGCGCAGGGCATCAACTATGTGGTACTTGATGCGCTGCATGAACAGCATTTGCTGACTCAAGGTGAAGCGTTGAAAGCCATGCCTTTGGTGACCGGCGGTTCCGGGCTGGCGATTGGCATTGCGCGCGCGTGGGCCACGCAGCAGCAGAACAGCGATGCTGAACAAGCCGGACGTCCGCAGGGCGAACGCGCGGTGGTGATTTCTGGCTCCTGCTCGCAGATGACCAATCGCCAGGTGGCAGCCTATCGCCAACAAGCGCCATCACATGAAGTGTTGGTGGAACGTTGCCTTGAAAATGCCGCGAGTTATGCGCAACAACTGTGCGATTGGGTGGAAGCCCATCATCAATCAGCCTTGGCTCCGTTGCTGTTTGCTACCGCCGATGCGCAGCAGTTGCAGGCGATTCAGCAGCAATATGGCGCGGCGCGCAGCAGCGAGGCGGTTGAGCAACTGTTTGCCAACGTGACGCGTGAACTGCAGAAACGCGGCTGGCAGCGCTTTATTGTGGCAGGTGGTGAAACCTCCGGCGTGGTGGCGCAGAGTCTGGGCGTGACCGCTTTCCATATCGGGCCGATGATTTCGCCTGGCGTGCCGTGGGTGCGCGATATCCATCAACCGCTTTCGCTGGCCCTGAAATCCGGCAATTTTGGCGACGAACAGTTCTTTGCCCGCGCACAAACGGAGTTTTCAGCATGACCGAACAACAAGCACGCGAAGAGATGGTGCAACTCGGCGCCTCGTTTTTCCAGCGCGGCTACGCCACCGGTTCGGCGGGCAACCTGTCGCTGCTGCTGGAAGATGGCAACCTATTGGCAACGCCAACCGGCTCCTGCCTCGGCGAATTGCAAGCCGATCGCCTGTCAAAAGTGACCTTGCAAGGCGAGTGGATCTCTGGCGACAAACCGTCAAAAGAAGTGGCGTTTCACCGTGCGCTGTACCTGAATAATCCCGAGTGCAAAGCGGTGGTACATCTGCACAGCCACTATTTGACCGCGCTTTCCTGCCTCAACGATCTCGATAGCGAAAACTGCATTCGCCCGTTCACGCCATACGTGGTGATGCGCGTCGGCGACGTGCCGGTGGTGCCGTATTACAAGCCGGGCGATCAGCGTTTGGCCGATGATTTAGCCAATCTGGCATCGCGCTATAACGCTTTCCTGCTGGCGAATCACGGCCCGGTGGTAGTGGGCAAATCGCTACGCGAAGCGGCCAATAACACAGAAGAACTGGAAGAGACCGCGCGTTTGATGTTCACGCTCGGCGACCGCTCGATCCGTTATCTCACCGATAGCGAAGTTGCGGAATTGAGGAATTTCTAATGCCAAAGTTTGCAGCCAATTTATCCACCCAGTTCGGTGAACTGCCGTTTATCGAACGCTTTGCCGCTGCGGCGAATGCCGGTTTCCGCGCGGTGGAGTTCCTTTTTCCTTATGACTATCCAGCAGAAGTGATCAAAGCCGAACTGGAAAAACATCAACTGGAACTGGTGCTGTTCAATACCGCGGCGGGCAACGTGCAAGCGGGCGAGTGGGGCGTTTCGGCCATTCCGGGGCGCGAAGCGGATGCGCGTGCCGATATCGACCGTGCGCTGGAATATGCGCTGGCGCTGAATGTTAAGCAGGTGCACGTGATGGCAGCAACCGTGCCGAACGGTGCCGATCGTGCCGAATATGAAGCCACTTTTGTGCGAAACATGCATTACGCCAGCGAGCAGTTTGCGCCGCACGGCATTCGCTTGCTGCTGGAAGCGCTTAATCCGGTGACCAAGCCGAATTACCTCTACTCAAGCCAATACCAAACGCTGGCGATGATGGAACGTATTGATCGCCCGAACGTTTTCACACAGCTCGACCTGTTCCACGCGCAGCTGGTGGACGGCAATCTGACGCATCTGATTCGCGAATATGCCGGACGCTATCGTCACATCCAAATCGCCTCTGCGCCACATCGTCATGAACCGGACGAAGGTGAAGTGAATTACGCCTACATTTTCAATCTGTTAGATGAAGTGGGCTACGACGGTTGGGTGGGATGCGAATACATCCCGCGCGGCCGCACCGAAGCCGGTCTGGGCTGGTTCGCGCCTTACGCTAAATAAGCCGTCTTGTTGTGCCCCGCACAGTGCACTTTGCGCTGTGCCGGTGAAGTCTTACCTAATTTCGCCAATACCAGAGAAAGCTGTACCCGAAAATACTTATAAAATAGAGGTTTATGATGTCAACTGCGTTGTTGCTTGCTATAGCTACCGCCAGCATTGTGATCTTGCTGTTGCTGGTGATTAAAACCAAAGTTCACCCGTTTGTTGCTTTACTGATCGTCAGCTTGCTGGTGGCGATTGCGACCGGCATTCCGGCCGACAAAATCATGGAAACCATCTTTAGCGGGATGGGCAATTTGCTGGGCCATATCACGATTATCATCGTGCTGGGAGCGATGTTAGGTGCGGTGATTGAAGCCTCGGGCGGTGCCGAATCGCTGGCGCAGCGCTTCAGTAAATCGCTGGGCATCAAGCGCACGGTTGCAGCGCTGACCATGGCGGCGTTTATCCTGGGCATTCCAGTGTTCTTCGAAGTCGGCTTTATCATCGTGATCCCACTGATTTACGGCTTCACCAAAGTGGCGCGCGTTTCGCCGCTGAAATTCGGCCTGCCGATGGCCGGTGTGATGCTGACGGTGCACGTGGCGTTGCCGACGCATCCGGGTGCTGCTGCGGCGGCCGGTATTCTGCATACCGATATGGGTTGGCTGATGATGCTCGGCATCCTGATCTCCATCCCGGTGGGCGTGGTGGGCTATTTCGTGGCCAAAGCGATGAACCTGCGTCAGTACCATCTTTCGGTTGATGTGCTGGAGCAATTGCAGTTGGCGAAGCCAGAAGGCGCGGCAAAAAACGATGCGCCAGCGCCAGGCGCGATGACCATTACCGGTTTGATTATTGTACCGATTCTGCTGATTGTGCTGGGTACGCTGTCGCACAGCATGCTGCCGGAAGATAGCGTGCTGCGCTCGGTGATGACGGTAATTGGTACGCCGCCGATTGCGCTGCTGATTGCGTTGGGTTTGGCGGCGTGGCTGCTGGGCGTGCGCCGTGGCTGGAGCAAAGAGAAGCTAGAAGATCTTACCGGTCGTGCGATTCCGAGTTCTGCGAGCGTGATTCTGGTCGCTGGTGCCGGTGGCGCGTTTGGTAAAGTGCTGGTGGAATCCGGCGTGGGCAAAGCGCTGGCGCTGACGCTGGAAACCTTGCATCTGCCGCTGGTTCCAGCCGCGTTTATCCTGTCGCTGGCGTTGCGTGCCTCACAGGGTTCGGCCACGGTCGCGATTTTGACTACCAGTGGTTTACTGAGCCAGGCGGTGGGCGATGTGACAGATATGCAGCGCGTGCTGGTTACATTGGCGGCGTGTTTTGGCGGGTTGGGCTTGTCGCACGTTAATGATGCCGGTTTCTGGGTGGTGACGCGCTATCTGGGCTTGTCTGTTGCCGATGGTTTGAAGACCTGGACGGTGCTGACTACGGTGATGGGTTTGAGCGGTTTCGTCCTGACGTGGGCAGTGTGGGCGATGATTTAAGGCGTCGTCTGCCCCTCACCCTAACCCTCTCCCGCACGCGGGAGAGGGGACTGATCGAGTGCGGTGGCAGATGCGTTACCCCCTAACCACACATTCCCCCTAAACATCCCTCTCTCTGTGCTGATGCTTTCGCCCCCTAAACATCCCCTCTCCCTGTGGGAGAGCGCTAGGGTGAGGGCATCAGACCGCAGAGGACTACGACACCAACTCCTGCGCGTACAAATACAACGCCTTCAACTGCGCCATCTTCTCGGCATTCTCTTCGTGCAAACTCGCCAGCGACTCCAATTCCATCAGAAACGCCTGCACGCGATCGGCATTCAGTGCCTCGCGGCGATGCTGCAACCAACGCTGCTGCTCTTTATCATCCAGCGTGCCAGGGAAGTTGCGTGCACGATAGCGGAACAGCAATTTAGCAATGCGCTTATCCTCGAAGGTCAAATCCAGCGCCGGTAAATTCTGCGGCGGCGTCTGGCGCACAATGTTCATGCCCGCGCGGTCAGCATCGCTAAAGAAGCCGTCATACAACTGCGCATCCACATCATCTGATGGCGTAAACGGCTCGGCTTCGGCAAACAGCGTCACCACTTTCTCGCGCACTTCAGCATGCGCACGCAACAGCGCGAGGTTGGCGATACAGTGTTGGCGATCAATATTCAGCCGGTCAGCATCTTCCGGGCGCAAGGTATTTGCCGGTGCCAGCACCGGACACTTATTGATGTGCACCAGCTTGATCGGCACCGCAGTGCGCTCGCCCAACTCACTGTGACGAGTATACAAACGCGCGCGCAGTTCATCAGGTTCCAACTCCAGCAGCGGCGACATATCGCCAGCCAGATCGGCGACAATCAACGCATTACGGTTATCGGGATGCCACGCCAGCGGCACAATCCAGCTGGTGTTGCCGCGCGCCGCGCCAAACATGCCTGAGACATGCACCAGCGGTTTCATTTGCGGGATATCAATCAATGTCATCAGTTTCTGTTTGTTGCGATGGGTAAACAGAAACTCAAACAACTTCGGCTGCTTCTCTTTGACCAGCTTTGCCATCGCTAACGTGGCATACACGTCAGACATCGCATCGTGCGCCTGTTCATGCGCCACGCCGTTGGCTTTGGTGAGATGCTCCAGCTTGAAGCTCGGGAAACCATCGTCATTTTCCGGCCATACAATGCCTTCCGGGCGCAGCGCGTAACAGGCACGCATCACGTCCAGCAAATCCCAGCGGGAATTGCCGTTTTGCCAGCTCCAGCCATACGGATCGAAGAAATTGCGATAGAAGATATTGCGCGTCACTTCATCATCGAAACGCACATTGTTGTAACCAATCACACAGGTTTGCGGCTCGCTAAACAGGCCGTGGATGCGCTCAGCAAATGCCGCTTCCGTCACGCCGCGTGCTTTGGCGGTTTGCGGCGTAATGCCCGTGATCATCACCGCTTCTGGCTGCGGTAAATAGTCGTCAGCAGGTTGGCAATAAAACACCTGCGGTTCACCTACTGCATTGAATTCTTTATCGGTTCTTAGGCCAGCAAACTGCGCCGGACGGTCCAGCGATGGACTTTTACCGAAGGTCTCGTAATCGTGAAATAAGAAGGTGAACTCAGAGGCGGGCACGGCATCATCCTGGCTGTGGAGAAACAACGCACAGGATAGTCGTCCGTTGATAGCAGCACAACCTCGATCATCCTCGCTGCGAGCGGGCGCGCAGCATTTGTCCGCAGTTCATACTTTTTTTCAATTTATTCAGATCTGTAAGCGCTATTTGCCGTAAAACGTCCGGCGGTAAATTCATTTTTTGATTTCGAGGAAGAAGTGTTGAAAAGGCGTCTGCTGGTTACTGTATCTGGAATGATTGTTTGGGCATCGTTGGCACAGGCCGACGACAGCATGCCATTTCCCCTGACGCCTCCGCCGATTGATGCGGCTTCATGGGTGTTGATGGACGCCACCACCGGCCAGATTCTCACTGCCGGTAATCCGGATGAAGAGCGCAACCCGGCCAGCCTCACCAAGCTGATGACCGGTTATGTGGTGGATCGCGCTATCGATCAGAACAAAATCAGTCGCGACGACAAAGTCACCATCGGCAAAGATGCGTGGGGCGCGGGCAATCCGGTGTTTAAAGGCTCTTCGCTGATGTTCCTCAAGCCGGGCGATCAGGTGACGGTGCGCGATCTGATGCGCGGCGTGATCATCGATTCCGGTAACGATGCCTGCGTGGCGCTGGCCGATCACGTCGCTGGCAGCGAAAGCAGTTTCGTCACCATGATGAACAACTACGTGCAGAAACTCGGCCTGTCGCATACCCATTTTGAAACCGTGCACGGTCTTGATGCGCCGGGCCAGCACACCACGGCGCGCGACTTGGCGGTGTTGTCACGGGCGATTATCAGCGGCGAACCGGATTTCTACGCCATGTACAGCGAGAAAACCCTGAGCTGGAACGGCATCACCCAGAACAACCGTAACGGCTTGCTGTGGGATCAAAATCTGCACGTCGATGGCCTGAAAACCGGTCACACCGAGAGCGCGGGCTTCAACATCATCGCTTCGAACGTGGTGGGACGTCATCGCTTAATCGCCGTAGTGATGGGCGGCAAGAGCTCGAAAGGGCGCGAAGATCAGGCGCGTAAGCTGCTGGTGTGGGGCCAGAACAACTTCGACACCGTACAACTGTTCCACGCCGGCAAGAAAATCGGCACCGAAAACGTTTGGTACGGCAAGCCGCATCAGGTTGATGTCGGTACCACCCAGGATGTTTATCTGTCACTGCCGCGCAGCGAAGTCTCTAACGTGATGGCGAAATATGTGATTGATCGCAAAGACCTGGAAGCGCCGCTGAAAGCCGGTGAGCAGGTCGGCGAGATTCAGGTGATGGATAAAGATAAGCAGCTGGCAAGCTATCCGCTGTATGCGCTGCAAGCGGTTGATCAGGCTGGCATCATTACCCGTATTACCGATTACGTGAAACAGAAACTGTAATCCGCGACGGATTTCAGCGTCATCATCGTCGCCGTGGCGCGGCGGTGATGGCACAATTGCGCTTTCAACCGCTGAATTGAGGCAAGGTATGAAAGCATCGATTGTTGAACGTAATCCGCAAAGCTGGCTTGGCTACCATCTGCAAGGTCCGTGGCAGGAAACGGTGCCGCGCGGTTTTGAACGGCTGAAAAACTGGGTCAGCGAGCATCAGGCGCAGGGCGAATGGCTGGCGATTTATTACGGCAATCCCGAAGTGGTGCCGCCAGAAGAGCTGCGCGTCGAAACGGTGATCGCCACTGACATATTGCCAGAAGCCAGCGATGAAATTGAACGCGGATTGCTGGCGGGCGGCAAGTATTATCATGCGCGTATTGAGGTGCTGAATAATGATTTCTTCAGCGCGTGGCGCAGTTTGTTTGATCACCTGAAAGCACAAAGCGATTGGCAAGTCGACAATCGTCCGTGCTTCGAGCATTACCTTTCTGATGGTTCCGATAGCGGCGATTGGCTGGTGGATATGTATATCCCGGTGCGCGCCGCCGATTAAAATCGCATGGCGTTACATTGATGTTTCTATTGGGAAAATTCTTTGTAACGCACATGTTTAATTTCGCCAAATGGCGCGAAAAAGTTGCTTCAGGCACTGATGGTTCGCGCGTCGCCAGGGTAACATAGCGCGCAATTTTTTATCGTTCCCGGATAACCATGTTACGCGCTGACAAACCCATCTCGCAGATTGAGTTCTGGTTCTACCGCCACTATCGCGCTGTGCACGGCGTGCGCATCGCTATCGCTTTTGTATTGTGCTTCCTGTTTGTGCGCATGACCGACATCCCCGAAGGCACCTGGCCGCTGATTACCCTGGTGGTGGTGATGGGGCCGATTTCCACCTGGGGCAACGTCTTCCCGCGCGTGGTACAACGCATCAGCGGCACGTTTGCCGGGCTGATCTCTGGCTTGATTGCGCTCAAACTGGAGCTGTTTTCGCTGCCGGTGATGCTGGTGTGGTGTGCGATTGTGATGATTGTCTGCGGCTATTTGACGCTGGGTAAACAACCGTACATGGCGCTGCTGATCGGCATCACGCTCGGCGTGGTGGTGGGTGCACCGGCTGGCGATTTCACTATTGCGCTATGGCGCGGCGGCGATGTGATTCTCGGCTCGCTGATGGCGTTGCTGTTCAGCGCGATTTGGGCGCAGCGTGCTTACACTCATTGGCGCATTCAATTGTCGGATGCGTTTATTGCGATGGCGAAGCTGCATCACACCGGCTTCTCGCCGAATCTGCTGGAAAAACCGCGACTCAATAAGCCGTTCCAAAAGCTGCTGACCGGGGTGATCAAGATGCGCTCGCTGCTGGAACCGGCCAGCAAAGAGACGCGTATTCCGAAATCGGTGTTTGAAGCGATTCAGACCATCAACCGTAATATGGTTAACACTATGCAGATGCAAATTGATGCGTGGTGGTCATCGCGTGAAAGTCATCTGATCATGCTAAATGCGCCTACGCTGCGCCGCACGCAGCAAATGACCGAAGACACCTTGAATGCGCTAGCCACCTTGATGGTGAAAGGCGAAACCGAGCAGATCACCGCCAACAGCCATGTTTTAGAAGAGATTACGCAAGAGTTGGAGCAGTTGATCGCCAATCGCAGCGGGCGTTCGGAAACCACCGCGATTTACGGCTATGTGTGGCTGAGCCTGGAGCAAGCACGTCAATTGGAGCGCATGACCGATTTGGTGCGTCTGGCGTTGCGTAAATAGTTTTCTCAGGCAATGACTTAATGTGAATCACGCTTTCTTTGCGCTAAGATAAGCGCCAGTCCGAATTTAGCTGTGAAAATTGCTTCCCTGGCGGCCAACCCGCTAAGCTGAACGTTATGACTATTCCGCCTGCGAATGCAGGCCTCAAGAAAGGTGCCAACATGGATAATGCCAAGCAATCATTTCAGGACGTACTGGAGTTTGTGCGTATGTTCCGTCGTAAAAACAAACTGCAGCGCGAAATCGTGGATAACGAGAAGAAAGTCCGTGATAACCAGAAACGTGTGCTGCTGCTGGACAACCTGAGCGAATACATCAAACCAGGCATGAGCATTGAGGCGGTGCAGGAAATCATTGCGTCCATGCGTGTGGACTATGAAGACCGCGTTGATGAATACATCATCAAAAACGCTGACCTGTCGAAAGAGCGTCGCGAGCTGTCGAAGAAGTTGAAAGCGATGGGCGAACCAAAAGCCCAGTAATACTGAAGGTCGTCATTTATGACGACCTTTTTTATTTCTGCGCCTCAAGCAACTGGCGCGCCAATGCCTGCAACTGCTGTGCAATCTCCGCCACATTCACCTGATTTTTCTGCGGCGCTGCGGTGGTTTCGCGCAATACCAACTCCGTTTGCAACGCTTCTGCGCCACCCTCGTTACCTTCCAACTGCGCTAACAGACGATCAACGCTCACCGCGCCCAACTGCTGTAAATCCTGACGCACCGTGGTTAATGGCGGCTGATACCACGCGCTTTCTGCCGTGTCGTCGTAGCCGATAATCGACATCTCAGCCGGAATTTTTACGCCATGCTGATGCAGTGCGCGCATCGCGCCGAGCGCCATCTGATCGTTCGCCACTAACAAGGCTTGCGGTAACTGCTGCGGCAATTGCGTCAGCAACGCCTGATAACCGGATGCCGCGCTCCAGTCGCCATGCAGCACGCAGAAGGGGGCCAGATGATGTGCTGCCAGCGCCGCTTCCCAGGCATGATAACGCGCCCGCGCCGAAGCGGAGCGCGACGGTCCATTCAACACGCCGATATGACGATGGCCGAGCGCGACCAAATGATCCACTGCCTGCTGCGCGCCCGATTCGCTCTGATACTGACACTGCGCCACCGCTGCGCTGCGCTCGACATCGAGAAACAGCACCGGCTTGTTATCGCACTGCAACTGAATCTGCGCCGCTTGTGCGGCGTCGAGGGGCAGGTTGATCATCAACGCATCCACCCGCTGTGCCAGCAGTTCATTCACCGTATCCTGCGGCGCGCTGTGTGGATTCGCCATGGCGATCACCAGATGATAACCCTGCGCCGCCGCACGCTGTTGAATCGCCGAGGCGATTTGCGCCGGTGCCATCAACGCCAGATCGCTGGTGGCGAGACCCAATGTGCGGGTATTTTTGCCCGCCAACTGCTGCGCTACGCGGTTCGGTACATAGTTGAGTTGCTGCATCGCCGCTTCGACTTTGGCGCGGGTACGCGGCGAAACCTGTGCGGAGTGGTTGAGAACGCGGGACACGGTTTGGTAGGAAACCCCAGCTAATTGGGCAACATCGTCAAGGGTTACGGAATGCGCAGTCATGGATCTCTCCTGAATAAACAGCCTCGAGTGTAGCAAATTTTTCCCTGCCGACGCGCACTTAAGCCGCTACACTGCCAAGGATAAAACGAGGAGAACGGAATGCAGCTCAACAACGATCAGATTCAGGACATCAACACGCTGGCGGCCTGGTTGGCGCTGGATCACATGCCAAAAGACGGCTCGCTCGATATCGATCTCGCCATTCTGGCCGGTCATGCGGTACTGCCCAACGTCGAAGCGGTGATTGCCGTGGCGAAAAAGTATCAATTGCCCTTGTTGATCAGCGGCGGTATTGGTCACTCAACCGCGCTGCTGGCGGAGATGTTGGCCGCGCATCCGCTGTATCGTCAAATTAACAGTAAAGGCAAAAGTGAAGCGGAACTGTTGGGCGAAGTGGCGCAGGTGTTTGCCGCGTTGCCCGACGATCAGTTGCTGCTGGAAAAAGCCTCGCGTAACTGTGGTGAAAACGCCGCTTTCAGCCAAAAAATGCTGGATGAGCACAACTGGCAGCCGCAGCGCGTGCTGTTGGTGCAAGATCCGCTGATGCAGCGCCGTACCTGGGAAACTTTCCGCTATCAATGGCGCGATCGTGCCGACGCACCGGAATTTATCAGCTGGCCGGTATTTGTGCCGCAGGTGATGATGGACGCGGGCATGCTGCGCATCATCGGTGCGCCGCCGCAGGGATTGTGGTCGATGGAGCGTTTTCTGTCGCTGCTGATTGGCGAAATTCAACGTCTGCGTGACGATGAAAACGGTTATGGCCCGCGCGGCAAAGGTTTCCTCGGCCATGTTGAGGTGCCGGAAGCAGTGGAAGCGGGCTGGCAACGATTGGTGAAATTGCCGGGCGTGCAGTCGCGATTGTAAGAATTTGGTCGCCGATAATGGCGACCGTACGGATGTTGTAGGGTCGCCATTGATGGTGACCGCTATTATCGATTCTGCAAATACACCTGCAAATTGACATACACCGCGTTCAGCAGTGGGGTTACCACGCCGCTGCGCGCGCCGCGCACCAGCAAATCGCCAATCACCTGGTCGGCTTCAATCTCATAGCCTTGGGTTAAATCGCGGTACATCGACGAAGTCATCGCGGCTTTGGGATTGTTCAGCGTCTCATAAATCTTCGCCGTTACCGCCGGACGCTGCTGATAACCTTCGGCGCTCAATACCGCCAACACTTCGCCAAAAACGCTTTGCAGCAACGCTTCGCCGCCTTGTGAAGTCAGCACTTGCTGCGTATTGCCACGCGCGATACAACACACCGCGCCAAGCGTACTCAGCAACAGCCACTTCTCCCACAATTCGCTGATGATATTGTCCGCAAACACTGTATCAAACGCCGCGCCGCTCAAGGTTTGGTTGACGCGCTGCAAACGCGCATCATTGTTGCCGTCGAGCGCACCGTAATACAGCATATGCAGCGGCGTCATCTGCATCACTTCGCCGTTTTCACCCAGCGTGGCGTTGATTTTGCACAAGCCGCCAATCACTTTGTCGCCAAAGCGCGCACGCAGCGTATCGATATGTCGCATGCCGTTAAGGATCGGCATGATCAACGTATCCGCGCCTACAGCGGGTGCGATGTCATCCATCGCCTGATCCAGTCCAAAGCTTTTCACCGTCAAAATTATCAGGTCAAAGCTGCCACTGAGCGATCCGGCCTGCGCCAGCTGCGGCTGAATCACTTCGCTAGCATCAGGCGTTTTCAATACCAAACCGGTTTGCTGCAACTGCTTGAAGCGGCGCTCGCGCACCAAAAAAGTCACATCACGTCCTGCTTGCGCCAGACGCGCACCGAAATACCCGCCGGTTGCGCCGGCGCCGACTACCAGAATGCGCATGGTTGAGATTCCCGTTAACAGTGAAACCCTTACCTTAAAGCGGCGGGCGTTGGCTTGCCAGCCCGCAAATGCTGAATCGTCTGCAAGATTTCAACGATGATTAAAAAAGGCTCAAACTGTTCGTGTTTGTTCGTACAATAGGATTAGGCTATTGCGCAGCGGCGGGCAATGGTGCCCGCGCAATGACTCAGTCGAGCAGACTAAGGACGCATCATGCCCCGAACCCTCCCCATCGAACGTTATCGCAACATCGGCATCTCCGCGCACATCGATGCCGGTAAAACCACCACCACTGAGCGCATTCTGTTTTACACCGGAATGAGCCACAAGTTAGGTGAAGTGCACGATGGCGCGGCAACCACCGACTGGATGGCGCAGGAGCAAGAGCGTGGCATCACCATTACCTCGGCGGCAGTAAGCTGCTTCTGGCCGGGTATGGATGGCAGCTTTACGCCGCATCGTATCAACATTATTGATACGCCCGGCCACGTCGATTTCACCATCGAAGTTGAGCGCTCGATGCGCGTGCTGGATGGCGCGGTGATGGTGTATGACGCGGTGGGCGGCGTGCAGCCGCAATCCGAAACCGTTTGGCGCCAGGCCAACAAATATCATGTGCCGCGCATCGCTTTCGTCAACAAAATGGATCGCCAGGGCGCGGATTTCTTCCGCGTGGTGCAGATGATGAAAGATCGTTTGCACGCGAATCCGGTACCGATTGTGATTCCCATTGGCGCCGAAGAGCACTTCAGCGGCGTGGTCGATCTCAACAAAATGCGCGCCATTTATTGGGACGATGCCACGCAAGGCATGAGCTTCAGCTATGCGCCGATTCCTGATGAATTGCAGGCGCTGGCCGCCGAATGGCGTGAGAACATGGTCGCGGCGGCCGCCGAAGCCAGCGAAGCGCTGATGGATCGCTATCTGGAACAGGGCGATCTCAGTGAAGAAGAGGTGATTGCCGGACTACGTCAGCGCACCTTGCTCGGTGAAATCCAGCCGATGCTGTGCGGCAGCGCGTTCAAAAACAAAGGCGTGCAGCGCATGTTGGATGCGGTGATTGAGCTGATGCCGTCGCCACTGGATGTACCGGCGGTGAGCGGCGTTAACGAGCAAGGCGAGCACGACGAACGTCACGCCGATGATGCCGAACCGTTCTCGGCGCTGGCGTTCAAATTGATGAGCGATCCCTATGTCGGTCAGTTGACCTTTGTGCGTGTCTATTCTGGCGTGCTGCGCAAAGGCGACAGCGTGTGGAATGCGGTGAAAGGGCGCAAGGAGCGTATTGGCCGCATCGTGCAGATGCAGGCCAACGATCGTATCGAAATCGAAGAGATTCGCGCCGGTGATATTGCCGCCTGCGTCGGTTTGAAAGAGGTGACCACCGGTGAAACGCTGTGCGATCCCGATGCGGTGATCACGCTGGAGCGCATGGAGTTTCCCGATCCGGTGATTTCGCTGTCGATTGAGCCGAAGACCAAAGGCGATCAGGAGAAAATGGGGCTGGCGTTGCAGCGTTTGGCGGCCGAAGATCCGTCGTTCCGTCTGCATACCGATGAGGAATCCGGCCAGACGATTATTTCTGGTATGGGCGAGTTACATCTGGAGATTATTGTCGATCGCATGAAGCGCGAGTTTGGCGTCGAAGCCAACATCGGGCGGCCGCAGGTGACCTATCGCGAAACCATCCGCAAAACGGTGCGCGACGTTGAAGGTAAGTTTGTGCGTCAATCCGGCGGTAAAGGTCAGTACGGCCATGTGGTGCTGACGCTGGAACCGCAAGCGGCTGGCGCGGGATTTGCCTTTGAAGATGCCACCAAAGGCGGCGTGGTACCGCGCGAGTTTATTCCTTCGGTGGAGAAGGGGATTCGCGAGGCGCTGAACAGCGGCGTGCTAACCGGTTATCCGGTGGTGGATCTTAAAGCCACGTTGACCTTTGGTTCGTATCACGATGTCGATTCGTCAGAAATGGCGTTCCGCATGGCGGCGATTTTTGGCTTCAAAGCCGCAGCGAAGCAGGCCGATCCGGTGATCCTCGAACCGCTGATGCAGGTAGAAGTGGAAACGCCGGAGGAGTACGCCGGTAGCGTGATGGGCGATCTGTCATCGCGGCGCGGCAACCTGCAAGGCATGGAGGAGCGTTTTGGTGCGCGCATTATTCGCGCCGAAGTGCCGTTGTCGGAGATGTTTGGCTACGCCACCACACTGCGATCGATGTCGCAAGGTCGTGCAACTTACAGCATGGAGTTTGCGCACTATGCGGAAGCACCACGCAATGTGGCCGAAAGCATCATCGCCGCTCGCGCCGAATAAATAATCGAGTTGTGCTAACGTAGGGTCACCATAAACGGTGACCCTACGAAAACCGCACCTCATCTTTGTAAGGTCGCCATTTATGGTGACCTTTTTTTATTTCCCTTCATTGCCACATTCAACACATCGATTGCCACTATTGTCGTTTTACATTTATTTGTCCGGGTTTTAATAATTCAGCGGGAATTAATTCAGGCTCTCTGCGAGCTATTTAAAATATACCTGCATTCACCAAGGATAATATGAAATTTAATAAAATGACGTTGGCGCTGAGTTTAACGCTACTGGGCAGCGCATCGGCTGTTATCGCGGCCGATCAACCCATCAGCGGCGGCAGTTTAACCGTCGGCGTAGAAACCGAACCTACCACCTTTAATCCGCAGTTGAACGGGCAGGACAAAGCCGAAATCACGCTGCGCAACTTTTGGGAATCGCTGTTAGCACGCCGTCCCGATGGCAGCTTTGTGCCGTGGCTGGCGGAAAGTTATCAGGTCAGCGACAACGGTAAAGTGATCCGCTTTAACCTGCGAGGTGACGTCACCTTTTCCAACGGTGAAAAATTGGATGCCAACGCAGTAGCCGCCAACTTTCGTCAAACCCAGGTGGCGCAATATTGCGCTGGCACCAGTTTGTGCCTGATGGGTTCGCACATCGACAACATCGCTACTCCGGACGATCACACCGTGGTGATCACCTTGAAAGACGTTTATGCACCGTTCCTGTCATTTGCCGCCGGTTTGCAGATTTTAGCACCGGCCAGTTGGACATCACCGCAGCTTAAATCGGGTGGCAAAGCGCTCGCCGGTACCGGGCCCTTTATTCTCGAAAACTACGAGAAAGGCCAGCAGGTCACCTACGTGAGAAACCCCCATTATCACTGGGCGCCCGCCACCGCGCAGCACCAAGGTCCGGCCTATCTTGATCGTGTCACCTACCGCTTCCTGCCAGAATCATCGGTGCGAACAGGCGCGCTGTTATCCGGCCAGGTGGATGTGATTGAAGGGATTTCAGGCAACGATGCTGGGGAATTCAAAGACAATCCCGACTTCACTTACCAACATGCGCTCAATACGGGGACGCCATATTCGCTGTTCCTGAACGTGGAATATGGTCCCACGCAAGAGGTAAAGGTGCGGCAAGCGTTGCTACAAGGATTGGACATCGATCCCTTACTGAAATCGGTTTATCGCGGTGAACGTACGCGTGCGTGGGGCATCACTTCACCGATTGATCCGCTATACGACAAAGCGCTGGAGGGCAAATACGGCAACAATCTCACGGCCGCTAACAAACTGCTGGATGAGGCCGGTTGGCAAACGCGCGACGGCGAAGGGTTTCGCACCAAAGACGGTCAACGTCTACGCATCGAGTTGATTCAGGCCCAGGCCACGGTGCGCGATCAGCGCGATGTGTTATTGCAGGCGATTCAGGCGCAGGCGCGTCAGCGCTTGGGTGTTGATCTTAAACTGAATTACGTCGATTCCGGCACCTATGGCGATGTGCGCAAAAGCGGCAAATTTGGCACCATCGCCAACTCCAACACACCAACCGATGGCGTGGATATCGAAAACCATTATCGTCCCATCGCTCAGGGCGGCGCGATCAACTACAGTCGCGTGAATAGCCCAGAAATCAACGCATTGCTGGATAAAGCCGCCGCCACGTTGGATCTCAATCAGCGTCGTGATTTTTACAGCCAACTGCAACAACTGGCGTTACCACAATTGGCGCTGGCTGTGCCGCTGTATGAACCGGAAGATCAGTTAGCCACCGCCAGTTATGTGCACGGTTACGGTTTCCGTAGTTATAAGCAGATGCCAGAAAGTGTTTATGATGTGTGGTTAAGCAAGCATTAAATAACCGCACATATTCGTAGCGGCGCGATTCATCGCGTTCAGTTGATTTTAAAAATCAAAATAACGCAATAAATTGCGCCGCTACGGTATGTGCCTCGCTTGAATATTTTCATCTCCTCTGTAATGCATTGCATTGCCATATTCTACAAATCGATTGCCGTTATTCTCGGTTTACTTTAACTCCGCGGATTTTAATACTCTCGCCAACCTTATCTGCAAATAAACCGATTAATTCCGGAGACCAAAATGAGTCTGGAAAGCATTGTCACCCGCACGCCCAGCACGCGGCGGCCCGCTGTGTGGCGCAGCGAATTAGCGCGTCGTATCGTCAGCCGGGTTTTCGGCGGGATAGTAGTGCTGTGGGCCGCCGTGACGCTGGCGTTTCTGGGTGTGCATCTGGCACCCGGCGACATCGTCAGCGTGCTGATTGGCGAGCAGATGCGTACGCCAGCGATTGAGGCGGCGATCCGCGCCGAATGGGGCTTAAACGAGCCGTTATGGTGGCAATACGTGCACTATTTATGGCGCGTGCTGCACGGTGATTTTGGTCGTTCTTACCTGCTGAATACCGAAGTCAGCCATCTGCTGGCGACGCAACTGTGGCCGACCATCAAGCTAACGCTGGCGGCGCTGCTGGTCAGTATTCTGTTTGCGCTGGCTCTGGCGGTTGGCACCGCATATCGCCGCGTTGGTCGCCGCATTGCCAATGCGCTGGAGCTGCTGCTGGCTTCCACGCCATCGTTCTGGATGGGCATCGTACTGCTGTTTATTTTCAGCTTCACGCTGCGCTGGTTCCCGGTGGCTGGCGATCGTTCGCTGTCGTCGCTGGTGCTGCCAGCACTGGCGTTGGGCATGGCGCAGGGCGCGGTGATCGCGCAACTGCTGCGCCGCGAACTGGAACGCGCATTGGATGCGCCATTCACCTTAACGCTGCGCGCGTGGGGCGTCGCAGAAGCCACCCTTCGTCTGCGGCACGCGCTGCGCCATGCTGCGCTGCCCGCCGTGACGCTAACCGGCTGGCTGGTCGGCGGCTTGCTGAGTGGCGCGGTGATCACCGAGCAAGTGTTTGGTCGTCCCGGACTCGGCAAACTGACGGTGGATGCGGTGCTGGCACAGGATCTGCCGGTGGTGCTGGCGGTAGCGATTCTGTCGGCGCTGATCTACGTGGTAATGAGCACTTTGGTGGACATTTTATCGCTGTGGATCGATCCGCGTCTGCGTGGGGAGAGCCAGTCATGATTGCCGCACTGCAACGTTTTCCTGTCGCGCTGCCTGCGGCGGTGTGGGCAGCGGTGTTGTTTTTGCTGATCTTAGCGATTGCCGTCATCGCACCGCAGTGGCTGACGCACAGCGATCCGTTACTCGCCGATCCGCTTAACGCGCAGTTGCCGCCGTCGGCGCAGCACTGGCTGGGCACCGATCAGTTAGGACGCGATCTGTTAACGCGCGTGATTTATGGCAGCCGTTATTCGCTGCTAATCAGCGTGGCGGCGATGGCGTTGGCGGTGGTGTTCGGCACCGCGCTGGGATTGGTGGCGGCATTGGCGCGCGGCGTGGTTGACGAGCTGCTGAGTCGCGCGGTGGATGTGATTTCCGCCTTTCCCGATCTGTTGCTGGCGCTGATGTTGATCGCCTTCACCGGACCCGGCACCAACAACCTGATCATCGCGCTGGGCGTGGCGTCGGTGCCGCGTTTTGCCCGCGTGGTGCGCGCACAAACCTACAGCGTGATGACCTCAGGATACGTTGAACAGGCGCGCACGTTTGGTCTGTCGCGCTTCACATTGATTGTCCGGCACATCCTGCCGCACGCGATTGCCCAAGTCCCCGCGCTGGCAACGTTGGGATTGGGCACCGCGATTATTGGCACTGCCGGATTGAGCTTCCTTGGCATGGGACCGCAGCCACCCACCGCCGAATGGGGTTTGATGCTGGCAGAAGGGCGCAACTACCTGCGCAATGCCTGGTGGATCGCCGTCTGGCCGGGCGTATTGATCACCTTAACGGTGATTGCGGTCAACACGCTGGGACGCTACTGGCAAGCCCGTTTTGAAGGACGTTCCGCATGAGCCAACCGTTTATTGATATTCACAATCTCTCGATCCGCTTTGGCGCACAGCCGGTGGTGAAAAATCTGCACCTGCAAGTGTGGCCAGGTGAATCGGTGGCGTTGGTCGGTGAATCCGGCTCTGGCAAAACCCTGACCGCCCGCAGCCTGTTGGGTTTGCTGCCGGAGGGCGCAACCTTAACCGCCGATCGCTTCACGATTGACGGACGTGATATGCGCCACGCCAGCCGCAGTGACTGGCGCGCGTTGCGTGGTCGGCGCATGGGTTATGTGTTGCAGGATGCGCTGGTGTCGCTCGATCCACTGCGCCGGATTGGTCAGCAACTGGGAGATGCTTTAAGCGCCGTCGGCTATCGCGGCAACATCGAAGCAAAAAGCCTCGAACTGCTGAAAGCGGCGGGCATTCATGATGCGGAAAGCCGATTGGCGCGTTATCCGCATCAACTCTCCGGCGGCCAGCGCCAGCGCGCGTTAATCGCCACCGCGCTGGCAGGCAGCCCAGCGTTATTGATTGCCGATGAACCCACCACTGCGCTGGACATGACGGTGCAGCGTCAAATCCTGCAACTGCTGGCGCAGCGGCGGCGCGATGGACACGGTTTGCTGCTGATCAGCCACGATCTGGCGGTGGTGGCGGAACTGGCGGATCGCGTGTTGGTGATGCGCGATGGCGCAGTGGTGGAGCAGGGCGACAGCGGCGCGCTGCTGCAACGTCCGCAACATGCCTGGACTCAGCGCCTGCTGCGCGCGGTGCCAACCCCCGCCACGCGCGGATTTCGGCTCAGCGCGGCGGAACCCACCGCGTTGCCAGCGCGGCCAAAACCCAGTGAAACGCCGTTGCTGCAAGGCATCGGTTTGCACAAAACCTATGGCGATCGCCGGGTGCTCAATGACATCAACTTTACGCTGCACGCCGGGGAAACGCTCGGCGTGGTGGGTGAATCGGGCTCGGGCAAAACTTCGCTGGTGAAACTGGTGATGGGATTAAGCGAACCGGATAGCGGCACGCTGCTGCTGGCAGGTGAACGCTGGGATCGTCTACCGGAGAAAGCGCGCCGCGCTCGTCGTGCGCGTTTGCAGCTGATCGCCCAAGACCCGTTCAGCTCTTTTGATCCGCGCTATACGGTGGAAAAGATTATTGGCGAAAGCCTCGACAGCGCCAGGATTTACGGTGATGCACGCCGCCAGCGCGTGCGTCAGTTGCTGGATGAGGTGCAGCTAGGCGACCGCTTCCTGCAACGCTATCCGCAGCAATTATCTGGCGGTCAGCGACAACGCGTGGCGATTGCGCGCGCTTTTGCTCCCAATCCCGCGCTGCTGGTGGCCGATGAACCGGTGAGTGCGCTGGATGTGTCGGTGCAGGCGCAGGTGCTGGATTTGCTGGCGGAAATGCAAGCCGAACACGGCACAGCGTTGCTGTTTATTTCTCACGACCTCGGCGTGATTCAGCATCTGGCGGATCGCGTGTTGGTGATGCAGAACGGACACGTGGTGGAGAGCGGCGCGCTGCAACAGGTGTTTGCCGCGCCGCAGCATCCGTGGACACAAAAACTGTTACAGGCGCTGCCGGTGATTCCCGACTGGCAGCCCGCGAACGTCTACTAAGGAGAGCAGCATGAGTCAGACACAACGCCAGCTTCGGCTGGGCGCGATTATTCAGGGCGTATCGGGCAACATGTCGGCATGGCGCCATCCGGATGCGATTGCCGATGCCAGCATCAATGTGGATTACGTGCTGGATCTGGCACGCAAGGCCGAGCAGGCGAAGATCGATTTCCTGTTTGTCGCGGACGGTTTATACATCACACCGCAGTCGATCCCGCATTTTCTCAATCGTTTTGAACCGATCACCTTGCTGTCAGCGTTATCGCTGGTGACGAAAAATATCGGTTTGGTCGCCACGCTATCGACTTCCTACAGCGAACCGTTCACCGTGGCACGCCAGTTTGCCAGCCTCGATCACCTGAGCGGTGGGCGCGTGGGGTGGAATGTGGTGACTTCGCCGCTGGAAGGTTCGGCAAAAAACTTCTCGCGCGCGTCTCATCCTGAACATGACGAGCGTTATCGCGTTGCCAGCGAATATTTGCAGGTCACCAAAGGGCTGTGGGATTCGTGGGAGGAAGATGCGTTTGTGCGCGATAAACAGAGCGGGGAATTCTTTGTCGCCGATAAGCTGCACACGCTGAATCACGCAGGAAAATACTTCTCGGTACAAGGGCCACTGAATGTTGGGCGCTCGCCGCAAGGCCGTCCGATTGTGTTCCAGGCGGGCGCGTCAGAAGCAGGTAAAGCTTTTGCCGCCGAAGCCGCCGATGCGATCTACACGCGGCAGGAAACGCTGGATGAAGCTCGCGAGTTCCGCGCGGACGTACGCCGTCGTCTGGTGGCGCGCGGTCGGGATGCGGATGATATCCGTGTGTTTCAGGGCATCAGTGTGATTATCGGCGACAGCGAAGAACAGGCAGAACGTCGCTATCAGCAAACCGCCGAGTTGGTGACCATTGAGAAAGCGCTGGAGTATCTGGGCCGCTACTTTGAACATCATGATTTCAGCCAATATGCGCTGGATGAAGCATTCCCGGAGATTGGCGAGTTGGGCAGCAACAGCTTCCGCAGCACCACCGATAAGATCAAACAGAACGCCAAAGCACGCGGATTAACGCTGCGTCAGGCGGCACTGGAAGAAGCCACGCCGCGCCCCAGTTTTCTCGGCACGGCACAGCAAGTGGCGGATGGCCTGGCGACATGGTTCCTTGAAGGCGCGACCGATGGCTTTATCGTGCGCGGCGGCACGCCAACAGCCTTTGATGATTTTGTCGAGCAGGTGATCCCGCTGTTGCAAGCGCGTGGCATTTATCGCCGCGAATATGCCGGTGCGACATTGCGCGAAAATCTCGGATTGCCCGCGCCAGAAAATCAGTTTGCGGCGCAACGCCGTAATCAGCAGGTCGCGTAAGCCACCGATTTCCGGAGGGGCCGCTATTACAGTGCCGTAACGCCTAACGCGGCGGCCTGTTTTTCCCACGTCAGCACTTCATCATAAAATGCCCGTTCGGTAACGCTAAAACCGCTGATCAAATTTTCTGCCAGCAGATCCTTATAACGCTTTTCACTGGTCAATTCCTGCAACGCGCTACGCAACTTCGCCAAGGTTTCTGCGCTGGTATTTGCCGAGGTAATCAACGGTAGCGCGGCACACAATGGCGTTTCGCCGATAATTTCCAATCCGGCCAATTCCTGCGGAAAATTACGTCGCAGCAGCGCCCAGGTGATGCAATCAATCGCCGCGATATCGGCTTCATTCGCACGCAGAGCTGCCAACGATTGACGATGGCTGCCGTTAAAACGCGTGGTACTAAAGAATTTACCGTCCTGCGCCAACGGTGCAATCACGTAACGCAGCGAATTGTAGCCGGAGTGGGAATCATCGCTGTTGCACACGGCGCGACGTCCACGGAAGTCGCTGATCATTAAATGATCATCTTCTTTACGTGCCACCAACCAACTGCGATAACGCAGGCCATCGCAACCTTGCGCGCTGGATTGAAAGCTGCCGACTAACTGCACGTCCGGCAATAACGCCACCAACGGATAACCGCAGGTTTGGCTCAACAGCAAATCATCCGCGCGCCAGTGTGGTAATAAATCCTGTGGCCACTCGACTTCAGCTGGCACGCCGCGTTGTTGCAACAGCGTCGTTAGCGCTGAGGTCAGGCCAAGCGTCGCCTGATGATTGATGTCGTACATCGGTAACGAAAGAGAGGGCATCCTGTGCATCCTTTTGTGTTGCCGGATGGGCGTTAACCGCGACCGATTTGCGCCAGAAGCGCGTTATCCACTCGCCATAACCGGCGACGCGAAAACCGTGATTCCGTTGGTAATAGCCATCGCGATACAGCAAATAAACTTTGCGCAGGCCGTACCACGGCAAACCGGGCAGATCGTGATGTACAGAATGATAGTTGAGATTCAGGAACAGCAAACGCCAAGGCAGCGCAGCTTCGTTATTCACCGAGCGCGCCAGCGGATCGTCTTCAGCGCGATGTTCGTAGAATGAGCGCACTTTGGTCAGCATCAGCGCCGGATAACTCACCGTCAACACGAACCACAGCGGCGAAAATCCTTGCAGCGTCATCCAGTAAAACACGGCGCTGAGCAAGCTAAGATGAATCGCCCACATCGCCATCGCCGGTTTATCGCGCTGGATAAAAGCGCGCAGCAACGTTTGCAACGTGGCGGCGATATCCAGCAGCGGACCAATCAGCAAACGGCCAGGAAAGGTATTGCGCAGATGGATCACCTGTTGCTGCCACGGCTTGAGCTTTGCCCAGCGCGCTGGCGACAGGTAATAGGTTTCAGGATCTTCATCGGGATCGGTCAAGGTGTGGTTGCGATGGTGCGCCAGATGCGAATCGCGATATAAACCATATGGATACCACACCGCCAGCGGCAGCGTGCCGAACAGTTGGTTCAGGCGCGGCCAGCGCGTCGGATGACCGTGAATCAGCTCATGTTGCAGCGACAAATACCAGGTGGTGAACAGCACCAGCAGCAGGGTACTCCACGCCAATCCCAGCGTTTGCCAGTAAATCACGCTGGCGAACCAGCCTCCATACACAGTCGCAATTAGCAGCCAGGTGGGCAGCTCGCTGCGCCACAGCCAGCTGCGTGCCAATTGGTGCACCACTTCGCGCTGTTGCGCACTGAGATATTCGCTCGCCATGATTAACCTGCTGCAAAAGAGATTGCGCTGAAAATGCGCTATTACGCAGCGGAAGACAAAGATCCTCTTTTTATGACTTATGCAAAAAAGTTGATGATGCGCGCGAAATCTATTGGCTATCAGTCACCTCGTGTCTGGCGTAACCTTTCTTCATCGAAAACATCTGGGCCGACTTTGCCCACGAGGAGAATTTCCGCATGAAAAAGATTGGCTTTTTATCCTTTGGTCACTGGACGCCATCAACCCAGTCCGCCACGCGTTCCGCGCAAGATGTGTTGTTGCAATCGATTGATTTAGCCGTAGCTGCCGAAGAACTCGGCGCTGATGGTGCCTATTTCCGCGTGCATCACTTTGCACGTCAGTTGAGTTCGCCATTCCCGTTACTGGCGGCAGTCGGCGCGCGCACTAAAAAGATTGAAATCGGTACCGGCGTGATCGATATGCGTTACGAAAACCCGCTGTACATGGCGGAAGATGCCGGCGCGGCGGATTTGATTTCCAATGGGCGTTTGCAGCTCGGCCTAAGCCGTGGTTCACCGGAGCAGGTGATTGAAGGCTATCGCTATTTTGGCTTCGATCCGAAAAACGGTGAAAGCGATGCCGATATGGGCCGCCGCCACACCGAAGAGTTTTTGGAAGTGCTGCGCGGTGAAGGTTTTGCCAAACCGAATCCGCAGCCGATGTTCCCTAATCCGCCGGGATTACTGCGTCTTGAGCCGTTCTCAGCCGGTTTGCGTGAGCGTATTTGGTGGGGTTCGGGTTCCAACGCCACCTCCGTTTGGGCGGCACAGCAGGGCATGAACTTGCAAAGCTCGACGCTGAAAGATGATGAAACCGGCGAACCGTTCCATGTGCAGCAGGCGAAACAGATTCGTGCCTATCGCGAGGCGTGGGAAGCGGCGGGTCATCAACGTACGCCGCGCGTTTCAGTCAGCCGCAGCATCTTTGCGCTGACCAATGACATCGACCGCGCCTACTTTGGTCGCAGTGGACAGGATCAGGATTCGGTCGGTTTCCTCGACGAGAAAACCCGCGCTATCTTTGGTCGTAGCTATGCGGCGGAACCGGATCAGTTGATCAAGCAGCTGGCGCAGGATGAAGCGATTGCCGAAGCCGACACGCTGTTGTTGACCATCCCGAACCAGTTAGGCGTGGATTACTGTGCGCACGTGATCGAAAGCATCCTCACCCACGTCGCACCCGAGTTGGGTTGGCGTTAATCTCCACGGTGCGGATATCCGCACCGCCTTTCGTAAGGTCGCCATTTATGGTGACCTGCCAAAATCACCACATCATAAAATAACCCCAATAACTCTTATTCTTGCAATGCAGAGTTATTGGGGTTATCTTTTTGCTTTCAGGATGCAGTAGGGCATCGACATGGATAGCAGATCATTAATGGCCGAAATTAAGGCCGACGGTTGGGAACTGATACGCATAAACGGTAGCCATCATCATTTTGTGCATCCCGTCAAAAAGGGATTGGTGACGATACCGCACCCAAAAAAAGATTTACCGTTCAAAACGGTGAAAAGTATCAGGAAACAAGCTGGACTGACTGTCCATTAAATTGAAAGAGGTCAATATGTTCTATCCCATCGCAATTGAAGCCGGTGATGACACCAGCGCTTTTGGTGTCACTGTCCCTGATTTGCCAGGCTGTTTTTCTGCCGGTGAAACGCTGGAAGAAGCGGTGAAAAATGCCAAAGAGGCGATCACTGGACATCTGGAATTGATGGTTGAATTGGGTCACGACATTCCAGCGGTGTCAGAATTGAAATCGCTGATGAAAGAGCCAGATTATGTTGGTTATGTGTGGGTACTTGTTGATGTCGACGTCACGCGTATCTTTGGCGGGTCCGAAAAAATCAATGTGACATTGCCAAAGTTGCTGATTGACCGTATTGATCGTTGCGTGGCAACCCATCCCGAATTCAAAACCCGGTCAGGTTTTCTTGCGCAGGTCGCGCTGGAGAGAATCGCCAAAACCAGTTAATTGCTGATGCTTCTGCGATTCGTAGCGGCGCGATTTATCGCGTTCCTTTACAGCAGTTCACCTGCTAAACAACGCGATAAATCGCGCCGCTACGGTTGGTGCTAATTAGCTGACATTTCCCACCACAACTTATCCAGCGCGTAATAACGGTCGCGTTCGGCTTCGGGCTGGTTGAGATCGCGTTTCCACGGCTTTGCCAGAATAAAGTGCAGATTCTTCACTTCGTCCTCGCGCCACATCGCGCTGTGTTGGAACGGCAAGGTTTTCAATGCATTGTAGATGTACGGCAGCGGCAGCCAGCGGTCTTCGAACACTTCATTAAGCAGATCCTGCTCGGAAAAAGGATAACGACGCAGATCGCTGATTTCTGCCACTTTCTGCTGCAACCATTCGAACACTGATAAATCTGGCTTCAGCACCAGAAATCCGCCGTTAAGATAACGATCCAGCGATTTTGGCGCAGGTTCTCCGCGATCCTGCCAGGTGTAATGGCAATTCTCCGGCTGCCAACTGGCGGGATAACTGGCTATTTTATTCGGGTTGCAGCGGCAAGCGTGGCACGCCGCTAAAGCGTATTTGCCGAGATCGAGCGTGAACAGTTCGTCCATGTTTTTTAGCACCAGCATATCGGCATCGAGAAACACCACGCGCTCGCAATCCACCAATTCCCACGCGCGCAGTTTGCTCCACACTTCACCAAATTGCGCTGAAGCATAATGCTGCTCTAATTCAGCATTGGGCATCAGCGGTTCAACCGGGTGGATCACGCAGCCCAGATCCTGTAAGGCTTCGCGCGTTTCCAGGTCGATCGCCTCGGTCACCATAACAATCAGCGGCCACTTAGTTTCGCTGCGCTTCAACGAGCGATGCAGCGCCTTAACGCCAATAAAGTAGTCGGGCTGCGTTAACAGCGTTACCCATGCAAACATGTTTTCTCCCCTCAAACTTAATCAAACAAAGCCGTGACATAGTCATTGCTAAAGCGACGCTGTGGATCGAGCTGTTCACGCACCGCACGGAACGCATCCCACTGCGGATAAATGTCGCGCCACTGATAATGCTGTGGATCGTAGTATTTGCCCCAGTGCGGACGTCCACCTTCGGCGACCAGCAATTTCTCCACTTCGGTGAGGAAATGCAGGCCATCTTGCGACAGCGAGCCGTCATCGGCGTAATAAACCACGAAGCCGAAAAAGCAGGTGGGATGCTGATAAGCCGGGCTCAGCCACGCTTCAGAGGCGCCGGTGCAGCGCAGGATAATGGGATAGTGCATATGCGGATGATTCTCGGCATACCACGCTTTAATCTTGCTGATAATCTGCGGCGTTTTCTCCAGCGGCACGCCGATCTCGACATTAATTTGCGGCACCGCGATACCACGACAGAACAGCTGATAGATATCGCCGCTGATGTCGGTGAAGTCGCGGAAGCGCGTCACGGTGCGGAACTGTTTGCCGCCTTTGCCGTGGATCTGCGTGTCGCGGTGCATCTGCGCTAATGTCTGATCAATGGTGTCGTTCAGGCTGCTGTCGGTGTCGTCGCCGTGTTCGATCACTTCACGTTGATTGGCGTAATAGTCTGCTGCATCCGCCTCGCTGGCCTGCTGGGCATTCCACACGTGCATCAGATTGTCATCGACAAACCACCAGGCTTTGCTCATCTCATATTGCTGATTCCACGCCATCAAATCGTCTTCCAGCGAATCGGCCGAAACGGCAAATTTGTGGCAGGTAAACAGGCGGAAAGGTTGAGTGCGCAATGTCACGGCGGTGACGATGCCCAGCGTGCCGAGTGACACTTGTGCGGCGGGGAAATCCGGCTCACCGCGCACAAACTCACGCACGCTGCCATCGGCCAGCACCATGCGAATGCGCAGTGCTTCATCGGCTAACGAGCTTTGCCCTAAGCCCTGCCCGTGGGTGCCGGTTGCCATCGCTCCGGCCAGCGTTTGTACCGCAATCACACCCGGCGAAGAGGCCAGCATGCGATCGATTTTAGTGAGATGGTTGTAAACCTGCTCAAGCGGTGTTCCCGCGGCAAACGTCACGCTATCGGCTTCTTCGGCGATCACGCCATTAAAAGCACTGAGATCCAGCAACACATCTTGCGGGTGCACTTGCAGCATGCGGCCCGGCGACAGGCGGCTACCCAGCACGCGAACTTTGCCGCTGGATGTGCGCAGTAACTGTTGCAGCTCGTCTTCATTTTGCGGCTGTTGCAGTTGCTGACGTTGACCGACCACCGTGTTTTGCGCCCAGTTCCACAGTGCGCTGTCCTGGTCAGTATTGTGCGTATGGCGTAAGGGATAAAGGTGGGAGTCTTTGTTCACTACGGCGTTCCTTAATCTGAGGTCTGTGACGGTCCCAAGATTTTAAGCGTAGACCATCACAGAGAAGCCGCGGATTACGGGGCTTTGCGGATATAACGCAGTGTCGCGGTGACCGCCAACTGGCGATTACGGCGGATGCTGTCCTCTTCGCTATCGTTGGGGGTGAACAGCGTGTGGAAGGTGTAGCGATTAGAAACGTGGTGCACGCAAATGCTGCTCAGCAAGCGGTGTACGTCCACGGTATCGAGCCCCTCAATAAACAGTCCTTGCTGCTGGCCGCGGGTAAGAATGTCATCCAGCAGATCGAGCGCGCTTTTATTCAGTGATTTGATGCGTTCCGATTGCATGATGTAACGCCCGCGCAGCAGGTTTTCGGTACACACCAAGCGCATAAAATCGGGATGCGAAACGTGATAATCGAAGCTGGCTTCCACCAGTTTGGTCATCGCCAGTTCCGGCTCCATCGCCGCCAGATTCAGGCCGGTTTCATGCTGACGAATCGCCTGATAAACCTGCTCCAGCACCTCAATATACAGCTGCTCTTTATTGCCGAAGTGATACACCACCATGCGTTTGGTGGTTTGTGCATGTTCGGCGATCTGCTCCAATCGCGCGCCTTGCATACCGAATTCGGCAAACATCTTCAGCGCGCCGGCAAGAATACGTTTCTTCAGCCCTTCAGGGTCATTTTTTCGTTTAGTAGTAGTGTCCGACATAGCGCTCAATATTAAGTCCAGCAAAAGGGGCATGGTAACACAGCGCAATTTTCGCTTGTGGCGATGCGAGCGGCGCGCGGCATTATGCTTTTTAGGAATAGCTTTCCCGAACAAATCATAATGCTGGAATAAGCATGTCGATATACTGCCAACAAATCCAACATCGGCCGAAATTTTAGCATGGTGATGATAACTGTTGGGAAGGAAAAGCCATGACGCAATTGTTTGAAGTCGCCACGCCTGATACTGCGCTGCTGCGCGGGGTGACGGAATCGGCGCATTCGCCTCTGCGAGCGCAAAACAACGTGGTGCGTTTGCAGGGCATTTCACGCCGCTTTGGGCACACGCAGGCGCTGCGTGATGTCTCATTAACGTTACAAAAAGGCGAAATTCTCGGCCTGATAGGGCGCAGCGGCGCGGGCAAATCGACCTTGATCCGCTGCCTTAACGGACTGGAACAACCGGATAGCGGCGTGATTGAGATCGAAGGCCGCAACATCACTGGCTTGTCAGAAAAACAGCTGCAAGCAGTGCGCAGCCGCGTTGGCATGGTGTTTCAACATTTCAATTTATTGTCGGCAAAAACCGTGGCGCAGAATGTGGCGCTACCACTGAAAATTGCTGGCATGGATAAAGCCCAACGGCAGCAACGGGTGGCGGAACTGCTGGAATTGGTGGGATTGGCCGACAAGGCGCAACACTATCCTGCGGCGTTATCCGGCGGACAGAAACAGCGCGTCGGCATTGCGCGTGCGCTGGCGGCCAGCCCGGCGCTGCTGTTGTGTGATGAAGCCACGTCGGCGCTGGACCCTGAAACCACGCGCTCAATTCTGGCGCTGCTCAAATCGCTCAACCAAAAACTCGGTATCACTATTTTGCTGATCACCCACGAAATGGAAGTGATCAAATCCGTGGCGCATCGCGTGGCGGTGATTGATGGCGGGGAAATCATTGAACACGGGCCGGTTTGGCAGGTATTTGCCGATCCGCAATCTGCGGTGACGCGCACGCTGCTGCGCGGATTGTTACCACAGTTGCCGGACAACCTTGCCGCGCGTCTGAGCCAGCAAAAGCAGGGGGAAGTGATCTATTGCGTACACGCTGCCGGTGATGATGCGCAGGGCGATTTGTTAACGCGTTTTGCGGCGGCGCTGCCGGGAAAATTCCGTTTGTTACAAGGCGGCGTTGAGCACATCCAGCATTACGCGGTGGTGCGTTTCTTTATTGCACTCCCGGCCAGCAATATCGCCGACGAGCAACAGATTCTCAGCTGGCTGCACACGCAGCAGGCGCAGGTAGAGCGGGTGGGCTATGTCGCCAGTCATGATTGATATGTTGCTTAACGCACTCGGTGAAACGCTATTGATGACGGCGATTTCCGGCCTGTTTTCTTTGGTGGCGGGTTTGCCGCTCGGCCTGATTTTGGTGATAACCAGCCCCGGCGGAATTGCCGAACATCGCGGCGTGCATCGTGTGCTCGGCTTGATCATCAACGGCTTCCGTTCGCTGCCGTTCATTATCCTGCTGGTGGCGTTGATTCCGTTTACCCGCTTTCTGGTCGGCACGTCGCTTGGCACCTGGGCGGCGATTGTTCCGCTGTCGATTACCGCCACGCCGTATTTCGCCCGCGTGGCGGAAGTATCGTTGCGCGATGTTGATCGCGGGTTGATAGATGCGGTGCGCGCGATGGGCGCCAGCAAGTTGCGTATTGTCTGGGAGGTGCTGATCCCGGAAGCGCTACCCGGCATTGTTTCTGGTTTTGTCGTCACGCTGGTGGCGTTGATTGGCGCGTCGGCGATGGCGGGAGCTATCGGCGCGGGCGGCTTAGGCGATCTGGCGATTCGCTACGGTTATCAACGCTTTGAAACCTCAGTGATGATCGCGGTGATCGCGGTGCTGATCGTATTGGTGTGCGGCATCCAGTTTGTTGGCGATCGATTGGTGCAGCGCATTGATAAACGTCATTAAAACCCGCTGCGCCGTATGTGTTTCGTAGGGTCGCCATTTATGGTGACCGCCTTTCCAGGGAGAATACCTATGCCGCTAAACACGCTTCAGCTCACGCTCGACAATACACTCGAACAGCACAGCGCCAACTTCATCACTGTCGCAAAAGCCATTTTCCAAAATCCCGAAACTGGCAACAACGAATACTTTGCCAGCGAACAGCTCACGCAGCTGCTCAGCGCGCAAGGTTTCGACGTCACGCGCCACGTCGCCGGACATGAAACGGCCTTTTATGCACTGAAAACCAGCCACAAACCTGGGCCGACTATTGCGTTCCTTGCGGAATATGATGCGTTAATCGGTATCGGACATGCTTGTGGTCACAACCTGATCGGCACCACCAGTGTGGCGGCAACCATCGCGCTTGCCAGTGTGCTGGAGGAAACCGGCGGACGCGTAGTGGTGTTGGGCACGCCAGCTGAAGAGGGCGGATTAGCCGGGCCCGGCGGGCCAAAAGGCAACGTGAAAAAACGCTTTGTTGAAGCCGGATTGCTCAACGACGTCGATGTGGCACTGATGGTGCATCCCGCTGGTAAAACGCGCCTGACAGAAGCCACGCTGGCCAACAATCACCTCTATTTCCACTTTTACGGCAAGCCATCGCATGCTGCCAGCGCGCCGCATGAAGGCATTAATGCGCTGGATGCGTTGGTGCTGCTGTACAACGGCATCAGCGTGCTGCGCCAGCAACTGCCAGATGGCGTGCGGGTGCACGGCATCATTACCAATGGCGGCCAGGCACCCAACGTCATCCCGGAATATGCCTCAGCACATTACTACATTCGTGCCGACAGTCGTGAAGTAGTCGAAGCGCTGGAACCGCGTTTACGCGCGATTGCGCAAGGTGTGGCGCTGGCAACGGGCACGCGCGTGGAGATCGATCACCAGATTGGCCCGCGTGATTTCAAGCTGAATACTGCGCTTGATGCCTTGCTGCTGGAGGAACTGACGCTGGCAGGCGAGCAGGTCGATGTGTCGCCGCAAAAGAACAAAGTTTCCACCGATGCCGGTGATATCAGCCATGCGGTGCCAACGGCGCATCCTTGGCTGAAGATCGGCCCCGACGATTTGATTTTTCATACTGTGCCATTTCGTGAAGCTGCCAATTCGGAACGCGGTTACCAGGCGTTGCTGATTGGCGCTCGCGTATTGGCGCGCACGGGGCTGCGTCTGCTGACGGATGCCGATGCGTTACATGACGTCAAAGCGGATTTCGCGCGACAACCATAAAGGAGAAGGCTGTGTCGCAAAGCTATCGTAGAAAATTGAAAACTCTGGTCGGTGCCAGCAGCGTAATTTCTGCCGGTAATGATCCGCAGCCAGGCGTGGGCATCGCGCGCGCTATCGAACAGGCGAAGATTGCCGAACGCGAGAAAATCACCGGTTTATTCACGGCCGATTTGCTGCAAGCCGATCCCGCTGGATTGGCGGGTACCACGGGTACGCAAGATCCGTTGATTGCGCTGGCGGCTTTGAGTCAGGTCACTTCGCATATCGGTTTGATCGCCACTGTCAGCACCAGTTGGCTGCATCCGTATAATCTGGCGCGCCAGGTCGGCACGCTCGATCACATCAGCGGCGGACGTGCGGGCTGGAACGCGGTAACTTCTTCGGTGGGCGAAGAAAATTTCGGCGAAAGTCCATTGCCGCCGCCGCAGGAGCGTTACGCACGCGCCACTGAATTTATTGAGGTAATGAACGCGTTGTATGACGCCAATGATCCCGCGGCGGTGCAGCGAACAGCCAGCGGCGGTATTCGTCTCGATCACCAGAAACTGCATGCCATTGACTATCGTGGCGACTATTTCCAGGTGGCGGGCCCGTTGAATGTGCCACCGCCGCCACAACGGCGTCCGGTACAGTTCCAGGCAGGACAATCCGAAGCCGGCGTCACGCTTGGCGCGCGCTATGCCGAAGTAATTTACACCTCGCAGCCCACTTTCGACGCGGCGCAGCGTTTTGTTGCTGATGTGCAGCAACGCGCGCGCCGCTTTGGCCGCGAGCAAAATCCACCGCTGATCATGAATTCGTTCCACGCCATCATTGGTGACAGCGAGGCCGACGTGGCTCGTCGCCTGCGTGAGAAACATGAACGCATCAACTATCAGCAAGGTCGATTGCGCGTGGCGGATATGCTGGGCGGTGAAGTGGATCTGCGCGAGGTGCCATTGGACCAGCCGTTACCGGCGGCGCTGATTCCAGAGATTACACAAGTACAGCGTCGGCAGGGACGTGCGGCCATTTTCCGAGGCTATGCGTTAGAGGGATTAACGCTGCGCGAATTGATCATCAAAGCCGAAGAGACCGGGCATTGGTTTGTCGCAGGTACGCCAGAAACGCTGGCCGATGCCATCGAACAACGTTACCAGGCTGGCGTGCTGGATGTGATTTCACTGCACGGCCTCGGTCAGCCCGATCAACAAGATTTGCTGCTCAACGGCTTGCTGCCGGAACTGCGTCGTCGCCAGTTGATTGATAGCGATTATGTTGGCAGTGATTTCCGCAGCAGTTTGGAGTTGCCAGCGTTGAAATAATTGCACGCGGCAACACGCGGTCACCATAAATGGCGACCCTACAAAGCCTGAAAGCCTGTTCGGATAACCTGAACGGGCTTTTTTTGGAATCCCTCTCCACACTTCATTTCATGCCAGCTGCAACTCTGATGACATCCCTGCACACTGCGATTATCGCTTTACATCTATATAGCTTTAGACCTATATTGAGGGGAGGTAATCGTGTGGAAGATAGAAACGACCGACAGATTTGATCGTTGGCTGATGCTGTTAGATGACACTGACCGCGCTTGTGTATTGGCTGGATTAATCGTGTTGCAACACAAGGGGCCCGGTTTATGCAGGCCATACGCAGACACGATTAAAGGGTCTGGCTACAGCAATATGAAAGAGCTGCGCGTGCAGAGCAAAGGTGATCCCATTCGAGCATTTTTTGCCTTTGATCCCTGGCGAACCGGCATTGTGCTGTGTGCTGGCCGTAAGGTCGGTAACGAAAAGCGCTTTTATGCCGAAATGATTCCATTAGCCGATCGGGAATTTACTGCGTATTTAAATGAGAGAGATGAAAAGGAGTAACGCGATGGGCAGAACGCTGGAACAAATCCTTGCCGATGAGAAACCGGAAGTGGTGGCTAATGCCAAGGCGCTGGCAGAAGAGACGTTGCTGAATATCCACCTGGCTGAATTGCGTGAGAAGGTGCAGAAAACTCAGGTTGAGATGGCGCAGGCGCTGAACATCAAGCAGCCAACAGTGGCAGGAATGGAGAAGCCAGGCCGCGACCTGAAGCTTTCAACGCTTAAACGCTATATCGAAGCGGCGGGCGGTAAACTGCGTTTGGATATCGAATTACCCGACGGCTCGCATTACGCCTTCATGGTTTAGCATAAAACCTGAAAAATTCTGCGAACCGTAGCGGCGCAATTTATTGCGCAATGCCTGGAGGGGCAAGGCGCCGCCATCTCGATGCGCAATCAATCGCGCCGCTACGGATAGTGCGATCTGTAGTTACGTAAAAAGGTTAACCGCAGAATGACAAAAGCCCGCTCAGGTTTCCCTGAGCGGGCTTTTTGAATTTGGCTCCTCTGACTGGACTCGAACCAGTGACATACGGATTAACAGTCCGCCGTTCTACCGACTGAACTACAGAGGAATCGTGTGAACGAGGCGCATATTAGCGATGCCGATCTCTAATGTCAAAGCCCGACTGCACACTTCTGGTTTAAGTGCGCGGAAAAGCAGCGGAATGGTGCTTTTCTGCCTTGAATGAGCAGATTCTAAACTGCCAGCAAGATCTCACTTTAAACGCAATTCCTTTGAGATGTTAGAGGCGTGTCAAAGTTTTGTTATTTGCCGATTTTAAAACAATCATTTCAGTGCTTTTATGATGAAAATTTCAAATGAACATCAGATGAAATAAATGAACTGCTTATCATCACCCGCGAAACAAGTTACTTCATCGGAAATGTGATTTTGAAAACAACTGATTGATAAGGAATAAATTGTTCAATACGGATGTTTATAATCGATAGCGTTATACCAGAAGCCTTACCTCTACAACCACATAAAAAACGCCAGCGACGTTGAATGAATGTAAAAGATATTTTTCATTCGCGGTTTCAGCCAACCTGAGCATGTTAACGAAAAAGAAGGGTTACCTATGAAATTCAAAAAAGCGTTAGTGACTTCCCTGTTAGCTTGCATGTTACCTGCCGCAGTCATGGCAAAAGACCTTCAGGTGGGCGTTTCTATGGCGCTGTTTGACGACAACTTCCTCACCATTCTGCGTACCGCAATGAAGAATGAGATGGCCAAAGATGGCATCAAAGGCCCGATCGAAGATGCGAAAGGTGACGTTTCACAGCAGTTGCAGCAGGTACAAAACTTCATTAGCCAGGGGGTTGACGCAATTATCGTGAACCCGGTTGATACCAACGCCGTGAAACCGCTGGTCGAAGCTGCGGCGAAAGCGGGCGTGCCGCTGGTGTTTGTTAACCGCAAACCGGCGGGCGAGCTGAAAGACAAAATGGCGTTTGTTGGTTCAGATTCTGAACTGGCCGGACGTTTGCAGATGGAAGCGCTGGCGAAAAAAATGAATGGCAAAGGCAACGTAGCGATTCTGCTGGGCGATTTGGCTAACGAATCCACCCGCGAACGCACCAAAGGTGTGGAAGCGGTGGTGGCTAAATATCCGGGCATCAAAGTGGTACAGAAACAAACTGCGAAATTCACCCGTAATGATGCAGTTGATGTGGTGAGTAACTGGTTAACAGCAGGCGATGACATCCAGGCCATTGCTTCTAACAACGACGAAATGGCCATTGGTGCGTTGCAAGCGCTGGGTAAAAACCCGAATCACATTCTGGTAGCCGGTGTTGATGGTACGCCCGATGCATTGCAGATGATCAAGAACGACAAAATGGTCGCCAGCGTATTCCAGGATGCGAAAGGTCAGGGCGAAGGCGCGGTGCAAACAGCGGTGAAACTGATCAACGGCGAAAAAGTGCAGAAAGTGGTCGACATTCCATTCCAGCTGATCACCAAAGAAAACTACGAAAAGTTCGCCAACCAGAATCAGAAATAAACCGTTCCCGACTCAGCCGTACGGAGGTGATGTATGACCGCTTTTGCGCTTGAAGCCGAAGGCATCAGCAAGTTCTTCCCCGGAGTGAAGGCACTCGACAATGTCTCACTGCGTATCAAACCGGGGTCGGTACATGCCCTGATGGGTGAAAATGGCGCGGGCAAATCCACTTTAATGAAATGCCTTATCGGGATGTATCGTCCCGATAAGGGCACCATTCGCATTAAAGGGGAGCCGGTGCAGTTTCAGGACACCATGGATGCCTTACGTTCGGGCATCTCCATGATTCACCAGGAGCTGAATCTGGTGCCTTACATGACCGTGGCCGAGAACATCTGGCTCGGTCGCGAACCGATGAAGTACGGCTTTGTTGATCACAACAAGCTCAACAAGCAGACCCAGGAATTGCTTAATCGACTGAATATCCGCCTCAAAGCGGATCGCATGGTCGGCGAGCTGAGTATCGCTGCTCAGCAGATGGTGGAGATTGCCAAAGCGGTATCGTGGAACTCCGACATCGTGATTATGGATGAACCGACCTCGGCATTGACGGAAACCGAAGTGGCGCACTTGTTCACCATCATTCGCGATCTGCGTGAGCAGGGCAAAGCCATCATCTATATCAGTCATAAGATGGACGAGATTTTCGCCATCACCGATGAGATCAGCATCTTCCGCGACGGCACCTGGGTGGGCAGCAACAACACCAGCGAATTCACCCGCCAATCGCTGATTACCCAGATGGTGGGGCGCGAGTTAACGCAGCTGTTCCCAAAATTCAACGGCGAAATCGGCGGCGATGTGCTGACGGTGCGCAATCTGACCTGCAAGGACCGTTTCACCGACATCAACTTTACGGTGCGCAAAGGCGAAATCCTCGGCGTGGCCGGTTTAGTCGGTGCCGGGCGCAGTGAAGTGATGGAAAGCCTGTTCGGCATGGAGAGTTTCGACAGCGGCGAAATCCTGATTGATGGTGTGCCGGTCAAGATCGATTCGCCTTCCACGGCGATTGAAAAGGGCATGGCGTTCCTCACCGAAGACCGTAAAAAGTCCGGCCTGTTCCTGGTGTTGTCGGTGATGGAGAACATGAGCATCGTCAACATGCCGGATTACACCCATAAAAGCGGTTTTGTCAGCCACATCAAAATGGCGCAGGACTGCATGGATCAGATTCGTAAGCTGAACATCAAAACGCCGACCATGGATCAGATCATCAACAACCTCAGCGGCGGGAATCAGCAGAAAGTGTTGATTGCACGCTGGCTGCTGGCGCAACCGAAGATCCTGATCCTTGACGAACCGACGCGCGGCATCGACGTGGGGGCGAAGGCAGAGATTTATCGCTTAATCAGTGAACTGGCAAACCGTGGCGTCGCCATCATCATGGTGTCGTCTGAGTTGCCCGAAATCCTCGGCATGAGCGACCGTGTGATGGTCATGCACGGCGGACGTATAACCGGCATCCTCGATAAAGAAGAGGCCAATCAGGAAACCATTTTGTCGTTGGCATCCGAGTGAGGCGTGAGACATCTATGAGTAACGTAAAAATTACGGCCCCGCAGGCCGCGGAACAACAGAGTTCTTTCTTCAGTAACCTGCGTCATAAGCTGCCAAAAGATACCGGCATTTTCGTGGTGATGGTGGGCATTGCGCTGATTTTTGAAATTGCCGGTTGGTATGTGCGCGATCAGTCATTCCTGTTAAACACCAACCGTTTGGTGCTGATTATTTTACAGGTGGCGATCATCGGCATCATCGCGGTGGGCGTGACGCAAGTCATTATCACCACCGGTATCGACTTATCCTCCGGTTCGGTCATCGCTTTAACCGCGGTAGTGGCGGCCAGTCTGGCGCAAACCTCGGACAGCTTAACGCCGATGTATCCGTCGCTGGTTAACCTGCCAGCGGTGATACCGATTGTGGCCGGGATTGGCGTGGGATTGTTGTGCGGCGTGATGAACGGCGTGCTGATCACCAAAACCGGTATTCCTCCGTTTATTGCCACCTTGGGCATGATGGTGTCGGCGCGCGGTCTGGCGCAGTACTATACGCAAGGTAATCCGATCAGCTTCTTGTCAGATGGCTTCACCTCCATTGGCCAGGGCGCGATGCCGGTGATTATCTTCCTGGTGGTGGCGTTCCTGTTCCATATCGCCTTGAAACACACCCGCTACGGCAAATATGTTTACGCGATTGGCGGCAACATGACCTCCGCCAAAGTGTCGGGCATCAACGTTAACAAATACCTGATCATCGTTTACACCATCGCCGGTGCGCTCTCTGGCCTGGCGGGTGTGGTACTGGCGGCGCGCGTCAGTAGCGGCCAATCAAGTATGGGGATGGCCTACGAACTGGATGCGATTGCCGCAGCAGTCATCGGCGGCAGCAGCCTGATGGGCGGCGTTGGACGCATCACCGGTACGCTGATTGGTGCCGTGATTCTCGGCCTGATTAAAAGCGGCTTCACCTTCGTCGGTGTTGATGCGTACGTGCAGGACATCATTAAAGGCATCATCATTGTGGCCGCAGTTTCCATCGATATGCACCGTAACCGTAAGAAACGCTAATACGCGTCGTCCTTCGTGCTGTAACTGCGTTGGCTGCGCTCGCTCACCCCGGTCACATAGTGATCTATGCTCCCGGGGCTGAGCAATCTTGCCGCCTTGTTACAGCGCGAATGCCATAGCGTAGTGATAATCGAGCTCTGAACACCAGTGTTTGCTCGATCGGCTCCCTCTCCCACTTGTGGGAGAGGGTTAGGGTGAGGGAAAGCGCGCACCGAGTCATCCACAGCGCGCACTTTCTTACCCACATCGCCCGTACCTCCACATAAGTTTTCCCACTGACCAACCTCGTTCTTTTCTGCTCGTTTGCTTTCGTAATCGCCGTTTATGCCTGATTTTTGCTATTTCTGCACCAGCGCGACTCAAAACGTCATCACTTTTTTGCACGCCTGACTCGCATTTCCTGCACCAATCCAGTGCGAAGCGATGAATTGCTAAACCTCCTGTGTCATCGTCCATGCTTATTAACCCGTTAGAGGTAATCACAAACGCTTATTTTTCGTGCCTTTAGGAAAAATCTGGCAATGCTTTTTCGCACCTCGAACAAACCTGGCCTGCATATTGCAAAATCAACTTCACAAGCCAGCAGGCTGAGACGCCCAACCTGGGTATTCGGGGATTGACGGAGGCAACATGAATTTAAGACGACTCAAGTACTTTGTAAAAATCGTCGATATCGGCAGCCTGACTCAGGCAGCAGAAGTGCTGCACATCGCGCAGCCTGCGCTTAGCCAGCAAGTCGCTACGCTGGAAAATGAACTCGATCAGCAATTGCTGATCCGCACCAAGCGCGGCGTGACGCCAACCGAAGCCGGTAAAATTCTGTATGCCCATGCGCGGACTATTTTGCGCCAGTGTGAACAGGCGCAAACCGCGGTGATCAACGCTGGACAAGCGTTAAATGGCCAGGTATCGATTGGTTTAGCGCCAGGCACCGCCGCCTCGTCGCTGACCATGCCGCTGCTGCAAACCGTACGTGAACAATTCCCGGATGTGCTGGTGTATTTGCATGAAAACAGCGGCACCTCGCTGAACGAAAAAGTGATGAACGGCCAACTGGATATGGCGGTGCTGTATGACCGCGCGCCAACCGCCGGCATCAACAGCATTCCTTTGATGAAAGAAGAGTTGTATTTGGTCGGTGCGACCGCGTGTCCGGGGGCTTCGGTGGATCTGGCGGAAGTGGCGCAGATGAATCTGTTCCTGCCGCGTGATTACAGCGCGGTGCGCAAACGTGTGGATGAAGCCTTCTCGTTGCGTCGCTTAAGTGCACGCATCATCGGTGAAATTGAGTCGATTTCCACGCTGACTGCGGCGGTTTCCAGCGGTATGGGCGTGACGGTGTTGCCAGAATCTGCGGCACGTGCGTTGGTTAGCTCAACGCATGCCTGGATGGCGCGGATTAACAGCCCATCGCTGAATCTGCCGCTGTCGCTGAACATCTCGGCGCGTCTGCCGCTGTCGCCATCGGCGCAGGCGGTGAAGAATATTCTGCTGTCGCTGCTCAATAAGCCGATGGTGGAAGATCGCGAATTGATGTTGGTGGGATAAGTCGGTACGCGCTTTCCCTCACCCTAACCCTCTCCCATAAATGGGAGAGGGGACCGATCCCGCCCGTTCTAAGCTAAATCGTTCACCTCACCTTCCATTCGCTCAAACTCCCGCCTTATTACTATTCCGCATAACACACCGTTTTTTATTATTTGTTGCGATGACACCAAGTTCATAACATGGATGAAACAGGGCAGGAATCAGGAGAAAAGGGTGTGAATTTCCAACAACTTAAAATTATACGTGAAGCGGCCCGTTGCGAGTTCAACCTCACCGAAGTGGCAAATACGCTGTTCACCTCGCAATCAGGCGTCAGTCGTCATATTCGCGATTTAGAAGATGAACTGGGCGTGGAAATTTTTATTCGTCGTGGCAAGCGACTATTAGGTATGACCGAACCGGGCAAGGCGCTGTTGACCATTGCTGAACGCATCCTCGATGAAGCGGGCAAAGTGCGCCGTTTAGCGGATGTGTTTACCAATGAAACCAGCGGCGTGCTGACCATCGCCACCACGCATACCCAGGCGCGTTACAGTTTGCCGCGTGTGATTAAAGCGTTCCGTCAGCTCTATCCCAACGTGCGTCTGGAACTGAATCAAGGTTCGCCGCAGGAAATCGTCGCCATGTTGCTGGCCGGTGAAGCTGATATCGGTATCGCCTCAGAGCAACTGGTGAATAACAGCAGCCTTGCGGCGTTCCCGTGGTTTAGCTGGCATCACTCGTTACTGGTGCCGCACGATCATGAACTGTTGCAGCAGCAACCGGTGACGCTTGCCAGCCTCAGCCGCCATCCATTGATCACCTATCGGCAGGGCATCACCGGCCGCTCAAAGGTTGATCGCGCATTTCAGGCGGCGGGATTGCGACCGGATATCGTGCTCAGTGCGCAAGATTCGGACGTGGTGAAAACTTACGTCGAACTCGGTTTAGGCGTTGGGATTCTGGCCGATCAAGCCTGCGATATCTATGAAGGCGAAGATTTGGTGAAGATCGATACCCACCATCTGTTCGATGCCAACACCGTGTGGCTCGGTTTGAAACGCGGACAATTGCAGCGCAATTACGTCTGGCAGTTCCTCGAATTGTGTAACGCCAATCTGTCGCTGGAGGAGATCAAGCGTCAGGCGCTCTCGTATGAAACCGAGAACGAACCGGCTATCGATTTCCAGATTTAATTTCCCCGTGCGGTTCGTCTGAGCCGCACAGCATAAAATTTCTTTTCCCGCCGCAAAACAGCCACCGAAACCGCTTCCCCGCGCCAGAAAAACATCCTGCGCTGTCGCCGCACGTTACAGTGAAAAGACAGTGAAACAGGGGATAGCCATGTCGCGGATTCAACTAAAAGATACGGATTTACTGCGCCAGCAGGCGCTCTTTGCCGGGCGCTGGCAGGATGCGCAGCAGGGCGCCACGCTGGAGGTGATCGATCCCGCCACACAACAGGCGATTGCCACCATCCCGGCATTGGGTGCGGCGGAAACCGAGCTGGCGATAGATTATGCCGAATCGGTGCGCGTTAGCTGGGGCAAAACGCCCAACGCCACGCGCGCGGCGCTGCTGGAGAAGTGGCACCAGCTGATACTGGATAATGCTGACGATCTGGCGATCATCATGACCGCCGAACAAGGCAAGCCGCTGGCGGAAGCCAAAGGCGAAGTGCTGTACGGTGCCAGTTTTGTGAAGTGGTTTGCTGAAGAAGCGCGCCGCATTTATGGCGACACCATTCCTGCACCCAGCGAAGATCGCCGCATTCTGGTACTGAAGCAGCCGGTCGGCGTGGCGGCGGCCATCACGCCGTGGAATTTCCCGATTGCAATGATCACTCGCAAAGTCGCACCTGCGCTGGCGGCGGGTTGTCCGATCATTGTCAAACCCTCAGAACTGACGCCGTTGTCGGCATTAGCTTTAGCGGTGCTCGCCGAACGCGCGGGTTTTCCCAGCGGCGTATTGCAGGTGCTAACTGGCTTGCCGACCGAGATCGGCAGCACCTTAACCGCCAGCCGCACGGTGCGCAAAATCTCCTTTACCGGTTCGACGCGCGTCGGTCAGTTGCTGATGCAGCAAAGTGCCGACAGCATTAAACGCTTGAGTCTGGAACTTGGCGGCAACGCACCGTTGATTGTGTTCGATGACGCCGATCTCGATATCACCATTGCGGGCGTAACGGCGAGCAAGTTCCGTAACGCCGGACAAACCTGCGTCTGTGCCAACCGTATTCTGGTGCAGCGTGGCATCTATGAACGCTTCAGCGTACGCTTGCTGGCGGCGGTCGCAGCGTTGAAAGTCGGCGACGGCTTTGCGCCCGATAGCACCATCGGCCCGTTGATCAACCAACGGGCGGTGGAGAAGGTTAACAGCCATATCGATGATGCATTGAGCCAGGGCGCAACCTTATTACGCGGTGGTATTAGCGCGCCGAATGGCACTTTTGTCGAACCCACGGTGTTAGGTAATGTCACCAGCAGCATGCGTATTGCGCATGAAGAAACCTTTGGCCCAGTAGCACCGTTGTTTGTGTTTGACGATGAAGAGCAAGCGATCCGCATGGCGAACGACACGCCATATGGACTTGGTGCCTATTTCTTTACCGAAAATATTCGTCGTGCATGGCGCGTCGCAGAAGCATTAGAATTTGGCATGGTCGGATTTAATACCGGCGCAATATCATTAGATGCGGCACCCTTTGGTGGAATTAAATTATCGGGTTTAGGCCGTGAGGGATCGCGTTACGGTATTGAAGAATATTTAGAACAGAAAACGTTTCATATTGGCAGTTTGTAAACACAATAGATGATTACCGCACAATTTCGTAGCGGCGCGATTTATCGCGTTCAGTTGATTTTATAAGGTCAACACAACGCGATAAATCGCGCCGCTACAAATATGTGCAGTCATTAAATACGCCGCCAGGTTTCCTTACGCGGCGTTTTTTATTTTGTGCGTCTCGTCATACTTTTGCCGTCCATCCCTGTTTTAGTGCAAGTTTCATGCGCACTGCACCGCTGCGATGCACATAATTTGTGAGCTAAATCATCTGTTTATTCCTTCGGCAATTCCGCAAAATTTCGCTCACCAATACGGCAGAAAATTTTTTTGCGCTGTTTTTTACGCATTTTTATTTTTTAGCGGGCTGGCATACTTTCTGCATTAGCTTATTAGCGAGACAGAAATGCGCATTGCAAAATGTTAATTAGCGCGTCTGTGATGGGTGTAACAAATAAGGAATTTTCCATGTTAAGTTTCGACCCTGAAAAAGTTTTATTGCCGGCGGGACATTATATCGACGGCCAACATGTTAAAACCGCTGGCGCGCGTTTTGCGGTGAAACGTCCTTCCGATGGCCAAATTTATGCCGAGCTAACCGAAGCGACCATCGAGGATGTGGATCGCGCGGTTACCAGCGCCCATCAGGCATTAATCACCAGCGGCTGGCGCAGTTGCGCGCCACGTGCCAGAGGTAAAATTCTGCGTCGCTGGGCCGATCTTATTGAGAGTGATGCGCTGCTGGCGCAACTGGAATCCCTTGGCTCCACGCGTCCGATCAGCGATGTCATCCAGCATGAAATTCCCTTTACCGCCGAAGCCATTCGTTTCTACGCCGAGTGCGCCGACAAATACAGTGGCGACCTGTTCCCAACCCAGGAAAGCAGCCTCGGCATGCTGATTGCCGAGCCGTATGGCGTGATCGGTGCCATCACGCCGTGGAATTTTCCGCTGTCGATGGCGTCATGGAAATGCGGCCCGGCGCTGGCAGCGGGTAACGCGGTGGTGCTGAAACCGTCAGAACTGACGCCGTTCTCCACCGTGCGCATGGCGGAACTGGCGGTACAAGCCGGATTACCGGCGGGCGTGCTGAATATCGTGCAGGGCAGCGGCGCGGTCACCGGCCACGCGTTAGTCACCCATCCGCTGGTGCGCAAGGTTTCCTTCACCGGCTCCACCGTCACTGGCTCGCGCATTATGAGCGATGTGGCGCAGCACGGCATGAAACCGGTCACGCTGGAGCTGGGCGGCAAAAGCCCGCAGCTGGTGTTCGACGATGCCGGTGATATCGATGCGCTGGCGCAACGCATTCTGCGCGGCTTCACCGCCAACGGCGGCCAGGCGTGCGTCGCCGGAACGCGCTTAATCGTGCAACGCGCTATTGCCCAGCCGCTGCTGGATCGCCTGGTGGCGCTATGCCAGCAGCCGCGTCCGGGCGCCACCTGGCTGGAGAGCAGCCGCTATGCGCCGCTGATCGACGAACGTCAGGGTAACAAAGTGGCGTCGGTGATTGCCGAGGCCAAAGCGCAGGGCGCAGAGGTGTTAGTCGGCGGCGAACGATTTGCCGATACCGCCGAAGGCTGGTTCTGGCAGCCCACCTTGCTGTGCGGCGTAGCCAACAACAATCCGGCGGTGCAGCAGGAGATCTTTGGCCCGGTGCTCACCGTGCAGCAATTTGACGACGAAGAAGAAGGGCTGGCGTTGGCGGCGCATGAAACCTACGGCCTGTGCGCCGGCGTGCACACGCTGAGTTTGCCACGCGCGATGCGGGCGATCCGCGCGCTGGAATCCGGCACCGTGTGGGTCAATCGCTACGGTCGTTCCGGCGATTTCATCATTCCCACCGGCGGCTTCCTCGGTTCCGGTATCGGCAAGGATCTGGGACGTCAGGCATTCCAGGCTTGTCAGCGTCAGAAAAGCGTCTTAATCGATTTTTAATTCACGTATCAAACCACCACGAGGTCGCGTCATGGCACTGTTTAAACCGAAATTCATCACCTTTGATTGCTACGGCACCCTGATCAACTTTGACATGGCGGGTGCTGCCACGCGCTGCTTTAGCGACCGCGTAGCCGCGCAAGATATGCTGGCCTTCACCACCGATTTTTCCCATTACCGCCGCGATGAAGTGCTTGGCGCGTGGAAACCGTATTACGACGTGGTCAGCGATGCGATTGAGCGCACCTGCAAAAAGTGGCGCGTGCAGTGGAGCAAAGCCGACAGTGACTTTATCTACACCGATTGCGCCACTTGGGGACCGCATCCCGATGTGCCAGCTGGCTTAGCCAAGGTCGCCAAAGAGTTTCCGCTGGTGCTGCTCACCAACTCGATGAATGACCTGATCCCACATCACGTGCCGCGTCTCGGCGCACCGATTCATATGACCATCACCGCCGAGGAAGTCGGCGCATACAAGCCGCAGATGAAAGGCTTCGAGTACATGCTGGACAAGCTGAACTGCGGCCCGGAAGAGATTCTGCACGTCTCCTCAAGCCTGCGTTACGACCTGATGACCTGCTACGACATGGGCATCAAGAACAAGGTGTGGGTCAATCGCGGCCACGATCCGGCCAATCCGGCCTACGAATACACCGAAATCAAAGACATCGGCGGCCTGCCCGCTGTGGTTGGACTCTAAGCCCGGAGGCGGCGATGAAACTCGAATCATTCTGGCAAGCCACCGCGCCCGCCTTCAGCGGGGCTGCCACCGGCGAACTGCCCAGCGTGGCGGACGTGGTGGTGATTGGCGGTGGCTTTACCGGCGTCTCGACGGCGCTCAACCTGGCGCGCAGTGGTATCAATGTGGTGTTGCTGGAGAGCGGCGAGGTGATGAGCCAGGCGTCAGCGCGCAACGGCGGACACTGCAACACCGGCGTGGCGCAGAACTTTGCCTCGCTGGTGGAGAGCCAGGGAATCGAGCAGGCCAGCCGCTTCTATCGGGCGTATGACGATGCGGTGAGCTACGTCGAGCAGTTGGTACGCGAAGAGAAGATTGATTGCGATTTCCGCCTGTGCGGCAAGCTCAAGCTCGCCAGCAAAGCGTCGCATTTCCCCGGTTTGCGCAGCGCATGGCAACTGATGCGCGACACCGTTGATCCGGAAATCGAACTGATTGGCAAAGATGAGATTCGCCGCGAAGTGGGCAGCGACAGCTTCCACGGCGGCCTGCTGCAAAAACGCGGCGGGCAGATGCACATGGGCAAATTTGGTGTTGGCCTAGCGGAAGCGGCGGCACGCAGCGGGGCGAAGATCTTCCCGCATCATGCGGTTACTGGCTTAACCCGTCTCGACGGTTATCGTCACCGCGTCACCACCGCCAAAGGCGAGATCATTGCCGACAAAGTGATGATGGCGACTGGCGTGTCGAACGAAGGGCCATTCCCGTGGTTCCAGCGCCGTATCGTGCCGGTTGGCAGCTTTATCGTGGTCACCGCGTCGCTGGGTGATGAATTGATTGAGCAGATCTTGCCGCGCGACCGTACCTACGTGACCTCGCTGAATATCGGCAACTATTTCCGCACCACCGCCGATCGTCGATTGGTGTTTGGTGGCCGCGCACGTTTTGCCGTCAGCAATCCCACTTCGGACACCCGCAGCGGCGACGTGCTGCGTGCGGCGATGACCGCGCTATTCCCGCCGTTGGGCAAAGCGCGCATCGATTATTGCTGGGGCGGCATGGTGGATATGACCGCCGACCGCCTGCCACATGCCGGTGAGCAAGATGGCGTGTTTTATTCGATGGGTTACAGCGGGCACGGCACGCAGATGTCGGTGTGGATGGGCCGTGTGATGGCCGATCTGCTGGCCGAGAAACGCAACGAAAATCCCTGGCAGCGCGACGCATGGCCTGCGCTGCCCGGTTATCACGGGAAACCGTGGTTTTTGCCCCTCGCGGGGTTGTATTACAAAGCCAAGGATCGGTTGTCGTGATTTCAGGGGTGTCGTAACGGTTCGCGCGTCCATCGGGAAGGTCACCATAAATGGCGACCCTACGCTAATGGCTTGTAGGGTCGCCATTTAGGGTGACCAGGCAAAACGCGCAGAACCAAACAAACAACAATTCATATTGAGGGTGTGCAGATGAGTAAATTCGATAAAGAGTCTGACGCTGTAAATCCGGCCTTAACGCGTATGTTGACCGAAGGATCGATGTCGCGGCGTGGCCTGATGAAGTTGTTGTCTGCCGGTGCGGTGATGAGCAGCGGCATTATCGGTTTCCCGCAAATGAGTTTCGCCGCCACCACGCCGGTGAAAGGTGGCAAGCTGCGCGCCGCGATGTCCAACGCCTCAGCCACCGATACACTGGATCCGGCGAAAGGCAACAACAGCGGCGATTACACCCGTCAGTTTATGGTTTATAGCGGTTTGACTGAGCTGGATAAAAGCCTCGCGGTGCAACCGGCGCTGGCAGAATCGATTGATTCCAGCGATGGCATTACCTGGCAGATCAAACTGCGCAAAGGCGTCACTTTCCACGACGGCAAACCGCTGACCGCCAAAGACGTGATTTACTCGCTTAGCCGCCACAAAGATCCGGCGGTCGCCTCTAACGCCTTCAAACTGGCGGATCAATTCAAAACCTTCACCGCCGTCAACGACAACGAAGTGACGCTGGAACTCAGCCAGGCCAACTTTGACGTGCCGTTTATGCTGGCGAGCGCGCCGTTCCTTATCGTGCAGGATGGCACCAAAGATTTCAGCAAAGGCATCGGCACCGGGCCGTTCAAGCTGAAAGAGTTCACGCCGGGCGTGCGTTCGGTGGGCGTGAAAAACCCGAATTACTACAAAACGGGTTTGCCGCATCTTGACGAAGTGGAACTGCTGGGCGTCACCGATCAAGCGGCACGCGTCAATGCACTGATGTCTGGCGATCTGCACATCGTCTCCACTTTGAGCGCGGCTGACTGCAATCGCATCAAAGCCACCTCGGATTTCGCGGTGCTGGAGAGTAAATCCGGCATGTACACCAACCTGATCATTCGCACCGATGTGAAGCCGGGCAGCAACGAAGATTTCGTGCTGGCGATGAAGTATCTGCAACCGCGCGACATTCTGGTGAAAACCGTGCTGCAAGGTTACGGCGACGTCAGTAACGATACGCCAGTACCGCCGTGGCATCCGCTGTATAACGCCGATCTCAAACCGCGTCCGCTGGATGCCGAGAAAGCCAAGTTCCACATCGAGAAAGCGGGCATGAAAGGCGCCACGGTGGAGATCATCACCACGCCGAACATCGAAGGTTCGGTGGAAGGCGGTCAGTTAATTCAGCAGGTTTCACGCAGCACCGGACTCAACATCAAAGTGCGCCGCGTGCCGTACGACGGTTATTGGTCAACGCATTGGACCAAAGATCCGGTGGGTTACGGCTCGATTAACCCGCGCCCGACGCTGGATATGTTGTTCTCGCAGTTCTATCTCTCGACAGCATCTAACAATGAATCCGGCTGGAAGAACGATCAGTTCGATCAGTTGGTGGTGGCGGCACGCGGCGAACGCGAGCAGAGCAAACGCAAGCAGATGTACGGCGACATGCAGAAGCTGATTTACGATCACTGCGGCACCATCATCCCGACCTTTATCAGCTCAACCGACGGTTACAGCAAGAAAGTCGGCGGCGTTGAGGCCTGGCCAAGCGGCATGATGATGGGCTATCGCTTCCATGAATTCGCCTGGCTGAATGCCTGACCATGGGTTTGTAGGGTCGTCATTTATGGTGACCGATTCGCCTGTGCCTGATGATTCTGTACAAGGAGATCGCCGATGAACCGATACATGTTGTTCCTGATTGCCCGCCGCGCTGGTGCTGGCATCCTGACCTTGCTTATCGTCTCGGCGGTGGTGTTCTTTATCACCAGCCTGCTGCCCGGCGACGCGGCGCAGATGATTCTGGGACAAAACGCCACGCCGGAAACGGTGGCGGCGTTACGTCAACAATTGGGATTGGATCAGCCGCTGCTGGTGCGTTACTTCACCTGGCTCACCGGCATGCTACAGGGTGATTTCGGCACCTCATTTGCCAGCCATCTGCCGGTGCTGCAACTGGTGGAACAACGCATTCCCGCCACGCTACAACTGGCGGGCATCACCACGGTGATTTGTGTGCCGCTGGCGTTGATTATCGGCATTGTGGCGGCGATGAATCGGGGATCGGCGCTGGATCGCTTCCTGGTGATCAGCACCATGGCAACGGTGGCGGTACCGGAATTTTTAGTCGCTACCGTGGCGGTACTGATCTTCGCGGTGCAACTGCATTGGGTGTCGGCGATGTCGTTCGGCAGCCCCAACATGGATGTGATCAGCTACCTGAAAGCCTACGCGCTGCCGGTGATGACCTTATGCTGCGTACTGGTGGCGCAAATGGCGCGCATGACGCGTTCCGCCATCATCAATCAGCTCGACAGCCCGTATCTGGAAATGGCGCTGCTGAAAGGCGTGTCGCCGCTGCGCGCGGTGTTACGTCACGCGCTGCCGAATGCGGTCGGGCCGATTGCCAATGCCATCTCACTCAGCCTGTCGTATTTGTTCGGCGGGGTGATCATCATCGAATCGATCTTTAGTTATCCCGGTTTAGCCAGCGCCCTGGTCGATGCGGTCAGCAACCGCGATCTGCCAGTGGTGCAATTGTGCGTGATGCTGTTCGCCGCCTGTTATCTGGTACTGCTGCTGGTGGCCGACATTCTGACTATCGCCTTTAACCCGAAATGGAGAAGCTGATGAATAGCTTACTGCTTCCTGTGCGCTTATTTCAGGCGCTGTCGCTCTCGGGCCGAATTGGGCTGCTGATTTCGCTGTTTTGGCTGTGCATGGCGCTGTTTGGCACGCAGTTAGCGCCGCACAGCGTGGAGGATATCGGCGGCGGACCGATGCTGGGTGGCATGACTGACGCCAACCTGCTCGGCACCGATTATCTCGGACGCGACATCCTCAGCCGCATTCTGTATGGCGCGAAGTTCTCGATTGGCCTGGCGCTCACCGCCGCGCTGTGCGCCAGCATCATTGGCACCTTGCTGGCGCTGCTGGCGGCGGTGGCTGGACGCTGGCTGGAAGAGTTACTTGGCCGCATCAACGATGCGTTATTGGTGCTGCCGGGCAAAGTGCTGTCGCTGATGATTGTCGCGGTGTTCGGTTCATCGCTGCCGATGTTGATTCTAACCGCCATCTTCACTTACTGGCCCGGCGCATTTCGCATCGCGTTTGCCATGGCAAGTAGCTTGCGCAATATGGATTACGTGCGTGCTTCACGGCTACGCGGTGAAAGCCGCTGGTACGTGGCGATTCACGACATCCTGCCGAATATGGTGCATCCGATGCTGACCGATTTCGGTTTACGCTTTGTCTACATCGTGTTGCTGCTCAGCGGCTTGAGCTTCCTCGGCCTTGGCGTGCAGCCGCCGTACGCCGATTGGGGCACGTTAGTGCGCGAGAATATCCAGGGCTTGTTCAACGGTTCACCTGCGGTGCTGATGCCGGCGGTGGCGATCGCCAGCCTGACCATTGGCGCGAACCTGTTTATCGACAGCTTGCAGCAGATGCGTCCGCTGACGCTGGTGAAGGAGGGAGCATGAACGTGACGCCACATACCGCCATGCCGGTGATCTCGGTTGAGAACCTGCGTGTTACCGCGCAGACCGATAAAGGCGAAGAGATCGATCTGGTTTCCGACATCCGCTTCACGGTGCAAAAAGGGGAAGTGCTGGCGTTGATTGGTGAATCCGGCTCCGGCAAAACCACCATCGCCATGGCGCTGATGGGCTACGCGCGCCACGGCTGCCGCATCGCCGACGGCAATATTCACATGGCGGGCACTGATGTGCGCAGCCTGACGCCCGGCCAACTGCGCGAGTTTCGTGGCAATAAAGTGGCCTACATCGCGCAGAGTGCGGCGGCCTCATTCAATCCCGGCATGCGCATTCTCGATCAGGTGATTGAGCCGGTGGTGATTCACGGCACCATGAAGCGCAAAGATGCCAAACAGAAGGCGATTGCCCTGTTCCGCGAACTGGCGCTGCCGAATCCAGAAACCATCGGCGATCGTTTTCCACATCAGGTTTCCGGTGGACAGTTGCAGCGTTTGATGACGGCGATGGCGCTGATTGGCGATCCAGATGTGGTGATCCTCGACGAACCGACCACCGCGCTGGATGTGACTACCCAAGTGGAAGTGCTGAAGGCGTTTCGCCGTGTGGTAGCGCAACGTGGTGTGACGGCGATTTATGTCAGCCATGATTTGGCGGTGGTGGCGCAAATGGCTGACCGCATTCTGGTGCTGCTGCGCGGACAAATGGCCGAGTATGGCACCACCGAGCGCCTGATTGGCGCGCCGCAGGCCGAATACACCCAACTGCTGATGGATGCGGCGCGGCAGAAAGAGCGCCCAAGCAGTTGGACCTGTGCCGATGCCGAGATGCAACCGCTGATGGAAGTGCGCGATCTCAGCGCCGGTTATGGTCCGCGTGACAACAAGGGTCAGCAGAAAATCCGCATTCTCGAAGACATTAACCTCAAGCTGTGGAAGGGCCAGGCGATAGGTATTATTGGCGAATCAGGTTCGGGTAAAACCACGCTGGCGCACGCCATTGCTGGGCTGAATGCGCCGAGCCACGGTCATATTCTGTTTAACGGACACTACATTAACGGCGACATGCATAAGCGCCCGGACAATGAGCTGCGCCGCATTCAATATGTGTTCCAGATGGCCGACACCGCGCTGAATCCGGCGCACAGCGTCGAGCAGATTCTGTCGCGCCCGCTGGTGCTGTTCCATGGCCTGAAAGGCCCGGCGCTCAAGGCGCGGCTGCATCAACTGCTGGATCTGGTGAAACTGCCGCGCACCGTGCTGTGGCGACGTCCGTGGGCGTTGTCTGGCGGGCAGAAGCAGCGCGTCAATCTGGCGCGTGCACTGGCGGCAGAGCCGGATCTGATTCTGTGCGATGAAGTGACTTCGGCGCTGGATACCGTAGTGGCGGCGGCAGTGCTGGATTTGATCAGCGAACTGCGGCGCGAGTTGGGGTTGTCGGTGCTGTTTATCAGCCACGACATGCATGCGGTGCGAGCGGTGTGCGACGATATCGTGGTGATGCAATCCGGCAAGATTGTCACCCAGATTGCGCGTGCCGACTATGATAAGCCGACCAGCGAGCTCTATTTCGAACGCCTGAAACGTGCGGTGCCGGAGTTGCGCCAAGGCTGGCTGGATGAGCACGAGGATGTGTTGAAGGCGGAGTAGTTGGGTGCGGTGCGCTTTTTCCCTCACCCTAACCCTCTCCCACAAGTGGGAGAGGGGACTGTAAAGTGCCGACCATCCAGACCGCAGCAGACAATTCCCTCTCCCTTTGGGAGGGGGCTAGGGTGAGGGCCACCTCACTCCGAACTAAAGGAACAACCATGATTACATTACGCGCCATGACGCGAGACGACATTGAACACGGCTATGCCATCACCCAACAACTGCAATGGCCGCATCGCCGCGAAGACTGGCTGCAAGCGCTCACGCTGGGCGAAGGCGTAGTCGCCGAAGAAAACGGTGCATTCGTCGGCAGCGCCTTTGGCTGGCGCTGGGGCGAGCAGGCGGCGACCATCGGTTTGGTGGTTGTCAATCCGCAATTCCAGGGACGCGGTATCGGCAAGCAGCTGATGCTGGCGGTGATGGAAAAATTCCCCGACTCCAACATCCGCTTGCACGCTACCGAAATGGGCAAAGGGCTGTACGAAAAGCTCGGCTTCAAAGTCACTGGCCACATTCAGCAGCATCAAACCCGTGAGTTGGCGGCGGTGCCTTGCGTTCACATTCCTGCCGATCTCACGCTGCGCAATGCGCAACCGGCCGATGCCGAGTTACTCACCAAACTGGATCAGCAAGCGCACGGCATGTGGCGGCCAACATTGATCAACAGCCTGATCGCTGAATATCAAACCGTGTTGCTGCAAGATGCCAACCAACGCGTGCAGGGTTTTGCCAGCCTGCGCCGCTTCGGTCACGGTTATGCAATTGGTCCGGTGATCGCGCTTAATCTCGACAGCGCACAAATGCTGATTGCCGCTTTAATGCAAGGTCTGCGCGGCGAGTTTGTGCGCATTGATACCGATGGCGCGCTGCCGCTGGCCGCGTGGCTGGAAACGCTGGGTTTGGTGCAGGTCGATGCGCCAACCACCATGATTCGGGGAACGCCGTGGTCGCCGCAAGCCGGTGAGATGCAGGCGTTTGGGTTGATGACCCAGGCGATGGCCTGATGCATATCGTCTATAAATCCGAACCGACGCGCGGTGCCAGCTGGCAGCGTTGGCTGGCTGAACATGCGCCAGACATTCAAATGCACATCTGGCCAGATATCGGCGATGCCAACCAGGTGGAACTGCTGGTGGCGTGGCAGCCGCCAGAAGATCTGATGACTACCTTTCCCAATCTTAAAGCGCTGCTTTCGGTCGGCGCGGGGGCCGATCAGTTTGATCTCAGCCAATTGCCGCCCGATTTGCCGGTGGTACGCATGATCGAACCTGGCCTGACGCAAGGCATGGTCGAATACGTCACTTTTGCCGTGCTGGGTTTGCATCGCGATATGCCGCGCTACTTCCAGCAGCAGCGTGCCGAACAGTGGCAAACCCATCCGATTCACACTGCCAATCAGCGCCGCGTTGGCGTGATGGGCTTGGGCGAATTGGGGCAAGCCTCTTTGCAGCAGCTGGTGGCGCTGGGTTTTGATTGCGCTGGCTGGAGCCGCACACCGCGTGACATCGCTGGCGTGCGCTGCTGGCACGGTAGCGATCAGTTAGCCGATTTCCTCGCACACAGCGACATCCTGGTGTGCTTGCTGCCGCTCACCGACAGCACGCGTGGCTTGCTCAATGCAGCGCTGTTTGCCCAATTGCCAGTGGGCGCGGCGCTGGTGCAAGTCGGGCGCGGTCCGCAGCTCAATGAAGAGGATTTGCTGGCTGCGCTGTCCAGCGGGCAACTTAGCGCGGCGGTGATTGATGTCACCGATCCTGAGCCGCTGCCGGCCGGACATCCATTCTGGCAGCATCCAGCAATTTGGCTGACGCCACACATCGCCAGCTCCACGCAAACCAACAGCGCGGTGGCGGCACTGCTCGACAATCTGCGCCGTTTTCAGCGTGGTGAACCGATGGTTGGCGTGATTGACCGCAGCCGCGGCTACTGACGCAGCACACCAAATTTCCCTGCTGATTAGCCTCTAATTTTGACAGGAAATACCGCTGTCTGGTGGATTACGGCAGCGTGAGAAACCAACCGATTGCGATACTTGAGCCAACCGAACGTTACGTGGATAGGGGTTTTTGAAAATGCAGAATGTCATGGCGGAGCAGCAAACATATACCGATAACAGCCTGTTACTGGACGCGCGTGAGCAGCATGTGCCACGTGGCGTGGTCACCGCGCATCCGCTGGTGATCGAGCGAGCGAAAGGCAGCGAAGTGTGGGATGTGGAGGGCAATCGCTACCTCGATTTCGTGGGCGGCATTGGCGTGCTCAACGTCGGTCACAATCATCCAGCGGTGGTCAATGCGGTGACCAAACAACTCGGTTTGGTGTCGCATGCCTGTTTCCAGGTGGTGGCGTATCCGGGTTACATCGAGCTGGCAAAACGCCTGAATACGCTGGTCGGCGGCGGCGAAGATTTCAAAAGCGTGTTCTTCACCAGCGGCGCGGAAGCGGTAGAAAATGCGGTGAAGATTTCGCGTGCGCACACCAAACGCAGCGGCATTATTGCTTTCGACGGCGCGTTCCACGGTCGCACCTTGCTTGGCACCACGTTGACCGGCATGTCAGCACCGTACAAACAAAATTTCGGCCCGTTCCCGAGTGACATTTATCGTTTGCCGTTCCCGAATGCGTTTCATGGCGTGAGTGATGACGATTGCCTGCAAGCGCTGGATCAGCTGTTTGCGGTGCAAATTGCGCCGGAACGTGTGGCGGCGATCATCATCGAACCGGTGCAGGGCGATGGCGGTTTCCTGCAAGCCGGCGCTAACTTCATGCAGGCGCTGCGCCGCATCACCGAGAAACACGGCATCGTGCTGATTCTCGATGAAGTGCAAACCGGTTTTGGTCGCACCGGCAAGATGTTTGCCTTCCAGCATCTCGGCATCACGCCGGATCTGGTGACGGTGGCAAAAAGCATCGGTGGCGGCTTGCCAATTTCTGGTGTAGTGGGTAAAGCGGCGATCATGGATGCGCCACAGCCGGGCGGTTTGGGCGGCACCTACGGCGGCAACGCGCTGGCTTGTGCAGCGGCGCTGGCGGTGCTGGATCTGCTGGAAAATGACAATCTGTTAGCGCGATCCAACCAGTTGGGCGAGCAACTCAACGCACGTTTGCAGCAACTGGCGGAGAAATATGCCTGCATCGGTGATGTGCGCGGCATTGGTTTTATGCAGGCGGTCGAGATCATTGATTTCGAAACCAAACGCCCGGATGCGGCCTTAACGCAGAAGATCCTCGATAGCGCCTGCCAGGAAGGTTTGCTGCTGATTAAGTGCGGCATTCATCGCAACACCGTGCGATTCCTCGCGCCGCTGGTGACCACCGATTCGCAGTTGGAAGAGGCGTTGCATATTTTCGATATCGCGCTGGCACGCGCTACGGGTCGTCTGGGATAAAATCCGCTTCCTCATTGAAATTGCTGTAATAATTTGAAAACCTCCCGCTGGTAGAACCAGTTAACGAGATAGCACAATTGCCTTAAAGCGTGGTATATCTTCGGGAGGTTAAACCTAATTGGTTGACAATGAGGGGTGCTATGAACGGCTTAATGAAACTCGACCGCATCGACATCAATATCCTGGTGCAACTCCAAAAAGATGGCCGTATTAGCAACGTCAATCTTGCCGATGCCGTTGGGCTGTCGCCCAGCCCGTGTTTGCAACGAGTGAAACGACTGGAGCAGGCCGGGTTCATCAATGGCTATGAAGCCCATATTAATCTCACCAAAATCACTGATTCTGTGACGGTATTCACCGAAGTGACGTTATCGGGCCATCGCCGCGAAGATTTTATGAAGTTCGAGAACGCGGTGCGTGAAGTGGATGAATTAATGGAGTGCCATCTGATTACCGGCGGCTATGACTATTTGCTGCGCTTTATTACCCGTAGCATTGAGCATTATCAGGAAGTGATTGAGAAGATGCTGGATGCGCAGATCGGCATCGATAAGTATTTCAGCTATATCGTGATCAAATCGCCAATAATGAAAAGCAGCGTGCCGCTGAGATCGTTAATTTCGAAACAGAACTCGGTGGAGTTTGGTTGATTTCTTTAAACGGTCGCCATTTATGGTGACCAGAAGTATATGTAGCCCTCGGAATAAATAACTGCACAATTCGTAGCGGCGCGATTTATCGCGTTGTGTTGACCTTGAAAAAAATTAACTGAACGCGATAAATTGCGCCGCTACGATATGTGCGAAATTTTATTTTGTGATTAAAAAAACCACCGCAATTATTACGGTGGTCTGAATTTAACTTATGGGCGAAAGGATCAGTTAATTATTAAACCAGTTCAGTTTTTACGCCTTGCTGAACCAGCAGTTCCGCGTCATTGCCGTGGCTATAGACGTTATATTCCACGCCCGCTACGGTGACTGTGCCGTCCTGATGTTTCCATTCACTGATTTCGCTATCTTCCGGCAAGATATCTCTAAGTTCAACTGTGTCACCTTCATTACCTTTGACAACTAACTGAATTTTACCATCTTCGATGAAAAGATCTTTTTCACCATGATGGATTAACGCATTGATATCGAGTTTTAAGGTGTTATTACCTGAACCCGTGATATCAAAAATTTCAGCAGCCTCAATTTCATTGCCTTCCAAGGTAAGATCTATTACTTCATCTTTTCCAGTAACTTTAAATATATCCATCTTCGGATGATTATCAGTTTTTTCGTCTTTATTTAAATATTTTTCATTATCAATAAAGTCAGTTCTTTTCTCATCGTCGAGCATTTGTGAAGAGTCCGTGAACTCATCATGGCTTTGTTGAGCTTCTTCAATATGGCTAAAGAATGAGTTGATTTGGCTTCCCCATTTGACGTTATTTAATGTGAAACCTGAATCATCAGGGCCATCTGAGCTAGTAAGCGTGAAATAGGCGATATTTAGCGCTGGAGACCTGATGGTCACATCTTGAATTGTATTTCCTGTGGTGTTCCCAACCAATTCAGTGCCTAATAATTTCCCATTGACGTCATAATAATTTAAAAATGAGCTGATAACAGAAATAGCCTTTATTGAAAATATGTTTGTTGGTTTCGGGAATGTGAAGCTTGTTAGCGAACCATCAATTACGTGGTAACCAGTGTGAGCCGATCCTGTGTCAACGTTAGTGAACCCAGGCATAGTTAACTTACCTCTCACAACTTCTGTCGCATATTTCAATATTTTTAAAGTTAATCCAGATTCAAAGGTTTTAGTGAATCCTGCAGGAACAGCTCCTTCTTGTTCCAAAAATCCTTCCACGCCACCATCAGGCACATAGGTGAAATTAAGGTCAAATACAGCGGACCAGCCACTTTCGCCAGTTTGGCTCACTGCCTTTGCCCGATAATCATATTTACCCGATGTACTTAATGCGGGGGAGTCTATCTGCCAGTTACCATTAGCATCTACGATGACTGAACCCGCATCTTTCCATGCTCCGCCCGACTGAGCATATTCTACTTTTACTAAACTTCCTGCAATTCCGGTTCCCTTTAAAGTCGGCGTGCTGTCATCAGTAGTATCTCCGCGGGCTAAATTTTGCGTTACGCCATCATCATCATAAGCATGGGTGATCACTGGGATGAGGCCGATGGAGTCTGTTATGCCCAACCTGAAACTGTCTGACCAGCTATTTTGGCCCTGCGGCTGAACGTCAAATATCCAGTTACCCGCTGGCAGGTTTGAGGCTGGCGTCCATTGCCAGTTACCGCTGCTGTCCACGTCAATTACCACAGTGTTTGGGACCTGGCCAGTTTGGGTGAAACGGAACACCAATTTGCTATTGGCTTCACCACGGCCGCTAAAGGTCGGGGTAGCATCATCGGTAATTGCACCGCTGCTTAAGTGACCTTGCCATGCGCCGAAATCGTCATATACCGACTCAATTCGGGTCTTCAGTGCAATATCGGCAGCGGAAGCGATGTCTAATTTAAATAGGCTGCTGCTGAAGGTACCGATGCTGGCCTGAAACTCATATTCACCAAAAGGCAGTGCGCTGGCTGGTGTCCAGCTCCACTCTGTACCATTAACGGCTGCGGTCGCGCTGCCAATCCAGGTATTGCTGCCAGCAAGACGGTAGTAAACCGTCACCGTGCTGCCAGCAGAAACGTTACCTTCTAACGTTGGCGTGGTGTCATCGGTCAGTGCACCGCTGGTGAGCTTACCCGTGACGGCTCCGGCATCATCAATCGCGTCATTAATGGTGATGAGATTTGGCGGTATTACCGCACTGTCAGCGCCAATTACGATAGTGAAGGGAGATGAAGCTGTGCCAGTGCGCAATTTGCCTGCAAAAGTCTCTTCGGCAACCAGGGTGAGGTTATTGGCGCCATCTTTCAGGTCCACATTTGGCTCCATCACCCATTTACCGGTGACTTTATCGGCTACCGCGCTGCCAATTTTATTGCCGTTTTCGTCACGCAGATAAACGGTAGTCCCTTCTTGTGCTATGCCGGTGAGTCTTGGGCGTTTGTCATCAGTGGTTTTACCTGCATCGAAACTGCCAGTAATCGCGCCCTGATCATCAAACAGATTAAGCAACTCGGGTGCTTCTGGCGGGGTTGTATCAATGCGCAAAGTAAAGAGATTTGGTTTTCCCACATTGCCTGCACGATCTTTGATCGCCATTGAGACACTGTAATCACCATCTGGCATAGCAACTTTAGACGTCCAGGAATATTTTCCGGTTACTGAATCAATCTCAACTTCAAAGGATTCACCTCCAACGGTAATTAGCGCAATAGAGCCTTGTTTACCGATCTCGGATGACGCGGTGGCGTTGATGGTGGGCAGCGATGTATCCCTCTGCGCATAAGCTGTGCCAGTATAATTTATTGTGTTCATGTTCAAACGTCCTGGTTATCAATAAGTTGGGTTTAAGAGGATGAGTGGCGAGCCTGCTGCGCAGCGAGGCGTAAAGTGAAAACACCAATCCAGGCGTGAAAGGTAATAGAAGATGTAATTTCTGCTGACGAGAAAGGTCTTAAAGCTGGATAGGAAAATGCGAGCTGAGTGTATAAATGGTTCACAGCATAAAATTTCTTGCCATCACGAAATTCCCCTGATCCTGCTGGATTTCACCCATGCTTCAGCCACGCGGTAAAACCCAACGCTTTTACACTGAATCCATCCGATACAAGGAGTTGTTATGAGCACACTTCATATTCCCGATCACATCTGGCAGCGCGACGCATTCACGCTCTCCACCGAGCGCGCCAAATTGGATTTTGATTACATCCACTGCCAGCTAATGGAAAAATCATACTGGGCCAAGGATCAGCCGCGCGCCAAAACCGAGCGTGCCTTCGCCGGTTCATTGCCGTTTGGCCTGTATCACCAAAACCAGCAAATCGGTTTCGCCCGGCTGGTGACCGATTACACCCGTTTCGGCTGGTTATGCGATGTGATGATTGATGAAAACTGGCGCGGACATGGATTAGGAACCTGGTTGGCGACCTGTGTGCGCGAGCACCCGGAACTGGCGACGGTCCATCGCTGGATGCTCTCGACCAATGATGCCCATCAGCTGTATCAGCGCCTCGGCTGGCGCGTGGTGCAGGATCCACACAAGCTGATGGAATTTCCTCTCTCCTGAAACTGGAGTTTTGACATGGGTTACCGCGTTGGCGTCGATATTGGCGGATCGTTTACCGATTTCGCCGTGCTGGATGAAGAGACAAATCAGATTCACACGCTAAAAGTGCTGTCGCGCCCGGATGCGCCGGGCAGTGAAATCCTCACTGGGTTAACGCAGTTGCAGCAGCGCGATGGCATTGAGCCGCAGCAGATTGATTACTTCACGCACGGCACCACGGTCGGCATCAATGCGGTGATCCAGCGTCGTGGCGTGCGGCTGGCGCTGTTCGCTACTGAAGGGTTTTGCGATGTGCTGGAGCTGGCACGTCTGAAGATCCCACACATCCACGATTTGTTCTCACGCCGACCGGCGCCGCTGATTTCGCGCGATAGGGTGTTTGCCATTAAAGAGCGCACCGATCGCCACGGCAAGGTGTTAACCGAGGTGGATACGCAAAGCGTGCTGGATGCCATCGCCGCCGCGCGCGCCGCCGGTTGTCAGGGCATTGTGGTGTCGCTTTTGCACAGCTATCGCAATCGCCATAACGAAGCGGCGGTGAAGGCCATTATCAATCAGCATGCGCCGGAATTACTGACGTCCTGTTCCGCCGATATCTGGCCGATTATTCGTGAATACGAGCGCACCATCACCGCCACCATTAACGCCTACGTGCAGCCGATGGTGATCCATTATCTGGAATCGTTTGAGCGTGCATTAAAAGAGAAGGGCGTGCGTCCGCCGCCACGCATCACCAAATCCAACGGCGGCGTGATGGGCGTGGAGCAGGCGAAAAGCGAATGTGTGCAGATGGTGTTATCCGGCACTGCGTCGGGCGTAATCGGTGCCAGCTTCCTCGCCAGCGCCTGCGGTTTTGATAAAATTCTCAGCCTCGATATTGGCGGCACCAGCGCCGATGTGGCGGTGATCGTTGATGGGCTAGTGGCTCAGGGCAACGGCGAAATCATCGGTGATTTCCCGATCTATATTCCTTCCGTCGCGGTGACATCGGTCGGACAAGGCGGCGGATCGCTGGCATGGATCGATAACCAAGGCGTACTGCAAATGGGGCCAGACAGCGCCGGATCGCTGCCCGGTCCGGTGTGTTTCCAGCGTGGCGGCACGCAGCCGACCGCCACCGATGCGTTTGCTGCCTGCGGCATGATTGGTCATGGCAATCTCGGTTATAACGCGGTGCAAGTGGATGTCGCGGCGGCACGCGCGGCTTGGCAACCGCTGGCCGAGCAACTGGGCATCAGCGTTGAAGAGACCGCGGAAACCGCCATTGAGTTGGCGATCTCCAGCATGTATGGCGACACCAGCGGCTTGCTGTCGCGTTTCGGCCTCGATCCGCGTGAATTCTGGTTCCTCGCCTTTGGCGGCGCGGGCCCGATGATGGGCTGCTTTCTGGCGCGCGAGCTGAATATGAAAGGGGTGATTGTGCCGCCGACGCCGGGCGTGCTGTCGGCGCTGGGCGGATTGGTGGCGGATATCCGCAATGATTTTATCCGCACGCTATACAGCGATCTCGATGCCACTCTGGCCGATCGTCTGGCGAGCGAAGCCGATGCGCTCAGTCAACGCGCGCGCCATTGGCTCAGCGGGCAGCATGGCGCACACATGCCATTTACGCTGCATTACAGCGCCGATATGCGTTATCGCGGCCAGTCATTTGAAATCGAAGTGGCGCTGGAACCAGCATGGTTAGCGCAGGCCAATGTTGCCGCGTTGCACGCGGCGTTTGATCGCCAGCATCAGCAGCTATTTGGTCATTGTGATGGCGATGCGTCGGTACAAATTATCAATCTGCGCTTGGTCATCACCTCGCCGACGCCGAAACCGACGCTCAATCCGCTCGCCGTCGCCGATGCGCCGGTTAAAGTGGCGCAGCAGGTTAGCGCGTGGATTGATGGTGCCACGCATCAGGTGGATGTGGTGCGTCGCGCCACGTTGCGTGCTGGGCATCAGTTGATCGGCCCGGTGATCATCGCGCAAGACGATTGCACCACCTGCGTGCCGCCGAAGATGAAAGTGGACGTGGATAGTTTTGGCAACTTGCTGATCACGCCAACGGAGGCGCATTAACATGGCGATTGACGGACGTAACCTGCAAATTCTGGCCAACTACTGCGCGGCGGCGGCGGATGCCATGGCCTTCACTTTGATGCGCACCGCGCATTCGACATTCGTCAAAGAGACGGAAGATTTCTCCTGTCAGATTGTCAGCCGTGACGGTTTGGCATTTGCCTCGCCGCGCAGCTTCGGCGCGCCGTGGTACAGCGGCATCGATTACGGCCCGGTGTTGGCGCTAATCGACAGCTATCAAGAGGGCGATATCTGCATCACCAACGATTCCTACGCCGGAAACGTGGCGACGCATTCGCCGGATATCCATATCTGGAAACCGGTGTTTCACCGCGGCGAGATCGTCTGCTTTGTGGTCGGACACATTCACAACACCGATGTCGGCGGCGCAGTGCCAGCATCGCTGTCGCGTTCATTGACCGATATCGTGCAGGAAGGGATTCGCATTCCGCCGCTGAAAATCGTGCGTAACGGTGAATTGAATGAAGAAGTGGCGCGCATCATGCGTCTCAACGTGCGTGCGCCGGAGCAAAACTGGGGCGATTTCAAAGCGCAGATCGCGTCGGTTAACGTCGGCGAACGTAAGATTCACGACATCATTGCGCGCTTTGGCATCGATGATTTCCTGCAAGGCATTAATGGCATTCTCGATTACGCCGAAGCGCAGGCGCGTAGCATCATCGCCACCATTCCTGATGGCGAATACTTCTACGCGGATTTTGCTGATGAAGATGGCGAAGGCGGTTTTCCCTGCCGCGTGGCGATTACCTTGCGCGTCAACGGCGACACGCTGGAACTTGATTACACCGGCAGCGATCCGCAACTGGCTTCGTCACTGAACATGCCGACCGGTGGACGCGAACGGCATCCGCTGGCGCTGGTTGGCGTGACGTATGTGCTTTCGACGCTGGATCGCAATCTGCTGCTGAATGCCGGCACCTTGCGGCCAACGCGCGCCATTCTGCCGCCGGGCACGGTGATGAACTGCGAAGCGCCAGCGGCAGTGGGTATGCGATCGCTGACCTGCGCGCTGTCGCAAATCGCCACGCTCGGGGTGTTTTCACAGGCGATTCCCGAGCGTTTGCCCGCCAACTCGCCTGGCGGCAATTCGATCATGAACATTCGCACCAGCGATAGCGCCAATCGCAACGTGGTGGCGTCGCTCGGCCCGGTGGGCGGCGGCGCGGGCGGTACGCCACGGCATGATGGCCCGGATGGATCGGGTGGCTTGTCGGCATTCCTGAAAAACACGCCGATTGAGATCAACGAAGCGGAAGTGCCGATCCATTTCCATCGCTACGGTCTAGCCGCCGACAGCGCCGGGGCCGGGCGTTATCGCGGTGGATTAGCCACTGAAATGGCGTTTGAAATCTTCGCGCCGAATACCACCGTCACCGCACGTAATCGCAATCGCTCGGTATTTGCTTCGGCGGGCGTGCTGGGCGGCGAGGCGGGCGGCCTGTCGGATTTCCGCACCTTACGCAACGGCGTGGCGATTGAGCATGGCAACACCGATGTGATCCACTGCCAGCCGGGCGATATCGTTGAAGTACGCGGCCCTGGCGCTGGCGGTTACGGTTTGCCGGTAGAGCGTGATGTAAACGCGGTGTTGCAGGATATTCGTTGTGGGTTCCTCTCGGAACAGAGGGCGCGCGACAGTTACGGCGTGGCGCTGCGCGATGGCGAGATCGATCATGCCGCCACCGAACAACTGCGCGCGGAGATGCCGACGCGTACTACGCAGCATTTCGATCATGGTGCGGCACGGAGCGCATTCGAAGCGATTTGGACGCCGGAACGTTATCGCCTGCTCACCGCGTTTTTGGCGGCAGCGCCGATCGGCTGGCGTCACTTCCTCAAGCAGCAGGTGTTTACGGCGGTTGCCGCGGATAACGACAGGCCAATGCAGACCATCTTCGACCAGCTTAAGCAGCGTTATCCGGCGATGACGCCATAGGCGCACGCAACGCTAATCGCCACGGAAGGCGTTTGCCATAGTTACTCTCTTTGCCCGATGGCGGTTCATTGGGCGTGATTGAAGGGGACGTCATCATGGCTTCAGCAAACACTCCGGTATGGTTCATTTCAGGTTGCTCAACCGGCTTTGGCCGCGAGCTGGCACAGCAGGCGATTGCACGCGGCTTCAAAACGGTGGTCACGGCGCGCGATGCCAGTAAAGTGCAGGATCTGGTCGCCGGACATGAAAACGCATTAGCGCTAGCGCTGGATGTGACCGATCAAAGCAGCATCGGTCAGGCGGTGAGCGCCGCGCTGGAGAAATTCGGCGGCGTGGATGTGCTGGTGAACAACGCCGGTTACGGTTATCAAAGTTCGGTGGAAGAGGGCGATGAAAAAGAGATCCGCGCCCAGTTCGATGCCAACGTGTTTGGCCTGTTTGCCTTGACGCGCGCGGTGTTGCCATCGATGCGTAAAGCACGCCGCGGCCACATCATCAACATCACCTCGGTGGCGGGATTTATTGGCTTCGCCAGTTCGGGCTATTACTCAGCCAGCAAACACGCGGTGGAAGGTTGGTCGGATTCGCTGGCACTGGAAACCGCACCGCTCGGCATTCACGTCACCTGCGTCGAACCCGGCCCGTTCCGCACCGATTGGGCAGGACGTTCGCTGCATCAAACGCCAAGCACCTTGACGGAGTACGCCGAAACGGCCGCAGCCCGCATGAAAGCCACCTCGGAATACAGCGGCACTCAGGCGGGTGATCCAGCACGTGCAGCCAAAGCGATGATCGCCATCACCGAGCACGACAACCCACCACGTCATTTAGTGATGGGCGCATGGGGCTATGATGCGGTGACCGCCAAATTGAAAGAGCGTTTAGCGCAGATCGAGGCATGGAAACAGACCTCGATTGATACCGATTTCCCGTCTTAATAGCTAAATAGCCGCACACACTGTAGCGGCGCAATTTATTGCGTTGTGTTGACCTTTTAAATTCAAATAAACGCGATAAATCGCGCCGCTACGGTAATGTGCATTTTTACGCTCAATAATAACGATCACATTCCCAACGTAACGGGTTCTGCTGAATATATTGTCTGGCAAAAAACAATTCCCGTTCATCTCTAATAACACGTTCATGGAAATTGCGTTGCCAGATTGATTGCTGACAACGGCGGCTCACACCGGCTTTAAAGAGCGCAATAATTTTTGCCAGAGATAATTTATTTGCCTCGCTTAACCAGAGAATGCCATGCACATGATTAGGCATCACAACAAACGCATCCAATCTTAAACCAACGATGCGTGTCGGAAGAGCTTGCCACTCCTGCTCAGCAATAATGCCAATGGGCGAACAGACCAGGGTTGAGTATTCGATATGACCAAAAAGCGGTGCGCGTAACCGCGTGACCAACGTAATGAAATAAGCACCGGGAGAAGTGTAATCATAATGCGGTATGCGGGTATTCGTTCGTCCTTTCAATGAAGTCTCCTTTTTATGGAGAATCTGTCAAAAAGGATTATTTGTCAGATTTAACATTTATTATTACGAGCTGCTTTCCAAATTAACGCTCAATAACGAAAGAACGCGATAAATCGCGCCGCTACGAACCTCTGCGTTAAGTCGATGATGAACTCAACATCCGCACATACCGTAGCGGCGCAATTTATTGCGTTCAGTTTGCCTTTAGAGGTCAACAAAACGCGATAAATCGCGCCGCTACAAGTCTCTGCGGTAAGTAAATGACGACTCAACATCTGCACTTACATTCATCACATCATCTTCTCAATCTCACTGAACGGCACGGCGTGGCTGAACAAATACCCTTGCAACTGATTGCACCCGGCATCGGCCAGCGCGTTTTTTTGCCCTTCGGTTTCGACACCTTCGGCTGTGACGGTCAAGCCCATTGCGTGACCCAAACGCACCACGGATTCAACAATCGCGGTGGAATTTTGCGCCACGCCGAGCGACTGGGTAAACGAGCGATCGATTTTGATTTTATCCACCGGGAAGGTGCTGAGGTAATTGAGGCTGGAGTAGCCGGTGCCGAAATCATCCAGCGCAATGCGGAAACCGGCGGCACGCAGCGCGATGATGTTATTGCGCGCTTCATGTTCATCCTCAATCAATACGCCTTCGGTGATCTCCAGCTCCATATGCTGCGGATTGGCGCCTTCCGATTCAACGATTTCAATAATGCGCTCGACAAAATTGCTGGCGCGGAACTGCACCGGCGAGACGTTCACTGCTACCACAATCTGCGGCAGCTTGAGCGAGGTTTTACAGGCTTCGCGCAGCACCCATTCGCCGAGCGGAATGATCATGCCGGTCTCTTCGGCGATGGCGATGAAATCACCCGGCGCCACATCGCCACGTTCGGCGTGATGCCAGCGCAGCAGCGCTTCGAGGCCGACAACGCGCTGTCCACTGATATCCATCAACGGTTGATACCACACCGCCAACCCGGCAAAATTCAAAATCGCCTGGCGTAAATCCGCCGCCATTTGCTGGCGGGTGCGCAGCGACTCATCCATCACTTTTTCGAACTGGCGATATTGGCCGCGTCCGTGGTTTTTAGCTTCGTATAACGCGATATCGGCTTTGCGCATCAGATCCAATCGGTCAATGCCATCTTTCGGAGCCAGCGCTAAACCGACGCTAACGCCAACCCACAACTCGCTGCCGACCAACGGATACGGCTCACTTAAGCGCGTAATGATGCGCTTCGCCAGCGATTGCACTTGCCCAATATTATCGACATCCGGCATCACGATAATGAATTCATCGCCGCCGATGCGCCCGACGGTATCGCTGGAACGCACAATCTCATTGAGACGGCGCGCCACTTCAATAATCAACTCATCACCGGCGTGATGGCCGTAAGTGTCATTGATGTTCTTAAAACGATCGAGATCCAGCAACAGCAGCGCCACGCGATGATCGTGACGTGAAGCCGCCGCCAGCGCCTGGGTTAAACGGTCTTCGACTAATGAACGATTCGGCAAACCGGTCAGCACATCATGAAACGCCAGATGCTGCGCCTGCGCTTCACTGGCGCCAAGTTTCAGCATCGATTGCGACAGCTTCAGCGAAGAGGTCCAGATGCGCCTCACCATAAACATGCACAGCAAGGTGATGAGTAGCACCGAAATCAACGTGGTGGGGCCGATGGTACGCAGCATCTGCGCGCCGGGTTTATCCGGCTGCCAGCTGAGATAGCCCACCGGTTCGCCTTGCTGCGAATTGAGTAAATAGCGCGCTTTGGTAGGTGTTGCCGGTTCGGCGTCGGTAAAAGTCAGTTCACGTAACTGGCTGCGATCGGCGAGGTTTTGCAAATAGCCATCATCAAGGAATTTGATGCTGACCAAACGATAGCGTCCGGCCTGTTTGGTGCTGCTGATGTCGCCCACCGCCAGCGCTGCCGCGCGTTGCCCAATGCGCACGAAATCAGCGTGATCGTTGGGGCCGACCACCACATCGCTGTTTTGCACCAGCGGATTATTGAGGATGTCCTGCATCACCGGGCCAATATTTTTGTCCGGCACGGTTTGCCCGTTGCGCCACACATCCACCAGTTGATTATCGCGATCCAACAAAACGACCAGCTGATGATCAAACATGTCATACAGCCAACCGCCGACATTTTGTGTCAGCCAGCTTTCATCGGGATGGGCCAGCGCCAGCTGATCGGCCAGCGGCGACCAGCGCGTCAGGCTGCGCAATTGGCGCAAATGTTCCGACAAACTTTGGGTAAAAGAGGCTTCGATCATGCGCTGCTGCTGATCGCGCGCTTCATTATTGGTGAGCGAAGTGCCCCAGAACAAACCCATGCCGGCACCGGCAAAGGTCAGGATAAGAATCGCCATCAAGGGCAAAATAACTTCACGAACAAAGTTGCGGCGAAAACCATCCGATAGTTTCAACGCGTTAATCATTTTAATATTCGCTTAACAAATAGGATTCATCTTTTAACTTAGCAGACTTTTCTTAAGCTGCGTGATGTAAGGGCAGTGCAAAAGAGATGTAATTAAGCGGTAAATTTTTGAACACTGTCACAAAGGTGATAGTTAAAAATTTTTTATTAAATTGGTTGCCGTTTCGCTCACATCCTCCTGTCTTAAAGCAAATTCATCAGCGCGTCATTGAGCCGTCACGGCGCTGTCATCTGGCTCGCGCAATGTAATCGCCATCCCGCAGCAACCCTCGCTGCGCTCCTCAACCAATGTGAATGAGGTATTGAGCGTGATGGAGATATCCAGACATCCGACCACTGTCTATCAGGCAGTCGCCGCGCAACTCGAACAGGCGCTACAGGAACGTTATCGCTGTGGCGACTATCTGCCTTCCGAGCAACAGCTGGCCGATCACTATGAAGTGAATCGTCACACCTTGCGCCGCGCCGTCGATGAGTTGGTCAATAAAGGGCTGCTGCAACGTCGTCACGGCGTCGGCATTTTGGTGCTGATGCGTCCTTACGATTATCCGCTGCATGCGCAGGCGCGTTTCAGTCAGAACCTGATGGAGCAGGGCAGCCATCCAACCAGCGAACGTTTGCTGGCGGTGGTGCGTCCGGCCAGTAGCGATGTGGCGAGCGCTTTGGCAATTAATGAAGGCGACAACGTGATTCATCTGCGCACGCTGCGTCGCGTCAACGGCGTGGCGGTGTGCGTGATCAACCACTTCCTCGCCGATCTCAGCTGGTGGCCAACGCTGCAACAGTTCCACAGCGGTTCGCTGCACGACTATATGCAGAAAAACCTCGGCTTATTCCTGACGCGCAGCCAAACGCGCATCAGCACCCGCCGCGCACAGGCCAAAGAGTGCAAGCAGCTGGAGATTGCGTTGCAGTCGCCGCTGTTGTGCGTGCGCACCCTGAATAAACACAGCGACGGCCAGGTAGCGGAATACTCCGTCAGCCTGACGCGTGGCGACATGATTGAACTGACTCTGGAGCACGAATGAAACAGCAAACCGCCCGCCAACATTGGCTCTCGGTGCTGGCACACAGCGATGCCAGCACGCTTGAAGCGCATTGGCAGCCGCTGAATCTGCATGCCGATTTTGAAGCGATTCGCCCGGCAGAAACCGGCTTAACCCGCCTGCAAGCGCGCATGGGCGGCAGCGGCAAACGCTTCGTGATGGGCGACGCCACGGTGACGCGTGCAGTAGTGAAACTGCACGATGGCACGCTGGGTTTTAGCTATGTGTTGGGACGCGATAAGCCGCACGCCGAACGTTGTGCACTGATTGATGCGCTGCTGCAACAGCCGGAAACCCAGGCGCTGTTGCAGGAAAAATTGATTGCCCCGCTGGCGGCACTGCGTGAAGAGCAGCGTCAGCTGCGAGCGCGTGAAATCGCCAGCTCCAAAGTGGATTTCTTTACGCTGGTTCGCGGAGATAACTAATGACATTACTGGCAAGTTTTAACCATCCGGTTGCTGATGCACAACGTGCCTTCCGCCGCATTCTCAAAGCGATGAGCGAGCCGGGCGTGATGGTGTCGCTGCCGCTCCAACAAGGCTGGGGCGATCTGTCGCCTGCCGCCACCGCCGTGCTGCTGACGCTGGTCGATCAAGAGAGCGCGCTGTGGCTGGATAGCCGCATTGATAATGAAGTGGTGCGCAACAACCTGCGTTTCCATACCGGCGTACCGATTGTGGATGAGCGCGATGCGCCGTTTGCTTTGACGCATGCCGCCGCCAATCCCGATCCGGCGCTGTTCGCGGCGGGCGACAATATGTCACCGGAAAAAAGCACCACGCTGATTGTCGAAGTGCCTTCACTGAATGGCGGCTTAACGCTGCGTTTAAGTGGGCCGGGTTTGCGTGAATCACGCGCCATCGCGCCACAACTGCCAGACGCGATTCTGCATTATCTGCGCGAGCGCCCGCATCCGTTCCCACAGGGCGTGGATCTGATTTTCACCTGTGGTGAAGCGATGATGGCCTTGCCGCGCACCACCGACGTGGAGGTGTGCTGATGTACGTTGCGGTTAAAGGGGGCGAAAAGGCGATTGCCAGCGCCCATGAACTTCAGGCGGATTTACGCCGTGGTGACCGCGACGTAGCTGAACTGGGTTGCGATCAGGTCGTGCAACAACTCGGTTTAGCGGTGGATCGCGTGATGACCGAAGGCGGCATTTTTGATCCCCAGCTGGCGGCGTTAGCGATTAAACAAGCCAGCGGTGATTTGGTCGAAGCGATCTTCCTGCTGCGCGCCTACCGCACCACGTTGCCGCGCCTCGCCGACAGCTTGCCGCTGGCAACAGATGAGATGCGCATCGAACGTCGTATCTCGGCGGTGTACAAAGATCTGCCCGGCGGCCAGGTGCTTGGCCCGACTTCCGATTACAGCCATCGTCTGCTGGATTTCACCTTACTCGCCAATGGCGAAACGCCTGCAGCACCGCGTGACGATCAGGCGCTGCCTGAGCGCTGTCCGCATGTGTTCAGCATGATGACAAACGAAGGATTGGCGGCGCGTGAAGAAGATGACGGCAGCGAGCCGTGCGACATCACCCGCGAACCGCCTGGTTATCCGGCGACGCGTGCTGCCCGTTTGCAACAGCTGGTGCGTGGCGACGAAGGTTTCCTGCTGGCGTTGGGTTATTCAACGCAGCGCGGCTACGGTCGCAACCATCCGTTTGCCGGTGAAATCCGTACCGGTTATCTCAGCGTATCGATCTGCCCGGAAGAGCTCGGTTTCGATATCGAGATTGGCGAAATCCTGCTGACCGAATGCGAAATGGTCAACGGCTTCACCACTGAAACAGACAGCGCGCCGCACTTCACGCGCGGTTACGGTTTGGTGTTTGGTCGCTCCGAACGCAAAGCGATGGCGATGGCGCTGGTTGATCGTGCGTTGCAAGCGCCGGAGTACCACGAGCGCATTGCTGGCCCGGCGCAGGATGAAGAGTTTGTGTTGTCGCATGCCGACAACGTAGAAGCGGCGGGCTTTGTTTCGCATCTGAAACTGCCGCACTACGTCGATTTCCAGGCGGAGCTTGAGCTGCTGAAACGGCTGCGCCAACAGCATCAGGAGCAGAACCATGAGTGAGTTAACCGGCTACAACAACGGTTATCTGGACGAGCAGACCAAGCGCACCATTCGCCGCGCCATTTTGAAAGCGGTGGCGATTCCCGGTTATCAGGTGCCGTTCGCCGGACGTGAAATGCCGATGCCGTATGGCTGGGGCACCGGCGGCATTCAGATCACCGCCAGCATTATTGGCGATGCCGATGTGCTGAAGGTGATCGACCAGGGCGCGGATGACACCACCAACGCGGTGTCGATTCGTCGCTTCTTCCAGCGCGTCAGCGGCGCGGCAACCACCGAATCGACGCACGATGCCACGCTGATCCAGACGCGTCACCGCATCCCGGAAACGCCGCTCGAAGAAGATCAGATCCTGATTTTCCAGGTGCCGATTCCAGAACCGCTGCGCTTTATCGAGCCGCGTGAGACCGAAACCCGCACCATGCACGCGCTGGAAGAGTACGGCATCATGCAGGTGAAACTGTATGAAGATATCGCCCGCTACGGCCACATCGCCACCACTTACGCGTATCCGGTGAAGGTCAATGATCGCTACGTGATGGATCCGTCGCCAATCCCCAAATTCGACAACCCGAAGATGCACATGATGCCGGCGCTGCAACTGTTTGGTGCCGGGCGTGAAAAACGCATCTATGCGCTGCCGCCGTTTACCAAAGTCGAAAGCCTCGATTTTGACGATCATCCGTTCAGCGTTCAAAGCTGGGAAGAACCCTGCGCGCTGTGCGGTTCACGTCACAGCTATCTCGATGAAGTGGTCATGGATGATGCCGGTACGCGCATGTTTGTCTGCTCCGATACCGATTTTTGCCACCAGCAGCAGGAACAACAGCATGCACAGTGAACAGCCGCTGCTCGCGGTCAACAATCTGACGCACCTCTATGCGCCAGGCAAAGGTTTTGAAGATGTCAGCTTTGAACTCTATCCCGGCGAAGTGTTAGGTATTGTCGGCGAATCCGGTTCCGGGAAAACCACGTTGCTGCGCAGCCTGTCGGCACGTTTGGCGCCGCAGCAGGGCAACATTCTTTATCGTGCGCAGGATCTTTATCAACTGAGTGAGAGCGATCGTCGCCGATTGCTGCGCACCGAATGGGGCGTGGTGCATCAGCATCCGCTCGACGGTTTGCGTCCCCAAGTGACGGCGGGCGGCAACATTGGCGAACGTTTGATGGCGGTGGGACAACGCCATTACGGCGACATCCGCAAAGAAGCGATGCGCTGGTTGCAGGATGTCGAGATCCCCGCCAACCGTATCGACGATCTGCCCACCACCTTTTCCGGCGGCATGCAGCAGCGTTTACAGATTGCGCGCAACCTTGTGACGCAGCCGACGCTGGTGTTTATGGATGAGCCGACCGGCGGTCTGGATGTGTCGGTGCAGGCACGCTTGCTGGATCTGCTGCGCACGCTGGTGCGTGAGTTGAATCTGGCGGTGGTGATTGTCACCCACGATCTCGGCGTGGCGCGTTTGCTGGCGCATCGCCTGTTGGTGATGAAGCAGGGCCGCGTAGTGGAGAGCGGATTGACCGACCGGGTGTTGGACGATCCACATCATCCTTATACCCAACTGCTGGTTTCGTCGGTGCTTAATTAATGGTGGACATCAACATGCAACCTTTATTGCGCGTAGAGCATCTGAGCAAAACTTTTGTGCTGCACAACCAGAGCAGCGCCGCGCTGCCGGTGTTGCAGGACGCCAATCTTGAAGTCAACGGCGGGGAATGTGTGGTGCTGCACGGACGTTCCGGCAGCGGCAAATCCACCTTGCTGCGCGCACTGTACGGCAACTACCAGGCCAACAGCGGCCACATCTGGCTGCAACATCAAGGCGAATGGATCGACATGGCGCAAGCGCCAGCGCGGCAGATTCTGGCGATTCGTTGCCACACTATCGGCTGGGTCAGCCAGTTTTTACGCGTGATTCCGCGCGTGCCCACGCTGGAGATCGTCATGCAGCCGTTGCTGGAACGCGGCGTGGAGCGTGCTTTCTGTGAGAAACGCGCCAAAGAGCTACTGACGCGTCTCAACGTGCCAGAGCGTTTGTGGTCGCTGGCGCCATCGACCTTCTCCGGCGGCGAACAGCAACGTGTAAATATCGCACGCGGTTTCATCGCCGATTATCCGGTGCTGCTGCTGGATGAACCAACCGCCTCACTCGACAGCGCCAACAGCGCGGCTGTGGTGGAACTGATTGAACAGGCCCGCACTCGCGGTGCCGCCATCGTAGGTATTTTCCATGACGAAGTGGTGCGCAGCCGCGTTGCCGATCGCCTGCACGTCATGCAGCCAGTGAACACAGGAGCAGAAGCATGATCGTGAATAACGTCCAGCTGGTGCTGGATCAGGAAGTGGTGAGCGGCTCCCTGGAGATCCGTGACGGTCGTATTGCCAGCTTCAGCGACAGCGCCAGCCAGTTGCCGGGCGCGTTGGATGGCGAAAATGCCTTCCTGCTGCCGGGTTTGGTCGAGTTGCACACCGATAACCTCGACAAGTTCTTTACTCCGCGTCCGAAAGTTGATTGGCCTGCGCATTCGGCGATGAGCAGTCACGATGCGTTGATGGTCGCCAGCGGCATCACCACGGTGCTGGATGCGATTGGTGTCGGCGACGTGCGCGATGGCGGGCATCGCATCGAAAATCTCAACAAGATGATCGAGGCGATTCAGGACAGTAATCGCAAAGGCATTAACCGCGCCGATCACCACTTGCATCTGCGCTGCGAGTTGCCGCATCACACTACTTTGCCGCTGTTTGAAAAGCTGATGAGCACGCCAGAGTTGTCATTGGTGTCGTTGATGGATCATTCGCCGGGCCAGCGCCAGTACGCCTCGCTGGAGATGTATCGCACCTATTATCAGGGCAAATATCAGCTTAACGACGAGCAGATGGATCAGTTTGAGCGCGAGCAACTGGCGCTGGCGGCCGAGTTCTCCACGCCGAACCGCAACGCCATCTCCAGCTTGTGTCGTTCACGCGGTATTCCAATTGCCAGCCATGACGATGCCACCGCCGCCCACGTGGCGGAATCGCACGAGGTGGGCAGCGCGATTGCCGAGTTCCCGACCACCATCGAGGCGGCACGCGCCTCACGCGAATGCGGCATGCAAGTGTTAATGGGCGCGCCGAACATCGTGCGCGGTGGTTCGCACTCCGGCAACGTCGCGGCGGCCGATCTCGCCAGCCACGGGCTGCTGGATATTCTGTCGTCGGATTACTATCCAGCCAGCTTGCTCGATGCGGTATTCCGCTTAGTGGCCGATGAGCGCAACAGCCTGACGCTGCCGCAAGCCGCCGCGTTGGTGACGCGCAATCCGGCCCGTGCCATTGGCCTGCACGATCGCGGTTCTATCGCCGAAGGGATGCGCGCCGACTTGGTGCTGGCACACACCGCGCACGGCCATCCGCATATTCGTCACGTCTGGTCGCAAGGCAAGCTGGTGTTCTGATGGCGCGCCTGATTTGGCTAACCGGGCCTTCGGGCTCGGGAAAAGACAGCCTGTTGAATGCGCTGCGTGAAGCGCCGCCGGACAATCTGCTGATCGCCCATCGCTACATAACCCGCGCCGCCGATGCCGGTGGCGAGAACCATGTGGCGCTGAGCGAAGCCGAGTTCCGACGGCGTGAGGCGCTGGGCTTGTTTGCGGTGAGCTGGCAGGCGCATGGCTTGTATTACGGCCTGGGCGAGGAGATCGACTTGTGGCTGGCGCGCGGTTTGAATGTGCTGGTCAACGGATCGCGGCTGCATCTGCCGATTGTGCAGCAGCATTATGGCGCGCAGCTGTTGCCCTTGGTGTTGCAGGTGTCGCCTGCGGTGCTGGAAGCGCGTCTGCGCCAGCGTGGCCGCGAAGATGATGCCGAAATCGCCAGACGCCTGGCGCGTGCTGCCGAGCCGCTGCCCGCCCATTGCCATGCGCTGAGCAACGATGGCGCGCTGAGCGACACGCTGCGTCAACTACGACAATGGCTCGCCGATTAACCGCTGACGATTATTCGACGGCGTGTGCGCGATGACACGCTGTCACGGTTTAATCACTTTACTGTCATCAAGCTTTCATCCGATTTGGCCGTAATAGCGGGCAATCAACACCTCAGAAGAGATGGAGCGCAACATGGCACAGGCATTACTGAAGACCGTCGTCGACAATCCGTTCCCGCCTGTAGGCCAGAGCAGCAAGGTGCTGTCGGTACAAGGATTGTGCAAAGCCTACGGTGAAAACAAGGTGCTGGATAATGTCAGTTTCGATCTGCATGCGGGCGAGCTGGTGGCCGTGATTGGTCGCTCTGGCGCAGGCAAATCGACACTGCTGCATATGCTGAATGGCACCATAAGCGCTTCGCAAGGCGCGATTCAAAGCATTCATCAGGGACAAGCCGACCGCGATGTGGTGACGCTCAATAGCCGTCAGATGCGCGAATGGCGCACCGAATGCGGCATGATTTTCCAGGATTTCTGCCTGGTGCCGCGCCTCGACGTGCTGACCAACGTGCTGCTCGGTCGCTTGAGCCAAACCTCAACGCTGAAATCGTTTTTCAAAGTGTTCTCCGAAACCGACCGTGCGCGCGCCATTGAACTGTTGCAGTGGATGAACATGCTGCCGCAGGCGCTGCAACGTGCCGAAAACCTGTCCGGCGGTCAGATGCAGCGTGTGGCGATTTGCCGTGCGTTGATGCAGAACCCGCGCATCTTGCTGGCCGACGAACCGGTGGCGTCACTCGATCCGAAAAACACCAAGCGCATCATGGATGTGTTGCGTCAGGTGAGCGAGCAGGGCATCAGCGTGATGGTGAACCTGCACTCCATCGAACTGGTGAAAAGTTACTGCACCCGCGTGATTGGCATTCAGCGCGGCAGAATCCTGTTCGATGGACATCCTTCCCAGTTGACCGATGGCTTGATGCATGAGCTGTACGGCGACGAAATTAACCAGCTCCACTAACTCCCACGGCAAGAGAAAACCTAAGAATGAAACTGACTTCTTTAGCTTTACTGACTATTGCGATGGCATTTGGCGCAAACGCAGCGGATGCACCAAAAGAGTTGAACCTCGGGATTCTTGGTGGCCAGAACGCCACGCAGCAGATTGGTGATAACCAATGTGTGAAAGACTTCTTCGACAAGGAGTTGCAGGTTGATACCAAACTGCGCAACTCGTCTGACTATTCAGGCGTGATTCAGGGTTTGCTGGGTAACAAAATTGACCTGGTGCTGAGCATGTCACCGGCCTCTTACGCTTCTGTTTACCTGCAAAACCCGAAAGCAGTTGATGTGGTCGGTATCGTGGTAGACGACAAAGACGGTTCACAAGGTTATCACTCGGTAGTGATCGTGAAAGCCGACAGCCCATACAAAAAGCTGGAAGACCTGAAAGGCAAATCGTTCGGTATGGCCGATCCTGATTCTACTTCGGGCTTCCTGATGCCAAACCAGGCCTTTAAGAAAGAGTTCGGCGGCACAGTTGATGACAAGTACAACAACACCTTCTCTAGCGTGACCTTCTCTGGCGGCCACGAGCAGGACATCCTTGGTGTGCTGAACGGTCAGTTCGAAGGCGCGGTCACCTGGACTTCACTGATCGGCGATCGTGAAACCGGTTATACCTCAGGTGCTTTTGGTCGTCTGATTCGTATGGATCACCCAGATCTGATGAAGCAAATCCGCATCATCTGGCAGTCGCCGCTGATTCCAAACGGCCCAATTCTGGTCAGCAACAATCTGCCAGCTGATTTCAAAGAGAAAGTGGTTGCGACCATCAAGAAGCTGGATAAAGAACAGCACAGCTGCTTTGTTAAAGCGGTTGGCGGTGCGCAGCACATCGGTCCTGCAACCGTGGCTGATTACCAGAACATCATCGATATGAAGCGTGATTTGATGAAAGGTTCGCGCGGTTAATTAAACTGGCGCTCGCTGTCCCCCATCCCAGCCTTCCCCCGCTCGCAGGGGAAGGAGCGGACCGAGAGCGCAGTAGGTTCGCCGCTCGCTCCACCTAATCATTCCCTCTCCCGCTTGCGGGAGAGGGCTAGGGTGAGGGCCAGCGTGCACCTCCGTCCCAACCAACAGGAATTCCTCCCTTGACCGATTTCGAACACTACTACCAACGCATCCGCCGCCAGCAAAAGCGCGACTCGCTGCTGTGGTCGCTGCTGTTACTGGCGCTCTATCTGGCCGCGGGCAAGATGTCGGAATTCAGCCTCACCACGGTCTGGCAATCGTTGCCACACTTTTTTGACTACATCGGCGAAACCATGCCGGTGTTGCATTGGTCGGTCTTGTTCTCTGATGTGAAAACAGAAGGATCGCTGGCCTATTGGGGCTATCGTCTGCACTTCCAGCTGCCCCTGATTTGGGAAACCTTACAGCTGGCGCTGTCGTCCACCATCGTGGCAGTGATGGTGGCGGGCGTGCTGGCGTTCTTCGCCGCCGATAACACCAACACGCCACGCAGCCTGCGCATCGCCATTCGCGCCTTTGTCGCCTTCCTGCGCACCATGCCGGAACTGGCGTGGGCAGTGATGTTCGTGATGGCGTTCGGCATTGGCGCGATTCCTGGCTTCCTCGCGCTGGCGTTGCACACCGTCGGCAGCCTGACCAAGTTGTTCTATGAATCAATTGAGAGCGCCTCCGATAAACCGGTGCGCGGCCTTGCCGCCTGTGGCGCCACCAAATTACAGCGCATGCGCTTTGCCTTCTGGCCGCAGGTCAAACCGACGTTTCTTTCCTACAGCTTTATGCGCCTGGAAGTGAATTTCCGCTCCTCGACCATTCTCGGTTTGGTCGGCGCAGGTGGGATTGGCCAGGAGCTGATGACCAATATCAAACTCGATCGTTACGATCAGGTCAGCATCACGCTGTTGCTGATTATTGTGGTGGTGTCGCTGCTGGATACGCTGTCCGGCTGGCTGCGTCGCCGCGTGGTGGAAGGAGAGACGCTATGATTACCCTCGCGCCGGATGTTGCCAAACTCAAGCAGGAACACGCCGCGCTGTTTGCCGCGCAGAACCGTTATTTGCGCCGCGTGGCGTTGGTGGCGCTGGCTATTATCTTGTACTACCTGTTCTTCTTTGAGTTTTTCGGCATTGAGTGGAGCCGCTTTCTGGTCGGCTGCCAGCAGTTGAGCCGCTATTTCCTGCGCATGTTTGTCTGGCAGGATTTCATGAACTGGCCGTTTGCTTACTACTTCACCCAGGTCGGCATTACGCTGGCGATTGTGTTTGCCGGCACCATAACCGCCTCGTTTATCGCGCTGCCGGTTTCGTTCCTTGCCGCGCGTAACGTGATGCACGATCCGGTTACGCGTCCGATTTCGCTGGTGGTGCGCCGCATACTGGATGTGCTGCGCGGCATCGACATGGCGATTTGGGGTTTGATCTTCGTGCGCGCCGTTGGCATGGGGCCGCTGGCCGGTGTGCTGGCGATTGTGATGCAGGATGTCGGTTTGCTCGGCAAACTGTATGCCGAAGGGCACGAAGCGGTGGAGCGTTCGCCAAGCCGTGGTCTCAGCGCGGTGGGCGCCAACAGTCTGCAAAAACATCGCTATGGCATCTTCACCCAATCGTTCCCGACCTTCCTCGCCCTCAGCTTGTACCAGATTGAATCCAACACCCGTTCCGCAGCGGTGCTGGGCTTTGTCGGCGCGGGCGGCGTCGGTTTGGTGTATGCCGAGAACATGCGTTTGTGGAACTGGGATGTGGTGATGTTCCTGACCATTATTCTGGTGGCGGTGGTGATGATCATGGATGTGATCTCCAGCAAGCTGCGTAAACGCTACATCACTGGGAAAGGGGTGCCGTTGTGGCAGCCCGCCGTGCGCGATTAAGCCGCTGGCTGCGTTGCCAGGCACGCTCCAGCGTCTGTACCAACTGCGCCTGATGCCAGGGTTTCGCCAACCGCTCACACAGCGGCAGCGTCACCTGGCTCCGGCGCAAATCCTGCCCGCTGATTAACATCGTTGCCAAATGCGGCCATTGCGCCTGCGCCTGGCGAATCACATCCGCACCGTTCATCCCGCCCGATAACATCAAATCACTGATCAGCATGTCGATATCTGGCGTCTGACGCAGCAAGGCCAATGCACTTTCACCGTCGCCACACTCCAGCGTCAAATAACCCAACTGATGCAGATGTTCACACAGCGTTTGCCGCACCGCCGGTTCATCATCCAGCACCAAGATCAGCCGATCGTTGCTCGCGGTTGGCGCAATGGGCACAGGTAGGCGGGTGGGTTGCACCGCTTCCGGCGCACGCGGCAGCAGCAGACGCACGGTGGTGCCCTGGCCCGGCGCGGTTTCCAGCTCGATTTGCCCGCCGGATTGGCGCACAAATCCGTACACCATCGATAATCCCAATCCGCTGCCGCTGCCAATCGCTTTGGTGGTGAAGAACGGCTCAAACACCTGTTCGCGCACTTCGTTCGACATGCCGCAACCGTGATCGATGACTTCGATAGTGACGCAATCGCGTTCGCCATCGGCCAGCGCTTTACGTTGATTCCAGATGCGCAGCCGAATCTCGCCGCGCTGTTTTTCCATCGCATCGCGCGCGTTGACCACCAAATTCATCAAGGCGTTTTCCAATTGCCCGGCATCGATCCACGCCGGCCAGCCGGGACCTTGCGCATCGACCACCAGGTTTTGACCGGGCAGCAGCGCGTGCTGTAACAGCGAGTGCAAATTTTCCACCAGTTCGACCACCGCCACCGCGCGAGGATAGAGCGCCTGCTTGCGCGAAAACGCCAGCAAACGCTGCGTCAGTTGCGCCGCGCGATCGGCGGCCTGACGGGCACGATCAATGCGGCTGGCCAGCGTACCGGGTGGCAGTTGATCCACGGTTAGCGCCAGGCTGCCAATGATCACCGCCAGCAAATTGTTAAAGTCATGCGCCAGGCCGCCGGTCAGTTGCCCAACCGCTTTCATCTTCTGGCTGTGCAGCAACGCTTCTTCTGTCGATTCCAGCTGATTGCTTTTCTCTCTCAGCAAACGCGAAGTTTGTGCCAACGAGGCGGTATTGCGCGCAAACACGTTAAACGCCCGTGCCAAATCGCCCAGTTCATCACGTCGCGCCAGGCCCGGCACATTGACGCTTTTCTCACCCTGCGCCAGCCGCGTCATGGCGTGGGCAATGGCGGTCAAACTCGATCCCAGATTGCGATAAATGTAATAACCGGCGTAACCGGTAATCAGCAGCGCCAGCAGCATAAACAGGCCGATAAAGCCGATAATCGAATCCAGTTCTTCGTGGGTCACCGCGCTGCGTGCATCGCTTTGCTGCGCTACCAGCTGCACGTAATGGGTGATGTCGTCGTTGAGCATCGCCACCAGCGCTTTGATGCGATAAGTCGCATAGGCGATGGCGATATCGCTTTGTTCCAGCTGTTGCGCCACCGGCAGCAGATCGTTGCCGGTGGTAATCAGTCGCTGGACTTGGTCATTCAGCACGCCGTTTAGCGTCAGCGTTTGCCACTGGCCTAGCACCGTGGCGAGTTGCTGCACCGCCGCTTGTGGCGCAGCCGATTGAATCGCCACGCTTAATAAACTGGCGGTTTGCTGGCGCAAGGCGCGGGAAGGCGATGGGGTGTGCGTCAGCAGGTTAATGTGGTTGAGCAGCAGCTGCGATTGCCATAAACCGCTCAGCATCACGTTGCGCTGCAAATGGCGCTGATGTCCGGCCAATAACAACTGATTGATGGTCTGTTCCAGCATCTGGCTGCGATCGCGGATGCGTGCCAGCAGTTGCGGCTGTTGTTCGGCCAGTGGTGCGTGCGCCAGCAAGTTCAGCGAGTGTTGCAGTTCCTGCTGCGTTTGCTGCAAACGTGCCGATTCGCTTTGATATTCCAGCGCGCCCACCACTTGTGATAAGCGCACCGCGGCAATCGCCACGTTGGCGGTATCGCGTGCCAGCGCCAGGCTGCCGTTCATATCCGCCAGCGTTTGCGCCTGCGCCTGTTCCTGAATGTGACCGGCGTGGCGAAATCCAAAAATAGCCACCAGGCTCACCGCCAGCGTCACCGACATCACCAGCAAATTAAACAGCAGCAGGCGACTGCGTGCGCCCGCGTGCCAATGCAGACCGTGACTCATTCTTGCCACCTCATGCCGCTCAACTCCCGGCGAGTATAGAAGCGCACCCGAGGCGAAATATGACAAATATGAACGGGACGCTGACATTTTCCATTTATCTACAGCGGCTTTACTCGCTGCAACCCTTGCCAGCAGGAGCTTGCCGATGACAGCGACACCGATATTGGAAATGCGCGCAATCACCCGCCGCTTTGGTAGCTTCTACGCGCTAAAAGGCGTCGATCTCACCGTCTGGCCTGGCGAAGTGCATGCGTTGATGGGCGAGAACGGCGCGGGGAAAAGTACCTTGATGAAGATTCTGGCCGGTGCTTACACCGCCAGCAGCGGCGAGATTCTGATCGACGGGAAGCCTTACGCCATTAAAGGGCCGAAAGAGGCGCTGGCGGCGGGCATCACGCTGATTTATCAGGAGATCAATCTGGCGCCCAACTTAACCGTGGCGGAGAACATCTTCCTCGGCAGCGAAATCACCCGTGCTGGATTAGTCCGGCGTCGTCAGATGGCGGAAGAGGCGCAGGTGGTCATCGACCGGCTCGGCGCGCAGTTCAACGCCACCGATCTGGTCAGCCGCCTGAGTATCGCCGAGCAGCAGCAAGTAGAAATCGCCCGCGCGCTACATCGCAACAGCCGCATTCTGGTGATGGATGAACCCACTGCCGCGCTTTCGAATCGTGAAACCGAACAGCTGTTTGCGCTGATTAAACGTCTGCGCGGCGAGGGCATGGCGATCATCTATATCAGCCATCGCATGGCGGAAGTGTATGAGCTTTCCGACCGTGTCAGCGTGCTGCGCGATGGGCAATACGTTGGCAGCTTGACGCGCGATCAACTGAACGCCAGCGAGCTGGTACGCATGATGGTCGGGCGTCCACTCAGCGATTTGTTCAACAAAGATCGCAACATCCCGCTCGGCGACATTCGTCTGGCGGTTAATCACCTGTGCGACAAACGCAAAGTGCATCCCAGCAGTTTAGCGGTGCGCGCCGGGGAGATTGTTGGCTTGGCCGGTTTGGTCGGTGCCGGACGCAGCGAGTTGGCGCAGCTGATTTTTGGCGTGCACAAACCCAGCGGCGGTGAAATCTGGATCGATGGCGAGGAAGTGCAGATTCACTCCCCACGTGACGCCATCGCGCGCGGCATTGGTTTCCTCACCGAGAACCGTAAAGAGCAGGGCTTATTCCTTGAGATGGCGGCGCAGGAAAACATCGTGATGGCGACGCTGGAGCGCGATGCCAGTTACGGTCTGCTGAACAAGCGCAAAGGGCAGAAGATCGCCAGCGACGCGATTGATGCGCTGAATATTCGCGTGCCGCATGCGCAAGTCAGAGCGGGCGGCTTGTCCGGCGGCAACCAGCAAAAATTGCTGATTTCACGCTGGGTGGCGATTGCACCGCGCATCCTGATTCTTGATGAACCGACGCGTGGCGTAGACGTCGGCGCCAAGAGCGAAATCTACCGCATGATGCAACAAATGGCGCAGCAAGGCGTGGCGATTTTGATGATTTCCAGCGAGTTGCCGGAAGTGGTCGGCATGAGCGATCGCGTTTATGTGATGCGCGAAGGCACCATCGCGGGTGAGTTGAGTGGGGCGGAGATTAGCCAGGAAAACATAATGACACTGGCCACCGGCGCGCAGCCGGTTCAGGCCTGAGGAGAGCGCAATGACCAGTGAAACCGCACGCGTAAAAAGCCCAACGCTCAAGCGCGCGTTGATGAGCGACCTGCTGCAAACCGTCGGCATCTTGCCGATCTTAATCCTGATTGTGGCGGTATTTGGTTTTGTTGCGCCCAACTTCTTTACCGAAGGTAATTTGCTGAATATTACACGTCAGGCGTCGATCAACATCGTGCTGGCGGCGGGCATGACCTTTGTGATTCTCACCGGCGGCATCGATTTGTCGGTGGGATCAATGCTCGGCACCACGGCGGTAGTGGCGATGGTGGTGTCGCTCGATCCGGCATTTGCTTCGCTGACCATTCCGGCGGCGTTGGCAGCTGGCCTGATCATGGGATTGTTCAACGGCATTTTGGTGGCGTGGGCCGGTTTGCCACCGTTTATTGTCACGCTGGGAACCTATACCGCAATGCGCGGCGCGGCCTATTTGCTGGCGAATGGCACCACGGTGATTAACTCCGACATCAACTTTGAATGGATTGGCAACGGCTATCTCGGCCCGGTGCCGTGGCTGATCATTATCGCCTTCGCGGTGATTGCGCTGTGCTGGTTCATTCTGCGCCGCACCACGCTGGGTGTGCACATCTACGCGGTAGGCGGCAACGTGCAGGCGGCACGCTTGACCGGCATCAAGGTTGGCGTGGTGCTGCTGTTTGTCTACGCCATGAGCGGGCTGTTGTCAGGCTTGGGCGGATTGATGAGCGCCTCACGACTTTACAGCGCCAACGGCAATCTCGGCGTCGGTTATGAGTTGGATGCGATTGCCGCGGTGATTCTCGGTGGCACCAGCTTTGTCGGCGGCATCGGCACCATTACCGGCACGCTGATCGGGGCGCTGATTATCGCCACGCTCAACAACGGCATGACGCTGATGGGCGTCTCCTATTTCTGGCAGTTAGTGATCAAGGGCGCGGTGATCATTATCGCGGTGCTGATCGATAAGTACCGCACGCGGCATCACGTGGGTTGAGTTTGGTGCGTGCTGTCCCTCACCCCAGCCCTCTCCCACAGGTGGGAGAGGGAGTTGAAAGTGCGGTTTGTTCGTAAAGTTCGCTCCACCTAATCATCCCCTCTCCTGCTTGCGGGAGAGGGTTAGGGTGAGGGTAAAAACCAAAAAAAGCAGGAGAACATCGACTATGCGTTTTAATCCGATTATTACCGGACTGCTGGCAGCTTCGCTTCTGAGCGCGCCATTGGTGCAGGCCAAAGAGCTGAAATCCATTGGTGTGACTGTCGGCGACCTCGCCAACCCGTTCTTCGTGCAAATTACTAAAGGCGCGGAACTCAAGGCGCGAGAACTGGCGGGCGACAAAGTGAACGTGACGTTGGTTTCCAGTGGCTACGATCTCGGTCAACAGGTGGCGCAGATTGATAACTTCATCGCCGCCAAAGTCGACATGATCATCCTCAACGCTGCCGATTCCAAAGGCATCGCGCCAGCCGTGAAGCGTGCGCGTGACGCCGGTATCGTGGTGGTGGCGGTGGACGTGGCGGCTGACGGCGCCAACGCCACCATCACCTCCGATAACACCGCTGCCGGTGCCATGGCGTGCAAGTACATCTCCGACCGCCTGAAAGCCAAAGGCAATGTGGTGATCATTAACGGGCCGCCGGTCTCCGCGGTGCAAAACCGTGTTGAAGGCTGCATGACCGAGCTGAAAACCCATCCAGATATCAAAATTCTCTCCTATAACCAGAACGCCAAAGGCAGCCGTGAAGGTGGCCTGGAAGTGATGACCGGCTTGTTGTCGGCTAATCCGAAGATCGATGCGGTGTTCGCAATTAACGATCCAACGGCGATTGGTGCCGATTTAGCCGCGAAACAGGCACAACGTAATGAGTTCTTTATTGTCGGCGTCGATGGATCGCCAGATGGCGAAGAAGCACTGAAACGCAAAGGTTCACTGTTTGTCGCCACGCCAGCACAAGACCCGCAAGTGATGGCGGCAAAAGCGGTGGAGATTGGTTACGACATCCTGCAAGGCAAGCCTGCGCCGGATAAACCGGTGCTGATTCCGGTGACGATGATCGATCGCAACAGCGTCAGCAGCTATAAGGGCTGGACGGTGAAATAGACGCGCGCTTGCCCTCACCCTAACCCTCTCCCGCAGGCGGGAGAGGGGATAGTTAGGAGAACAATATGGCTTTGATTTCATTGGCGCAGGGTTTGGCACATGCGCAGCAAAATGGCTACGCACTTGGCGCATTTAACGTGCTCGATACCCATTTCTTGCGCGCGTTGTTTCAGGCGGCTGAACAACAGCGTTCGCCATTTATCATCAGCATCGCGGAAGTGCACTTTAAGTACGTCAATCTCGAACATCTGGTGGCGGCGGTGCGCACCGAAGCGGCGCTGCACGATATTCCGGTGGTGCTGCATCTCGATCATGGCTTGCATTTTGAGGCGGTGATGCAGGCGATTCGCCTCGGCTTTACCTCGGTGATGTTTGACGGCTCAACGCTCAGCTACGACGAAAATGTGCGCCAGACGCGCGAAGTGGTGAAAATGTGTCACGCGCTGGGTGTATCGGTGGAAGCGGAACTCGGTGCGGTGGGCGGCGATGAAGGCGGGGCGCTGTTTGGTGAGGCCGACAGCGATAAATTCACCGATCCGGCGCAGGCCGCCGATTTTGTGCAATCCACCGGTATCGATTGTTTGGCGGTGGCGATTGGCAATGCGCACGGCAAATACAAAGGCGAACCTAAACTTGACTTCGAACGGCTAGCGGCGATACGTGCCAGCGCCGGGATTCCGCTGGTGCTGCATGGCGGGTCTGGGATTAGCGATGCGGATTTCCGCCGCGCCATTACCCTCGGCATTAACAAAATCAACTTCTACACCGGCATGTCGCAGGCGGCGCTGGGCGCGATTGAAACGCAAATCAGCCAGCGTGATGCGCGCTACGACTCATTTGCCGAACTGTTAATGGCGGTGGAACGTGCCATCAGCAATGTGGTGGCACAGCAGATGCAGGTGTTCGGCAGCGCCAGGAGGGCCTGACATGGCAGCACGCAGCGGAATTCTCGGCGCAGGTAGCATGCTGGTGGATCATGTGCAGCGCATCAGCCACTGGCCGGAGCAAGGTTGGTTGGCGGAGATCGAGCACAGCGAAAAATGCAGCGGCGGCGCGGCGCTCAACGTGCTGTTCACGCTGGCACGCATGCAGGTGAACCTGCCGCTGGCGGGCGTCGGGATGATTGGCGAAGACAGCGACGGCGATTACATCCTGCAATTGCTTGACGATCATCATATCGATCGCCTGTTTGTCCAGCGCACCCGCAGCATCAATACCGCCATGACTCAGGTGATGACCACGCCAGACGGCCAGCGCACCTTTTTCCATGCGCGTGGCGCGAATGGGCAACTCGACCTGGCGCACTTCGCCGCTGTGTCCACTTCGCATCGTATCTTCCATCTTGGCTATCTATTGCTGCTTGATAGCCTCGATCAGCCGGATGACGAATTCGACACCCGCAGCGCACGTTTGTTGGCGCAGATGCAGCAGCGCGGCTATCAAACCTCACTGGATTTGGTGTCGCGTACGGGAGAATATCGCCCGTTGGTGATGCCCGCGCTGCGCTGGCTCGATTATCTGGTGATCAATGAACTTGAGGCGCAATCGCTAACCGGAGTCACTTTGCGTACGCCGCACGGATTAGCCGGAGCCAGCGCGTTCGCTGAGGCGGCTACTTGGTTGATGCAACAAGGTGTGCGTCAGCGCGTGGTGATTCATGCTCCGGAAGGCGCATGGGGAGAAGAACGCGGTGGTGAAGGGCGCTGGCAACCGGCGTGGTGTTTAACGCCGGAGGAGATCGTTGGCAGTGTCGGTGCCGGTGATGCGTTTTGCGCTGGCGTGTTGTATGCCAGCCATCAAGGTTGGTCGCTGACGGAAACGCTGAAACTGGCACACACCTGCGCCTGTTTTAATCTGCATGCAGCAAACGCGCTGGACGGCACGCGGCCATTGGCAGAGATGCAGCGCTGGATGGATCAGGCGATTTGTGTCTCGCGCGGCGATGAAGCCGGGCGCATCACATCGGCAGAGAAAACATAGCCGAGTCCGCGAATGGTGCGGATCAGGCTCGGTTGATGCGGATTGGCTTCGATTTTGCGCCGCAGCCGCATGATCAGCACATCGATGGTGCGATCAAACACATCAAGGCTTTCGCTGTGCGTTAGCTCCAGCAGTTGATCGCGGGTTAACACCTTGCGCGCATGAGCAACTAAAGCGCGCAGCAGCGTGTATTCGCCTTGGGTGAGTGGCACGCTTTCACGTTGTGGATTGAACAATTCGCAGCGCGCATCATCCAGCCGCCAACCGTTAAATTGCCAACCTTCATCATTGAACAGCTCTGGCTGCGATAAGCGTCCACAACGTCGCAGCGCCGCACGGGCGCGCGCCACCACCACGCGTGGATTAAATGGCTTGGCGATGTAATCATCCGCGCCCATTTCCAACCCCACCACCATATCCGCTTCCGATCCCATGCCGGTTAACATAATCACCAGCAGGTCCGGGCGTTGACGCTGCATCTGTTGCAACACCAGCAAGCCGTTGGTGTCTGGCAGCATCATATCCAGCATCACCAGCGAAATTTCCGGGTGTAGCGCTAATAAAGCCAGCGCATCTTTGCCCTGATGGCAGCTATAAACTGTGAACACATGTTCATGCAATACATCGTGCAGCAATTCGCATACGGCACGATCATCATCGACCACCAAAATCGCGGGCTTCATCGTCTAGCCTCTTTTGTTACGAAAGGGTTAAAATCAGTGTAATCCGGCGATTTTTCCCTGCTAATGCAAGCAACAGAAACGTGACCGCCATCGCCAGGCAGAGTGCGAAAGCGTGCAGTGCCGCAATATTTTTCGTTGAGACATGTCTTGCTTAGGAAAACGATTGCGCAGATCTGGTGCGATGCACCATAATCGCGCCTCATTTTGGTTCGGAATTATCCTAACCGTAGCCGCAATTGGAAACGTAAACGATTGCGTACGGTGTGGCATAGCTATTGCTATGAGGACAGGGGAAGGTTCACAGCCTTGCGTCCAATACAACAATAAGCATGTAAACCACATTGGCAAGGAGCGCGTGCATTCGTGCCGACTCCGCTCATGAGAGATGATGATGTTAGAAAAACTCTTCAAACTAAAAGCGCACAACACAACGGTCCGCACTGAAATTATCGCGGGTATCACCACCTTCCTGGCCATGGCCTACATTCTGTTTGTTAACCCGAGCATCCTCGGCGCAACCGGCATGGATAAAGGTGCGGTATTCGTTGCCACCTGTCTGGCGGCGGCGATTGGCTGTGTACTGATGGGCCTGATCGCTAACTATCCGATTGCACTGGCTCCGGGCATGGGCCTCAACGCCTTCTTCACCTACACCGTGGTGCTGCATATGGGTTACACCTGGCAAGTCGCGCTTGGCGCGGTGTTCTTGTCAGCGGTGATCTTCTTTGCGATGTCGCTTTTCAAAATCCGTGAGTGGATTATCAACAGCATTCCGCTGCCGCTGCGTGCCGGTATCGGTGCCGGTATCGGTCTGTTCCTGGCGATCATCGCACTTGAAGGTGCGGGTATTGTGGTGGATAACCCGGCAACATTAGTGGGCTTGGGCGATCTGACCAAACCTGGCCCGCTGCTGGCGCTGCTGGGCTTCTTCATCATCGTGGTGTTGGAAGCACGCCGCGTGACCGGTGCGGTGCTGATCGGCATTCTGATCGTGACATTCATCTCTATGGGCATTGGTTTGACACCGTTTGGTGGCGTGTTCTCGGCACCGCCTTCTATCGCACCGACCTTTATGCAATTGGATATCGCAGGTGCCTTCAATGTGGGCCTAGTCAGCGTGATCTTCGCCTTCCTGTTTGTTGATGTGTTCGATAACACCGGCACCTTGCTGGGTGTGACCAAACGTGCGGGTCTGGCGGACGAAAAGGGCAACGTGCCAAAAATGGGCCGTGCGTTAATCGCTGACAGTGCTGCGGCGTTGTTTGGTTCGCTGCTGGGTACCTCGACCACCACCAGCTATGTGGAATCTGCGGCGGGCGTCAGCGCCGGTGGCCGTACCGGTTTGACCGCGATTGTCGTGGCGATTCTGTTCCTGCTGAGCCTGTTCTTCTCGCCGCTGGCGGGCAGCGTACCGATTTATGCCACCGCGCCTGCGCTGCTGTTTGTTGCTGTGCTGATGACCTCAGGCTTGGCGGATATTGACTGGAAAGACATCACCACCGCTGCGCCAGTTACCGTGACGGCGTTGACCATGCCGCTGACCTACTCAATTGCTAACGGCATCGCCTTCGGTTTCATTACCTGGACCGTGGTGAAATTGCTGAGCGGCCGTACTAAAGAGGTGAATCCGGCGCTGATCATTCTGTCGATTCTGTTTGTGATCAAACTGGGTTGGCTGAGCGCTTAAGTTGTCATTTACGGAAGCCCGCTCGGGCTTCCGTGTCTGTTGTTACATTCTGCCGCTGATTTTCTGCGCGATACCTCGCAATCCCCAACCAAGGTCACTTCTCCTGCATTCTGTACTGGCTTAGGCTCAGCGCATTGTTCACACCTGCTCGCAAAATTTTCACCGCGAATGGCGGGATCGTGGAATGTTAATGCGGCGCAAATCTGTTCCACTAGCTTCAAGGTGGAAAGTTACATCAAACCAGGGAAGAGGATTCGGAGATGGATTATCCCATGAGCAGCGCAACACGCGTGTTTCCACCGCTAATTTTTGGCGTCGGTAACCAAGGAGATCATCACATGGAGCAATTGACCAAACGGGTTGAACAGCTGGAAAAAAACACGCAAAAAATTCAGATGGATGTTGCTGTGCTCACTGCTCGCTCGGAGCATTTTGCTACTAAGGCGGATATTGAATCCGTTAAAAATGAACTGAGAGCGGAACAGGGCGCCATGCGCTTTGAAATTATGGGGGAGCTCGGCCAGCTTGAAAATCGTATAGATGAAAAGTTCGAGCGAATGGAGGAAAAACTCGAAGCGAAGTTCGAAAAAATAGATCTTAAATTCGAGAGGCTAAACGATCGTTTAACCTGGAGCATTATGGTTCCAGCCGTTGCCGCAATTTTAATATGGTTTGTAAAAGATATTGTCTTAAAGATTTAATTGTTGAACAACGCCAGCCACATTAGCGGCTGGCGTTGTTGCACTTTTACCTAAACGGCGGCTCGTTGAAGGTTCTGAGCTTCCTTGAGTGCAGCTTGTCGCCTTCGGCACGCAGCAGTTCTACTGCGCAGATGCCAATCTGCAAGTGCTCAGAAATAGCACCTTCGTAGAAACGATTAGCCTGGCCCGGCAGTTTGATTTCACCGTGCAGCGGTTTATCAGATACGCACAGTAAGGTGCCGTACGGCACGCGGAAGCGATAACCCTGCGCGGCAATGGTGGCGCTCTCCATATCCACCGCCACTGCGCGACTCAGGTTGAAACGCAGCGCGGAAGCCGAGTAGCGCAGCTCCCAGTTGCGGTCATCGGTGGTAACGACGGTGCCGGTGCGCAGGCGCTGTTTAACTTCCTCGCCCGGCATGCCGCTGACTGCTTTGGTGGCGTCATACAGCGCACGCTGAACTTCGGCAATGCTGGGGATAGGGATGTCAGGCGGTAACACGCTATCCAGCACATGATCGTCACGCAAATAAGCGTGTGCCAGCACATAATCGCCGATGGTCTGGCTTTCACGCAGGCCGCCGCAGTGACCAATCATCAACCACGCGTGCGGGCGAATCACTGCTAAATGGTCGCAGATGGTTTTTGCATTGGAAGGGCCAACACCGATATTCACCAGCGTAATGCCGCGACGATTCGGTGATGTCAGATGCCAGGCCGGCATTTGATGTTTCTTCCACGCCAGGTCGGACATCATCGCGGTAGGATCTTGAGTGTCAGCGGTGATCACTACATCGCCCGCACAGGCGAGGCTGTCATAAGGCGTGGTTGGGTCTTGCACTTGCTCAATCGCCCAGCGCACAAATTCATCGACGTAGCGCGTGTAGTTGGTGAACAGCACAAACGGCTGGAAATGCTCGACGGCGGTACCGGTGTAGTGGCGTAAACGTGCCAGTGAGAAATCAGTGCGCAGGGCATCAAAGTGCGACAGTGGGAAAAGCGCATTAGCGTGGAACAGGCCATCGGCAGTTTCATCACCAATTTGCGACAGTTCGGTGGTGGGGAAGTGACGGGCGATGCTGGCGCTCATGGAACGGTCCAGCGACAAGCCATCAATCACATACGGATACGGGATTTCCTGTTGTGACGGGCCGACTTCAATCAACACGTCATACTCTTTCTCCAGCATCTGCAACTGTTCGCTGAGATAGTGACGCAGCAAAGCAGGGCGCGTGATGGTGGAACTGTAGCTGCCAGTATGGGTGAATCGTCCCCAGGCGCGGGTGCGATTTTGTTGCGGGCCTTCACCCAGCCAGGTGATGCGCAGTTCCGGATAAACAAACAGCCCTTGCTGGCGTGCGCTCTCTTCCGGCAATTGCCCGTTGGTGGTGAACTCGCGAATCGCATCACGCAGCGCTTCCACCGCACTGTCGTACAGGCGTTCCAATTCGTCCAGCGCTTGCTGGCTGCTCAATCCGTTCCGTAGCGTATTCATAGGTTCTCCTTTAGGAAACGTGGACCGTTTTCACCAGAGCATAGCGGATAAACCTTTTAGCACGATGAAGAATCTGTGATCGACCGCATTCTGCACCATCACGGTGCTGGTACGCCGCGTAACTGTGGCTATGTTTATGATCAGCAGGGATGTTACATCGCGCGCCTCCCGCTGCGCCGCGATGCTCTGGCAAAAAATCGTCCACATTAACGTTATTGGCGAGTTTATTGCTTAGTTTTCAATCGTGGCCATAGCAATCCGATGTTATTTCGTTTGGAGTGAGTTTATTCACGCCATTGAAAGTGGTCACTATGAATGGCGACCCTACGAAAAAATCCGCTTGGTCGCACTCAGCTCCACCAAAGTTTCAGAAATTGATTTCTCCCAGGCCGTGGTATGGCTCCGTTCCTGACCCGTTGAGGATTGAAAGCATGTCTTTGAAATTCATAAAACACCCAATGAAGGTGGCGATTGCCGGTTGTTTAAGCGTGGCCTTTTACGCTCAGGCCGATATTAAAATTGGTGTGGCCGGTCCCTTCTCTGGGCCCAATGCAACGTACGGCGCGCAATATTGGAAAGGTGCCAGCCAGGCCGCCGATGACATCAATGCCGCTGGTGGCATTAACGGCGAGAAAATTGTTTTGGTGCAGGGCGATGACGCCTGTGAGCCTAAGCAAGCAGTGGCGGTAGCCAACCGCTTGGTCGATCAAGATAAAGTGATGGCGGTGGTCGGCCACTTCTGTTCTTCCTCCACTATGCCCGCCTCCGAAGTCTATGACGAAGCCGGCGTGCTGGCGATTACCCCCGGATCAACCAACCCGCAAATTACCGAACGCGGCATGAAAACTATGTTCCGCATGTGCGGGCGTGATGACCAGCAAGGTGCCATCGCCGCTGATTTCATTATCGACAAGCTCAAAGCGAAAAAAGTCGCGGTAATTCATGACAAAGACACCTACGGTCAAGGCTTGGCGGATGCGACTAAGGCCTCGCTGGAAAAACGTGGTGTGAAGGAAGTGCTGTATGAAGGTTTGTCGCGCGGTGAGAAAGATTTCAACGCGCTGGTAACCAAAATTGGCGCGCTCAATCCCGACGTGGTCTATTTTGGTGGTTGCCATCCGGAAGCCGGTCCACTGGTACGTCAGATGCGTGAACAAGGTGTCAACGCCGCCTTCTTCTCTGGCGACTGCATCGTTACTGAAGATATGGTCACTGCCGCGGGCGGCCCGCAATACACCAAAGGTGTCTACATGACCTTCGGCAACGATCCGCGCACCATTCCGGATGGTAAAGCCGTGATCGAGAAATTCCGTGCCGGTGGTTTTGAGCCAGAAGGCTACACCTTATACGCGTACGCCTCGATTCAAACGCTGGCTGCCGCTTACAAAGCCGCAGGTAAAGACAATGCCAAAGCCAGCGATTGGCTGAAAGCGAACAGCGTCGATACCGTGATGGGTAAAAAGGCGTGGGACAGTAAAGGCGACCTCAAAGTCTCGGATTACGTCGTCTATCAATGGGATGACAAAGGCAAATATCACCAACTGTGATTGGTCACGCGGCCCCGCGCGCTGCGGGGCCATTCGCGATTGAGCGCGAAGTGTGCGCTCCCATTGAGTACGAGACCCCATTATGGACGCCTTCTTCTTACAGCAGCTGATTAACGGCTTAACGCTGGGTGCCGTTTATGGCTTGATAGCCATCGGCTACACCATGGTTTACGGCATCATTGGCATGATCAACTTCGCCCACGGCGAGGTGTATATGATCTCTGCTTATCTGTGCGCGATTGGACTTTCCATCCTGAGTTTCTTCGGTATTCACTCCTTCCCGCTGCTGATTTTTGGCACGCTTATTTTTACCGTCATCGTCACCTCGGCTTATGGCTGGACGATTGAGCGCATCGCTTATCGTCCGCTGCGTAACTCAACACGCCTTGCGCCACTGATTTCGGCGATTGGTATGTCGCTGATTTTGCAAAACTACGTGCAGCTTAGTCAGGGACCGAATCAGCAGGGGATTCCCACGCTGCTGACCGGCGTGCTGCGCATGGAGATTGATGGCGGTGTGGTGCAAATCACCTGGACCAAAATCTTCATTCTGATTGCTGCGTTCTGTGGCATGGCGCTGCTGACGTGGATTATCCAGTTTACCAAATTGGGCCGTATTTGCCGTGCGGTGCAACAGGATCGGCGTATGGCATCAATTCTCGGCATCAACACCGATCGCGTGATTTCGCTGGTGTTTGTGATAGGTGCGGCGATGGCGGGTTTAGCGGGCGTACTGGTAACGATGAATTACGGCACCTTTGATTTCTATGCTGGCTTCATTATCGGCATTAAAGCCTTCACCGCCGCGGTGCTGGGCGGTATCGGTTCACTGCCAGGCGCGATGTTAGGTGGTTTGCTGCTGGGCGTGGCTGAAGCGCAGTTTGCCGGCATGGTGAACTCGGATTACAAAGATGTATTTTCGTTCTCGCTGCTGGTGGTGATTTTGATTTTCCGCCCGCAGGGACTGTTAGGACGACCGCTGGTCGCTAAAGTGTGAGGAAGCATTGATGAATGCAATGACGCAAAGCCCGTTGCGCCAGACACTGCTCGACACGCTGTTGGCGGGATTGGTGGCACTGGTGGTATTTGGCCCGATTGTCGGCATCGTGCTCGACGGTTACAGCTTCAAATTGTCACCACAGCGCGTGGCGCTGTTGGTGGCGGTGGTGATGGTCGGGCGCTTACTGTTTAGTTTGTTTCTGCATACAGCGTTTGGCCAAAATGTGATGCGCCGCTTTTCCGGCAAAGATGACGGCGTGTATGTGCGCGACCCAGGTTATCGCTCTCGTTTACGCTGGATATTGCCGCTGCTGTTGATCGTGGCGATGGCATTCCCGTTTCTCTCCAGTAAATATCTGCTGACGGTGGCGATTCTCGGCTTGATTTACGTGTTGCTGGGGCTGGGATTGAACATCGTTGTCGGTCTGGCTGGTTTACTTGATCTTGGCTACGTCGCTTTCTACGCCATCGGCGCGTATGGTTTGGCGCTCGGCTATCAATATCTCGGCTTAGGATTCTGGAGCATGCTGCCGCTGGCGGCGTTGATGGCAGCATTCGCCGGAGCGCTATTGGGTTTTCCGGTGCTGCGCATGCACGGCGATTATCTGGCGATTGTTACGCTCGGTTTCGGCGAAATTATCCGTTTGGTGCTGACTAACTGGCTGTCGTTTACTGGCGGTCCAAACGGCGTTTCGGTGCCATCGCCGACCTTTTTTGGTTTGGAATTCGCCCGCCGCGCGCGCGATGGCGGCGTGCCGTATCACGAGTTTCTGCATGTCACCTACAACCCTAATATGAAGTTTATCTTCATCTACGTGGTGCTGGTATTCGTGGTGTTGCTGGTGCTGTGGATCAAACATCGGTTGACGCGCATGCCGATTGGTCGCGCATGGGAAGCGCTGCGCGAAGATGAAATTGCCTGCCGCGCGATGGGATTGAATCACGTATTGGTCAAGCTGTCCGCCTTTATGCTGGGCGCGTCCACCGCCGGTATTGCTGGGGTGTTTTTCGCCAGCTATCAGGGCTTCGTCAATCCCACTTCCTTCACCTTTTTTGAGTCGGCGCTGATTCTCGCCATTGTGGTGCTGGGAGGCATGGGCTCGACGCTGGGTGTGGTGCTGGCGGCTTTTGTATTAACCGTTGCACCCGAATTGCTGCGTAGCTTCGCCGAGTATCGCGTGTTGCTGTTTGGCATGTTGATGGTGTTGATGATGATTTGGCGACCACGTGGGTTGGTGCGTACCGCGCGCGTCGGCGTGCCGCTGCGTAAAGGAGTGCGCCATGAGTGATGCGATTCTGCAAGTCGATAATCTGATGATGCGTTTTGGTGGCATTAAGGCGCTCAATGACGTCAGTCTACAAGTTGAGCGTGGTTCGGTGACTTCGCTGATCGGGCCAAACGGCGCGGGAAAAACCACGGTGTTCAACTGTTTAACCGGTTTCTATCGTGCCACGGGCGGCCGCATCATGCTCAATGCCAATCAACGCAGCACCGATGTGATTCAGGTATTAGGACAAAAAATCCATGCCAGTGATTGGATCAATCCATCGCGGCTCGGCTCACGCGTCTGGTACAAAATGTTCGGCGGCGCGCATTTGGTAAACCGTGCCGGGTTGGCACGCACCTTCCAAAATATTCGCCTATTCCGTGAAATGTCGGTGATTGAAAACCTGCTGGTGGCGCAGCATATGCAGGTTAATCGCCACTTGCTGGCAGGCGTACTTAATACGCGTGGCTATCGCGAGGCGGAAAATCGCGCATTGGATCGCGCTTTCTATTGGCTGGAAAACGTCGATTTAGTGTCGAGTGCCAATCGTCTGGCGGGCACGCTCTCCTACGGCCAGCAGCGGCGACTGGAGATTGCACGCGCCATGTGCACGCGGCCGGAATTGATATGCCTTGATGAACCGGCAGCAGGGCTCAATCCGGTGGAAACCGAAGCGCTTAGTCAAATTTTGCATCGTCTGCGCGCCGATCACCGCATTAGCGTGTTGTTGATTGAACACGATATGCCGATGGTGATGCGTATTTCTGACCATATTGTGGTGCTCGATCACGGCGATGTAATTGCACAAGGTACGCCGCAGCAAATTCGCCACGATGCCAAAGTGATTGCCGCTTATCTCGGTGCGGAAGAGGAGAGCGACCATGGCTGAACCGATGTTAGCGTTTGAACAGGTCGATGTGTTTTACGGTCCCTTGCAGGCGCTGAAACAGGTGTCGTTGACGGTCAATCAAGGTGAAACCGTGGCATTGATTGGCGCCAACGGCGCAGGTAAATCCACCTTATTGATGTCGATTTTTGGCCAGCCCCGCATTGCCAGCGGCGAGATTCGCTTGCGTGGAGAAGCCATCAGTCAACGCTCAACGCATTTCATCGCCGCCAGTGGCATCGCGCAGGCACCAGAAGGGCGGCGTATTTTTCCCGACATGACGGTGGAAGAGAATCTGCTGATGGGCACCATTGCGATTGGTGAGCGCTACGTGAAACAGGATAAGGAACGTATGTATCAGCTATTTCCGCGTCTGCTGGAGCGGCGCAAACAACGTGCGATGACGCTTTCGGGTGGTGAGCAACAAATGCTGGCAATTGCGCGCGCGCTGATGAGTCGGCCTAAATTGCTGCTGCTCGACGAACCCAGCCTTGGCCTTGCGCCGATTGTGGTGAAACAGATTTTTGCCATCCTGCGCGAGTTAACTCAACAAGGCATGACGCTGTTTCTGGTCGAGCAAAATGCTCGTCATGCGTTGCAATTGGCGGATCGTGGTTATGTGATGGTGAACGGCGAGATTCGGCTCAGCGGCAGCGGCGCTGAATTGCTAAATAATGATGACGTGCGTAGCGCCTATCTGGGCGGCGCAGCGGATCCTGCGGTGGTGGCGACAAAAAGTTTGTAATAATGATTAAATGGTGATGGGAAACACTTTGCATATTTGTCAGTGGCCTATCATCATTATTACTCTTCTTCCTCTCCAAAGTGATTTGGTACTCCCTTGCAAAATCCTGGCGTAGCAGTGATGCGGGCGGTGAGAAATACGGCGTGGTATCCCAAACGTCGTTCTTATCGCACGCTGTTCTGGCGTGAAATCACCCCGTTAGCCGTGCCGATCTTCATCGAAAACTTATGTGTGATGTTGATGGGCGTCCTCAGTACGTTTTTGGTCAGTTGGCTGGGTAAAGAAGCGATGGCGGGCGTGGGCCTCGCCGACAGCTTCAATATGGTGATTATCTCCTTCTTCGCCGCCATCGATCTCGGTACCACCGTGGTGGTAGCGTTTAGCCTTGCCAAACGCAACGGCAAACGTGCGCGCGCAGCAACGCGGCAGTCGTTGGGATTGATGACCGCGCTGGCCTTCCTGCTGGTGATCGCCATTGAGTTTTGGGGACACCTAATCATTGATGTGATTGCGGGCAGCGCCGACCCCAAGGTGAAAGAACTGGCGTTGAGCTATCTGCAAACCTCGGCGTGGAGCTATCCGGCTGCGGCGATTGCGCTGATTGGCAGCGGCGCGCTGCGTGGTGCGGGCAATACTAAAATTCCGATGCTGATCAACGGCGGCATGAACATCCTCAACATCGTGATCAGTAGCGTGCTGATTTACGGCTGCATGGGTTGGGAAGGATTGGGTTTTGTCGGTGCCGGATTGGGGCTGACCATTTCGCGTTATATCGGTGCTGCGGCGGCGATTTACGTGCTGTACCGCGGCATTACGCCCGCGCTGAAAATCTCCATTGCCAGCTATTTTCGTCGCTGGGATCGCAATATCTTGATGGAAGTGTTGGGCATTGGCGTGCCTGCCAGTATCGAATCGGTGCTGTTCAACGGCGGTAAATTGCTAACACAGATTTTTGTCGCGGGCATGGGCACCAACGAAATCGCCGGTAACTTTATCGCCTTCTCGATTGCCACGTTGATCAACTTGCCAGGTAACGCTTTGGGGTCGGCTTCGACCATCATTACTGGCCGCAGGTTGGGGCTTAATCAGGTGATGCAGGCTGAACGGCAAATCAAACATGTTTTCTGGCTGGCGATGATAGGTTTGTGCTCGCTGGCGTTGCTCACCGTTCCGCTCGCCGGAACGCTGGCGCAGTTTTACAGCCGCGATCCCGAAGTGATTTCGGTAACCAAACATTTAATTTGGCTCAATGCCGCCTTTATGCCGATTTGGACGGCTTCCTGGGTGCTGCCAGCCAGCCTGAAAGGCGCACGCGATGCGCGTTTCACCATGTATGTTTCGATGTTCAGCATGTGGGGCGCGCGCGTGGTGGCGGGCTATTTCCTCGGTATCGTGCTTGGTATGGGCGTGATTGGCGTGTGGCTTGGCATGTTCCTTGACTGGACGGTGCGCGGCGTGTGCTTCTGGTGGCGTTTGACCAGCGGCAAATGGCTGAACAATTATCGCAAGATGATGGCGAAGACTAAGGGATAGTTCGAGCCGGGTCGCCATTCATGGCGACCTGCTTTTATATGCATTCTTTGGAAAAGAAACGAACAACTAATCGTTTTGGTTATATCTCGACATGCGTTTTACTGTCAGCGTCAATCATTTGTGGAGACGCTAACGATGAAAACACGTTTGCAAAATTGGTTTAACCAACTGATTAACGGCGATACCAGAGCAATAGAAGCGGGAGAATTCGATCTTGGCAATCATATCGATCTGCTGATCCCGATTAGCCAACTCTACGGCGTAGAGTTCCACCCTTCGGTGTATCGCTATTATGAGAGATGAACTCCAGCATCATGCAATGCGTTACAGTTACTGGAATGAACTGTGCGTCAATGAATAAAAACCCGCTGCTGACCAGCGGGTTTTTTATGTTTAGAGGTCAGTCACGGCGAGCAACGTGATACGCCGGGCAACGTATTCAAGGACGGCATGGCGCTGGACTTCAGGCATATGGCTTTCAGTGTAAGTTTCAATAATCAACGGATGGCTGTTAACCACGTCGGCGAGCCATTTGCGTGCTAATGCCGGATTGATATCCATCCCTTGCGCCAGCAGGATAAAATCTGCGCCAACATATTCGCCGTATCCTGAATCGATACCCGGTGCGTTCTCCGCATCATTTTCTTCACGTTCCAGCAGCGGCAAGGCGAGATATTCGCCGAACGCGGCAGGATAGGGCACCACGCTAATAAAATCGTAAACCGGTGCCAGATGTGCGGGCTCCGTTTCCGGCAGGATGATGCCGATATTGCGCAGGTGGAAATCATTATTGCCCAGCACGTAGGCATAGACGATGCGTAAAAACAGGTCGCGCTTGCTGTGCAAACTCCGGCTTACCGCATTATTGAGAAATTTAGCCGCTTTCTCGTAGCTGATGGCTTTCTTATTATCAATTTTGCCATATTTATCATCGAGTCCCATCGCGCCATCTAATTGTTCCTGATGTAATCTCGCCTGATCTGCACCTAAGCGATCATACCTCTTAATCACAAATGCCAACTCTTCTGGCTGATTATCTTCATGTTTAAAGGGGATGAGGCCAAAAGGCGGTACGTTGAATCGCAACCGCTGCATCACACACATGGTGGCGTGTTCGTTTTCCGCCAAATGTGGGTACTCTTCTGGTGAAGGTTTGAGGATATAGCTGCCATCATTGCTAACAACCTGCAACTCGCCATTTTCCAATCGAAGGGAGAGCTTGGGCTGATAGCCGGAAATACTCATCCCTTTCTGACGTTCCGGCAGTTCCTGAATAAACTGGCTGCGGGTGAAAGGCAGGCGCAGAGCAACGTTTATGCTGCCAAACAGGTGTTTGATGCCTTTGATTGAATAATGCGTTTCAAGCTCGGTGTCTTTTAAGGTATTTAAATTTATCAAACAGCGTTGTGGATTCAATCTGTTATCTCCTTGAGTACCACTGCACCGAGCAAGTCGTTACCATTTTGCATCAGCAAACCAAACAAGTCTTGGTCGTCGATTTTTTGAATTTCAGAATAGCGTTTGCGTAACCAACCTTCGGGAGCCAATCCCTTAAAGAAAGGATGAAGTTCTTCACTCAAATAAGGTTCAGATCTTACTGGCATACTCAGCGAGATTGCCCGGCCGCGATAACCCGGCAAATAGCAAAATGCAAAACCGGCCGCTTCCTCAGTCAATCTGCCGACAGGTTTGCCATACAACCACACGTCTATTTGCCGAGCCATACTTTTATTCCCAGTTCCGTCAGCAATTCATGCAAATTAATCGCCTTCGCGGAGGAGGGATTGGCAATCATGCGCTTAAACGTGGAGATTGAGACACCGATCTGGAACGCCATCTCTTCATAGGTGATGTTCTGTCGCTTCAGTTCGCTGGTCAGCAGTTCCGGCAACGATGTAAAGTCAAAAGCCTTAAATTTGATTTCATCAGGGTTCATTTTTGACACTTTTCACCTTAAATACCGCAATATGGAATGACTATAGTACGAAAAGGTTCATTTTTGAACCTTTGTCCTATCTTCATGTGAAAATGTAGGGCGAAATACGAGGTTAAAAGTGAAAAGTGTCATTTTTGATACTTTTGTCTTTTATCGCAGTGGGTTTAGCATCTAATTGCACTGAAATGGGATAAAAGGTTCAAAAATGAACTTTTAATGAGTTGGCGAAATCAGAAAAGCAAAAAGCCCGCTTAGTTTCCTAAGCGGGCTTCTCTAAATATGGCTCCTCTGACTGGACTCGAACCAGTGACATACGGATTAACAGTCCGCCGTTCTACCGACTGAACTACAGAGGAATCGTGTGAACGAGGCGAATATTAATGGCGCCTCCGTCGGGTGTCAACAGCTTAAAACACATTTATATTCAATTGGCTAGCAATAGTACAAAGCGATCGCGATTTAAGCAGGTTCCGATGTCAATAACATCAATCGTGCCAGCGGATCCTGGCGATAGAACTGCTGTAAATGGCGATACATCACCGGAAAACGATTGGCTAATAAGTCCGGCGCGCTAAAGAAATACTCGGAAAGCACGGCAAAACATTCTGCGGCATCGCTGGCGGCGTAAGGATCGATGGTGGCAGCTTGTTCGCCGACCAACTCCACTTCCGCTTCTATCTCTGCCATCGCCTGCTGTAAATCCTTTTCCCAATCGGCAACATCGCGCAGCGGCATCACCGGAATGCCGCTGGTGTAACCGCTGCCGCGCGCATCCAGTTTATGCGCCACTTCATGGATCACCAGATTAAAGCCCGAAAGGTCGAACGAGTCCTGAATATCCAGCGCGTTCAGCACCACTGGGCCTTGCGTCCAGCTTTGTCCCGCATGCACGGCGGGCGCGTGATGCACTAAGCCGTTGTCATCTTCCCAACGATCATCGACGTTAAAAGGTTCGGGATAAATCAATACTTCGTGAAAGCCGTCGAGCCATTCAAAGCCTAGCTTGAGTACTGGCAAGCAAAACAGCAAAGCCATACGCGCCAGCAGCAGATCATCCAGTTGCAGATTCTGTAACGGGGTGATTTTTTTCTGTTGCAGGAAACGCTGTGCTAACGCGACAAGCGCGTTTTGTTCTGATGGATCGAGCAGGGAAAAGATTGGCTGCGCTAACGCTGATTGCCACGGAAGCGCGGTAACTGAAGTTTCTATTTGCGCATGCCACGGCCATTTGAACATCGCATCACTCACTCTTCAGGGGCGGACTCAAAGCCGATTATTAAATCAGCTGCAACACGATTTGTCTGTGATTGGAGTGGCAAACCAGACGGAAGGCATAAAAAAGGTCGTCACAAATGACGACCTGATGAATGTTGGTATAAAGGAATTTAACCTTCGCGCACCACACGCTCAAAGGCGATAACCCACACCCACGGATTCACTTCCCAACTGGTGGCGCCGTACTGCTTCTGCCACGCTTTGCGATAGGCTTCTTTCGGCGATTCCGCATTCATGTTCATCGTGAAGAAGTTGTTCAGGAAGTGCGTATCGGTCTGCACGCCTTCGGCCATGATGTCATCTTCGCTGATGTCCTGAATCTTCTCCGCGCGTACCGAGGTGATTTGCAAATCAATGCGACTGGCCCAGCGCGGCATATGAATGGCAGTTTGCCAGCCAAATTGCTCGGCGTGTTGGACGTCTTCGTCTAATTGGCCGAGTTCATTGCTGTCGGCACGATACTGACAAAACGACGATTTGCGGAAAGGCAGCGGATCGCGCTCATATTCAGCGAGTAACGCTTCCGGCACAATCGGACCACGCCAGGTTTCCCGCACCCACAAACTGTCACCGGCCTGACCAAACGGGCAGTGAGAGCTGACATCGGCCATCGACATCAATTTATAACCGTGCAGATGGTTGGCGCTGACATCAAACGCATGCACGCCTTCGTGATGATCTTGCCCCGGGCCAAACGCCTGGGTTTTCATTATGCGTCGGGTCTGCGTTTGCTGGCCAACCAACAGGGCGCGCACCCGCTGTTCAGAAAAAAGAATCGGCCGTTCTTTCATTGCATACCTCATGTAGTGTCACAAACCCGGAAACTGTCGAAAACATCCGCATTGGCAGAAGTGAGAGTTAGCTTAGTGGGTTTGAATCAGTTTGCTTAATAATTTGTCGCCTCATAATCAGGCTATTTCTGCGATTTTAGCTTTTAAAAATGGCTCATAAGCAAAATGTGTGCTGTCACCGGCCTCGCAAAGGGTTCGAAGTCAGAATTTTCCCAGATACAGTACGTTATAAAGGCCAGAATGGGAACCGTTTCAGATTATACCCTGTTGAACTCTCCTTAATAAACCGCATAAATCAGCACATATAACTGGAATATTCTTCCAGCGCGAAATTTGTTTGTGGTCAAAATACATTACCTGTGTTTAACAGAGTTATTTAACTAAAACGGCAGTAAGGAAATACCTAAATCGTATTAGGTGCTGTGCAACGGCCGTTAACAGCGCTATAACAAGATCGTGATCGCATTTTTACGCTTTGCACATCCGGGAGGGATGTAAAAAAAGTGTCATTACCCAACCGCTATGATGTCCACAGGAGCAGCACCCTGCATGAGCGGTGCTTTATAACAGCAATAAAAGGAGAAGCACGATGTCTCTCACTCACTGGCAACAACGCTACGAGAACTGGCTGCAGCTGAACTGGCTGCACGACGACAAAGCCCACGATATCGCGCACCTGCGCCGCGTTTGGATGAGTGCAAAACGCATCATGCAACACAGCGACGCTGATCCGATGGTGGTGTTAACCGCCTGTTATTTCCACGATGTGGTTAACCTGCCGAAAAACCATCCAGAACGTCATTTGGCTTCAACCTACGCAGCGGAAGAAACCCGCCGTATCTTGCAGCAAGATTTCCCCGATTTTCCGCTGGAGTTGCTGGATGCCGTAGCACACGCGGTGCAAGCACACAGTTTCAGTGCCGGTATCGCGCCGCATACGCTGGAAGCGAAAATCGTGCAGGACGCCGATCGTCTCGAGTCTTTAGGAGCTATCGGCCTGGCACGCGTTTTCTACACTGCGGGCGCATTGGGTCGACCGCTGTTTGATAGTGAAGATCCGCTGGGAAAAGAGCGTGAATTAGACGATGTAAAGTGGACGCTGGATCACTTCCAGAAGAAATTATTGCGTCTGCCACAAACCATGCAAACCGAAGCAGGGCGCCTGCTGGCAGAGCATAACGCCGACTTTTTGGTCAACTACATGGGCAAGCTTTGCGCGGAATTGCAAGGCAACCTGACATCAATTGATGAATCGGTGTTAAGGGATTTCAGCCCTATACACTCTTAATATTAAATTTTTATGACAGTCTGTTAACTTTCATCTTCTTCCGCTACGTTGTTGTAAATTAAAAGGGAGTATGAAGATGACCGAGACCGTAAACTTAACCATTAAGATTGACCCGGCACTGAAAGAGCACATCAAACAGTTAGCTGCAGATAATCAAATCTCCATGAGTCAGGAGATCGTTAATCGTTTACAGGCCAGTTTGGATGCGGGTGAGCAGCCAACCGTGGATAGCCTGCATACTGAAGAAGCGGTAACAGAACAACTCTCCGCGACAGAACTGAAGCAGATCCGTGCGCTGCTGAAGAAAGGCAAGAAGAAGAAATAAACAAAAAACCCGCCGATTGGCGGGTTTTTTTATTGCGGTTAGTTAAGCGTTACTGACACGGAACTGCTGCGCGCGCTGCGCCAGTCGATCCGACAGTTCACGTAACTGGGTTGCCGAATGCACTTGATGGGCGTTAAGCGCTTCGTTTTGTTGCAGCTGTCCACTCATCTCGACCACTTCCAGCGCAATCTTTTTCACGCGATGACTTTGCGCCGCGCTGTTTTGTTGCAGTTCACTCAACTGCGTTACTACGCCGGAAACCGCGCCGCTGATTTGTGCGAACAACACTTCCAATGCCTGTACTTTCTCAAAGCCATCATTGACGTGCTGCTGCGTATGCTGAATCAGGCCATCAATCTGGCGCGTTGATTCACCACTTTTTTGCGACAGTAACCCCATCTCTTTGGCTACCACCGAGAAGCTGCGGCCATACGCGCCAGCGTGGGCGGATTCGATTGCCGCGTTCAATGACAGTAAACGGGTTTGCATCGAAAGATTATCCAGCATGCCAACGATGCCGGAGATATCACCCGCCGCGTTAACGATCTGCTGCATCTGGTTTTCCATGTTATCGACTTCCACCGCGCAGTTACGCATCAACACGTCAGCCGATTGCGCTTCTTGTGTAGCTTGCTGCGAGAACTGCGCGCCGATTTCAACCTCTTCCGACACGCGATCCAGACGCTGCGACAGATGATGGAAACTGGCATTTTGTGCCTGATGCTGCTGCATCACTTTTTCATTGTTCTGCTGCATCTCTTCAGCACCGGCCGCCACGCTGACGGCCACCGTATTGATGTCGCTGACAATCTGCTGCAAGCCGCTGCGCATGGTATCAATGGATGTGAATAACTGGCGCGTTTCCAGCGACTGGCGGCGCGGCGTATCGTGAGTCGGCACCAGATCGCCGGTGGCGATGTGTTCGAGCTGCGCATTGGCACGACGCAGCGGCAGCAACACGCCGCGCATCAGCAAGCTGGAAGCCAGCGCCAGCAGCGCCATCAACACCGCGCAGACGATCATCGACATATTGCGGCTCTGCTTTAAGGTGCTGAGCGTGTTGTGATTGACGTCGCTAAGTTGATGGTTGGCCTGCTCGATTTCGCTGAACCACGCATCGTTAAATTGCTGCTGAAACGCCTGCATCGGCACCATGAAAAAGGCATTGATATCGTTGGCGGCTAAGCCTTTCAGCTGCTCCTGCAAACCTTCGGCCAGCATGGCAAAACCTTGCGCCAGCGGGCTGTCTTTATTGGCATGATAAGCGGCGAATTGTTGCTGCGCTTGCTTCAGCGAATCATCTGCTGCTGCCGCCAGACTTTTCCAGCTATCTACCGAGCCACTCTGCTGATCCTGCATCAAATAGATGCCGGCGCGGTGGCTATTGTCGCTGGCGGTCAGCAACTCAATGCGCGCTTTATCCAGCAGTGCCAAACGTTCCCGCAGTTGATTCGCCTGTTGCAATGAGGTTTGCGTCTGATTGACGTGATTATTCAGCAACAGCACGCCGGCAAACTGCAAGGCGCAAAACAGCACGATAAACAGCAGGAATTGGCTACGTAAACTGGTGAGCCACAGCGGGACGCGGAATGAGAACCGCGCGCGCAGCCGCAACGGTAGGGAGATAACGGAAAGGAGTGACATCGAACGCCTCCAAAAAATAAAAGGCGAGTATTGGCAGCGCGCGTGACAGCTTTGTGACAGCGATTGAGATTATTCCGAAAACAGCACAAAGCGCGGCAATAAATAAAATTGTGCAGGGTAAAAGCTAGGTGTTTTGTGCTGAATGCTGCTCAATCAGCGGCAACAACAATTGCGCCACCGCAGCAAATACCGGCACCACCACCGAATTGCCAAACTGCTTATAGGCTTGGGTATCCGATACTGGAATACGCAACTGCGCTTCGCCTGGCGCTTCAAAACCCATCAGTCGCGCGCATTCACGCGGGGTTAAACGCCGTGGACGACGTGCCATATTTTCTGCTTGCTGGAAATCCACTTCGCCTTGCGCGTGATCCCAGCCGCGATCGATCAGGATTTCCGATCCATCTTTGTAATAGCGCGCCGACAAGGTGCGCACGCAAACATTCAGGTTACGCGCATCGTTAAGGCCGAAACCAAAGCCGTTGCCTTTGGCTTTGTGCTTTTTGGCGTATTGATAGAGATAATTCCACAACGTGGGCGACAAGGTGTATTTGGCTTCAGGCGCAGTTTCCAGCAGGCTGTGCAATGACGGCACTTTCTTTGGATAGAGCGCGGGCAGGGCGCGCAGCGTAAAGCCGTTGCTGAGCCCGCTATCGCGACGAATGCCCACCAATACAATGCGTTCACGATGCTGCGGCAAGAAGTGGCGCGCATCGATGATCTTCGCGTCCGGTAAACCGCTTTCATCGGCGTCGGCGACGTCATAACCAAGCTCATCCAGCGTTGACATGATGATGGCAAAGGTGCGGCCTTTATCGTGGCTTTTGAGGTTTTTTACGTTTTCCAGCACAAAGAACGGCGGCTTTTTGGCGGCGAGAATGCGCGCCACATCGAAGAATAAGGTGCCTTGTGCTTCACACTCAAAACCGTGCGCGCGTCCTAACGCATTCTTCTTGCTCACGCCCGCCAGTGAAAACGGCTGACAAGGAAAACCGGCCAGCAACACCTGATGATCGGGAATGGTACGGTCAATGTGCTGATAAATCGCCTGTTCATCACTCAGCCCAGCCGGTTGCGTCACTAGGCGGATATCACTGTTGAATTGATGCTGCTGCGGATCGCTGTACAAATTGGCTTTGTAAGTGCGTACCGCTTCCTTATTCCATTCGCTGGTAAATACGCATTGGCCGCCGATCTGTTCAAAGCCACGGCGAATGCCGCCAATGCCAGCAAACAAGTCGATGAAACGGAATTTGGCATCGTCATAATGTGCCGGGCGCGTGGGCAGCAACGCTTGCAAGCAGGCCACTTCCGCGCTGGAAAGCGCTGGTGCAATGCTTTTGCCGGTGCGAATGCGGTTCAAACGCGGCACGCTCCAGTCACGACCGCCGGCTTCGCTTAAGCGTTCCACCACATCGCGGGCCGCATAGATATCCAGCACCTGCAATAACAGCGCAGAGGCATCATCATGATGAGCAGCAGAAGAGGCGGGTGAAACAGGCGCGGCGGGATCAATAGCAAGCATGCGTTTTTCCTTAACAGAGAGGCGGCTATGCTAACACTCATCACGCAACGAGGAAATTGGCGTGGCGTGTGCTTTCGCTTTTAGCCTAAACCGCTAAAGTTGAAGGAGCCCTAATAACAAGGAGACGCCATGGCAGACGTCCACTCGCAAGATATTCGCAGCAAAAATATGCGTGCCATTCGTAATCAGGATACGGCGATTGAGCAGCGTATTGCGTTGATTCTTAAAGATCGCGGCTTTACCTATCGCGTGCAGGATAAAGCGCTGCCGGGCCGGCCAGATTTTGTCTTGCCCGCCGAAAAAGCGATCATCTTTGTTCATGGCTGCTTCTGGCATCGACATCATTGTTATCTGTTCAAAATGCCGGCGACGCGCACCGAGTTCTGGAGCGGCAAAATTAACAGCAACGTGGAGCGTGACAGGCGCTACATCCAGCAACTGCGTGAAGGCGGCTGGAAAGTGCTGATCGTTTGGGAATGCGCGCTGCGCGGCAAACTGCAATTGGATGACGCGGCACTGATCGAACGGCTGGAAGAGTGGCTGCTAGCCGCCACCGACAGCAGCGAAATTGATCATCAAGGATTGCATCACTATCGCGTTGAATAGCGTCTGATTGTTGCTTTTAGCCAGCAGAACAGTTTAGATCTTCCTTTTCTCTGGGACGCGGAATTGAGCCATGAACAGCATCAAACTGACCGTCAAGCGCCTGTATCAACTCCGCGACGAGCGGATGGTGAACACCCATGCAACGGCGCGCATTTATCTTGGCGACACCTTGGTTGCCACCGAAGAGATCAGCGGCATGACGGAAAGCCCGGTAAGCAAATATTTGCATGCCGGAGATGTAAGCGGGCCATTACGCGTTGAATGGGACTGTGCGGGCATCGCCGATATGACGGTGACAATGATTGAGCGTTGCCCCTGTTGTCAGGATCACCAACCGGAATAATAAGGAACACCATTTTGGCAGGAACCAGTTTATTAACGCTTTTGGATGATATTGCGACGCTGCTCGACGATATCTCGGTGATGGGAAAAGTAGCAGCAAAGAAGACGGCGGGCGTGTTGGGCGATGATCTGTCGCTGAATGCGCAACAGGTGAGCGGCGTCAAAGCCAACCGTGAATTGCCGGTGGTGTGGGGCGTAGCCAAAGGCTCGTTCTTAAATAAATTGATTCTGGTGCCGTTGGCGCTGGTGATTTCAGCGTTCGCGCCGTGGTTGATTACGCCGTTATTGATGATCGGCGGTGCCTATCTTTGTTACGAAGGCGTGGAAAAGGTGCTGCACAGCCTGAATCACGACAAAGCGGAACAAAGTCCGGAAGCCCGTCAGCAGCGTCTGGATAAATTGGCTAAGCAAGATCCGCGTGCATTTGAAAAGGACAAAGTGAAAGGCGCGATTCGCACCGACTTTATCCTTTCGGCAGAAATTGTGGCGATTACCTTGGGCATTGTCTCGGAAGCGCCGCTGCTGAATCAGGTGCTGATTTTGGCGGGCGTGGCGATTTTGGTCACCATCGGCGTATACGGCATCGTGGCGATGATCGTAAAAATTGACGACCTCGGATTGTGGCTGAAACAGAAATCGTCCACCGTCGCGCAGGCGATTGGCGGCGCGTTGTTAGCGTTTGCGCCGTGGTTAATGAAAGCGCTGACGCTGGTCGGCACCATTGCGATGTTTTTGGTTGGTGGCGGCATTATCGTGCATGGCATTACGCCGCTGCATCACGCCATCACTGAGTACAGCGGCGGTTTCAACGGGTTGGTTTCGGCGTTATTAAGCAACGGTACCAATCTGGTGATCGGCTTTATCGTTGGGTCGATCGTGCTGTTAGGTGTAAATCTGATTGCCAAGCTGCGCGGTTAATCGTTATAAAGCGCAGGAAATTTCTAATCACGACCGGGAGATGATGATGAACGACGATATGTTTGAATTCGATATCGATGCACAGCTGGAACAGGCTGAAGCCAAAGCGGCAGAAAAAGCCAACGAAGTGCCAGCCGACATCAGCGACGAAGCGGATTGTGAAGGCTGCAAAATCTAAGTTTCCTGTTCAGGAAGTGCTATCAAAGCCGACAATAAATCTTGTCGGCTTTTTTTATTCTCAGCATTTTTAACTGCTTATTCTGCATAAGATGCATTAATAACTTTCTCATATAGGAAAAAATCCGGCGCAGCTGCTATACCTAACATCGGTCATTTAACGATGAAGAAGGAGGTGCGGTATGATCTTTGCTATGGGCGACGAAGTTCAGCACAAACAGGGCGGCACCATTATGGTGGTGACTGACAATGCCAGTGGAATGGTTGAGTGTCGTTGGTATGACGGCTACAGCGTGCGGCGCGAAGCGTTTCGCAGTGACGAACTCAGTCACTTATCCAGCGCGCAACAGATGGCCAGTTAACCGCATTCGGGACGGTTGTGGACCGTCCCGAATTGTTTTAGCTCGCTGATTTTACTTTGATCCTTGTCTGTACGCTTTCTCTGCAACTGACTACACTTTCCGCATTCGTCTCTTTCCGGAGCACGGCTGCGCATGCCAACCTCGCCATTCTCGCAACGTTTAGGTAATCCGTTTTTATCGGTTCATCTCTGCTTTCTGGCGGTCTTTCTTTTCTCCGCGTTTCTCACCACCCATGAAGCGATAGAGCTCAAAAATAATTACGAACAACGCCAGCGCGCGCAGCTTTCTGAAATCCAGAAAAACCTAGATAGCCAGTTCCAGGAAAGCATTGATGAGCTGCTCTATTACCAGCAGATGCTTAACTATGCGCTCACCCATCCGCTGGATTCCGATCACGCGCGTGAAACCATTGCGCGCTTCCAGCAAGTGCGCCAGCAGCCTTCGTGGCAATTGCAGCTTTCCAGCCCACGCAGCATGCCAATCAACGGCGTGAGCGACAGCTGGCTGATGCGTGATTCGCTGTTAATCCGCGACAGCCGCCATCTCGATCAAGAGCTGCGCGCCGCGCTGGAGTTCAGCTTTATCATGCAGTTTGGCGATGCCAGCAAGGATTTTCATTCGCGCTTTTGGTACATCTCACGCGCCGGTTTCTTTATCAGTTCACGCCCACCGCAAAGTGCACAGGAACTGGAGCAAAGCTACGCGATCATGACGCAGCGCCCCTATTTCCGCGATCAGGATCCGAGCAATCCAAACCATGCAACGCTGCGCTGGACCAAAGGTTATCAAGGCATGTTCAATGAAGGGTTGATGTTGACCGTTAGCTCGCCGATTTACAGCAACAACTATTGGTATGGCGTGCTGTCGATGGATTTCACCCAGCAACGTATCCACGATCTGATGGAAACCACGCGGCACAGTTTGTTGCAGGGCAAATTGCTGTTGGTGGATCGCTCACTGCAAGAGGTCACCCGGCTGCATGCACCTAATGATAAGCCGCTCACCGATGAACAAGAAGCGCGTCTGAAGCAGCGTATTTTGCAACAGCCTGCCGGTGTGCTGCGGCTCGGAACGCAGTTCGCCACCTGGAGCAAGCTGAAAAACGTCGATGCCTATCTGATCAACATCCAAAGCTTGCGCCAGGGATTCTCGCAGGAGTTGGGCCGCGTGGCGCTGTTCATGTTGGGCATGTGGCTGCTGTTCGTGCTGCTGCTGGCGGTGGCGCATCAGGTGATTTTCCGTCTGGTGAAACGTATGGATGCGATGTCGGCCAAACTGACCTGGCGTGCCAATTACGATGGCTTGACGCGCTTACTCAATCGTAGCGCCTTCTTCGAGCAGTTTGTGGCCTTAGCGGCACGCGGCAGTCAGCAACACACGCCGATTGCGGTGATCCAGCTGGATGTCGATCACTTCAAAAAGGTCAACGATACCTGGGGACATCATGCGGGCGATCAGGCGTTGATTCGCGTGGCGAGCGTGATTAGCCACACGTTACGCAAATACGATGTAGCAGGGCGCATCGGCGGCGAAGAGTTTTGTATCGTGCTGCCGGAAACCTCGCTGGAAGAGGCGAAGGCGGTGGCGGAGCGCATCCGTGCGCGCCTCGAGGCGAAAATCATCCTGATCAACGCTAGCACTACGTTCAGCGTTACGCTGTCGGCGGGTGTGAGCAGCAGTGAAGCGCAGGGCGATTACGATGCCGAAAGTCTGCAAGCCAGCGCCGACAGCCGCTTGTATCGCGCCAAAACCCAGGGCCGTAATCAGGTGTGCGGCAGCGATTAAACCTTGCCGTCGTTGTCCTCTTCCACCGCCTGATAAATACGTTGCAGGATGTCGGGGAAGGCCGATTGCACGCGACTCCAGCTGGGGATAAATGGCTTCTCGTTGGGCCGCTCAATGAAGGATTGCCCGGCATCAAGAATTGCCTGAGTGAACATCTCAACCGCCGCTTCTTCGATGTGCTGATCAAACTTGAGGCCATTCATGGTGGCTTCGTGGTTGTAGATCTCCATCATATCCAGCGCATTGCGGTAATAGGTGGCTTTCAAAACGCGGAACGAATCGCTGGTGAGCGGCACGCCCATGGTTGCCAGCTTACGCAGCAGTGACTGCACGATGTCGTTGCTCATGCGCTTCAGGCCGCCGGTGCCATCATCCTCGGCCAGCGGCTGATGTTTATGATCGTAGTTATCGGCAATCTCCACCTGACAGGTTTGGCGCGTGGTGTAGTTGCGATAGATCTCCGACAGCACGCCAATCTCCAATCCCCAATCGCCCGGAATCTTGATGCCGTTCAGCACATGAGTGCGCATGGCAAACTCGCCGGACAGCGGATAACGGAAGCTGGTGAGATAATCGAGATATTCCGAATGGCCGTAGACTTTTTGCAGCGAACGTAACAGCGGGCCGACCAGCAAACGGCCAACGCGACCATTCAATTTGCCATCGGCGACGCGTGCATAAAAGCCTTTGCAGAACTCGTATTGAAACGCCGGATTGGCCAGCGGATACAGCAAGCGCGCCAGCATACCCCGTTCGTAGGTGACGATATCGCAATCGTGCAGCGCCACGCATTGGGTGCGATCTGAAGCCAGCGTGTAGCCGGTACAGAACCACACGTTGCGGCCTTTGCCGGGTTGGCTCGGCGACAATCCCTCTTTGTCTAATTCAGCATCCAGCGCTTTGAGGCGTGGGCCATCGTTCCACAAAATGCGATGTCGTTGCGGCAGGCGTGAGAAGAACTCACGAGCAAACATAAACTGATCGCGGTCGGCGCGATCCAGCCCGATAACGATTTCGTCGAGGTAGGGCACTTTGGCCAGTTCATTAACGATGTTATCGAGAGCTGGCCCTTCAAGTTCAGAAAACAGCGACGGTAAAATCAGCCCCATTTTGCGTTTGCGCGCAAAGCGCACCATCTCTTTTTCCAGCGATTCAACGCTGCGGTGGGTGAGATTATGGAAATTAGTAATGACACCATTCTGGTAAAAATCACTCATCGTCTCATCCTCCTGGTTCGGCCATTAATCGTTAGGCGCAAGAAAATAGTCCAGACCTTCACGCCAGCCTTGCGGGCCAACGTGTGCGGTGTGGTAAACGTTTTGCGTATCGCTGCGTTGCAAGTTGACTGGCGTTTTACTGAAGCCTTTAATCACCACGGCATAATCGACGCGCTCCAGCATTGGCACATCATTGGGCCCGTCGCCCAGCCCAATGGTGATGCGCGGTTGGCCTTCCTGTTGCGCGAAATGTTGGGTGATCTGTTCCAGCGCGATGCCTTTGCCGCTGCCGGCGGGCATGATGTGCCAGAAGCGACCCCCTTGGGTCAGCGCCAGGTTATGTTCAGACAACGCTTCTCGGAACGCGGCTAAACGATGCTCATCATCACGCCACAACACCACTTCGGAAGCTTCGCGCAAGCGGCTTTGGCTGGCTTCGGCCAGCGTCAAACCGGTGAAACGCGCCACATCGGCATCGCTAAATTGGTGAAAACCGTTGAAGCGGAATTGTGCTTGCAGGCCTTGCAGCGTGTGGCACAGCGCACGGTAGGCGGCGCTGGGTTCTTCCGGCGGTGTTTGTGCCTCCAACGCCACGCGCGCGCCGTTTTCCGCGATAAACGGTGCGCCGATGATCCCCAAACGTTTTTGCAGTGGGATGATCTCCGCAGCGGTTTTGCTGGAACAAATAACCAGCGGGATTTGATGTTGTTTCAGCCGCGCCAGCCATTCACTGGCGGCATCCCAGTTGTAGTCATGGTGATCCAGTAATGAGCCATCCAGATCGGTAACGATCAGCAGAGACGCGTTCAGACTCAGCATCATCACACTCCTTACGCCAAAGGCATCCGTAAAGCAGAGAGTAATCAGTATAATAGCGTAATGGCGATCACACTTTTTCGCGTGAGCTTGACCACTACAACCAGGATAATTCTTAAATGATAGCCGCAGCAGAATCCTCCATGCACAGTTCGTGCACAGAAAATCATCAGCCGTGGCGCGGTGTTAACGGCAGTTAGCGTGAAAGGATAGACGAAATTGTTCGATTACCACGCAGGGTTAAGACTTGTCTTAAGTGTGCTAAGGCGTAATCTGACCAGGTGTTAAGAATTCCCTGGTGTAACGAATTTACTGATTTACTTTACCCGGCCAGCGTGCCGGGTATTTTTTTGTAATCGATTTCAGCGATTCACTTCGGTAATGGCGAAGTCACGAATATCGAGTTCAAAGGCTTCGGCTAACTCGGTGTAGGAGTCATAAGCTTCGCCATTCACTTTGACGCGATGGGCGTGTTCAGCTTCCATAAACTCTTTCACTTCACCGGACGTTTTCTTCTGAATCGCTTCCAGCAGCGCATCGACATCAATATTCACTTCGCGCTGCACATTCTCGCTGTACTCTTTTGCCGTCGTCATGGCGCCCTCCCAGAGGCGATCGGATGAATTACCCGCATAGTTTGCAAGTATAGACGTTGCTGAAAAAGGCGGCGGCGAGGGCAAATGGCGGGCAAAAAAAAGCCCGCGCTGCGCGGGCAAAAATCCTTGTTACTTTTAGGTTGACTGCGCCTTTGGGGTTGGTGCAGTGAGGAGAAGTGTACGAGTTGGCTGCGTCAAAAGTCTCGCCATGAAATGTTAAGAAAGCGAAAAGTCCGATATTGACAGAGTTTTACCTGCTTTTAAGCGCGGGACCTGTGGAAGCGTCTATGCTTAGCGATTGATTGTTAAGTGATATCAGGGAGCAAATATGGACTTTTTACGTATTGTGATAGCGATTTTACTGCCGCCGCTGGGCGTTTTCCTGCAAGTGGGATTTGGCGGTGCTTTCTGGCTCAACATCCTGTTGACGCTGTGCGGCTACATTCCCGGTATCGTGCATGCGGTATGGGTTATCGCACGACGCTGATCGTGATCAGGCAGCATTGATTATCTTCCGTTAAACTGTGTCGCAGGACTATTTGTGGAGAGTAATCAATGAAGGTGAATGACCGCGTTACAGTGAAAACCGACGGCGGTCCGCGCCGCTTAGGTACGGTGCTGGCAGTGGAAGCATTTAATGAAGGCACCATGTATCTGGTGGCGCTGGAAGATTATCCGCTGGGGATTTGGTTCTTTAATGAGAGCGACCACGCAGAAGGGATTTTTGTTGAGCCGTATGTAGAGGCGTAACTCGCGGCTGCTCGCTCGATCTGCTCCCTCTCCCATTTATGGGAGAGGGTTGGGGTGAGGGACATCGCGCACAAATGTGAGGGGCAGCGCGCTCCGATCTAACTTAAAACGTTTCCCAATTATCATTACCCGCCGAGGCCAATGCCGGACGCGGCGTTAACGTTGGCGCACGCAACGCCGATGGTGCAGATTTCACCAACTGCGCTGCCGGGCTGTCATTGAGACGGAACACTGCCACCGCCTGCGTCAATCTGCCCGCCTGATCTTCCAGCGACGCCGCCGCTGAAGACGCTTCCTCAACCAGCGAGGCGTTCTGCTGCGTCACGTTATCCATCTCAGTCACCGCCAGGCTCACTTGCTGAATGCCGCGACTCTGCTCATCGGACGCTGCCGCGATCTCCGCCATGATGTCGGTCACGCGGCGCACGGCTTCGACAATCTCGCCCATGGTGCTACCGGCTTCACCGACCTGACGCGAACCGTTGGTGATCAATCCCACCGATTCGGCGATCAAGGTTTCGATCTCTTTCGCTGCCTGCGCACTGCGCTGGGCCAGATTACGCACTTCGCTGGCCACCACGGCAAAGCCGCGGCCTTGTTCACCGGCGCGTGCCGCTTCCACTGCGGCGTTCAAGGCCAGAATGTTGGTCTGGAAGGCGATGCTATTAATCACGTTGGTGATTTCGGCAATCTTCTTCGAGCTGCCAGAAATATTGTTCATGGTTTGCACCACGCCATTCACCAGATCACCGCCGCTGCGCGCTTTGCCAGAAGCATCCGCCGCCAGCTGGCTGGCGTGATGGGCGTTCTCGGCGTTCTGCTTCACCGTCGCGGTCAACTGTTCCATACTGGCGGCAGTCTGCTCCAGCGCCGAAGCTTGTTCTTCAGTGCGGGAAGATAAATCGGTGTTACCGGCGGAGATTTCGCTCGAACCTTGGTAAATCGCTACCGCACCTTCGCGTACCGTGCCAACGGTGCGCACCAGCGAAGCCTGCATCAGTTGCAGGTTGTGCAGCAGGCTACCAATCTCGCTGCGGCCAAAAGCTTGTTCCGGCGCGGTCAGGTCGCCTTGTGCGATGCGTTCAATGCGATCAACCGATTGGCGCAGCGGATTAATTACCACGCGACGCAGGAACACGAAGGTCAGCAGCACCAGCACCAAGGCCGCCACAAAGGCCACGGCCATGGCGATAAAGCCGACGCGTGATTGATGCGCGGCGGCGGCATTGATCGCTTCTGCGCGATCGGTGCGGATTTTAATCGCTTTCAGCAATACCGCGTTGTAAGCGTCATCCAGCTTGCGCGTCACATCGGTCTCTTGCGCCACAATGCCTTCAAAGCTGCCTTGTTTGGCCGATTCAATCATCGGCTTCAAGCCTTTATCGATATACGCGTTAAAGCTGGCGGTTAACGGTTCGTCGAGCGCGATATCTTCAGGTGTCTTGGCTTGGCGATCCATATACACCTTAAAGCCTTCACGCGCCTGCTTGATGCGCTTCTCGGTGGCCGCTAAATCCGCGCGGTAACCGTCCATCTCACCAATACGTGCCGCCGCACCGGATTGCAGCACGTTCAAACGCGCGGTACGCAGATGGTTGGAACTGTTGGAGATGCCCATGCGGATTTGAATTTCTTCGGTGGCATCATTGAGGGAATTGTTACTTTGAATCAAAAAATAGCTGGCGAGTCCAATGCACAGGGCAAAAAGCAGCAGAATGCCACCAAAGATCATACTGAACAAAGGCATCAGGCGCAGGTTCTGCCAGATGCTGAGCTTATGTTGCTCATCAATCGATGCTGTTTTCATATCCTTGCTCTCTATCTAGGGGTGATGAGAGTAAGCATCGGCAGCGGCAGTGAAAGGATTAGACAGGGAAGTGGGATCTAACTCGCAAAACGAGAAAGGGCCGATCTGGCGATCAGCCCTATTATTCACCGTGCGGAATTAACGAACGTTAACGTAAATTCCCGAGGTCACATTATCGGTTAAACGCACCACATGATAAATAACCTGCTTATTATGGGTTTTAATTTTGCGTTTAATATTACCTTTGTGTGACGAAACTGTTTTAGCTTTAATTTGCATCTTGTCTGAAATTTGAATGGTGTCATGACCTGACATCCACATTTTCAGCATATTTGATTCAGTCTGGCTTAATGTCAGTGGATGCACATCGAGGCCAGCGGAAATACGTGGCGAAGCGTTGAGTTTCTTTTGCAGGTAAGTACCTAATAATGAATCCAACGTCGAGGTTTTTATCGATTTTGACGTAATAATCAAGTTCTTACGAACGTAGAGGTATTCCTCAAAATGGATATTCGAGATCGCCATGAATATAAAGAATAAGGTATCAGGATGCTGCATAATAATGGCACGAATACGATCGCTCGAATCTGATTCGTGAATAAAGCACTCTTCGTTGATAAATACCACGCCCGGCTTTAATTGCTCGCAACGTTGTTGTAACTGTTCGATATCGGACACCGGAGTAATATTTTTCTTTTTAACTCCTTTGGCCGACATATAGTCAGACAAACCCAGGCGTGTGTAATTACATGAATCCATAATAATCGTTGGCATTATAGCGACCCTCACCAATTTGTTATCCGTTTAAATCAACGATGAATACGCGTTTGCGGTACGAGAGAAATTTCCAAAGACACTTTTATATTCTGCTCGGCAGATTGGCGATAGTGATCCATGCGCCATCATGACTCTTCCCTGAACCGTCCTGCGAAGTTATTTTTTTAGTGCATCCACGTCACTCTAAACTCAGCCATAGTGGGAATGGCTAAGGATTTGGATTAAGTGTTTAATTCGCTCTGTTTTGAGAGCCCTGTCACTATCGCTTAGATCACAGACAAATCTGATAGGACAATTCTTAAAAACATTTGAATCGCGAAAGTGTGACGCTTTAGCGAGCGTTGACAATGCCGGAAAAAAGGGATTTAGACAAGAAAAATCGCTGTGAAATTTTTTTTGTTTAAAAACAGCCCTTTGAGCATTTCAACGTCCAATTCATAAAGTTAGATACCTTAGGAATCGTCTGACTAAAATACGCGAAGCGCCGTTTAATAAGAATAATTTTCACCTAAAATGCGCATTTATCAGAATTTCCTCAGTTGATTTCTGGGAAATATGGTTCGAAAAATGCACAGACTTATTCCCATTGCTTAACTATTACTTAAGAACATCTACAGAATAGTTAATCAACCTGCGCGGGAAAGTTCTGACATAAACTGCGCGAGCAAATCAAAGACTTCGCTGAACAGATGTTCACAGAAGGGAGCAAGCAGCGGCATCATCATCCCCATACTGAGGATCCCCACCGTTAAGGTAATCGGGAAGCCAATGGCGAAAATGGATAGCTGTGGTGAAACACGGTTTAACAAACCTAGTGCCATGTTAAGCGTGAGTAACAGAACTATTAAAGGCAGCGCTAACATCATGCCATTAAGGAAAATTAACCCGGCGGCCTTCACCAATGCCATAAACGCATTGGCGTTAAGCGGATGATCGCTGATCGGCAAGGTGTGGAAACTATCGACTAATAATGAAATCAGCCACAGGTGGCCGTTGAAGGTAAGAAACAGCAGCATTGCCAGCATATCGAGGAAGCGCGCCAGCACCGGCATGTTCAAACGGCTGCCGGGATCAAAGAAGGTGGCAAACGACAAACCCATCTGCAAACCAATCACTTCACCGGCCATGCGCACCGCCGCGAAAGCCAATTGCATGGTCAGCCCAATGCTGATGCCAATCAGCAACTGTTGCAGCAACAACCAGAATCCAGCGGGCGTAAACAACGTCACTTCAACCGGTGGCAGTACCGGAATAATGATGTAGGTGGTTAATACCGCCAGACCAATTTTGACGCGTTTGGGAATCGACTTTTCGCTCAGCATCGGCGCGCTGGCAAACAGCGCCAGCAAACGCACCATTGGCCAGAAAAATTGTGCGACCCAATGGATCAGCTGGCTGCTGTCGAAGTTAATCATTAGCCAATAATGTACGGCAGGTTGCTAAACAGGGTGCGAATGTAATCAAGCATAAGATTTAACATCCACGGACCGGCGATCACCGCCGTTGCCGCCACGGCCAAAATTTTCGGAATAAAGGAGAGGGTTTGTTCGTTGATCTGGGTTGCCGCTTGCAACACGCTAATGATCAAACCGCTTATCATCGCCACCAGCAACATCGGTGCCGCCATCATCAGGGCGACGCGCATTGCTTCCTGGCCCATAACCATTACTGATTCAGGTGTCATGTTGCATTCCTCGAGATAGGTTGAACTACGAGTAGAAACTCTGCGCCAGTGAACCCACCAGCAATTGCCAGCCATCCACTAACACAAACAGCATCAGCTTGAACGGCAGGGAAATGGTGGCTGGCGGCACCATCATCATCCCCAGCGCCATTAACACGCTGGCGACCACCAGATCGATGATCAGGAACGGGATGAACACGGTGAAACCAATCTGGAAGGCGGTTTTCAATTCACTGGTGACGTAAGCCGGTAGCAGAATGCGCATTGGCACCGCTTCCGGGCCTTGAATCGGCGGCGTATTCGCCAGGCGGGCGAACAGGGCTAAATCGGCTTCACGTGTTTGACGCAGCATAAATTCGCGCAGCGGCTGTGCCCCTTTATCAATCGCGTCCGCCATGCTGATTTTGTCCTGGCTGAACGGCAGATAAGCGTCGGAATAAATCTTGTCGAAAGTCGGCGCCATAATAAAGAAGGTTAAAAACAGCGCGAGGCCGAGCAGCACCTGGTTAGGCGGCGCAGAAGGCGTACCCAAGGCGTTACGCAGCAGGCCAAACACAATGATGATGCGCGTGAAGCTGGTCATCATCAGCAACACCGCCGGAATAAAGGTCAGCGAGGTGATGAACACCAGCGTCTGCACCGGCAGCGACCAGCTTTGGCCGCCATTAGCCAGCGGCTGGCTGATCAATCCCGGCAGTTGCGCATGGGCAACCGGTGCCAGCAATAACAGCGGCAAAAGAGCGAGGAGTCGACGCATCATTGGTTTTTTCCGGGACGTTTAACCATGTTCTGCAACAGCTGACGGAAATCCTGCGGTGCAGCAGCGTTGCCAGCCTGTTCTTCTGGCGGCAACGGCGGTAAAGAGTGCAGATGGGTGATTTGCTGAGCGGTAACACCCAAAACCAAACGCGCATCAGCGGTATCGACAATCACCACACGCTCACGCTGACCGACCTGCACGGTGGCGCTGACTTTCAGCGCCTGGCCGGTGACGGTTTTTGGCGCAAAACCCAGACGTTTTGCCAACCAGCCACAAGCGAGAATCAACAGAACAATCACCGCCAGCACGCTGCTGACCTGGCCAATCACCGAACCGGTGGAGACCACCGGCTGGCTGTGAACCGGTTGCTCTGTTTGCGTGTTCTTCAACATGCTTAGCGGCTCAAACGACGCATACGTTCAGATGGCGTAATGATGTCGGTGATGCGCACGCCATATTTGTCGTTCACCACCACCACTTCACCTTGCGCAATCAGATAGCCGTTGATCAGGATATCCAGCGGTTCACCAGCCAGACCGTCCAGCGCCACTACCGAACCTTGCGTCAGACGCAGCAGCTCTTTGATGGTCATCTTGGTGCGGCCCAATTCCACGGTCAGTTTGACCGGGATATCCATGATCAGATCGATATCTTGCAGCGAGCCGCTGACACCCGGATTGTCGAGTGATTTGAACACATTCTCAGTTGGATCAGGCGCGCTAGTGGCGGTCTGTTCGTTCATAGCTGCAGCCCACAGATCGTCCGCGGAGACGTCATCAGACGGATTCTTGCTGTCACTCATCGGGCTGTTCCTCGTTCAGCGAATTCAAAATCGGGTTAATCAAATGTTCTACACGCAGGGCATACTGACCGTTAATGGTGCCGTATTGGCTGGTCAGGACAGGTACGCCATCGACGTGGGCAATGATGCGATCCGGCTTCTCAATCGGCAGGACGTCACCAGGTTTCAATTGCAAAATGCGCGACAGACGCAGCGATGTTTCCGCGAAGTGGGCAATCAGCTCCAGCTCCGAGTGCTGCACCTGTTTCACCAGATTGTCGCGCCAGTGGTTATCTTCCTGACGGGAGTTTTCCAGCGGTGGATTGACCAGCAGCTCGCGCAGCGGCTCAATCATTGAAAACGGAATACAGATATTGAATTCACCCACCAGGTTGCCGATCTCCACCTGGAACGGCGTGTTGACCACGATGTCGTTCGGCGAAGTGGTGATGTTGGTGAATTTAACCTGCATCTCTGAACGTACATATTCGACGTCCAGCGGATAAATGGCTTTCCACGCGTCGCTGTAGCCATCCAGCGCCAGCTTTAACATGCGACGGATTACGCGCTGTTCGGTATGGGTAAATTCACGGCCTTCCACTTTGGTCGGAAAACGACCGTCGCCGCCAAACAAGTTATCGACAGCAATGAATACCAGGCTCGGTGAAAACACCACCAGCGCCGTACCGCGCAGCGGCTTGAGGTGGATCAGGTTCAGGTTGGTTGGCACCGGCAGGTTGCGGGCAAACTCGTGATACGGCTGAATCTTGATCGCACCGACGCTAATATCCGGGCTGCGGCGCAGCAGGTTAAACAGCGCCATACGAAATTGACGGGCAAATCGCTCGTTGATGATCTCCAGCGCCTGCAAACGCTCGCGCACCACGCGACGCTGGGTATTGGGATCATAGGGACGGATGTCGCCATCGGCCCCTTTGGAACTGTTCTCTACTTCCGCGCTGTCACTGTCGCCATTAAGCAGCGCGTCAATCTCAGCCTGGGAGAGAATGCTATCGCCCATTAAATCACCTCAAAATGAAGGCGGTAAACAGCACGTCACTGACGACCTGAGCCGGTTGATCTTTTACCAGCGGCGGGGCAAGAACCTGTTTGATTTGATCAACCAGCGCTTGCTTGCCTTGCTCGGTTGCCAGCGCGGTAGCGCTCTGGCGTGACAGCAGCAGTAACAAACGGCTGCGCACTTCCGGCAGGTAATCATTCAACCGACGACGGGTGTCCTCATCGGGCAGACGCAGGGTGAACCCCACGTACAGCACACGGTCAGGATCGTTGTCAGGATTGACCAGGTTAACTGTAAACGTATCCATTGCAAAAAATACAGGAGCGACCGGAGGCTCAACTTTCGCTGCTTCCGTCTGGCTGCCCTCGTGTTTATTCATCATTCGCCAGACTGCATAGCCTGCCACGCTGCAAGCGGCCAGCGTTACAATCAGTAACACCGGTATTAGTAGTGAACGTTTGCGGCCTTTAGCTTTCGCGTTATCAGACATCTTGCAGTTACTTCCTGTGAATTATGGGCAAACCTCTCGGCTCACCTGGACAGATTATCCCGCGTCTTAAGTCAAACAATGGCAAGAAAAGACGCGGGTTTTACGCTTACCTTCAGCGTTTAGCTGCTGTCAGGCAAAGATATCGACAGCGCCGTTACCGGCCACGCGCGCTTGAAGAGCTGCCGGGACGGCAATAGGCGTTATCTCGTTTTCACTGTCCTGGGAGAGGGTAAAGCTGCCGTGCTGTCCGTCACGACGTCCTTCTTGTTGGCCCTGATAACTCTGGCCCTGTGCGAAGGCGTCGCTGCTGACGTTACTCTGTCCCAGGTTTATTCCGCTCTCCGCCAGCGCTGTTTTCAGCTGAGGGAGAGCCGCTTCCAGCGCGGCCCTCACTTGGCTGTGGCTGGAAACCATATTTAACTGTGCCTGATCTTTATCGAGCGTCAGGCTAATCTGGATAGCGCCCAGATCCTGCGGATGTAAGCGCAATTCGGCGTTCTGCTGCCCGTTGCGGCTAAACATCACAATTTGTTGACTCAGCGCCTGCTGCCACTCGCTGCTGCCGAGCTGCGCATTCAGCATTGGCGTCGATGGCGTGGTGCTGGTCGAAGCGGTGCTGGCAACCAGTGAACTGGTGCTGCTGAGCGGCGCGCTGGTGATTGGCGTCGCCACATCATTACTACTGTTCTGCGCAGCGCTGCGTTCTTCCGGCTTACTCAACGCGCTCAATACTTGCTTGAAACTCTCATCCAGCGTCAGGGCGCCGGTGGAACTGGCGGTGGCGCTGGTGTTGCTATTGCTGGCCTGCGCACTGGCGCTGGTTTGCGTTAAGACACTTACAGCATCGCTGGCTTTCTTACCGGTGTTATCTGGTTGCGCTGATTCTTCTTTTACTGCGCTTTGCAGAGAACCATTTAACAATGCGGCATTAAGCGAAGCGCGAGTGTCAGTTTTGCCTTCGCTCAGGCTGCTGCTTACGGTTGGCTGACTGTTGCGGTTCTCAACGGCTACCGGCAACATGGCGAATAACGCCTGCACATTCTGTAAGTCGCTGGCACTTAACGAACTTGCCTCACTCTTGTCTTTATCATCGGCTGATTTCAGCGTGGCTTTAGTGTTTTCCGGCTGTAAAAGTGCGTTTAACGCATCCGGTTTGTCCAATGCCTGTAATAACGCGCTTAATGACGCTTTTGTGACGTCTTTTTCATCAACTTCTGCTGTGAGATCAGTTGATTGCGTGTTAACACCTTGTTGCTTTGCCAGCGTCAATAAGCGGTTGCCGAGTTCCGTAATAAATCCCTTCGGCAGCGTATCGATACCTTGTAAAAGATCGGGTGAAACTGAAGTATCCGCTTCTCCCTTAACCGAGGTTTGCGTAGCAAGTGTTGGCAGCGTAATCATTCGCCTTTCCTCAATGCGGCCCGTTGGGCAAATTCATCCATCCGTTTCTGATCGAGACGGTTTTCTTGTAGTAATGCTTTTTCCTCAGCGCGCGTAATCAAGGTTTGATAAGCATTGAGCCGCTTATGCTTCTCACGCCAGTTGCTCAGCGCGGTTTCTAAACGCTGATTCCACTGGAAAAGCTGTTGGCGATGCTGATCGATAGCTTTTTCTAGCGTCTGAATAAATTGGTGGTAGTTGCTCCAGCGCGTGCTGGCGATGCCGCCGGACATGTCCTGGTTGAGCTTATTACGATACTCATCCTGATAATCCAGCAGCATGTTGAGTTGTTCATCGGCCTGCTGCACGCCACGGCGCATATCACCGAGATGGATCACCGCACTTTCCAGCTCTTGCTCCGCGATATCGCGCAGCTTGTCAATGGCACTGGCAGTTTTCATGGCTTAACCTCGCTTCCCAGCGTTAACCGAACATCGCCTGCAGATGCAAACAGGCATCGTCGTAGTCGCTGCGTTCGAAAATACCTTGATGCAGGAAGGCTTCCATCTCTGGGTAGAGCTTGATGGCTCTGTCCAGCATCGGATCGCTGCCTGCGGCATACGCACCCACGCTCACCAGATCGCGGTTACGCTGGTAACTGGAGAGCAACTGTTTGAACTGACGCACACGCGCATAATGCGACTCATCAATTAATGAGGTCATGGCGCGGCTGATCGACGCTTCAATATCAATCGCCGGATAATGCCCGGCTTCCGCCAGACGGCGTGACAACACAATGTGGCCGTCGAGAATCGCACGCGCTGAATCGGCAATCGGATCTTGCTGATCGTCGCCTTCGGTTAACACGGTATAGAAAGCGGTAATCGAACCGCCGCCATGCGTCCCGTTACCGGCGCGTTCTACCAGCGCTGGCAGTTTGGCAAATACCGAAGGTGGATAACCTTTGGTCGCTGGTGGCTCACCGATCGCCAGTGCGATTTCACGTTGCGCCATCGCATAGCGGGTGAGGGAATCCATAATCAGCAATACATGCTGACCGCGATCGCGAAAATCTTCGGCAATGCGCGTGGCGTAAGCCGCACCTTGCATCCGCAACAGCGGCGACACATCCGCTGGCGCAGCAATCACCACTGAACGCGCGCGGCCTTCGGCACCGAGAATGTTTTCAATAAACTCTTTTACTTCACGACCACGTTCACCAATCAAGCCAACCACAATCACATCGGCTTTGGTGTAACGCGCCATCATGCCGAGCAGTACACTTTTACCCACGCCTGAACCGGCGAACAAACCCATACGCTGACCGCGACCGACGGTGAGCAGGGCGTTAATCGCGCGTACGCCGGTATCCAGCACATCTTCAATCGGCGTACGTTGCAGCGGGTTGAATGGTGCGGTGATCAGCGGTGCGCGATAGCCGGTTTCAGGGGAGGGCAAACCATCCAGCGGTTTGCCGCTGCCATCCAACACGCGGCCCAGCAGTTCCGGGCCGAGCAACATCTGTTTGCCGCTGTGTCCGCTGTCGCCACTGACGCGCGCATACACGCGAGCGCCGGGCAAAATGCCGTCGACTTCCTCCAGTGGCATCATCAACAGTTTCTGCCCGTTGAAGCCAACCACTTCACTTTCTACTTCAGTGATTTTGCTGCCATCGGTACGTTCAATAATGCAGGTGGCACCGAGCGGCAGTTGCAGCCCGGTGGCTTCCAGCACTAAGCCGGTGGCACGCGTCAAACGGCCGTAACGACGCACCGTTTGCACCTGAGAAATGCGATCTTCGAAGGCGTCGAGCGCACCGAGCCAGCGTGACAGGCGCGAAGTCATTACAGCGTCCCCGGCGCAGCGAGGCGGCACAGTTCCTGCCAGCGCGTTGCCACGCTGGCATCGAGATCGCCATCTTCAGCGCTGAGTTTGCAGCCGCCAGGATGCAGCGTGCTGTCGGCCAGCAAACGCCAGCCGTGCAGATCCAGCGTTGGACCCAGCGTCTGCTCGATGCGTTGCAAATCGTCCGGATGCACGCGCAACTGCGGTTTGCCGCTGAACATCGGTTCTTGTTGAATCAGCTGCTGAATCTGACGCAGCAGGGCGCTGCCATCCACCTGCGTGGCTTGCCCAATCACCGTGCGCGCCGCTTCCAATGCCAGCTGCATCAATCGCGAGGCGATCACGCTGTCGAGCGCTTCCAGCGTGTGATGGAACTCGGTCACCAACTGCTGCATACGCGCCTGCAACGGCGCTTGCTGCTGCTGTGCATCGGCTAAACCTTGCTGGAAACCGGCGTCATAACCGTTTTGTTGCGCCTCGGCAAACCCCTTTTGATAGCCTTCGCTGTAGCCTTGCGTTTGCGCATCTTTGCGCATTTGCTGCTGCATACGTTCGAGTTGCTGCTGCTGTTCCGCTTCCGCGCTCAGCTCAACATCGACTTGCGGTTCTTCAACCATCGGCTGCTCCGGCTCGGCGCCAAACGGGCTGCCTAAATCATCAGGCTGCCAGCGCTGCCAGGCACGGGCGGAAAAGGCATCAGACATAGGTTTCCTCGCCACCACCAATTACCATCTCGCCTGCTTCTGCCAAACGGCGTACCACCAGCAGGATTGCTTTCTGTTCGGTTTCCACCGCCGACATACGCACCGGTCCGCGGTTGGCCAGATCGTCGCGCAGGATATCGGCCGCACGTGCCGACATGTTCTTGAGGAACTTCTCGCGCAGTGGCTGCTCGGCACCTTTCAATGCCACCAGCAACTGCTCGGATTCCACTTCCTGCAACAGACGCTGGATGCTGCGGTCGTCCACTTCCACCAGGTTTTCGAACAGGAACATCTCGTCGATGATCTTCTGTGCCAGCTCGCCATCGAAGTCGCGTACCGCTTCGATAACCGCTTCTTCCTGCTGCGTTTTCATCAGGTTGATAATCTCGGCTGCGGTTCTCACGCCGCCCATCTTCGCGCGCTTGAGGTTGGTGCCATCCAGCAAGCCGTTGAGCACTTCGGTCAGTTCCGCCAATGCTGCTGGCTGCACACCACCGAAGGTAGCGATACGCAGCATCACATCGTGACGCAGACGTTCGTCGAACAGCGCCAGAATATCCGCTGCCTGACCGCGTTTGAGGTGCACCAAAATGGTGGCGATGATCTGCGGATGTTCGTCGCGGATAAGATCGGCCGCCGCTTGTGGCTCCATGAAGTTGAGTGTTTCCATGCCGCTGGTGGTCTCGTTCTTCTCGAGAATATCTTCCAGCAGGCTGGAGGCGCGCTCTTCGCCCAGCGCTTTGATCAACACCGAACGCAGGTAATCGTTAGAGTTGAGGCTCAGCGCCGCAAACTGTTCGGCATCGGCTTCGAACTCACGCAGCACTTCAGTCAGCTGCTTGTGCGAAACCTGCTTCATGCTGGCCATCGCCTGACTCAGATGCTGCACTTCACGCTGGTTGAGGTGCTTGAACACCTCTGCCGCGCGCTCTTCGCCGATAGTCATCATCAGAATGGCGCTTTTTTCAGTACCGGTCAGACTCATAGTTCGTTACTCATCCATTCACGGATAACCAGCGCCACAACGCGCGGATCGTTTTCAGACATATCGCGGATGCGCTGGCTCATCACCTCGGCGCTCATGCGGTTAGAAGATTTACGCTCTTGTTCCAACTCATCTTTGCTGAGCTGCACGCTGAAGGCTTCTTCATCTTCCATCGCCGCTGCACGCGCTGCCGCTGCTTCAGCCGCCGCTTTCTCTTCGGCTTTCTTACGCATCAGCTGTGGACGCACCAGCTTGCGATAGAGGATGAAGGCAACCAACGCCACCAGCAGCCAGCGACCGGCGGTCATCAACTGATCGAAGAAGGCTTGTTGCTGCCAGAATGGCAGGTCGCCCGTGCTTGGCTCGGTCGTGTTGAACTGCGAGTTCACGACATTGACACTGTCGCCACGCGCCTGGGAATAGCCCATCGCTTCGCGGGTCAAATCTTCAATCTGTTTGATCTGCTGCTCGTTAAGCGCAGCCGGTTTGCCTTTGCCGTCGTCGAGGTAGTTCACCACCACCGCAACCGACAGGCGCTGCACATCACCCACGTTAACTTTGGTATGACGAATGGTGCGATCCAGTTCGTAGTTAACCGTGTCATTACGGCTGGAGCTGCTTGGGCCGCTGCTTTGTGCGGTGCTGGTGGTGGTGCCATTGTTTTGCGCATTGTTCTGCGCGTTAGCGTTTTGACCGTTGGCATTCTGGCCGTTTGCGTTGTTCTGCGGATTGGTTACCGGCGCGGTATTAGCTGGCGCAGGCTGATTCGACAATGCACCCGGCACGCCGCCAGGATACGGGCTGCCATTTTGCTCGGAAGTATTGGTTTGACGCGAACGCACCGCGGTGTTGTTCGGGTTGGCGTTCGGCTGATATTTCTCGTCGGTTTGTTCGCTGCGGTCAAAGTTGATCTGCGCCGTCACCTGCGCATGCACATTGCCCTGGCCAACAATCGGATTAAGGATGGCTTCGATACGTTGCTGGAAGCGCGCTTCCACTTCTGAGGCATATTTCAGTTGCGCATCATTCAGGTCACGACCTTCGCTGTCTGAACGCGTCAGCAGGCGACCGGTTTGATCGACCACCGTAACGTTGCCCGGCGGCAAACCGGCCACGCTGCTCGATACCATGTGCTGAATCGCCTGAATCTGGCCTTCATCCAGCGCACGACCCGGTTGCAGGTTCAGGGTCACCGAAGCGGAAGGGGCTTTCTGCTCGCGCACGAACAAGGTCGGTTTTGGCATCGCCAGATGCACGCGCACGCTCTTAACTGGACCGAGCGTTTCGATGGTGCGCGACAGTTCACCTTCCAGCGCACGCTGATAGTTGACTTGCTCGCTGAACTGGCTGATACCGAACTTCTCTTTATCCATCAGCTCAAAGCCAACATTGCCGCCTTTCGGCAAGCCTTGTTGTGCGAGGCGCAGACGCAATTCATGCACTTTTTCGGCGGGCACCATCAGCGCTCCACCGTTTTCGGCAAACTGGTAAGGGATGTTCATTTGCGTCAGCTGAGTGACAATCGCGCCGCCATCCTCGTCTGAGAGGTTGTTATAAAGGACACGATAATCAGGCGCTTTCGCCCACATCACCAAGGCAAAAACCACGGCAATCACCGCCGCGGCAGCAACAATTAAGGGGATTCGCGGATTAGCGCGCAGGCGGGCGAGAAGGTCACTGAAACCTTTCTTTGCTGTCTCTGGTGTAGCGGCTGCACTCGCATTCATGACCAATTCCTGCCTGAAATTATTAGTGGTGACAAAACGAACTCCCTGAAGACTTCCCCCCAAAGTCAGGGGGAGGTGAAAATTAAATTCCACTTAATGGCAGGCATTATTTGTTGAAACGTGTCACTTCGATGGCTGGATAAGCCGGGTTTTTTGCTGTCATTTAGCGCCTTTGTCCTATTGACACTGTGTTAACTTTCTCATCGTGAAAATTTAATCCCTTCTTCAATGAGGTACAGGTAATGTCGATTCAGGCGATTGATGGTGTGTTGCAGCAGCTACAAATGACGTCATTGCAGGCCAGCGGTAAGCAGGTTGAGACCGGCAATCAGGTGGATTTCGGTGCCACGATGAAAGCCGCGTTAGACAAAATCAGCGACACGCAAAACGCCGCACGCACCCAGGCGCAGGATTTTGAAATGGGCAAACCCGGTATTCAGTTAAATGATGTGATGGTCGATCTGCAGAAATCCTCTATTTCGATGCAGATGGGCATTCAGGTGCGCAATAAGCTGGTATCGGCTTATACCGACGTGATGAATATGCAGGTGTAGTTTGCTATCGCTTACGGGTATAGTTCAGCGCGGTAACATTAAGAGAAGAGGATTCTCAGGTGAAGAAAACCCTGCTGTTTTTAAGCGCCGTTGTCCTGCTGTCAGGATGTAATAAGGATGAAGCGAACTATTACCCGCAAATGAAAAACTTTGCCTATCTCTATCAGTTCGAAGCGTTGCCGGGCAAAGTGAAAAGCACCCATCAAACGCTGTTTGCCGAAGATGGCGAGCAACTGTTCGAAGTGAATGCCGATTTCGATAAACAGGGCTGTTTGCAGCATGTTAAATCGGTAGATAAAGAAGGTAAGGTAATTGAAGTCTCGCGTAACGGCGATCAATTAACCGGCAGCGAGAACGGTCAAAACGTGGTGGTGACGCTGGATAAACACTGCACCATGGTGAAGAAAGTTACGCCGACGCTGACGGTGGATATTAGCTATAACCCGCAAGGATTGGTGGAGAAGCTCTCCTCGCCGAATACCGATGTAGCCTTCAATCTGGCTTATAACAGCGCGGGCGAAATGTCGGTGTTGAGTATTACCAAGGCAGGCGAAGAGGTATCGCGCGCCACGGCTGAGCGTTCTTCTGATGTGAAGAAAATATCAGATGTGGTGACCACAGTTAAAAGCAATAACCAAACTAAAATCGTTAGTAATACCTGCAAATATAAAAATGATATTCCTTATTATTGCGACATTGTTACCACCGATAATGAAGGTAAGGTGCTGGCTAAGCAGCATGGTAATATTGAAGTTGTGTATTATTAATTAGGATTAACGATTAAGAAGACGATGAAATACGTCTTCTTTGTGTCCGTAATTACGCCAAGTCCGCCATATCTTCTGGCGCTGTTTCAGGTTCATCACTGATGAAACTACTGTGCAAGCGTGCGATTAGCTCGGCCAATGTGCCGCGAATACCAAAGGCTTTGAGGTCGATTGATTCATTTGCAAGCCGCTCAATAAAATGCGTCATATCCTGGAATAACGTTGCTGGCAAAATCACCGGCTCGCCGGATAATAATCCCACCAGTCGCAATACATCATTGCGATGCTTGCTGATATCCCGACTATCGACTCTTTCTCCCTGGCTTTTTCGCTGCGATAAATCAATCCAGGCTTTCGCTTTGAAAGGTATCAAACGATCAGCGTGAATAAAAGCCAGCCCACTATCATCAGCGTATTGCCGCCCTGACATTAAGAATGCGTAATAATCCTCATCAAGTAGAATTGCTGATAGGCTGGATATATCCTCCTCGATGGGAATCGGCGTCAGTGTTGCTTCTTCAGTTAACGCTAATCCTTCAGGCGTGCGGGAGAAGAGTTCTAACTGATAGGGATAATCTGGGTTCTGCGGTTTTAAAAAACGATAACAATTAGGCTTTTGCCCGCCTTTTTCCCGGATTTCATAGTTTCCTTCCTGAATGAAATGCCAAAAGTGCGCCGCGAATGCAGGTGATAACATCTCAATCACCAGTACAATATCTAAATCCTTAGTAGCCCGGAAATCCAAACCCGCTTCTTCCATTGACAGGCTTGAAGCAACCCCGCCAATCAGCACGTAATGCTGTTGCCAATCTTTGAAATGCTCAGCAAATCGCTGTAATCCTTTTATTTCAACCATGCCATTTCTCCCATCATTTCATCCAGAGCAATTTGGATTCGCTCATCCTTGTTATCTTTAAGGCTTAGGAATAGCGAAAGTGGATCTGCAATTTGTTTCTCTTTGATGGGATTTGGATAAGTCCACAATTCCACCATCGCCCGCGTTTCATCAATAGATTCTGTTTCGCGCAACTCGTTTTGTTTGAGCATGTTAGAAAAACACTCTTGTGTCATGCCATATATTGGCTTCACCGGCTCTACCAGCAAACTGTATTGCGCCAACGCCGTTTCTCCTGCCCAAAAAATATCCTCACCAGTTGTTAACGTTATATTGATAGCGACAGCGCGTTTGACCGGCGAGCGCATCAAAGGCAAGATTTTTTCGTAAACATCTTTTTTCGAGGCGGTGAAATGGTAAGTGCGCGCTTTTTCTCCGCGAGTAAGGATATCGAGCGCCAGCATCTGATCAATCACCTTTGACAGTGTCACACGGCTATAATCAACGCCTTGTGCCAGTTGTGATGAGGTATAGGCTTGGCTTAACGACCAGCTCCGATTCAGACAAGCAATTAACACTGCCTGTGTGGCGGGGAATAGCGTGTCGAACTCTTTGCTGATGCGATGTTGGCGGTAAGCTTCCCGGATATCCAGAGCCAGTTCCGGAATGAAGAGTTGCGTATGCGGTTGGATGAAATTGATATGATGCGTTACCAAGCTTTTACGATCGGCGGCAGACAAAGCGTGGTTTACATACACCAGCGGCTCATTTGTCACCTTATGAATTTGATTAAGATGTTTGCGCAGCGCCACAATGCCGGGATAGGCCTCTTCTTTCTGCACAATTAACAACACATCAAAGATATGTTGCTCCGTAAGCGTTAACCGCATACCGATCAGTTGATACATGTCTTCAATAAAGAAAGGCAGCGGAAGTGCGGCTAATTTGCGAGTCGACGCTTTGAGGCCCACCGCGTCTTCCACATAGCTTTTGATCTGCTCCACTATTTTTGTCATCGCAAGACACCATGTAAACCATTTTTTTCAATGTAAACTTCATTGGTTAACATGTCAAAAATAGGTTTACTTAGTCGATGTTGAATGGCAAACAAGAGGCTGACAGGGATGGGTCACCATAAATTTCGACCCTACAAAGGATTAGCGCGTTTTTCGTAGGGTGCGCATTAATGCGCACCGAAACGCTTACTTAATTTCCGGCCATGCGACTGCCGGGAAGCCATTCAATAACGGATGCGCAAATAAGTAGCCTTGGAACTGACTAATACCTGCCGCCTCTAACCACATCCACTCTTCGGCTTGCTCGACACCTTCGGCAATCACCGCGATTTCCAACGATGCGCAGCATTTGATGATGGCGTGCATGATAGCCTGTTTCGGACCGCTTTTGTGCACATCACGAATGATCTGCCGATCAATCTTAATTTTGTCCGGCTGGAAGGTTGAAAGCAGCGACAAACCGGCAAAGCCCGCACCAAAATCATCCAGCGCCAAACTGATGCCCGCCGCTTTCAGTTTTCTCACTTCTGCAGCAAATTCATCGGTGCGCGAAATGATTTCGTTTTCCGTGACTTCAACAATCACCTGTTGCGGAATCAAACCATTAGCGGCGATTTCTTGCAGCAGGATATCCACCGCATTCGGCACGGTGACCAACGACATCGGTAGCAGATTGATCGACAAACGCTGATCGCCGATGCCCAATTCACGTGCCAGCTTGAATGCCTGACGTTTAGATTGGATATCCGCCAGATAAATTTCATCGCCGCTAAACGCCGAAAAATAGGCTTCCGGTGATCCACCTTCTGGCGTACGAATCAGCGCTTCAAAAGACGTCACGCGGCGCGCGAAAGGATCAATGATCGGCTGGAAAGCAAAACTGCAATCTTGCGTGCTGTCCGGCTGAATAGTGACGTCCGCTTCTTCAGCAAGAAATTCCCACATGTTGGCTGGCGGGATTTCAAAGTAGTTCTCTTTGTCACGCGCCACCACGAAGGTGCGCAGGAACTGCAATGCGCGATCTTTGTAAGTGAGCTGATAACGCGAAGTGCCTTTATCCAACACCGCTTGCAGCACGGTGTCTTTGTCATGTTCACGCAGGTCAAACAGCTCCATACCGACTTTGCCAAAACGGCGTGCTGGTGCGAAGTCGTGCATCAGTTCTACCAGATTGTGATGACGTGCATCCTGGCAGATGCGGTCATAAATTCCCTGAACCGCATCACGTGGCCCTTCCAGCAGTTGGAAAAAATGCAGGCCATCAAACAGTAAGATGCCGGTGACATCGGAAGAACTGTTTTTGTTATTGGCTTTAGCAACCATATCTTCCAGCGTTTTGATCGGCACATGGTCATGCAAATGGCTGCGATAAAGGATGGTGGTGAGCATAGCGATTGTCCGGCAGTTTTTTAATTTTGCCGGTACATTAGCAGGCCGCCGCCGGGATGTGCCAGCGCTTCACGCACTTTGCATAAACTTTTTTTAAAATAACAGGTTAAGCGCAGCGCTAATGGGTGCGATATCGACGTAATTCCATTAGCGTGCCTATTATTTCCAATCCCGTTTGCGCCGAATGCAACTGAGGAAAATCATCATTGAGCGGCCGTAACGAAAAGTGTTGCTCATCATTATGCTGATTTTGCAGCCGATAAATGCGTACCAGCGCCACGCCTGCATGTAATGCCAAAACCACGTCACCTGGTTGGGGTTGCAGCTGAGGATCAAAAATCAAAACATCGCCAGCGCGATAATCCGGAAGCATCGCCTGATCCTCCACCGTGATCGCCAATGCCGCTTCGCTGAGTGGGCTGTCGCTGTAGAGAAAACGGGTTGCCTGTTGTTGCAGCAACAGACGTTGCTCACTTAACCACGCCGATGCTTGCGCCAAACTTATCAATGGCACCGTCGCAACCGGTGCTGCACGTGTTGCGGCCGTAAATACCTCGCCATCGCCATCAATAATCCATGCCGCAGTACATTGCAGCCATTCAGCTAGCCGTAACAGGTTCTCACCGCGTGGCACAGTTTCCTCTTTTTCCCATTGCGATACAGCCACATGCGACACGCCAATACCTTTTGCCAACGCTTGCTGAGTCAATTGCAGCGCTTTACGGCGTGAGCGGATGCGCTCACCGGAAGATTCTTTTTTCATCATCTTGACATCTCCTCAAAGATTGACTTAAGTATACTTAAATTCATTAATTAAAGTAAACTTAAATTTGGGCGCTGGCCACATAACAGGATAGAGGGTCAGCGTGCTTCTGGAACACAACCTTTTAACCTGGAGGTGCAGCATGGAAGGGAGTTTAGTCACCAGCGTCGGTGCGTTGCTGCTTGGCGGCGGCGCAGCAGCTGTGTTCTGGAAACCGTTGATGGCGGGCATCGCCGCGATTGTGACCAGCAATCGGGCCGGCGGTGAAATCATTACCAGCTACAAGGAGCAGGTGATGCTGCTGAAAGAGGGGCATGAGCTGATGCGTAAGGAGAACAATGAGTTACGCATCCGTCATGATAAAAACCTGCGGCGCATTTCATCGCTGGAAACCGATCTGCGGCTGATCAAAAACGCGCTGAGCATTTTGCTGGCCACCACAGAATCCGATCACAGCGAGAAGTTTCGTAATCAGGTCAACCAACTGATTTCCACTCTGGAGGAGAGTCGTGATGACGCAGATAAATAGTGAATACGTTGTAAAAAACCATCGGCGACAACTGTTCCTCGGCGGCTTCCTGCTGATGTTGTCACTGATGTGCGTGGCAATGACGGTGCTGTTTTTGTTTGTCAGTAATAACGCCAACCGGCGCGTCGAGGATATCCGCCAACAATATCGGACGATATCCGAGAGACGTGAAGCGCGCGTCGCCGAACTGACTCAGCAACTGGTGACATTGCAAAACAAACTCGATGGATTACCCAAGCGCGCTGCCAGCAATCCGGCAGGCAATGCGCCAGCGGCAGAGGGAGAGAAATCGCCATCTCAACCCAAGCGGTAAGGAGGGCAACATGAGCATGACCCAGCGGATCGCAGCCACGCTTCAACGACTGTGGTCTTTATTGAGTAAGAAGGAGAACGTTATGAGCGATCAAACTGTTATCGACCCAAGCACCACCAACGTGGCAACTACACCGGTAGCCTCATCACCGGCTGAGGATTTTGCCAATGAAATCGCGGCGTCTAACGCCACCACAACCGCGCCAGCCACTGCGGCAGCACCAGCAGCATCAACCGCGGCTGTGGCTGCACCCGCTGACGTGGCGACGCCAGTGGCAGCCGATGCGGTGCCGACGGCTGCGTCAGCGGTTAATGCAGTCAATCAGGACATTTCAGGAGGGGTGAAAGACTTTTCTCAGGCGTTTAGCTTTGTTGAGCAAGGCGTACTGAAGTTAGGTGATGCAGCCAAAGATGAACTGATTGCACTGGCGAGGAAGTATCTGTAATGCATCATCACTCGCCAAGGGGATAAGGATGTTCCCTGTTAACCGTAAATCGCTACTTCCGATTATTCCTAAGGCGGCTTCGCTATTTTGTACTACCTTTAATCATTCAAGCGTTATTTAAACTGGCTTATTAAGCGAAAAGGAAGATAGCATGAGTGATACAGAAACTGTAAAAAGCAAAACTGACTACTTGCGTGATGTCACCTCCCAGCTTAAAGAGATGCGCCACTATGCGCAGACCAATACCGAGACGCTTTCCAGCCACTGGCTGGCGTTTGATGCGGGTGAGTATAAAGACAAAGAGAACGCAGAGCGTTTTGATGTGCTGCTCAACAAGCAGGGCAAACTATTAGATGATATTGATCAGGCGATTCAGGATCTGGAAATCGCCGTCAATCATGCCGAGCAGGAAAGCTAATTCTGCAACGCGCTGGTGGCTTAATCGGCCACCAGCCACATTTCCGCTTCATCGAACATCTCTTCCACAATCCGCGCAATCGTCGCTTTGTCGTTCTTACTCATATCGGTATCAATCGCATTCCGCTCCATCGGTTTGACGCGTACCTCAATATCGGGAAACACCCGCTGTACACGCTTTTCCAACTCCTGCAAAATCATTTCGCGTGCGCCCGGTAATCCGGCCACATTGCGCTTATCGTAAATCAACTCCACAAACATCAACGCATTCCATTCAACGGATCGGGTGCGGCATGATACTGTAAATAAATACAGGGGTAAACCTATGCGCCAACTGGTTATCGATATATTGCTGAAAATGGCAAAAATGGATGTGGAAGCAAAAGAGTTGGTGGCGCAGGTTGAAGCGCAGTCGTTGCTGATTGCGGCACTGCTGATTCAGGCCAAAGAGGATAATTCGCTAACCATTACTGACACGGTGCAGGATGCGATTGTTACGGCGTCGCGCGCATCGCAGGAATTTTTGCAGTCGGATGTCGATCTGCTGCTGACGCACATTAATCGCCTGTTGGCAGTGGCCAGTTATATCGAAGTGAAGGGGATCGAGCGGGAAGGGTGAAAAATATTACCTCTGGAAGTGAAATCCAGCAACACTTCCAGAGGCGGTGCAACAGCACCATTCGTTCAAGGACAATCTACGACTTACGTCGTGAGGGTTAAGTTATACAACTTGAGCGAACTTGTACAACTTTTTCGTGGTCAATTTGTGTGGTTGGAGCTGTATCCTCGATACATTTTCAGTACCGCAGTCCTCAGAGTTCATTCTTAATGCAGAACTCTTCCCACGTCATCCCCAACGCTTCCGCATGAGATTTTAGATATTTTTCAATGGCATCGGCTGCAACGGCTTTATCGGGTTCCGCTAGCTGAATGGAAAACAACATGCCATCTAACTTCTTCTGGCGCAGAAACGCGGCGTAAATGCGTTCCGCGTGCCACGCGCGCAATTCGTTCAACGATAAGTTGGCCTGGCGCGCATCACTCTCGGTGAGTTCATCTAAAGCCGCCTGGAAATCGGGGTGCGCGGCAAAGAACATGGTGCGCGCCTGAGCGTAATACTCTTCTGGGGTTTTCATTCGGGATTCCTGCATATCAACTTGCGCGCTAGTGTAACGTGCGTTGCCCATGTTGTCAGGATCGCATACGTTCGGTCATCATAAATGGCGACCCTACAAGGGATGTAAGGTGCGCGAGAATACGCACCTTACGAAACGTCCGATCAATGCAACTGCTGATAAATCCGTGCAACGTCCTGCTGATTCTTCGCCAGCGTTTCATCCAGCGTCAGCTTGCCGCTCAGCATATCGGCCAGATTCTGCCCAACGGCGTTACCCATCTGATCAAATCCCGGAATGCTGACGTACTGCACGCCCTGATACGGCACCGGATTGAGCGTCGGCTGCTCAACGGTGGCGGAATCAATCGCAGCGCGTACCTGCGCGGCATACGGCGCTAAACGCTGATAACTGGCCTGCTGATAAGTGGAGTTGCGACTGCCCGGCGGCACCGCGCCCCAGCCAACGGTATCTGCCACTTGCTGGATGTACTGCTTTGACGTCGCCCAGCTAATAAAGGCGGTTGCCGCCTCGCGATTCGGCGTGTTGGCTGGCACTGCCAGCGCCCATGACCACAACCAATTCGAGCCGTTACGCGTGATGCCGCCCGGTGCAGGCGCGAATGCCAGCTTATCCGCCACCATGGAAATTTGCGGATTCACCAGCAAACCGGCGGCGACGGTGCTGTCGATCCACATCGCGCATTTACCTTGGGCGGTGAGACGCAGAATCTGGCCGAAACTGTTTTTCACCGTATCCGGCGGCCCATCCTGCTTCACCACCTGCAAATAATCGCCCAGCGCTTCACGCCATTCCGGTGAGTTCAATGTCGGTTGCCAGTTCTCATCAAACCATTGCGCACCATAGGCATTCGCCATAGTGGTGAGAAACGCCACGTTATCGCCCCAGCCCGGCTGTCCGCGCAGGCATAATCCATAAATGCCTTTCTGCGGATCGGTGAGTTTGGCAGCAAAGTTTTTGATATCGGTCCAGTCGGGATCGGCGGGCATGGTTAAGCCTTTCTCGGCGAACAGATCTTTGCGGTAATAGGTCATGCTGCTTTCACCGTAGAACGGCAGCGCGTACAGCGTGTTGTGCCACGACAGCGCTTTGCGCACCGGCGCGATCAGATCATCGCTATCGTAATCGGCAGGCAGCTTATTTAGCGGAGCCAGCCAACCTTTTTCGCCCCACAGTGGCGCTTCATAAGTACCGACGGTAATGACATCGAACTGCGCTTGGCCGCTGTTCATCGCCGACAGCACCGCTTGTCGCAGCGCGCCGTCGTCCATAACATGCCATTGCAGCTTGATGTCGGGATGTTCTTGTTCATAGCGCGACGACAGCTGCTGCATGATGGTCATATCGCCATTGGCGATGGTAGCAATATTCAGCGTGGTCGCCGCCTGGCTCAGCAGCGGCAGGGCGGCAAACAAAGCGAGAAGTTTTCGCATCATCGCTCCTTAGCGTGCTTGCAGGCGGAAGAAGGACATCTTCTCGACCAGCAATCCGGCATGTTCGCTGACGGTCTGGCTGGCGGCGCTGGCTTCCTGCACCAGCGAGGCGTTCTGCTGGGTAGCGCCATCCATCTGGATCACCGCGGTGTTGACCTGCTCAATGCCGCTGGATTGCTGGCGGCTGGCGATGGCGATTTCACCGACGATATCCACCACGCGCGCCACGCCGTGATTGATGTCATTCAACATCGCGCCAGAACGTTGTACCAGCGCGCTGCCGGCTTCCACTTTGCCAACGCTGGCATCGATCAACGCTTTGATCTCATGCGCGGCACCCGCCGAACGTTGCGCCAGTTGACGCACTTCAGAGGCGACGACGGCAAATCCGCGGCCTTGTTCGCCTGCGCGTGCGGCCTCAACTGCGGCATTCAGCGCCAGCAGGTTGGTCTGGAAAGCGATCTCATCAATCACCCGGTTAATGTCGGCGATACGCTTGCTGGACGATTCGATCTCCTCCATCGCGCTCACCGCATCACGCAGCACGCTGCTGCCACGTTCCGCCTGTTGGCGTACATCGGTGGCGAGTTCGTTGGCCTGCGCGGCGTTATCGGCATTGTGTTTCACCGTGGCGGTCATCTGCTCCATGCTGGCGGCGGTTTGCTCCAGCGAGCTGGCCTGCGAATGGGTACGTTCGGAGAGATCGTCATTGCCGTCCGCCATTTGACGCGCGGCATCGCTCAACGCGCTGGCGCTTTCGCCGACATCCCGTACGATCTCCGCCAGACGCACATCCATACGCAGCAGCGATTGCATCAGTTCGCCCATCTCATCACGCGATACTGCGCCGATGTCATGATTCAATTCACCGGCGGCGATCGATTCGGCCAATTCACGCGCTTGCCCAATTGAACGGTTAATCGATCGAATCAGCAGCCAACCGGCAATCAACGCCACGCTCAAGCCGCCGAGCAGAATCACAATCAGGCTATTGCGCGCCAATTGGTAATCGCTGTTGCTCTGTTGATAGGTGAGTTCCGCATGCTGACGCATCAGCGCATCCAGCTGATCGATATCCTGTTGCAGCAACTGGCTGCCACTGCGCAGACGGGTTTCAATCACCACCAGCGCCGCCGAAGGATTGCCGCTTTTCAGCAGGTCACCGGCTTCTTTTAATGCGCTTTGCCAGCTATCAAGATGGGTGATGAATTGCTGGCTTAATGGTTTGGTTTGCGCATCGAACGACAGCTGTTGCCAGGTGTGGCGATCTTTCGCGATCTGCTCGCCGTATTGCGCCATACGCGCCAAACGTTTTTCTACTTCGCTGCTGTCCGTCCAGTAGCGCAGCGCATCAAACAGAGTAGACGATTGCTCCTGCACCATGCGGTACAGGCGGGAAGAGTATTGCAGCGGTAACAGTTCATTTTGATAGGCGTTTTGCGCCCGTTGGTCGGCAGCGCGCAATCCAATGATTCCCCAGATGGCGGCAACAATCAGTAAAATGCACAACAGGCTGACGATCGATGTCAGACGCGCGCGAAGGGTCAATCGCATAACGGTGTTCTCCGTAACGAAGGTGAGTGTAGTGTCGGTAATTATTGTTATTGCAGGTTCTTTTAACTCCAGAAGAGTTATCGGCGTAGAAGCGGGTGGCTTGAGGGTTTTATCCGGCGGGGAGCGGCAAAAAACGCGCTGTACCTTGCGTAACTCACTGGAAAAATTATAACGTAGCCGCCATTGACGCGAGTGTAGGGATTAAGAATGAAAAAGTGGATGATACTGGCCGCCATGGCGCTGAGCGGTTGTGCGCAGATCAGCAATTATGAAGCTGCGGTGAAAACCCCGGCCCCGCTGGAGCTGCAAGGCAACTGGCAAACCGTCGGCCCGCAGAGCAAGTTAATCAACGAGCAAGCGATGGGCAGCCTGATTATCGGTGCGCAGGGCGATACGCTGGATTGCCGCCAGTGGCAGCGCGTGATTGCTAAACCAGGAAAACTGACACGTTTGGGTGATGATTGGGTCAACGTGACGCGTCAGGTGCGCGTGATGCCGCTGGAGCTGGAGAATGGCGAGCTGCATTATGATGGGTTAAAACTGCGTAAAGTGGATCGCCCAACCGTTGAGTGCCAGCAGGCGTTGCAAGAAGTGGCGAAGCGCCCGAATGAGGCGGTGATTCAGGACATCGAGCCGCAGATTATGCAGCCGGTTTCAGTGCCGACGCAGAAGTGATTTTCCCAGGTCGCCATTTAGGGTGACCTGGCAATCCCAAAACAAAAACGGGTGAGAAGCTGACTTCTCACCCGTTTTTTATTCAGCTAAACAACCTTAATTCTGCGGCAAGAACACATTACCTTGCTTGCCGTAGGCGCTCATCACCGATTTCTGCATCGATGATTGACCGACCAGCTGTGTCAATTCGTCCATGCGCAGTTGCAGCAGACGTTTGACTTCACTCTCATTATCGAGAATATGGCGCAATACCGGGCGCAGCTGTTCTTGCAACTGGCGCGACGGTTCCGCAGCTTCGGTTGTTTGTGCCAGCCTTTGCACCGCACTGACGTAATCCACTTCCTTGGTAATCAAATCATCCCATTCGCCTTCTGCTGCCAAACGCAGCATTCCGTGGCTGAGATCGAGTAACTGTTGGTAAACGGTGATCAGTTGCGGTGCAATAGTCATTAAACGGCGTCCTGAAGGTGTTGAGGTTGTACGACTTCTTTCCAGGCATCAGCGATATTGCGCAGAAGACCTTCAACTTCTTCTAGGGCTTCGACGTCATTACGCAGATTGGCCTGTACCAGACGGCGAACCATGTAGGCATACAGCCCTAACAGGTTGTTAGTGAGGTCATCACCTGATTGCTCATCGAGGCCTTGTTTCAATCCGCCTTCGATGATGTTAATGGCCTTGGAAATCGAGTTACCTTTTCCCTGGATATTGTTGTCCTGCATAAACAGGCGGGCGCGGACCAGTGCGCTGATGGCGCCATCAAACAACAGCGTAATCAGCTGCTGCTGGTTGGCGCTCATCACTGAACTTTCCACCCCAATTTTTGCGTAGGCTTGGGTGCCTGAAGCGCTGTACATGGTCACTCCTTACTATTTAGAACTGCTGCTCGACGTCATGTTGTCGAACTGCTGAGTGAGATAAGAGCTGGTGCTGTTCAACGAGCTCATGGTGACGTCGAGTTGGGTAAACTGGGTCTTGTAACGCGCAATCATCGCGTTGATACGCGTGTTCATGTCGTTGTACTGCTGCGTCAGGTTGTTCAGCGTTTTACTCACGCCGTCTTTCGCTGACTGAATGCTGCCGGTTGATGACAACCAGCTGGTCAGATTGGTCGCCAGCGTGGTGGTGATGCCGGTGGTTTTGCCATCGCCAACAATCATCTGCTTGATGCCGGATGGATCTTTGGTCAGTTCGGTTTTCAGCTTGTCCGAATCCAGCGTCAATTCACCAGTAGTCGGATCGGATGTAATGCCGATCTGCGCCAGGGTTTTGTAGCTGGATGAGCTGGAGCTGTTAGTCAGCATGCTCTTGATCTGGGTCTGAATGCTACGCAGCGTGCTGTCGCCGACTAATGCGCCGTTGCTGGAGTCTTGCGTGTCTGAACCGACATCCACTGCAGTGTACTTAGTCAGGCTGGTGAACTGATCCAGCAAATTGTTGTAGGCATCAACAAAGTTAGAAATTGCGGTGGTGGCTTTCGAGGTGTCCTGGGTGATGTTCAGCGTTTGGTTGCCGCTGGTGACATCATTCAGGTTCAGCGTAATCCCTTCCAGCGCATCACTGATGGTGTTGGTGCTGCTGGTGATCGCCACGTTGTTCACCGTCAACTGCGCATCTTGCGCGGCAACGCTCACATCCAGCGGGTTATCCGCATCGGTCTTGGTCGAATCAAAACCGACAATACCTTGCAGTGTGTCATCGCCTGTTACCGTAACCGAAGAAACCGCATTGGCTTCACCAGTTTTAGAGGCGGTCAGCGACAAGCGATACGCGCCGTCACCGGTTTTGATGATACTGGCGCTGACACCGGCGTTGGCGCTGTTAATCGCGTCACGCATACCGGTCAATGACGTTTGGTCGCTGGTCAGGGTGATGTCTTTGCTGGTGCCATCGGTCAATTTAATCGTCATGGTACGGCTGGCATCGGAGCTGCCCAGCGCGGTGGTGTTGCTGGTTTGCACGCCTGATGTCAGGGTTTGCGCCTGCGCCAGCTGCGTCACGCTAACGGTGTATTTACCGGCGACTGGGCTGCCAGAAGTGGTGGCGCTAAACGCTGTGGTACTGCTAGTGGCGCTGGTGGCGCTGAACAAGTCGGCACTGTTTAACGCGGTATTGGCAGTCTGGAAAGAGGTTAATGCGCTGGAAAGGGTGCCATAGGCGCTGAGTTTTGCGGTATACGCCGTCTGCTGATTAGAAATCGGCGTCAGAGACGCTTTTTCAGCGGTCGTTAAGCTATCCAGAATAGAACTAAGATCGAGGCCTGAACCGATACCGAGGGTAGAAATTGTGGTCATGTTGTTTCCTTTCTATGTCGACACGGAGAATCAATACCGCGGGTTATCGGCTCTTTATGGGCAAAGTTTAGAATTATTTACCAGCCACCAATAAAGCGAATAAGACATATAGAGAAGGGCAATTCGGGCGCTAGAAAAAATCATCAAGTGTGGCTAAAGAAGTCTGCGGGTAGGGCGATAAAGATAAGCGTGACAGGTTGAAGGGAAAATTTTTCACCTGGTACTAAAAAAAATCTAAAGGTTGTTTAAGGGCAGACGATAACAACTTTGACGGCGCTGAAGCCGGCGGGTTGAAGCCCACACCTTAACCGAAAGACTTGATTAACAGGAATATTTATCATGGCCCAAGTCATTAATACCAACAGCCTCTCGCTGATCACACAGAACAACATCAACAAAAACCAGTCTGCGCTCTCTACTTCTATTGAGCGTCTGTCATCTGGTCTGCGCATCAACAGCGCAAAAGACGACGCAGCAGGTCAGGCAATTGCCAACCGCTTCCAGTCTAACATCACCGGTTTGACTCAGGCTGCTCGTAACGCCAACGACGGTATCTCTGCTGCGCAGACTACTGAAGGCGCACTGTCTGAAATCAACAACAACTTACAACGTGTTCGTGAACTGACTGTACAGTCTCAGAACGGCACTAACAGCCAATCTGACCTGGACTCAATTCAGGACGAAATTAAATCACGTCTGGACGAAATCGACCGCGTATCTGGTCAAACTCAGTTCAACGGCGTGAACGTACTGTCTAAAGACGGCTCCCTGAAAATTCAGGTTGGCGCGAACGATGGCCAGACCATCTCTATCGACCTGAAGAAGATTGACTCTTCTACTCTGGGTCTGAACG